>CAVWAI010000001.1:0-11501 GCA_963752725.1 uncultured Gammaproteobacteria bacterium
GAACACATCGAGATGAAGTATGATTATTTCAGGGATGATATAGACAATACAGAAGAATTTATTGAATACTCAGCAACAAAAAGTACCATGAGTGGTGACTATTACATGGTTGCATGCCCGGGGAAAAAAGCGATCAGGACGCAGGACTGGTTGATGGCTGAATTAAAGCACTTCCGTGCAGAACAGAAGTGATGGCGTGGATATATGAAGGTACTGATGAATAGAAATTACCTGGTGTGTTTTGCTTTATTTTCGGTGTTAAGCGGTTGTGCATCGCTACCAGATAATGCTAACCGTGTTGAGTCTTATGCATTTACTGATACGCAGGACACGATGTTAGGCAGAGATGCGCGTGTTGACCTGGCGAAGGGCGCAGCTAAAGACGGTTTTGTTCTGCTCGGCAGCGGCCTCGATGCATTCGTGGCGAGGGCGGCACTGGCAGAAGTGGCAGAGCGCAGCATCGATGTGCAGTATTACCTGTATCACAACGATCTCGTTGGTAAGCTCTTTACCGGCTTTTTATGGAAGGCCGCTGAGCGAGGCGTACGTGTACGTATACTTGTTGATGATATGGGACTGGATGGGCGTGATGAAGGCATCATTGCACTCGATAGTCATCCCAATATCGAACTGCGTATATTCAATCCTTTTGATCGTGATATCGGCAGGGGTGTGCAATTCGTGACCGGCCTTGGTTCTGTGACCCGTCGTATGCATAACAAATCATTTACCGTCGATAATGTGATGACCATCGTCGGTGGCCGAAACATCGGTAATGAATATTATGATGCAGACCCCACGCTGGAATTCGCCGACCTCGATGTGCTGGCGATAGGAAGTGTTGTTAATGAGGTGTCAGACAGTTTTGATATGTACTGGAACAGTTCACTGGCTTATCCAGCAAAAACAATAATTAAAAAACGTCCATCAGAGGATGAGTTGCAGAAGCTGGAAGAAAAAATTATAGCGTTTATGGAAGAACAGCAGACTTCGAATTACATGACCGCTCTGCTTAATTCTGATCTGTCGAATAAGCTCCGTGATAATGATGTCACTTACTATTGGGGCGATGCAGCTGTGGTGGTTGATCATCCCGATAAGATTTCCAGTTCACGTGATGCCAGTGAACTTCACCTGGTGACACAACTGGCGCCTTATTTTGATAGCATCGAAAAAGAATTAATCATCATCTCTCCCTATTTCGTACCAGGGCATGACGGTGTCCAATTTTTCAAAAGCCTCACTGATCAAGGTGTACGCGTCAAAATTCTGACCAATTCATTATCATCGAATGATGTCAGTGTCGTGCATGCCGGTTATGCCAAATATAGAGAAGACCTGTTACGAAATGGCGTTGAACTGTATGAGATGAATAAAAAATTGACGCGGGCTCAGCGTAAGGAAAAGAAGGGAGTAGGTGGTTCATCGAAAGCCAGCCTGCACGCCAAAGTATTTGTACTCGACCGCAAGCAGGTGTTTATCGGTTCGCTCAACCTCGATCCAAGATCGTTCTATGAAAACTCTGAGATCGGCCTGGTATTAGATTCCACTGAGATCGCCGAGGGCATGGCTGAAAATTTTGATCGAGACATTGCGCAACACACGTTTACCCTTGAGCTGAAAAAAGACGAAGATGGTTATGAAGAACTCCTATGGCACGGTTATGAAAACGGTGAACCCGTAACATTCGATGTTGATCCGTACACTGGTTTCTGGCGTCGATTTGGTGTTGGCTTTATGGGAATATTACCGATCGAGTCGCAACTATAAAATATAAACACTGTTATTTAAGGTATTTAGTTATGTTAAAAGTATTACGATTACTACCAGTTATTTCACTTGGCATATTGGCTGTTGGCTGTGCGACTAGCAGTGATGAAAAAATTGATTTAAACGAGCCTGGCGCTTTAGATATAATATTGTGTGAAGAGCCCAGGCCGCAGATCTGTACCCGTGAATATGACCCAGTCTGCGCAACCTTGAAAGACGGTAGTACAAGAACAGGTGCTACAGGTTGTACCTCCTGCTCTGATTCTGAAGTAGTGGGGTATAAGGTGGGTGCATGTGAAGCAATTTCCTTAAACTAAACGTCATTGTTAAGCCCGATGCAATCTCTATCAGTACGTACTCGGTTTCAGGAGATTACCGAGCTTTGCTCGCAATGACAGAAAAAATTAAAGATGAAACTCGTATCAGAAAAAAATAATTTTCTTTATTTAACCGTTGGTATCGTACTGCTGCTCTTCGTCGGTGCGCTGGTCGACCAGTTCCCCGGTGTTCTTGGTCATCATCTCGTACAGGCTTTTTCTGTTATCAATATCCTGGTTGGCATCTATGGATTTAAGTCAGGAAAGGCATGGTTTCATTCAGGAGTAGGCATACTGGTTTCGATATTAGTCGTAGTCTTTCTTGGTGTTTTGTTCGAATATTTCAAGCTGTATTACCTGCATCTTTTGTTTTTATTCTGTTTTTACTTATGGGCGATCTGGCTGGCTGCAAAACAGGTTTTGTTTGCAGGACCAGTGGATATTAATAAGATCGTCGGCGCCATCTGTATCTACCTGTTAATGGGCCTGATCTGGGCGATGATGTACCTGTTTATCGCGCAGAGTATTCCCGGTTCCTTTAATGGGCTCGAACAGGTCGTCTGGTATGATAATTTTGCCGATGTTGCCTATTACAGTTATGTCACATTAACAACCCTGGGGTATGGTGATATCAGTCCGGTTGCGCCTATTGCGCGTTTCCTGGTGTATATTGAAGCGATCATCGGTGTGTTCTATATGGCAATACTGGTTGCGAGTCTGATTGGTGTTGGGATTAATGAGTCGCAAAAAAAGCAATAGTTTTAATATGTAACTTAAAATAGGGGCAGAATGACGAAGTCTAAACGTATAGCTGCAATCGACTGGATGCGTGGTTTCGTCATGATACTCATGGTGGTCGACCACGTCTCGATGGCCTATAACGCGCAGCATAACTCTTCGGATTCCGCCGCTCTTTATGTAACGGGGTCACCTTTGCCTGACATGGCATTCTTTACCCGCTGGATCAGTCATCTGTGTGCACCTGTATTCGTATTTTTAGCCGGCACGGCGTTGGCGATCAGTGTCGAATGAAAAGTATCCAGGGGTATCGATAACTGGCAGATCGATAAAGATATCCTGTTGCGCGGCGCCTTCATCGCTTTACTCGACCCCACTATCATATCTTTGTTTTCCGGCCGAATTACCATACAGGTTTTATATGCTATCGGTGTGGCGATGATGTGCATGGCATTGTTGCGCCGTTTCTCAAGCACTGCGTTGATCGTGTGTGCATTGGCCTGGATCGGTTTTGGCGAGATGCTTACTTTGATGGTATGACCGCCGCAGGAAAATACTGAGTCGATTATTGCGGCTCTACTTGTCTCGACCTATGCGACATCGACCATGGTTATCAAATATCCCTTATTGCCGTGGTTAGCGATGATGATACCTGGCTGGGTGTTTGGTCGATACCTCCTGGCTTATAAAGACGGTAAGACAAACGTTGGACCGATCACATTATTGTTATCGTTTGGGTTTGCAGCGCTGATAGCGTTTGCGGTGATCCGTTATAACAACGGATATGGCAATATGTTTTTATACCGCGAGGACAATAGCTGGCAACACTGGTTACACGTCAGTAAGTACCCGCCATCTGCTGCCTTTACCTTCCTGGAATTAGGTATCATGTCGATCATCATGGCGATGATTATCTGGCTCGAACGGCTGATCGGTGACCGGCCTAATGGTGTACTGCTAGTATTCGGCCAGACCGCGATGATGTTTTACCTGGTGCACAGGTTGATCCTTGAAGGCACAGCCACGCATGCTGGACTGCGGCATTTTTCTGATTTAAATACGACTTTTGTTATAAGCCTTGTTTTGCTGGTTTTACTCTACCCATTCTGCCTCTGGTATCGCAGCTTTAAAGCGAAACATGTACATTCGATCTGGCTGAAGTACCTGTAAAGATTAACCACTAGCGACCTATCCTCAGTTTCTGTATTATTTAAGTTTCATTTTTCATTAAATACACAAATGATCTTTAAAACAACGACATCAAATTTTTTCTTGTTTTTTTTATTTTCTTTCGCGGTCCTGGCTGAAGAAACAACTGAAACTGAGACGTCTGCAGATGTAGCGAAAGATGCCAAAGAGTCACAGGCTATTATCGAACAAGTTAAGTCTTCTGAAAAAGACTCTAATCAAGCCAGCAAAGAGTGGATTCCCTCAGCCGTTAAATATGACTGGGTTCAGCTTTCCTCTAATGAATGGCTTAAGGGTGAGATCAAGGGTATGTATAAAGACAGTCTTGAGTTCGACAGCGACAAGCTGGATCTGCTGGAGATTGACTGGGGCGATGTCAAAATCCTGCGTAGTCACAGTGTTAATAACGTCAATATAGAAAGCATTGGTGCAACTTCAGGTATCCTGGAAGTTACCGATGATAGTGTAGAAATAATTAATGATTATGAAAACCAGACATACCATCGTTCAGATTTGATTTCATTTGCACCCGGTGGAAAAAGGGAACGTGACCTTTGGGCGATCAAAGCAACATTAGGTTTAGATCTCAGGCAAGGTAATACTGACCAGATCGATTATACAGCAAGGGTCAACATAAAAAGACGTGGTTCAACTTCACGTTTTTTAATGGATTATATCGGTAATATCTCAAAGACTAATGGTGGTGATGGAAGTCTGGTTGAGACAATTAACAATCATCGTCTGAATGCCAGTTACGACTATTATAAAACCCGTTACTTTTTTTATACGCCGGTTTTCATTGAATTTTATCGCGACCCATTCACCAATATTGATCTGAAATCAACCCTGGGTGCCGGTTTAGGTTATACCGTTATTGATGATGGCAGAACTGAACTATCATTTGCCGGTGGTCCGGCTTATGTGAAGACTGATTTTATCTCAGTTGCAGCAGGTGAGAACAGCAGTGAATCAACGGCTGCAGCAGTATTAAGGACTAACTATGATATTGAACTTACAAAAACCATCGATTTTATTGCCAGGTACAATATACAGGTCGGTAATGAAGCGTCCGGTGGTTATACGCACCATATTATTCTCACAGTAGAAAGTGAAATAACAGGGGCGCTGGACTTAGATACATCATTCATCTGGGACAGGACCGCACATCCAACACAGGCTGCAGATGGTACATCACCTGAACCGAATGATTATCGTATAACCTTTGGGGTTAGTTATACATATTAGGAAAATAAATGTCATGGCGAGCACGGTGCATCAATCACTTTTTTATGAAGCATGGTCAATTATGTTAATGTGAGGCATGTCAGAATTTGACTTAAGTCGGTAAATTTTTTTTATTATTGGTTAAGGTAAATCGATATGAAATATCTGCACATGCTTTATATGGCTATACTGTCTGCGCTACTTTATGGCTGTACCAGCATTCCGCAGCAACAATGTCCGCCAGGCACATTGCAGATGCAGGACTGTCCGCCGGCAGATGCCGTTGATGATGAAACAATCAATGATACATATGATATACGGACATGGCTGCCACCCTCCAAACTAACCATTGATCCAATAGTGCTCGGCGCAGAAGCGCAGATTCCGATCAACTCTGCACAGGCAAAAATTATTGGACCGGCACATAGCGAGGCGATGGATTCCTTAGCAGCAAAGATCTGGTTGATCGAGAACGCGCAGCATACGGTTGATGTGACATATTATATATTCAAGACCGACATTGTCGGGTATGCCGTACTTGGTGCCTTGTGTAATGCGGTAAAACGCGGCGTCGATGTGCGCATCATGGTCGACTCGCTGGGCTCTTTTAGTCCAGGGCATTCCGAGTTGCGAGCAGTTGAAACATGTGCTGCCGATGCCGGTTTTATCCGTAACGCCGATGGCAAACTGACGACGAAAAAAGCACGCGTTCAGGTCGTCATATTTAATGCCATAACGAAGTTTGAGTTTAATCGGCGCTCGCATGACAAGCTGCTGGTTGTCGATGGCTCTTTTCCCGATAAGACCACAGTCATGACGGGTGGACGTAATATCTCGCTCGACTATTACGGTATCAATAAAGACGGTTCAGAAGACTTCGATGCATTTCGTGACCTGGAAATATTGATCAAAGCGGGTAAAGACAGTGGTCATGAAGAGTTCTCCATCGGCAGAGTTAGTGAAATCTATTACTCATTATTGTTTGCACATTCAGGCAACCGGCGTATCAAGCCCTATGAAGCAAGTGATGAATTTGATGAAGGTGAGTATGAAGACAGGTACATCTTTCACCGCAACAAGGCGCAGCAAAGTCTGGCAACTTTAAAAGCATTTCCTGAAATAAAAAAACGCATGGATGATATGCCACGCTATATGGGTGAGGATTTTCATGAAACACAGGTACGTCTGTCACATCAGTTAAGTAATCTCACCAGTACAGACGTAACAACCAATGTCGTCGAAAATCTGGAAAAAAACCCAAACTCTATCCAGTATTTAATCCATCAAATTATGGATGAGGCTATAAAAGAAGGTCCAATGACCGGTTCGTTGCAGATCGTCTCACCGTATTTGTTCAGTGGCTTATATTATGATGAGGATGGCGAGGTGGTTTACGATGGTGCAAAAGAGACATTAGAGCTGCTAAGTAAGAACCCCGATTTCAAACTGGAGGTCATCACTAACTCGGTAATGACCAGCGATAACTTCTTTACCCAGGCGATCATCGATATGGGCATGTCACCGCGTTTCTTGCTGACACCTGAATTGCAGAAAGCCTGGTTATCCAGTGTAGAGAAAGGTGAGTTCAATCCGGAGGTCGTCGAAAGCGAAGAGTGGCAGCGACTCATCAACCATCCACAAGTTTTCATCTATCAGACCGGCGGAGTCGATTCGGTCATCCTCGGCGGTGATACCCACTATGGAAAACTGCATGCCAAATTCATCTATGGAGAAAAGGCTGGTTTCGTCGGCACCAGTAACTTTGATTACCGCTCAAACCTGTATAACAATGAACTGGGTTTCTTCTTCCTGGGAGATGAAGTGCGCGATGAGCTTGCTGATGTCTTCGAACAGTTAAAGGCTACATCCTATCGCTGGGGGTCACCTGAATGGCTGGAGATGCGAAGAAAAGTTATGGAGAGTGATAGTAGCAAAGCCGGGCCGGCGCGTAAGCAGCGAGGTATCTATAAGACTGTTCGTGCACTTGGCTTAGAGTACCTGATGTAGACTAGAGCAGGTACAGGGTATGAACACAAACAGGAAAGGGAATCGAATGCATATATCTGTTGTATCTACAATAAAAAACTCCACAGCATTAACTGGTTTTGTCCTGATCATGCTATTTCTATCAGCCTGTTCATCATCAGAAAAATCGGTTACCGCAGAGCAGGCAACGGTCGAATATGATCTGCTGTACACATTACCAAAAGAATCCATCTCGTTTAAAGAAGAAGTGCAGCCTATTCTTGATAGCCGCTGTGTAGTTTGTCACGGATGTTATGATGCACCCTGCCAGTTAAAACTGTCATCCCCTGAAGGTATCCATCGCGGCGCCAATAAAAAGAAAGTCTACAATGCTTCACGTCTTACAGCTGATGCGCCAACACGTTTGTTTATCGATGCGATGACAACCGAGGAATGGCGGAAAAAGGGATTTGAAACTATGTTGAATGAAGGTGAAGTCAATAAAGTTAGAAATCTTGAAGACTCTGTTATGTATCACATGCTGCGACAAAAGCGGTTGTATCCACAGGCGACTACAGGCATGCTCAGTGATGATTTCGATGTAAGTATTGATCGCGCACAGACATGTCCGACGCTGGGTGAGTTTGACGAGTATGCCGCTAAACATCCTAAGGGTGGTATGCCGTATGCAATGCCAAACCTGAACAGAAAAGAACACACGACATTGGTACACTGGCTGGCACAGGGTGCGCCTATGCCTGAAGATGAAGCCCCATCAAAAGTTGTAGCAAAGCAGATAGAAAAATGGGAAGGTTTTATCAATGGCAGCAGTAACAAGGAAAAACTTTTTGCTCGTTACCTGTACGAACACCTGTTCCAGGCGCACCTGCATTTTGAAGGAACGGATAATCGCGAATTCTATCGCATGGTACGTTCAAGCACAGCGCCGGGTAAACCTGTTGAGGTAATACCCACTCGACGTCCCTATGATGTCGCAGCAGGTTCTGTCTATTACAGGCTGGTACGCCATCAGGGCAGTATCGTTGCCAAAACACATATGGTGTACGAGTTATCAAGCAAGCGTATGCAGCGTTATAAAGAACTGTTTCTTGATACTGAATACGAAGTAGCTAGTCTGCCGTCTTATGAGGCAACGGTTGCATCCAACCCGATAAAGACCTTTGCGGCGATACCCGTCAAATCACGCTATAAATTTTTATTGGATGAAGCGCGATTCTTTATCGAAGGTTTTATCAAGGGGCCTGTCTGTCGCGGCCAGGTAGCGTTGAACGTAATCGAAGACCAGTTCTGGGTCGTATTCTTTGATCCTGATGCCGGTATTATGTCTCTGAATGACGAGTTCCTGAATGCTACGGCAGATTATCTGGCAACACCGACAGAACTGGAAGATAACTTTAGATTGTTCAGCAGCAGGACTTACTACAAGAGTTTGTTCCAGAAATATATTAAGACGAAAGACCTGGCCATTCGAGATGTAGATCCGCTAAATATTAAAGACGCGATGCACTACATCTGGAAAGGGGATGGAAAAAACCCGAATGCTGCACTGACCATATTCAGGCATATGGACAACGCTTCGGTTAACTTCGGTTTTATCGGTGATTACCCGGAAACTGCCTGGGTGATAGATTTCTCGGTGCTGGAGCGGATCCACTATCTGCTGGTTGCCGGTTATGATGTCTATGGTAACCTGGGTCACCAGCTGAACACCCGTCTCTACATGGATTTTCTGCGTACCGAAGGAGAGGATTACTTCCTGGCGTTTATGCCAGCAGATAAACGTCAGATAATTCGCGATTCCTGGTACCAGGGTATTCGTAAGAGTAACAAAGGTGACGAGGGCAAGGTTAGCTGGTTAAACAGGGAGTTTGTTACCGGCTATGAATCTGATAATCCTCAGCTTGAGTTGTACCGTCAACTTGAGCAGTATCTTGGCCCATTAGCCGGCGATGGCGATTATATCAACCGCTGCACAATCGATAAATGTAAGCCAGAGGTTTCGAATAATATTCTGCGCGTCGATAAAATAATGCAGCAAGCGGCGAAAATGGATGGATTAATCGTCCAGATTTTGCCTGAAATCTCATTCGTGCGTGTGAAGATGGGTGGCAAGCCAGAGGATGACCTTGCTTATAGCATGATCAGTAATAAATCATATACCAGTGTTACTTCATTGTTCGCCGATGAGAAACTGATAGACCGGCGTGATTATGAAGAGGATACACAAACTGTGGTCAGATGGCTGGAGGGCACCTACCCAAATTTCTTCTATATAGTAGAACTGGACGATATCGAAGCATTTGTTGCAGATTATAATGCAATCGAAAACCGGCAGGAATATGAAGAGTTTGTTGCGCGTTATGGCCTGCGCAGAACCAGTGAGGATTTCTGGAAACATGCGGACTGGTTCAACCGGCAATATGCGCGAGAACAGCCGAGATTGTCCGGCATTTTTGATCTGAACCGATATCAGAACCGGTAAGTAACAGTTTCATGTTATTTCGACAGCTTGTTCTCCCCCTGGGTTTGGTTGCTGTTGTCGCGTGCGCAACATTAGATCCGCGGCATCGCACGACTTACAATGCAGATATTCAAGCAGATAAAAACATTACTGTTCAGCAGGGTGATCCGGATTCTGTAATTCGCGTTGCCACCCTTAACCTCGCTCATGGCAGAAAAGACAGCATCAACCAGCTATTCGTCTGGGAAAATACTTTTAAAGAAAACCTGGATGATATCGCTGATGTACTGAGTCTGTACAAACCGCATGTTGTTGCTTTACAGGAGGCAGATGCAGTATCGCGCTGGAGCGGAAGTTTTAATCATGTCGTCTATCTGGCTGCTGCTGCTGAATATCCATGGCGAAGCCATGTAAGTAATGCAGAAGGCTGGCTTTATTCGTACGGAACAGCATTGCTTTCAGTACGGCCGATCATTGAAACGATAAAACACACTTTTGAACCTTCACCGCCAACTCTGGATAAAGGTTTTGTGCTTGCACAGATCGAATGGTTTTCTGATGATAAAAATAAATCACGGAAAATTGATATCATTTCTGTGCACCTGGACTTTTCACGGCAGTCGGTCCGTGATGAGCAGATCGGTGAGATGTTAGAGATATTGTCTGCACGTACGAACCCGACGATTGTCCTGGGTGATTTCAACAGCGAGTGGCTGGCCGAGACGTCGGTAATAAAAGAGCTTACTGAAAAATCACGTTTTATAACCTACAAACCTGAAGCGGCTAATTGTAATTCTTATAAAGACAAACGGCTCGACTGGATATTGATTACGAAAGACCTTGAATTTGTGGACTACCAGGTATTGCCGGATACACTGTCTGACCACGCAATGGTTGTCGCTGATATTCGATTTAATTGAAGCTGATTTCATCTGAAATATGGGGGCTCCACCCTCGTAACGAAAGTCGTACAGGTTTATTTATATAGTAGTTATATCCGATTTAAATATGATAGAAATCAATTGTCGAATTCCAGATTTTTGCGACAATGAAGAATGGAATAAAATAAAAGAGGCAATAATATGAAGATCGTATCCTTTAATAGTGTTGCAAATATATTCGCTGCCGTTTTTGCAGTTGGCGGAGTTGGCCTGTCGCCATGGGCAATGGCTACTACGGATAATAAGCCGGTGACTATTGATAATTTTGTCCGTGCCGAATCCAATGTGACACCTAAATTTAGCTGGGGCCTTAGAACAGAAGCATTCGCCCTTAAATTTGATGACTGGGATGGTATATATACAGATGCTCAGCTGGCAATGGAATACCGTGCCTTTAAAAACGTTGGCCTGGGAATCGGGCTTAATAGTAACTCTTTGAAGGTAACCGAGGACACCAGCGAACATAAGTTTATTTTTTGATAACAGGATCTCTGGTATTTTGATATATGTTGCGGCCTATCTCTAACCGGGATAGAAGGGTACTCATTAAATGAAACTGACAAATATTATTCTGAAACGATCATCAGTGAGGTAGAGGCATGGATGCAAGGCTTTATAACTAATTCAGAGGAGCAGATGCCAAAAGCATCCACAGTGCGGCGTATCGCAGAAAATACTATGCGGATATTTGCTCCCCAGCTTTAATAGAATGTTATATATTTTCAAGAATTCCCTGCCGATTATACTGGTACTACTGGCAGTGATTGCCAAAGTAACATCAGTGCAAGCGGCCTCCATTGTGTCTGGATTAAGTTCCATATCTGACGCAGATATTCGTAGTTCAGCCATTGCCTTTGTCAATACCAGCACATCACC
>CAVWAI010000002.1:0-46614 GCA_963752725.1 uncultured Gammaproteobacteria bacterium
CTAACCATTCTAGTTCGATATCGGCCGTTGCTATACCCGCAAAGGTTTTGCCATCGGCTAGATATATCGGCGTGGAGTAGGTGGTCATTAAAACATTGCCGCCACCTTCATCAAGATAGGGCTCTGACCATACGGCAGTATTTAACTTTTTCGGCTCGCTATACCATGCCCAGTTTTTATATTGATAGTTACTGCTTGCCAGGTCAGAAAATGCGATGCTGTTGTCTTTTCTGTAGAAATAAGGTGAAAAGTCACCGATGGAGCCGATCAATGTCTGTGGTTCTAAGGCAACCGTCATACCAAATATATCCATGTTGGTATTTAAAAAGGCTTTTATCGTTTGATGGATCTGTCGTTCAGTAACGTCGCTGCTTGCTATTACAGCCGCTAACGCGTCAGCATTGGATGAGACAGTGTTGAAAGTGGTTTCAATTTTCCGGACGGTCGAGGATGTTTTTGTTTTGGCCAGATCGCTAACATAATCTTCAAGTAAAAATCGTGAGAGAAAATAATTTGTACTCAAGACAGCGATGAAAATAAGAGCGCCCAGTGAAATGATCCACAGGCTAAGATGTGCAGCAAGACTTTGAGAACGATTACTGGCCGAACTATTTTTCATTAGACAGCCCTGAAATTTTCATTCCTTAATGTTGCATGCTTTAAAAATTATATTCAATGTTAAATTGTAGTCCAATATTTCGTGTTTCGCTTCTGGGTTCTGTAACAAAAACAATTGATGATCCGCCCTGCGTTTGTTTGGTGTTGCTGCGGCCAAAGTCCCAGCCTTCAGCAAATAAAGACAGGCCATAGTTGATGTTGTTTGTGGTTATTGTTTTCCAGGTCAAGTTTATACGTGCGCCTGTGCCGTCAGCTATATCGAGTGTTGTTGAACCTAAATTTACTCTGGTGAGGTCGACATCTATAGTTGCATTCCTTATTAAAAGGTAAGCGACTTGCAAATTTAATGTGTTGTTTTCTCTGGTGTAAACGTCCGAATTTAGTCCTATAGAATATTCCAGCCATTTGTAGGTCTCGTATATGCCACTAACATTGTTATTGTCTTTGATGTCTCTGTCCCACTGATGGGATTGTGCACCGAGAAATAAACGTATTTTTTTATAAACTTCTTTGTTTACCTGGCCGCCGATTCGAAACAGATCGGTTTCAGTGTCTGTCGAGTGAGGAATGCCCGATTGAGTTTGTCCAAGGTAATCGACCGTGCCTGAATAGTATGCGCTCACTATAGCGAATGACCAGTCGCTGGCAAACGAGTGGTTTAGTCTTGCTTCCAGTCCGGGTAACCAGCCTGATTCATTATCCAGCTCTTGATCCGTGGTGCTGAATTCGGTGTAATCGAAATGCAGTAACGATGGCGAAATGGTCAGTTGTGTTTCTGCAATAGATTCTGCTAACGCTACAGCCGAATGGCACAATAAGATGGCAGAAATAATGATTAATTTATTCATAAATAATAACGGGGCTTGCGCCCCGTTATTATGTCATATTTAATTGATATTATGATTTATTAATAACAAAGTGCGGCTGGATTGACAACTACGCCATTGGCTTTTATGGTCATTGTGTGCCATCACCATTGTAAATGCCTTCAGCCGTTGTATTGTTGCCACCGGTAATTTTGATAGCGCCACTTTCAGGGCAGGAATCACCATCGCTTTCAACAATGGCTGCGTTTAACTCTGACAGGAAACCACCGCTACTGATGCCATTGACGATAAAGTCAATTGCAAAAGTTGATTTGGCGGTGGTGTATGTGCCATCCAACATCTCTCCAGATTTCTGAAAGTCTATTCCGGTGAAGCTGATGTTCATTACTGGTTAAGTTTTTTGTGGAGAAACGGGAAGAGGCTGGCTGGTATAATGCATAACAGGGTTAGGTAGATTATCATCTTATGATTCGTTTATTATATACAGGCAAAAACAGTCCCGGTCCCTGCAAAGCAGGGCCGGGATTTATAGTTTATCGACAAGTAACATCCGACTATTTAACAGGTACCACCACCTAATCTGGTTGCCTCCATAGTGCCGGTACCACTACATGAAAAGCCTGGTTCTGCGTATGTCCAGGTGGTATTAAGGTTCATCATTGAACAGGTTGCATTGACTGTACCGGTTATCGAGCTATAGGTAATTGTGCCAAGATCAAAAGGCCTACTGCCAGTTAATTTAAGTGCGTCGTCACTTACTGTTCCGGTAACAAGACCGCCGGCTGTCCCTGTTACAGATAAGCTGTTAACCGTTTGTGTGAAGTAATTACATAGAGGTCAGTACCATTGCAGTCCTGAGCTGAAGTGACTGTTTCGAAATGTCCCAGTCGCCACTGACAGGAACTGTAGGGGTAGGCGTAGTGCTGACAGGGGCGTCATCACTGCTGCTGCAGCCTGTAATTAAAAATAGCCCGGCAAAAAGAAGCATCGTTGAAGCTGAAATTGTTAGATATTTGTTCATAATAATCTCCCTTTCTTTTATTAAAAATTAATTGTGCTAGTAATTATCTTGCATTAACCAGTATATAAAATATTTTTTATATGTCATTGATACAGGTCAATATTTTACTTTATCTAATATGTTTGATTTTACTGAAAAGTGTCTTGAGCAAAATGGTGTTTTTTACTACTGTTCGCGGCCTTTCAGGCGACTAGTTCAGCTGGTTGAGCAGTGGACAAGGAGCAGTGAACACCAGGCAGGAGTCCGGCCGGTAAAAGGTTTAAATTTTAGCTATGGTACGGCTATATGGATATAAGAGGCAGGGCATAGCTGCATTATAACTGGGCACAATGGTGGAATAAAAACACAGGGACAAAAAACGCGAGCATCGAGTTTCTGCAATAGATTCCGCAACAGATGTGGTCGTAATGAACAGCAATATGCTAGAAAGAAAAATTAATTTATTCATAAAAAATAACGGAGCCTAGGCCCCGTTATTTTTTTATACACTAAAAAAGTTTTTGATCAGTAATAACAGGGTGCAGAAGCATTAACGATTTCGCCATTGGCCTTGATTGTCATCGTGTTATCACCGTTATAAATACCTTCCGCTGTTGTACCATTTGCGCCAGTAACGGTAATGTGGCCACTTTCTGGACATGAGAAACTACCGCCGTTGTTTTCAACGATCGGAGCGGTGAGAGTAACCAGGAAGCCACCCCCCTGCGTACCGCCGATAACATAGTCTATGGAATATGTTAATTGATTGATGGAGTATTCAAAGGTCTGATTATTCCCGGTTATAGCAAGTACAAAACCAGTGAATTTGAATGAGTCACTACCGCCATTAAATAACATATTCAATGAGCCGGATGCATTTTCTGTATAAGCGCCTGTTACATAACTTCCAGAATTTGAGAAGGATATGCTGCCATTTATTGTAAATCCTGCTTCTACGCAAGCATTGAAACTGCCTGAGCCACTATCTGAGTAATTGGTGCCATCACCTGTACTGTTGAATGAACCAGAAATAGATCCACCCCCACTGCAAGGTTCGCTATAAGTTATCCCGGTTGTAGTATTGGCAGAAGGGTTGTCAGCAAGGCTTTTCAGTAGTGGTTTGACGACGCCAAGCGCGCTTTGTAAGTTTATGAATTGGTTGCTATCGACGGCGAGCACTGTAGCTAAATTGTCCGCAGAGCTTGCTGCTGATTGGACGGTGATTTCAGCATTGGTGCTGTCGATAACAATGGCATTGGTTGGAACAGTTGCGCCACCACCTCCAGCATCGTCACTACTACAGCCTGTGATTAATAATATTCCAGTGAAAAGTGCGGTGGATGTAGAAAGTGTCGTATAATTTTTCATGCTAGGTGTCTCCTTGGTTTGTTGCTCATTCAAAAATACATTTAATTAGTGTTACTGGGATTATTGTAAGACAAATATTGTGTAAATCTACGTTTGACTTATCTTATTTATTTAATTTTAATAAAAAGTTTCTTGAGTAAAACACTATATTTTGTTACTGTTCGCGGCCTTACAGGCGCGTAGCTCAGTTGGTTAGAGCGCTTCCTTGACATGGAAGAGGTCGGTGGTTCGACAAAATCGTCGGGAACGATTTTGAACGCCTGTTTTATAGGCGGCCCGCAGGGCGTAGGGCAGGAAGCCCGGAGTAATCCACTCATGCTGCGTAAACTCATATTGAGTATAAAAATGAAATAAGTTGTGACCTTTAGGCGCGTAGCTCAGTTGGTTAGAGCGCTTCCTTGACATGGAAGAGGTCGGTGGTTCGAATCCACTCGTGCCTACCAATATAAGTTGGCAGTCATCAGTTTGCGGTAGGCAGTTAAACGCATGCAACTGATGACTGCATCTGCAAACTTCTTTAAAAAAACAAGCGGCCTTTCGTAGTGGTCGCCACTGGAGAAAACATGCCACAAAATAACCCTGTTATTACCCTGCCTGATGGTACTCAACGTGCTTTTGATGCGCCATTGACCGTAATGGACGTGGCCAGTGATATCGGCCCGGGCCTGGCGAAAGCAACCCTGGCGGGCCGTGTAAACGGTGAGCTGGTCGATGCTTCATACCTTATAGAGAGTGACGCTGAGCTTGCCATCGTTACTTCGCGTGATGAAGATGCTTTAGAGCTGATGCGTCACGATGCTGCACATATAATGGCGCAGGCGGTTCAGGAGCTGTTCCCGGGTACGCAGGTAACGATTGGCCCAGCGATCGAAAACGGCTTTTATTACGATTTTGCCCGCGACAAACCCTTTACCGATGATGATCTAAAAGTTATCGAAGAGCGTATGCGTGAGATCGTTAAACGTGACTTACCGATAGTGCGTGAAGTTATCGATAAGGATGAAGCGGTAAAAGTCTTTAGCGATATCGGTGAAAAATACAAAGTAGAGATCATCAAGGACATTATTCCAGAGGGCGAGGAGGTTTCTATCTATCGTCAGGGTGACTGGTTTGATGTCTGCCGTGGCCCGCACATGCCAAGCACCGGCAAACTGGGCAAAGGCTTCAAATTGATGAAAGTCGCCGGTGCCTACTGGCGTGGTGATTCTGATAACGAGATGCTGACGCGTGTCTATGGCACTGCCTGGCCAGACAAGAAACAGTTAAATGCTTACCTGCATCAGCTGGAAGAAGCAGAAAAACGTGATCACCGAAAACTGGGTAAAAAACTGGGTTTCTTTCATATGCAGGAAGAGGCGCCGGGCATGGTGTTCTGGCACGATAAAGGCTGGTCCATCTACCTGACGGTGCAGAACTATATCCGTGAAAAATTACGTCAGCACGATTATCAGGAAATTCATACGCCATCAATCGTGGATCGCAGCCTGTGGGAGAAATCAGGTCACTGGGACAAGTTTGGTGACATGATGTTTACCACGCATTCGGAGAGCCGTGATTACGCGATTAAACCGATGAACTGTCCCTGTCATATACAGGTGTTTAATCAGGGGTTGAAGAGCTACCGTGATCTGCCATTACGCCTGGCTGAGTTTGGCTCCTGTCACCGCAATGAACCTTCGGGAACGCTGCATGGTCTGATGCGGGTGAGAAATTTTGTGCAGGATGATGCGCATATCTTCTGTACCGAAGACCAGCTGCAGGACGAGGTGTCAGCCTTTATCGATCTGGTCTATGAAGTCTATGGTGATTTTGGTTTTACCGATATACAGGTGGCGTTATCAACACGGCCAGAGCAGCGCGTGGGTGATGATGAAGCCTGGGATAAAGCCGAAAAAGCGCTGGAAGTGGCACTGGACAATAAAAAACTGGACTGGAAGCTGCAGCCGGGTGAAGGCGCTTTCTATGGCCCTAAGATCGAATTTGTCTTAAGAGACTGTCTCGGGCGTGAATGGCAATGTGGCACCATGCAGGTTGATTTCTCCATGCCGGGCCTGCTGGATGCGCAGTATATTGCGGCTGATGACAGTAAACGCACTCCGGTGATGTTGCACCGCGCAATATTGGGTTCAGTTGAACGATTTGTCGGTATTTTGATCGAGGAGCACGAGGCTAAATTTCCACTCTGGTTAGCGCCTGTTCAGGCCGTGATTCTCAATATTACCGACAAACAGGCCGAATTTGCCAAAAAAGTGCAAAAAAATCTTGCTTCACAAGGATTTAAGGTCGAATTGGACTTGAGAAATGAGAAGGTAGGCTATAAAATTCGCGAACACATTTTACAACGAGTTCCTTACATGCTGGTTATCGGCGATCGGGAGCTTGAAACGAATACAGTGGCCGTCCGCACGCGAAGCGGTGAAGATCTGGGAGCGATGTCAGTTGATGACATAGTAAACCGGTTCTCATCGGAGATCGCGTGCCGCGGTCATGCTGTTTTGGAGGAATAAAACCATCGCTTCACCAAAAAAGACGCGCATAAATAGCGACATTACTTATCCTGAAGTTCGTGTTATTGACCATGAAGGTGAACAGCTCGGCATCTTGACAAGTGAAGAGGCGCTAGCAAAAGCAAAAAGTGTTTCATTGGATTTAGTTGAGGTTTCTCCGAATGCGGAACCACCTGTTTGCCGAATTATGGATTTCGGTAAATTCAGGTTTGAAAACAGCAAGAAAAAGCAGGGTGCGAAAAAGAAACAGCGTCGCACTCAGGTGAAAGAAATCAAGTTCCGTCCTCGTACCGAGGTTGGTGACTATAAGGTCAAGCTGAGCAAGCTAACCAAATTTCTTGAAAATGGAGATAAGACCAAGGTAACCATGCGTTTCAGAGGGCGTGAATTTGCGCATCAGGAACTGGGCATGGAACTGTTAAAGCGTGTTGTGGCTGATCTGGAAGATATCGCCAACGTTGAACAGATGCCGGGTATGGAAGGCCGCCAGATGGTCATGGTGCTGGGTCCTAAAAAGACCAATAAGTAACAGTTATTAGTTAGCTGTTATTACATTAACAGTTAATAGAATAGAATTTTAGTTTTGGAGAAGGCTTATGCCTAAGATGAAAACAAACCGAGGAGCTGCTAAGCGCTTTAGCAAAAACGGCTCTGGTGGATTTAAACGCGGTCAATCACATCGTCGTCATATTTTGACCAAGAAGAGTACTAAGCGTAAACGTCATCTACGTGATGATGCACTAGTGCATGATAACGATACAAAGATGCTTAAACGCATGCTGCCTTACGTCTAAGCGGAGAATAGAACAATGCCAAGAGTAAAAAGAGGCGTACAAGCCAGAGCTAAACATAAAAAAGTTTTAGACAAAGCAAAAGGTTATTACGGTGCACGTAGCAGAGTCTATCGTGTAGCACATCAGGCCGTTATCAAAGCGGGTCAATATGCTTATCGTGACCGCCGTGTTAAAAAACGTATATTCCGTTCATTATGGATCGTACGTATTAATGCCGCTGCGCATGAGTGTGGTATGTCATACAGTCGTCTGATCAATGGTCTGACTAAAGCAGATGTTGCGATCGACCGTAAAGTGCTGGCTGACCTGGCCGTTCACGACATGGCTGCCTTTACAAAAATAGCTGATAAAGCGAAACAAGCACTCGCCGCTTAATAAAGCTGTGGGGTTAGCCTGGCCAATGGTTCAGGCTAGTTGGCTACAAAGCTTATCAGTACAAAGGGGGAGCGCGCTTCCCCTTTTTTTATGCACAGGGAAAGGGCGGTATTTAGCAATTAGCCAGGATGGCGGTGCGATATTGCATGAATTTTAATAGAATAAGATTGAACCACAGAGACACAGAGAGCGCAGAGATTATTGTAGTTATGCTCGTTGGCGATAACCAACAACTAAAATGTTTTTACTCTGCGTCCTCTGTGCCTCTGTGGTTAAAAGCTTTATGGTGTTTTGTTCGAACAATAACACTTATTTACGGGAGTTGAAGCGTGGATTTACAAAAGTTAACCGCAGATGCGCAAGAAAAAATAAATGCGGCTGACAATCTGGAAACCCTGGATCAGGTTCGGGTTGATTATCTTGGTAAAAAAGGTGAACTGACCTCATTGTTAAAAACATTGGGTAAGCTGCCAGCGGATGAAAGAAAAACTGCCGGACAGGATATCAACAATGCGAAACGTGAAGTACAGCAGGTGCTGGAACAGCGTAAGCAAACGCTGGAAGCTGAAAAATTAAATGCACGCCTGGCAGGTGAGAAGGTTGATGTAACATTGCCTGGCCGTGGGCAAAATATCGGTGGTTTGCATCCGGTGACAAAAACCATGGAAAGGATCGAAGATCTATTCTCCCGTCTCGGGTTTATTGTTGAGCAGGGCCCTGAAATAGAAGATGATTTTCATAACTTCGAAGCATTAAATATCCCCTCGCATCATCCTGCGCGTGCTATGCACGATACCTTTTATTTTGATACTAATACGCTGCTGCGCACACATACCTCACCGGTGCAGGTGAGGCACATGGAAACCAATGAGCCACCGCTTCGGATCATCGCGCCGGGACGAGTTTACCGCTGTGACTCTGATCTGACGCACACGCCTATGTTTCACCAGGTGGAAGGACTGCTGGTCGATGAAAATGTGAGTTTTGCCGATCTGATGGGAACACTGGCTGATTTTCTTAAGCAATTTTTTGAAAACGAAAATTTACAAACACGTTTTCGTCCATCCTATTTTCCCTTTACAGAACCATCTTCAGAAGTTGATATTCAATGCGTGATGTGTGAAGGCAAAGGTTGCCGCGTGTGTAGTCATACCGGCTGGTTAGAAGTTTTAGGCTGCGGCATCGTGCATCCGAAAGTATTTGAATCGGCTGGCATCGATACTGAAAAATATACCGGTTATGCCTTTGGCATGGGTGTAGAGCGACTGGCTATGCTGCGTTATGGCGTCAATGATCTACGCCTGTTTTTTGAAAATGATATTAAATTTTTACAGCAGTTCGCGTAGGAGCTTGAGATGAAATTTAGCGAACAATGGTTAAGAACCTGGGTGAATCCAGCGATTACAACGCAGGATATGTGCGAGCAGTTGACTATGGCGGGTCTTGAAGTCGATAGTGTCGAATCTGCAGCCAGTGAATTTACCGATGTAGTGGTTGCTCTGGTTGAGTCAGTAGAAAAACATCCCGATGCCGACAAGTTAAACGTCTGCCAGGTGACTGATGGCATTGATAAGCTGCAAATCGTCTGTGGCGCAGCCAATGTCAGGCCCGGGCTGATCGTGCCACTGGCAAAAATTGGTGCGGTCTTACCCGGCCCTGATGGTGATAAGCCATTGAAAATAAAACCAGCAAAATTACGTGGAGTCGCATCCTCTGGTATGCTGTGCTCGGAAAAAGAGCTGGGGCTGGCAGCTAGTGCAGAGGGGTTGATGGAGTTACCCGATGATGCCCCTATCGGCCGTAACATGCGGAAATATTTAGAACTTGATGATAATATTATCGAGCTGGATCTAACACCGAATCGTGGTGACTGTTTAAGTATTACAGGTGTTGCGCGCGAGCTGGGCGTGCTCAACCAGTGTGAAGTAACAGAGCAACAGTGGAAACCTTACAAGCAAACCATCGCAGATGAGTTTCCCGTTGAAATACAGGCCGATGAAGCCTGTACATATTATGCAGGGCGTGTCATTAGAGATGTTGATGTTAAAGCGCAAACCCCCATGTGGATGCTTGAGCGTTTGCGCCGTAGCGGCATCCGTGGTTTGAGTCCGGTTGTTGATGTGACTAATTATGTGATGCTGGAGCTGGGGCAGCCGATGCATGCATTCGATTTGCAGAAACTGGATGGTAGGATAAATGTGCGTTTTTCTGAAAAGGGTGAAAATGTCATCTTATTGGATGGTAAAAGCATCGATCTTCAGGAAAAGTCCTTGGTAATTGCCGATAACTCCAAAGTGCTTGCGCTTGCCGGTGTGATGGGTGGAGAAGATTCAGCGGTCGATGATTCGACTATTGATATTTTTCTAGAAAGCGCCTTCTTTAAACCGGAAGTTATCGCCGGTAAAGCACGCAGTTACGGATTACATACGGATTCATCACATCGCTTTGAACGTGGTGTCGACTCTGAGTTGCAGGTACATGCGATAGAGCGTGCGACTGAATTGATCCGTGATATCTGTGGTGGTTTCGTTGGGCCTGTGATAGAGCATAAAACAGCTTCTCACCCGGTCGTAGCAACACCTATCCATCTGCGTTCTGATCAGATTAAACGCGTACTCGGTATCGAGTTAGCCACTGAGGAAGTAACAGAGATATTCAAGCGTTTGGGCATGGAAGTAAAAGTATATCCTGATGGCTGGCTGGTTAAGTCGCCAAGTTTTCGTTTTGATATACAGATTGAAGCCGATCTGCTGGAAGAGGTGGTCCGTGTCTACGGTTATAACAATATTCCGCGTACCAAACCGAGTTACCATGCGGTTGTTCGGGCACAGCCTGAAGCCGAAAATTCGTTGAATACGCTTAAGAGATGCCTTGTAAACCGGGGTTATTTTGAAGCCATAAGTTATAGTTTTGTTGATCCGAAGTGGCAGAAGATCTTAGACCCTGATGCGCAAACGATCGCGCTGGCAAATCCACTGTCTTCCGAGATGTCAGTGATGCGTACAACCATGTGGGCAGGTTTGCTGAACGCCCTGAAACATAATGTAAACCGCCAGCAGAGTCGTGTGCGACTGTTCGAGACGGGGTTGTGTTTTAAACCAGAGTCTGAAGATTCAGGGGTTGATGCTATTACCCAGGAACCGATGTTTGCCGGCGTTATCTGTGGCGATATTCATAACGAACAATGGGCAGAAAAGCCGCAAAAAGTTGATTTTTTTGATGTTAAGGCAGATGTAGAGGCATTGCTGTCTTTTGCACAGGCTGATTCAACATTTGTGGCAGCTGAGAATTCAGTGTTACATCCCGGTCAAAGCGCCGCTATTAAGCAGAATGACGAGATCATAGGCTGGGTAGGCGCATTACATCCGGAAGTACAGAAGGCGCTAGATATCGATCAGCGGGTCTATGTTTTTGAATTAAAACAATCAGCCATTGCGATTAATCGTATTCCAGCATTTACACCATTGTCACGTTTTCCTGAAGTTAGACGTGATCTGGCAATTCTGGTCGATGAGGCATTACCCGTCGCCGATATATTGTCAGTTATTAGTGAATGCTCTTCAGACTTGGTCAAAGAAACGCAAATATTTGATATATATCAGGGAAAAGGTGTGGATGAAGGCAGAAAAAGTGTCGCTTTCGGCTTGATTTTACAGGAGTTTTCCCGCACTCTTACCGACTATGAAGTAGATTCAGAAATTCAAAATATCGTTTCTACACTAAATCAACAATTTGCTGCTACACTCCGGGAGTAGGTATGGCATTGACGAAAGCCGATATGGCAGAAAGTTTATACGAAGAATTGGGCTTAAATAAGCGCGAAGCCAAAGAACTGGTTGAATTGTTCTTTGAAGAGGTTCGTGCCGCGTTGGGCGACGCAAATCACGTGAAGCTTTCTGGTTTTGGAAATTTTGTTTTAAGAAACAAAACAGAGCGACCCGGTCGTAATCCAAAAACAGGGGAAGAAATTCCCATCTCAGCGCGTCGCGTCGTAACCTTCAGACCCGGACAGAAACTCAAGCAAAGAGTAGAAGCATATGCTGGAAGCCAGCAACAATAACGAATTACCCGTAATACCAGGGAAACGCTATTTCACCATTGGAGAAGTCAGTGAACTATGCGGGGTAAAATCTCATGTTTTACGCTACTGGGAACAGGAATTTTCTCAATTAAAACCTGTCAAACGTCGTGGTAACCGGCGCTATTACCAACGTCACGACGTCATTCTCATCCGTCAGATCAGAAGTTTACTGTATGACCAGGGATATACCATCGGTGGTGCAAAACGTAAGCTAACAGGTGAAGAAGTGGCTGATGACAACACACAAAGCCAGCAGATAATTCGCCAGATGCGTGATGAACTCGAGGGTCTGTTGACAATACTCAGGTAATTGCATAACTTGGTCACTAAAGAAACAAATTAAGGCCGGTGTTAACCGGCCTTTTTCTTGCTGGAAGTACCGGGGACAGACCTTAGGTCTGTCCCCTTGTCACTATACCTATTGAGTAGTTTCGGATTAAAAAACTTTCGTGTAACCTATGCACCCTTCGGGATATAGCGCAGCCTGGTAGCGCACTACACTGGGGGTGTAGTGGTCGCAGGTTCAAATCCTGCTATCCCGACCAAATATAAAAGCCACCTCGTTTTTGAGGTGGCTTTTATATTTGCTGTGGTAGGTATTGTTCTTCAGCGCCATGTTTTATCTGGCGCGTGCCGGTTCATCAAAAATGGCAGGAAGCCATTTTTAACGGCCGTTTTCTGGCCGGCCCAAAGGGCGAAATACAAGGATGTATTTTGTAAATCCTGCTATCCCGACCAATTTAAAAAAGCAGCCAAAAAATCTGCTTTTATGTGTAGCGGGCAAGTATGCCGCTTCAAGAGCCTGACCAATAATGGTTGGGCTTTTTTTATGTTATTATTTTTGTTTTCAATCCGCGTAGAAATGAAATGAAAGACCTCGATCATCAATCTAAAACAATATACCTCGATGCTTATAAAAAGCCTGATTTTCTGATTGATAATATCGATCTCAAGTTCGAGCTGGAAGAAGATCAAACCCGGGTATTGTCTACGTTAGCCTTGCGAAGGCAGGCACCGGACGAAGCCTTAGTGTTGATGGGTGAGGGGCTGGTATTGGGTGAGGTGAAAATTGATAACACTTTACTCGGAGCTGCTGCCTATGAAGTAACCGATACGACACTAACCGTATTTGATGTTCCAGACGCATTTACACTTGAAATAGAGACGTTTATTAAACCGCAGGAGAACTTTTCTCTTGAAGGTTTGTATAAATCCAGCGGGAACTACTGTACTCAGTGTGAAGCAGAAGGTTTTAGAAAGATCACCTATTTTCTCGACCGCCCAGATGTAATGGCTTTATTTACCACGACGCTTATAGCCGATAAGGAAAAATACCCGGTACTGTTGTCCAACGGTAATCCGGTCGAGTCAGGTGACTACGATGACGGTCGCCATTGGGCAAAATGGCATGATCCGTTTAAAAAACCCTGTTATCTGTTTGCCCTGGTTGCCGGTGACCTGTCTTTCATTGAAGACCACTATACAACCATGAGCGGTCGTGAAGTATTGTGTCGTATTTATGTGCAGCACCACAATATTGACAAGTGCGGTTTTGCCATGGCTTCGCTTAAGAAATCCATGCAGTGGGATGAGGAAACCTTCGGCCGGGAATATGATCTTGATGTTTACAACATCGTCGCCGTTGATGACTTCAATATGGGCGCGATGGAGAATAAAGGCTTAAATGTTTTCAATTCTAAATATGTACTCGCCAGGCAGGAGACAGCAACTGATACTGATTTCATCGGTATAGAAGGCGTTATCGGCCATGAGTATTTTCATAACTGGAGCGGTAACCGCGTAACCTGTCGTGACTGGTTTCAACTGACCTTAAAAGAAGGTTTGACGGTATTTCGCGATCAGCAATTTACGGCTGAGATGAACTCTGCTGCGCCTAAAAGGATCGATGACGTCAATATATTACGCACTGCTCAGTTTGCTGAAGATGCTGGTCCGATGGCGCATCCGATTCAGCCGGATTCGTATCAGGAGATAAATAATTTCTATACGGTTACTGTCTATAACAAAGGTGCTGAAGTCATCCGCATGATCTATACCCTGTTAGGAAAAGAGAAGTTTCGTCAGGGAATGGATTTATATTTCGAACGTTATGATGGCCAGGCGGTAACGACAGAAGAATTTGTTAGTGCGATGGAGGATGCTAGCCAGGTTGATCTCAAACAATTTAGACGTTGGTATAAACAGGCGGGCACGCCGGAAGTTTCAGTCAAAGACGCTTTTGACGAAGATAAAAAGACATACACTCTGGAGCTGTCACAGAGTACACCGGCAACACCGGGCCAGGAAGAAAAACTTCCATTTCATATACCGGTAAAAATCAGTTTAATGAATCATCATGCTGAGTTAATGCCTTTACAGCTTGATGAAGATCAACAGCGGCCTCAGGATGATACGGTTTTAAATCTCACTGAAGATAAACAGCAGTTTGAATTTAAAAATATTGCAGAAAAGCCGCTGCTGTCAATTTTTCAGGGTTATTCTGCGCCGGTGAAAGTGCGTTTTGAACGTGATGATGAAGAGCTGGCTTTTTGTATGGCTCATGAAACTGACGACTTCAATCGTTGGGAAGCAGGGCAGCAACTATCAACACGGTTGATTTTATCTCTGGTTGAAACAATCAATTCTGGTGGGCAACTGCACTTGCCGGATTATTATATCAATGCCTGTCAAAAAACCTTAAACGATAAGGTGTTGGATAAAGCATTGATCGCACGTGCCTTAACATTGCCATCATTGACTTACATCGGTGAGATGATGCCGGTTATTGATGTTGATGCTATTCATCAGGCAAGAGAATTTATTTATTCGCAGTTAGCGCAGCATTTAAAGCAGGACCTGCTTGATGTTTATCATGAAAATTCACAAGGTGAGTACAGTTTATCGCCCGTATCGATGGCGCAACGTTTCTTAAGTAACCAGGCCTTATCTTATTTGATGTATCTTGGTAAACCGGGTGAGACTCTGGCTAAAGCACAGTACCATTCTGCAGATAATATGACCGATCAAATGGCTGCATTCAGGTCATTAGTACACCATGAAACTAAAAGTGCAAATGATATTATCGAGGTATTTTACCAGCAGTGGCAGCAGGATAACCTGGTGATGGATAAGTGGTTTACCGTGCAGGCAACGATTCCTCATACATCGGCAAAACAAAGAGTAATGCAGTTGTTTGATCATGATGATTTTGATATTAAAAATCCTAATCGCGTGCGCGCATTGTTAGGCGCGTTCTGTTCAGCAAACCCATCCTGTTTTCATGATATCGATGGTTTTGGTTATAACCTGTTAGGCAGTTATATTGAGAAAATTGATGTCATGAATCCGCAAATTGCCTCTCGTTTATGTGTGCCGCTTACACGTTGGCGACGATACAGTGAAACTCGACAGGAATTGATGAGATCAGAGCTGGAACGGTTGATTTCGTTACCATCACTTTCTAAAGACGTTACAGAACTGGTGGAAAAAAGTTTAAAGTAAGAAAGTATTGGCTTTTTATTTTGATCTGGGTAGTGTATAGCTCAATAAATAGCAGATGAACGGTGTTTTTTTTCATCACTGGCTGAGTTACTATTTTGTTAAGGGAATCTAAATTTTATCCATCATTTCATGTAGATATCATGGCGCTTGCAGTACTCTAGGTCTACACTTGATGAATATACTAGTATGATTAGGCAGCCTGAGTCATGGAATAAAGTAATTGCATGTCTATGAAAGCCAATAAACGGGAGCTTTAGCTTATGTCGAACGTCGTTTCACTGTTCAGTGATACCCAAAAATACGAAGAAAGACCAATCGTTGTGCTGGCTGATGACGACCCATCAATTCGTCTCATGGTTCGCCATGTGCTGGAGTCCGAGGATTTCGACATTGTTGAGGCCTCTGATGGCCTGGAAGCAATCAAAGCGGTCGAAAAGCACCACCCTGCCTTAATCCTGCTGGATGCAGTTATGCCCGGCATTGATGGTTTTACTACCTGCCAGCAGATAAAAGAGAAAGGTTTTACCGATATTCCAGTGATGATGATTACTGGACTGGATGATGATGCGTCTGTGGAACGTGCTTATGAAGTTGGTGCCATCGACTTTATAACCAAACCTATCAAGTGGGCGGTGCTAAAACATCGTGTTAAATCTGTGGTTGCCAAGGTTATCGCTGAGCGTAAAGTTCAATTGCTGGCATATCGTGACACCTTAACAAATCTACCAAATCGTTTATTGTTTGCCGATCGACTCGAGCAGGCAATCGTTCGTTCAGAACGTAGTCGCACTTCCATGGCATTGATGTTGGTTGATATTGACGATTTCAAACTGGTCAATGATTCATTTGGCCATGATGCGGGTGATAAATTAATCAAAGCCGTCGGTGATCTTATATCTAAATCACTACGTCGAGCCGATACTATTGCTCGACTTGGTGGTGACGAGTTTGCCGTTATTATTGAAGGCATTGATGGCCCGGAAGATGCTATTTCAATCGCAGATAACTTAACGACTATTCTGGAGCACAATGTCAGGCTGGATGATCAGGAAACTTATACCAGTGCCTCTATCGGTATAGCTATCTATCCAGAAGATGGTAAAGATGCGCGCACATTATTAAAAAATGCCGATACGGCAATGTTTCGAGCGAAAGAAAACGGCCGTCACTGCTTCCAGTTTTATAAGCCGGAAATGAGTGTGAATGCAATGGAGCGCCTGGATCTGGAAAACAACCTAAAGGCTGCCTTTGAGAATGACGAATATCTGATTCACTACCAGCCCGTCATCGATATACACAAAAATGAGATAGTCGGTGTGGAGGCGCTGTTGCGTTGGCATCATCCAGAAAAAGGCATGATTCAGCCAAATGACTTCGTGTCTGTGGTTGAAGGTTGTGGATTGATCGTGGCCCTGGGTGAATGGATGATAAATAGTGTCTGTAAACAGATTAGTCTATGGCAGGAATCAGGATTAAAGCATCAGCAGGTATCGATAAATTTGGCGCCTCGCCAATTTAAGGAACAGGATCTGGTTGCGTTGTTTACGCTGGCGATAGCAGAGAATAATATTGATGCTTCATCGCTGTCAGTAGAGGTTACTGAACGCACATTGATTGATAATGTTGGTGAAGTAGAAGGGACATTGAAAAAATTACGTGCCATGGGTATACAGGTGATGCTTGATGACTTTGGTACCGGCTACGCATCGCTGGCTTATCTTAAGGATTTTCCAGTCGATGTGGTTAAGATCGATCGAGTGTTTGTTGCCGGAATCCCTGATAGCAAGGAAGATTCAGCGGTTGTTGAAGCCATTGCGGGTTTGACACGCGGTTTGAAATTACGTTTGCTTGCCGAAGGTGTTGAGAACGATAGACAGTTAGATATGTTAAAAAGCGTCGGCTGTCAATTTGGTCAGGGTTATTACTGGAGTAAAGCTTTGCCAGGTGATGAATACGAACAATTTTATATGAACCAGATCTATAACATTGGTTAGCATATAGTCCTGTAAGGACTTTATAAAGCCGTTTAGTGATCGAAGGTCATTAAACGGCTTTTTTATGTACAGGATGTACGGTATGCCACAAGGAGCCATGGATGGCGGTGTGGCTATGACAGGATGTACGGTATGCCACAAGGAGCCATGGATGGCGGTGTGGCATATGACAGGATGCTATCGGTACTGCCACCATAGGTAGCCGTATGAGATGGCGATGTGAACGAGAAACCAGTCTGCTAATATGGCAAAATCACTTATTATTCAAACTAGATGAAATCATGAATGTATTAATTACTGGGGCAAACAGGGGTATCGGTCTTGAGATGGTCAGGTACTCCATGGAGCAGGGCTGGCGTGTGTTTGCCTGTTGCCGAAATCCACATAATGCCGACAAGTTATTTAATATTGCCGGGTTATCTAACGGAAAAATCAGTGTTCATATCGCTGATATGCAGGAACTGAGTACTCTGCAGGCGCTGTCATATGAGCTACGTAATGATCCAATAGATATGCTGATTAATAATGCTGGGACTTATGGCAGTGATAAAAATACATTTGGTAATGTTGATGTGCAAAGCTGGCTGCAGGCCTTTCAGATAAATACTGTTGCACCATTGAAAATGGTTGAAGCATTCTCGGCGCAGCTACAAATGAGTAAACGTAAACTGGTTGCCTGTATGAGCAGCAAAATGGGTAGCATGGCCGATAACGGTTCTGGCAATAGTTATATTTATCGTTCCAGTAAGGCCGCATTGAATGCCGTGGTTAAGAGTCTTTCCATCGATCTGAAAGAGCAGAACATCATCACTGTGGCTTTACATCCCGGCTGGGTGAAAACAGATATGGGTGGCCCAGGTGCAGAAATTACGACACGTGAATGTGTCGAGCAATTGTTTAGCCATTTATCATTACTAACCATTGAAGATAGTGGTCGCTTTATAGATATCGATGGAAGCGATATTCCCTGGTAAAGTCCCATAGTAATTATTAAAGAAGTATTTAAATGTCATTTCCTGATTTAGAAAAGTTGAAGTCGCTAGTGAAAGTTGCTGCGAAAGAAGAATTGCTGAAAGATTTTGGCCATTCCGAGTTTGACTATAAAGCTGACGGCAGCGTGATAACACCTGCCGACATTGCTATGCAGGATCGTTTAGAGAATGAATTAAACCATCATTGGCCGATGTATGAAGTTCTTGGCGAAGAGATGACTGATGATGAGCAGCAGGCAGTGATAGATTCAGGTACTGGATACTGGTGTATTGATCCGCTTGATGGTACCAGTAATTATGCAGCAGGGTTACCATTTTTTGCCGTCTCAATTGCGCTGATCGTCGATAAACAACAACAGCTAGGTCTTATTTATGATCCTGTTCGAGATGAAATGTTTAGTGCAATTAAAGGACAGGGTGCATTTTTAAACGATCAGGTGATAGATCATTCACAGCTGCGCATTACTGAAGATAAACCCATTGTTGCAGAAATTGATTTAAAACGCCTGCCGGAAAAACTGGCAGTTAAGCTCGTAACAGAAAGTATTTTTGCATCACAGAGAAATATTGGTTCTTCAGCGCTGGACTGGTGCTGGATGTCAGCAGGTCGATTTGATATTTATCTGAATGGGGGACAAAAATTATGGGATTACGCTGCCGGCAGTTTGATATTTAGAGAAGCAGGTGGTCATTCGATATCGTTAGACAACGAAGATGTGTTTCGCGGGCAACTTGAAATTCGCTCAGTTCTTGCCTGTTATGATAAAAACTTGTTCAACTACTGGTATCGATGGATAGATATTCCGGTCGAGTGATCGATGTATAAAAATTAAAAAAGCCATGAAATAGTTCCATGACTTTTTTAATTGTTCCATCTGTTTTAATTTTATCCTAAAGCGACCCCAATCGATTTTTTGTTATTTGATAATCTTATTTAGTTATTTGCTGGCAACAGTAGATTGGCGAATAAGATTTCTAATTTTTTCTTCAAGTTTTTCTTCATCATTACCACGAAATCCCAGGTTGGCATGTACTACTTTACCGTGTTTATCGATTATGTAAGAACTCGGCATTGCTTTCACCTGATAACTTTTAGCGGTATTGCCACGGGGGTCAAATGCAACATCAAAACCTGCGGGAATTTGTTTTAGAAATGTGTTTGCTTTATCTCGAGACTCGTCGAGGTTAATAGCGATGACCTTGAAACCTTCATTTCCATATAAAGATTGCATCTTGTTCATCCAGGTAAAAGATTTACGACATGGTTGGCACCATGATGCCCAGAAATCCAGGTAGACAACCTGACCGCGATAATTGCTTAACTTGACCAGTTTCTGCTGACCTTCCAGTTTAAAATCAGGTGCCTGCGCTGAAAAGGCATTACTGCTGCCAAAAAAACCGTATAGGGCCAATACCGCAAGAGTCATTCGAAACAGAGAGGCAAACATAACTTACTCCATAGTAAATAAACAGGCACAATAAAAATAAGAGAAAAAAATCATAGTCGCTTTATGATTTAGTCATTTTAATTTTTGTTATTTACGGTTTTGGAGCAATTGAGCATCGACATTGATTAGTTACAGATTTGATGATCTGTCATATTTTCGACATCTGTTATGAATATAGCAGTTTCATATAAAAAATCGATAAAATTCATGATAAATACTGATTTTTTCTACATTCTCAATAAATTCAGTACATTACAATAACACTATCTCATCAATGAGGTCAGGTGTACCAATCCTTTACTTTTTGAGCTGATCAGAAAGATGATGAAGAAGGCATTAATATACTTTTATATATTTCGCTAATTTATTGCTTTATTTGTAACGAATCATGCTTATAAGTAATAGGTAAGCTAAAATAGTTTCTGTGATACTTCTTAAAATCCACTATTTATTTTTACCTTAATGGCGCCTATATTAATCGATAGCCGGGATCTGATAAAATTCGGCTTTATCTCAGTGTTAACAGCAATGGCTGTTTTTTCAGCTGGCTTTCTTTCTGGCCATCAACAAGCCGCCTCCTTTTATCTAGAGGACAGTGTGCAAGAGCCTTTGTCTTTACCTGAGAAAATTGCCACTATTGAAAGTGATTTAGAGCAGAAAATACCCGCGGTAATCGATGCTGGTGAGGAGATCGATGTTGATCAGCCTCAGTCAAAGGCAAGCTCATCATTGGTGGTTACTAACAAGATAAGCGCAAATATAAATGATACAGATGTAATTGATTCAGCGCTTGCTGAGGATAATGAATTTGATGGCGAGATATTAGTTACAGATAAAAGCATTAATGCAGAAGTTGAAAATATTAAGAATGTCAGTGATGAAGCTGGTATCACTGTGATTAGCGAAGAAAACATCTCGCAAAGTACTGCTGGCAAAGATAGTATTAATGCAGCGGTGGATCCAAATTATCAGCCAGTGGTAGCGAATTCATTCACAGCCGATGAATTAAGTAAAATTAAATATTCCATTCAGGTTGGCATGTATGGTCGACTGATAAACGCAGAAAACATGATGGAGCTGTTACAGACGCAACAGTTAAATGCCTATGTATCCGATTATACAAATAACAAAAAAGAAGTACGTTATAACGTTAGATTTGGATATTTTGTTGACAAGAAGGCGGCGCTTTCTGCATTACGGGAATATAAGAGAAGTCAGAATGGCGATGGTTATCTAGTAAAGTTTTCGGTTGAAAACATTACAAAGCTGGCACGTGCTATAAACATCAAGCAGCCAGTCGTTGATGAAAGCAGTGAAGGTTTGATGCCAGAAAGCAAAGACCTGGAGCCAGTGCACGATAAGATTTTACCGGTCGATGCTGACAATCCTGCTAATGTTTAAAGGAAAGTCTGCACAAAAATTTTGACTAATTACCAGTTTGATACTCTGGGAAATTCACTTACTATAGCAGCATTATCATGGCTGTTTTCAATGACTGTTTTTTTATACCATGTCACAAACGATTAAAGTTTTAAGTTTTGATCTCGATGATACTTTGTGGCCGTGCTTACCAACTATTCTGCGCGCAGAAGAATTATTATATATATGGCTTTCAGCTAACGTACCGGTAATCACTGGTAGTTATGATTTATACCAGCTGCGCGAAAAAAGGCTCGCATTGTTAAATCGTTCTCCAGAACTGGCTCACGATATGAGCCAGTTACGAATAGAATCTTTTCATCAGTTAGCTGTGGAGTTTGATTTGACCGATGAGTGGATACAACCTGCATTTGAAGTGTTTTATGCAGCGCGTCAACAAGTCACTTTATTCGATGATGTGGAAACGGTGCTCGATGTGCTTATTAAGGATTTTAGCCTGGTCAGTTTAACCAATGGTAATGCAGATACCATAAAAACGGGTGTCGACCACTGGTTTGATTTTGCATTGAATGCAGCGACAGTGGGTAAGCTGAAATCTGAACCAGATATATATTGGCAGGTCCAAAAGATGGCGAATATAGACGCGCGACAGATGGCGCATATTGGTGATGACCCGATTAATGATATCGCAGGGGCAAAATTAGCAGGTGTATTTGCCATCTGGCTGAATCGTGAGCAAAAAAAATGGACCTTAGACAGTTGTCAGCCAGACGCCGTGATTAGTAGTCTGCACGAACTGCCGCCATTGTTAAAAAAATTATGTAGCGAATAGCCTGGTATCGAATTTTCATTGTGATAGTTTCGGGTTATTGCTATATAATTGATAAATAGAAGATAATTTAAAGTAGATATTGAGTATTTAAGGCTAGAACAATGATTTTTAAAACCGATGATGTACGCATTACAGGACTTCAGGAAGTGCTTCCGCCTATTAAGTTGCATGAAGAATTTCCGATGAATGAGCGGGCATCCGAAACGGTTTATCACGCACGCAGTGATATACATAACATTTTGCATGGTGAAGATGATCGCCTGGTGGTCGTGGTAGGACCTTGTTCGGTACATGATCCTGCTGCTGCCAGAGAATATGCGACAAGATTAAAGGTCTTAATCGATGAGATGGCGGATGATCTATGTATCATCATGCGCGTTTATTTTGAGAAACCTCGTACCACGGTGGGCTGGAAAGGCCTGATCAATGATCCTGACCTGGATGAAAGCTTCAAAATTAACAAAGGCTTACGCCTGGCCCGAGAATTGCTGCTGGATCTGGCTGATCAAGGTGTCCCTACAGGCACAGAATACCTGGATTTGATTAGTCCCCAGTATATTGCTGATCTGGTCAGCTGGGGAGCGATTGGTGCTCGCACGACGGAGAGTCAGGGGCACCGTGAACTTGCATCTGGTCTATCCTGTCCGGTGGGCTTTAAGAACAGCACGGACGGGGGTTTTAAAATTGCGATTGATGCTGTTAAAGCAGCGTCCAATCCGCATGTGTTCATGTCTTTGACCAAAGAAGGGCATTCAGCGATTTTTTCAACTAAAGGTAATCATGACTGCCACATTATTTTACGCGGCGGTAAACAGCCAAATTACGATGCCAAGAGTGTCCAGCATGCGGCTGAGCAACTTGAAAAATATGGTCTGAAACCGACCATGATGGTCGATTGTTCGCATGCCAACAGCATGAAAGATTATCATCGGCAGGTGGATGTCTGTGACAACGTTGCGGCTCAGATCGCTGCTGGCGAAAATCGAATAATGGGAGTGATGTTAGAAAGCCATCTTGTCGAAGGACGTCAGGATGTTATAGAAGGTCAGCCTCTAACCTACGGACAAAGTGTGACCGATGCCTGTATCTCATGGGAGAGTACGGAGACCTGTCTACGTAATCTAGCCTCAGCAATACGCAAACGTCGTGATATTAATGCACAGCAGGCAACTGCCTAGAAGCTGCGATTCAATTATTTAGCCTGATAACTGCGTTCTACATATGTCGAGATAAGCTGCTCGAACTCATCAGCAATATTGTCGCCTTTTAAGGTGACGGTTTTTTCACCGTCTTCATACACAGGCGCTACAGGGCGTTCACCTGTGCCCGGTAAGCTGATGCCAATATTGGCATGTTTACTCTCACCTGGGCCGTTTACCACACAGCCCATCACAGCTACCGACATGTCTTCCACACCATTATATTTTTCTTTCCACGTTGGCATCTGTACCCGCAAGAAAGTCTGTACCTGTGAAGCAAGTTCCTGAAAATAAGTGCTGGTAGTACGGCCACAACCGGGGCAGGCAGTGACCAGTGGTACAAAAGAGCGTAACCCCATGGTCTGTAGAATTTCCTGTGCGACGATAACTTCTTTCTCTCGTGGTGCCCCCGGTTCGGGCGTGAGTGAGATACGGATGGTATCGCCAATGCCATCATGCATGAGAATACTTAAGGCAGCGGTAGAGGCAACGATGCCTTTTGAGCCAATGCCTGCTTCAGTTAAGCCCAGATGCAGTGCGTAGTTATCTCTTTGTGCTAATGAACGGTAGACGGTAATTAAATCCTGCACCACGCTCATCTTGCATGACAGGATGATCTTATTTTTGGCCAGGCCAATGGCTTCAGCCTGTTTTGCGCTGTCTAATGCCGAGCGGATGACGGTTTCCAGCATGACATTGTGGGCGTCATGAGGATTAGCTAAATTAGCATTTTCATCCATTAGTTCAGCCAGTAGTGCCTGATCCATACTTCCCCAGTTAACGCCGATGCGAACAGTCTTGTCATACTTGCAGGCGAGTTCAACCATGGTGGCAAACTGGGTATCCCGTTTTTTGCCTTTGCCTACATTGCCGGGATTAATGCGGTACTTGGCTAAGGCCTGCGCACAGTCCGGGTAGTCAGTTAATAATTTGTGGCCATTAAAATGAAAATCTCCGATCAGCGGGACATGGCAATGTTTTTCATCGAGCGATTCGCGAATACGTACCACCGCGGCGGCGGCATCTTTATCGTTGACGGTTATACGGACTAACTCCGAGCCGGCATTGGCAAGCTGCATAATCTGGTGGGTGGTTGCAGCCACATCTGCCGTGTGGGTATTGGTCATTGATTGTACGACAACGGGCGCATTGCCGCCTACAATCACACCGCCAACATTCACAGAAGAAGTCTGATGGCGCGGTTTATAACAGTCAGTAAATTGCATAGAAAAAAGTTGATCTAAAGGGTCGATTTTGAAAGCATTGATTTTACCACTCTAGACGCGCAGTTAGTCTACTTAAACTGATAAACTCACTGTTTTTATGAAACAAAGATGAAGTATGAAATTAGGCTTTGTGGTTAATCCGTTCGCCGGTATCGGTGGTGCTGTTGCTCTAAAAGGCAGTGATGGAAAAGATATTGTCGATGAGGCGTTGTTACGTGGTGCCCAGCCACAGGCTGAGGCTCGCGCAAAATTGGCTATGCAGCAGATCACCACAGACCATGAGTTCAAGATTTTTACCGCAGCAAATACCATGGGTGAAGACACGCTAAAATCACTCGATCTGCCGTTTGAAGTTATTTATCAGGCTTCTGAACAATCATCTGCTGTTGACACCAAAAACATTGTTCATCTATTTGTAGACATGCCGGTGGATTTTATTGTTTTTGCTGGCGGAGACGGTACTGCACGTGATGTGCTCGATGGTTTAACGGACAGATCAGATTCATCTATCCCTGTTGTTGGTATACCGGCTGGTGTGAAAATTCATTCAGCTGTTTATGCACTAACACCATCACATGCGGGTGAGCTGATTAATTTGATGCTTGCGGGTGAGCCGATGTCACTGCATGAGGCCCAGGTAATGGACCTGGATGAGCAGGCTTTTCGTGCAGGCAAGGTAACGGCAAAATGTTACGGTTATCTCTCGGTGCCGGTTGATGACACCCGAATGCAGTTGATTAAACAGGGCGGCTTAAATCATGAGGAAGTTCTGGTCGAGGAAATTGCAGCGGATATAATCGAAACCATGGAGCAGGATGTCTACTATCTGATTGGTTCTGGCTCGACAACGGCAGAGATCATGAGCCAATTATCTCTGCCAAACACATTGCTTGGAGTCGATATCATCTTTAACCAGACGCTGGTCGCAAGCGATGTTGATGAGCAGTCAATATTAGATACAATAAAAAATCATCGGGCAAAAATTATCGTCACCATCATCGGTGGTCAGGGCCACGTTTTCGGTCGAGGTAATCAGCAACTAAGTGCAAAAGTTATTCGCCAGGTCATTAATCAGAAAGCCGGGCGTGATAATATTGTCATCATTGCGACCAATGAAAAATTACGATCACTCGATAAAAGGCCGATGATTTCGGATACTGGCGATAGTGATTTAGATAAACAGCTGGCCGGTTTATATTCAGTTGTTACCGGTTATCAACAAAAAACTTTATATAAGTTGAAGTAAATTACCTTAGCGCTGATGAACTTTTCACGGTTTCGTTTAGTGTTGTTTCTTAGAATAAAAGCAGGTTAAAGATATGCAAGACATGTATTTTGTAAATGGTTTGATTGATTTCATCAAAAATTCACCAACACCATTTCATGCGGTTCAAACCATGACTGATATTTTGGAACAGAATGGTTATAAACAATTACAGGAAGCCGATCAGTGGTCATTGCAGGGCAGTCAGGTGACGGGCGAGCGATATTACGTTACTCGAAACGATTCATCTATCGTCGCCTTTCAGTTAAATCAGTCGCTTACAGATACTGGCATACGTATGCTGGGCGCCCATACAGACAGTCCCTGTTTAAAGGTTAAACCCAACCCTGAAATCATCAATAATCATTATTTTCAATTAGGCGTTGAAGTTTATGGTGGTGCTCTGCTGAATCCGTGGTTTGACCGGGATCTGTCGTTAGCCGGGCGTGTCAGTTATCTGAATAAAGAGGGTGCCATAGACCATCACCTGATCAATCTGGAAAAGGCGATTGCTACGATACCCAGTCTGGCCATTCATTTAGACAAGGAAGCGAATACACAACACGAGATCAACAAACAAACACATCTGCCTCCGGTGTTGATGAAGATGCCTGAGGGTGATGCTGAATTCGACTTCAAAGCATTTTTATTAAAGATAATAAATGCCGCTAGTGAAAATCGAGCTGCGGGACAGGCAGAGAAAGTACTGGATTATGAATTGAGCTTTTATGATGTGCAGGCACCTGCGGTAATCGGTTTGCATGATGATTTTATAGCGAGTGCTCGACTGGACAATTTATTGAGCTGTTATACCGGATTAATGGCGTTGATCGAAAGCGATGATAAACAAAATACCTTGTTGGTGTGTACCGACCATGAAGAAGTCGGCAGTGCCTCTGTTGCTGGTGCACAGGGGACATTTTTGAAATCAGTACTGGAGCGATTGAGTGACAGTGATGAGAGCTACTCGCGGATGATCGCCAGTAGCCTGATGATCTCGGTCGATAACGCCCACGGTATTCATCCTAACTATGCAGATAAACATGATGAAAACCATGGTCCAATACTTAATCATGGCCCGGTGATAAAAATGAACGCGAATCAACGTTATGCCAGTAACAGTGAAACCAGTGCTTTGTTCAGACATTTGTGTGAGCTGGCAGACGTGCCGGTACAATCCTTTGTGGTGCGCTCCGATATGGCCTGTGGCAGTACCATAGGACCGATAACGGCAAGTGAGCTCGGGGTGAAAACGGTGGACGTTGGCGTGCCAACTTTTGCTATGCACTCGATTCGAGAGTTAGCCGGACGCTGGGATGCCTTTTATCTATATCGCGTACTGAAACAGTTTTTAACTAATTGAAATATATGTAGTTAATTTTTATACAAGGCGTCTTTCTGGTTAGAAATAGGTTACGGTAACGTGCTATAGACAGTGCAATTATCTTGACATTAATCTTTAAATGCTTATCGTTGTAAGTTCCCTTTTAGAAATATCGCACATATTCGTTGTCTGCTGAATAGCTGTAACCCGGACTCAGTGAGTTGTTGTCTTCATAGCGCAAAACCTGTTTAAGCTGACCATAGATGGTCGGCTTTTTTTTGCCTACAAGGAAGTAGGTAAGGGGCGTTAGCAGGAGCGGAAGCTTTGCCTACAGGAAGGCAAAGATTGTTCCAGACAATCTATTTGCATTTCCACCATCCCTGGCGGTCATAGTAAGGGGCGTTAGCATTAGGGCATGGATGCTGCAAGTAGAATAACTCAGAGTCATTATTGCGCAGATCAGGTCGAGCGGTTATCAATAAACTTTGCCTATCTTTTTTGTATATATTCAAACATTTCAGCATGATAAGCATATATACTTAAAGATAATTGAATGATTTATGTTAAGTCTCTGAAGTTAAAAGAATGCGCACAATAAAAAAGTCTCATAAGCTGGATGCTGTCTGCTATGACATCCGCGGCCCGGTGCATCGTGAAGCACGTCGTCTGGAAGAGGACGGGCACAAGATACTCAAATTAAACATCGGTAATCCGGCACCGTTTGGTTTTGATGCGCCTGAAGAAATCGTTCAGGACATGATACATAACGTGCCAGTCTCGCAGGGTTACAGCGATTCAAGAGGACTGTTTTCCGGTCGCAAAGCGGTCATGCAGTATTGCCAGCAGAAAGGCATTGCCAATGTCGATATCGATGATGTTTATCTTGGTAACGGCGCCAGTGAACTTATCGTTATGTCGATGCAGGCGTTGATAAACAACGGTGACGAAGTGTTGATCCCGGCGCCGGATTATCCTCTATGGACGGCGGCAGTCTGTTTATCAGGCGGCAAAGCGGTGCACTATTTATGTGATGAAGGCTCAAACTGGTATCCCGATATTGCCGATATCCGATCAAAGATCAGTGATAAGACTCGTGGTATCGTATTGATCAATCCGAATAACCCGACCGGTTCGGTTTACCCTAAAGAAATACTTGAGAGTATTTTACAGGTCGCCAGAGAACATGAATTGATCGTTTTCTCTGATGAGATCTACGATAAAATTGTGTATGACGATGCGGTACACATCTCAACTGCTTCACTGGCGAACGATGTGCTTTGTCTTACTTATAATGGCCTGTCGAAAGCTTACCGGGTTGCCGGTTTTCGTGCCGGCTGGATGGTGGTCAGCGGTGACAAAGCGCATGCAACTGATTACATAGAAGGCATAGAATTACTGGCTTCTATGCGCCTGTGTTCCAATGTGCCAGGGCAGCATGCGATTCAAACCGCTCTTGGCGGTTATCAAAGCATCAATGAACTAGTCGCTCCAGGTGGTCGTCTGTACCAGCAGCGAGATCTGGCGCACGAGATGTTAACCTCGATACCCGGTATCAGTTGCGTTAAACCTCAGGGAGCGATGTACCTGTTCGCAAAGATGGATCAGAAGCGATATAACATTAAAGATGATGAGAAGATGGTGCTTGATCTGTTAACCCAGGAGAAAATTCTCATCGTTCACGGTTCAGCTTTCAACTGGCCTGATACGGATCATTTCAGGGTGGTGTTCCTGCCGTATGTCGATGAATTAACAAAAGCCATTAATGCTATCGAGAAATTTTTCTCAACATACAAACAGTAGTATAAGTGACTGACAACCTCGCTGATAATTTATTAATCGTTCAGCAGAACATTCAGCGATGCGCTGAAAGAGCCGGTCGTGATGTCAATCAGATCCATCTTGTTGTCGTTTCAAAAACGCGTTCGCTGGAAGAAGTAAAAGCCGTTGCTTCGCTTGGGCAAAAACATTTCGGTGAAAATACCATTCAGGATGCGATGACCAAGATACCTGATCTTACGCAGGATGTAGAATGGCATTTCATTGGTCATTTGCAGTCAAAAAAAGCAGGCAAACTACCCGGTTATTTTCAGTGGATTCATTCTGTCGACAGTATCAAGCTGGCACAGAAATTATCATCCGCAATGCAAGCCCATACTAAAAATGCTGTGTTGAACTGTCTGATCCAGGTTAACGTCAGCGGGGAAGAAACTAAATCAGGTTTGCTGTGTGATGAGGTGAAACCTTTTTTACAGCAAGTTTTAAAACTGGAATTACCTTGTTTAAAATGGAGAGGCCTGATGACCATTGGTGTAAAAGGTGATGAGCAGCAGACACGAAATGCTTTTGTGCGGTTAAGAGTATTACAGGAAACCTGCAAAGCAGAGTTTGGTCTGCAAGATTTCGATCAGCTTTCAATGGGGATGAGCGGCGATTATTGCCTGGCAATCGAAGAAGGCGCGACCATGGTTAGAGTAGGGACGTCAATTTTTGGTCAAAGAAGGGATATATGATGGCTTTACCACACAGTCACTCTTGACTGCGTGGCATAAGCATTCAGGAGCTAAGGCACACCGACTCCCTGGCTGTTTGTGACATACCGGCCATAAGGCGATAGCCACACCGCCATCCATGGCTCTTTGTGGCATACCATCCACAAGGAAATCGCCACACCGCCATCCATGGCTCTTTGTGGCATACCATCCATCCATGGATATAATAAAGGCGGGCACGTAAACCGAAGTCTACGTGCCCTAGCAGCGCATGATTGCCGCTAAATCGTTGTCATGTCTGCTCGGTAAAAACGGAACAGACTGCATGATAAAGCAATCACACTACATTTGAATTGTTGATTACGGTGTTACCAATAGATAACCGCCGCAATTTCTAACTTAAGTATTCAGCTTAAGTTTCATCTGCCGTAACAGACGTAGTACTTGTTTGGTGCGTTTTTTGCAGCATCGTTTGTCTTCTTTGTTGTGCTGCTTTGCGTTGCTCATCCACCATCTTGTTCATGAGTTCGCGTCGTTTGTTCATTTGTTCGAGGTATTCATCACGTCTGAGCTGTGCTCCGGACGGTAGCGCGTTAACTGCAGAAGACTGTTGCTCTCTGAGTTGCATATGCCTGTTATAAGCTTCGAGTTGATCTTCTTGTAATAGGCGACGACGCAGTTTCATCTGTTCGATGATTCGCGCATGGTTACTGATTTGCTGCTGATGGCTGTTTGATGTATTTGCTTTGGGGGCTACAGTAATACTAAAGTTACCGTTAGCATAACCAGTAGAGTCATCATTGCTGATAGTGTTGCCAGTCCGGTTATTTTTATTCTCATTTGATAGTTCCACAGCCAATGCTGTATTCGTAAATAATAGCGCGAGTATCAGAGCTGTTAATCGATTTTGTAATTTATATTTTGTCATTCCATTTGCCTTGTTTCATCATGAAAACTATCTATATGCGTTACGAATCACATGCAAATATCATAAAGTCATTATATTAGAATGATTTAATATAGTCAAATCGTATCAGGCATCGTTTATTTTGCTAACTGCTTGTGCAGACCCTTATCTAGCGTGTATCGGAGAGGTTTTATTAAGGCAAAAAAGGGCGCTGGAAGCACCCTTTTTGTCGTATGGTTTTACGCCAGGTATTACATAGTTTGTATTTGCTCGGCAGCTGGTTGCAGTATTTGAGGGGTGCTATTATTTCTGTATTGGGGTTGTGAATCACGCATCATCTGGTGGATCTCTTCATGCATTTTGGAAATGTTGTCATGCATTTCCTGTATTCTCTGATTATTGGCTAGTCGATCTTGTTGAATACGCTGAAATACCGTCTTTTTGCATTTCAGCTATCTTTGCTCTTTTTGCCTGCTGTGCTTTCATCATCGCTTCATATTGCTGACGTCTCGCCTGCATTTCTGTCTCATAAGTCTGGCGGCGTTGTTGTATCATTTCATGGTGTTTTTTCGTCTGCTCCTGCGTACGTGCTATGGCTGCTTTGCGTGTCTGCTCATAAGACTGATGTTTTACTGGTTTATCGGCATATGGCGAAGCTTGATCAGGTGTATATGTCGCTGCCGTCCGTGTACGGTTGTTAGTAGCACCAGCATTCATATCGGCAATGCGGTTATTCGGCTGTTGCATGGTACTATCCTGGTCAGCAACTGCTATTACTTTAACAGCGTTATTAGCGGCTGCTGCAGTATTGCTGGCAACTGTTTGAACTTCAGCGGTTGTTGTTTCTGCAGCGATGTTATCTTCTCTAGTAGCGTTTACTTCACTGTCTTGTGCAACATTGTTATCGTCATCAGCTGATTTTTCAGAACTTGATGCCTCTGTCTGGGTTTCAGTGACTGCAGCGGCATCAGCCACCGTATCGCTGTTTTCATCCTGGTAAAAGGTCGCAGCAATGACAAATGCTGACACCAGTAGCAAAACCAGTGGTATCACAATGTTGTTTTTTGATGATTCAGGCTGATCCTTCTTCTGGTTATTTTTTTTCATGTAAGGTGCAGCTTCTGATGTTTTCGTTTCTGTATTGTTTTCAGTGTTGTTTTCTATATCACTCATTAGAATTTCCCCAAATTGCTCTTTCGTGTATTAGTTTCTAGATAAATATTTATTTAAAAAACATGCCTAATGTTATGACGGCACCATAAAAAAGCTGAATAACGTTAATATTCAGCTTTGCGAAATCAATACTATTTACTGGTTATTGGGTTGTTGCGATGGGGCCGTTAGTGCTGGCGACTGACCGTAAGGCGCATATCCGTAATAGGGTTGATACCTATAAGGTGCATAACCACGATTATAACCATTGTAATTATAGTAACCGTAGTTATTGTTCCAGTAATTGTCATAATTACCGTAGCCTCTACCGTTGCCTCTGCCTTTACCTTTCCCCTTGACTTTAAACTTGATCTCTACGTCCATGTCGCCAGACATATCACCCATCATGTCGTTCATCATGTCGCCAAAAGCATTATCATCCCAACGATTGTTCCAGTTATTGTTGTTCCAGCGATTGTTGTTCCAACGGTTATTTTTATAACCATCGTCGTCATCAAACGGTCCCCACCATGCCATGGCATTGCTTGATGTCGCTAATACTGCAATGGTAGTAAGTATCTGTAATGCTTTCATTTTGAACTCCTAAATTTAGTTAGCAGTATTTTTCATGCGCTGGTAATTATTACTAATCTTTATTAAAAATATAAGAAACGAGCAATTTAATCAATATTTCTGTGGTGGTATACAGCACTTCGATGTTATGGCCAGTTAAATGCAGGTTTGAAGTTACCTGTTTTGGACACAGATACACGGTTTGTAATAACAAGGGCAAAGCTTACTCTCCTCGATAAGTGCTCCTCGCATAGCTCTCTGGTCTCTGTTCTCGACTCGACTGCTACCGATCCATGGCGATATGTGTTGCTCACCACCAACGTCAGTGTCGGCGTGCCCTAATGCTCAGACTACTTACTTTGACCGCGAGGGATGGTGGAAATGTTATCGATTGTCTGCAACAATCTTTGCCTTCCTGTAGGCAAAAAAAAGCCGTGTCATTATTCATGGCACGGCTTTTATCCAGCTTTGAACTAAAGCTTATTTAGCTTCAGCAGCTGGAGCTGGTGCAGCTTGAGGAGCTGGTGCGTAGTAAGGTTGTGGATAGTAGCCGTTATAACCGTTATAACCGTTGTGAGTAACCGTTAGAACCATTGTAGTAGTTGTTGTTATCCCAGTTACCGTTGCCGTTACCGTTGCCACGACCTTTACCAGATGCTTTCATACCGAAAGAGAAAGAACTGTCGAATTCGCCGTCACCGTCGAAATCACCAGAGCCGTTGCCGTTATTGTTCCAGTCATTCCTGTTGTTCCAGTTGTTGTTCCAGTTATCACCGTTATAAGAACCGTTAGAACTGTTAGAACCGCTAGAGCCCTGTTGAGCAGGAGCTACAGCTGGTGCAGCTTGAGGAGCTGGTGCGTAGTAAGGTTGTGGATAGTAGCCGTTATAACCGTTATAACCGTTATTGTAACCGTTAGAACCATTGTAGTAGTTGTTGTTATCCCAGTTACTGTTGCCGTTACCGTTGCCACGACCTCTGCCAGATGCTTTCATACCGAAGGAGAAAGAACTGTCGAACTCGCCATCACCGTCAAAGTCACCGGAGCCGTTACCGTTGTTGTTCCAGTTGTTGTTGCCGTTGTAGGAGTTGCGGTTGTAGTTGTCGTTATCGTTGTCGAAGAAAGGCATATCCCAGTCAGCAGAAACAGCCGTTGAAGTTGCAAGGATACTTGCGATAGCAATTTTAAGTAAAGTTTTCATTTTTAAACCCTCATTTCATTTAGTATCATTTAGTACAGCTTATTAACAAAATTCATGCGCTCAATGTCCGGACTGTGTATTGGTTCTTTCGTCCGAACTGTCTATTGGTTCATTAGAACCACTAAGAATTATTATATTAGAATTAAATAATACAAGCAACAGTGAGCCAGTTTGCTTGTCAAGTGATTTCTAGTATTTTTTTGTAATTTTTTATCCTTATATTTCAACAGGTTATTAATGTGTTTTAAAGTGAAGGATTGCTAAATATATAGCTTCCTAGGTATGATTTAGCACTGTATCTATCCTGTTATTTTTGTCATGTAGTGGGTGAAATGACACGATAAAAAAAGAGGCCTGTGCATATGCACAGGCCTCTTTTGGGTTCAGTTTGTTTCACTGGCAGGTAAATCTATGAGTAATACCTGGTTGAAACAAGCTGTTGACTACTTGCTATTTGAGCTAAATCCCAATGCTTTAAATACGGTTAAGCACCTGTTCGCGCTTAGTCTGATTTTTCTTTACATTCGCTGCACGTAATTCAAATAGTTCCTTGTTACGTAAAACAAAGCTGTCGATCATCTCCTGTTGCGAAGTAACCTGTTCACGTAAACGAGCTATCTGTTCATCCTGTCTAGATTTATATTGATCTAACTGCTGTGATTCAAGTGTTCTAATACGAGCAAACATTTCAGCCATACGTTGTTTCTGCTCAAGTTTGTATGCTTCGATACGATCCTGATTTTCCATAGCTGCTTGTGTTTGACGAGTCTGGGCGGTAGTGACTGTTTCAACTTTCTCGACATCAGCTACCTGACTAGTTTCGTCTACTGTAACGGGTTTAGCTTCTATGGCAACAACTACTTCAGCCGATGGGGCTTCGCTTGCCTGTTTGCTAACGGGCGCTGCTTTCACCACGGCAATTGGAGCTGTTTCAACTGGAGTGACTTCTTTTGTTTCCACAGTACTAGCGACCATATCTACTTCTACTGTTTTTTCACTAACTGCGATATCTGACGCTTTAGCAGCAATAGCATGTGATTCCGCAACTTCATTTTCGATAGCTGCAATTTGATCATCAACAGTAATCAGCTTTTGATTAAGCATTATTGCCGAAGTCACGATAATGCTTACCATAATGACCGCGACGACTGCGTATTTACCTAAAGGACCAAATACAGCTTTGTTGTCATTAACTGTTGGCGTTGTAGCGGTTTCGGATTTTTTTTCAGTCGTCATGATTATTTCCTCTTTGGTCAATTTATTAGTATCTTACATTAAAAAACCCGACATCTGGAATCCAGAGGCCGGGTTCTTATTCAAGCATCTGACTGATGCTTGTAACTTCAGCTTACTTAGCTTCTGTTTTAACTTCAACCGCTGGAGCAGGTGCTACTGCAGGAGCCGGTGCCGCTTGAGGAGCTGGAGCGTAGTAACCTTGTGGAGCATAACCGTTATAACCGTTGTAGTAACCGTTAGAACCGTTGTAGTAGCCGTTGTTGTCCCAGTTGCTGTTACCGTTACCGCGGCCTTTGCCTTTACCTGATGCTTTCATACCGAAAGAGAAAGAACCGTCGAATTCGCCGTCACCGTCTACATCACCAGAGCCATTACCGTTGCTGTTATTGTTCCAGTTGTTATTCCAGTTATTGTCACCGTTGTATGAACCGTGAGAGCTGTTAGAACCGCTAGAACCCTCTGGTGTAGATGCTACTGCAGGAGCAGCTGCTTGTGGAGCTGGTGCATAGTAACCTTGTGGAGCATAACCGTTAGAACCGTTGTAGTAACCGTTAGAGCCATTGTAGTAATTGTTGTTATCCCAGTTACCGTTACCGTTACCGTTACCGTTACCGCGACCTTTGCCTTTACCAGATGCTTTCATACCGAAAGAAAAAGAGCTGTCGAATTCACCGTCAGCATCAGCAGCACCGTTACCAGAACCGTTGTTGTTCCAGTTATTGTTACCGTTGTAGTTAGAGTTGTTGTTGTCACCGAAGAAAGGCATATCCCAATCAGCAGATACAGCTGTCGATGAAGCTAGAATAATTGCAGCAGTAATAGTTTGTATTTTTCTCATTTTATAAACCCTCAAAGTTTAAGTATTAAATTAAAAATTCATGCGCTAGATCTTAACGATCAGATTAAAACTATATTATAAAATACTAATATAATCAATAGCTAATCTTCTTTGTATTTCGAGGGTCTTTATAAACTATTGTTTTTATTGAAAATATTATTTGATTTAAATCAAATAATAATTGAATTTGCATACTCGACCAGGTCTTCAAGCACGGCTAACTGACTACCAATGGTGTCTGGTGCCTGTCGGATAGAATCAATTTCGGACAACAACTGGTTCATCGTGCGGTGTGAGGTGGCTGGATTGCTAAATTTATCCTGGCGATAATCATCCCATTGTTTTTTATCTTCTTTACTCAGTGTTTCTGGAAAATTTCTGGCACGGTAACGAAATAGCATTGTTTCCAGGCGAGGATCATCAAAGTTAAAATGCAGGGCGGCTAGTTCACTTACTGGCGTATTTCTTATGGTGTCCATACGCTGGTTATCATCGCGACTGAAAAAACCACCGGAGTATAACTGACCATCAGGGTCGCTGACCTCAGGAAAATCGCTTTGCTGGAAAATTGCAGCGGTCTTGGCCGCGAACTCATCTATATGCTGAAGGATGAGTTCGCGGTGTTGCGCACAGAGATCGATATCGATGTTCAGTCTTTCTGCGGCACTGCTGTCCATGGTTTTTAATGGCACGATGACGGGGCACTTATTAATGTGTATCTGTTTTAGTGGAATTCGCGATACGCCTTCTGGCAGATCAGCGGCTGGCGTATACAGGCGTGCCGCCATCTCCTCGGCATCAGCAGTAAAAAATTCTTCAGGGTGAACTCCGAGGTCATAAACGATGAAGCCATTTTTATTAACAGGGTGCTGGCAGATCGGCATCACCATGGCAATGGCGCCACGTTCTGCTGAATAGCGAGACGAGACATGCAATATTGCTTCGCGCGTGCGCAGGTTGATCTGCTGACTGACTTCAGCTTTTTTACGCATACCATATATATAGTGATAAAGCCGCGGTTGTTTTTCTTTGATGAGCTTAGCGACGGCGATTGTTGCGTAAACGTCCGACATAGCATCATGCGCAGCTTCATGTATGATGTTATTGGCTGCGGTGAGCAATTCCAGACGAATACTGGGGCGGCCGTCCTGCTCAGGCCAGTTGATGCCTTCAGGTCGTAGGGCCCGGGTCAAACGAACCGTATCAATGATATCCCAGCGAGAATTTCCATGTTGCCACTCATGCGCATAAGCATTGAAAAAATTGCGGTACAGTGCGTTACGGGTAAACTCGTCATCGAAACGTATGTTATTAAAACCGGCAACACAGGTACCGGGTTTAGAAAATTCCTTGTGGATGGCAGCAATGAATTCTGCTTCGTTGATACCATCAGCCAGCGCTTTTTGTGGAGTGATGCCGGTGACCATGCAGGCATAAGGATCTGGCAGGCAATCATCGGCTGGTTTGCAATACAGGGTTAACGGATCACTGATGATGTTCAACTCTTCATCGGTGCGAATACCGGCAAACTGTGACAGGCGATCATATTTAGGATCAATACCGAAGGTTTCGTAGTCGTACCAGTAAATTGAGTTTGTCATATTATTTGATTCAGCTGCTATCTATGTGGTTAGTTTTCTATATATGTCGGATACTTTCAATGGTAGTTGTGCGACATCATCGATCACTGAATAATTCGCCGCACCGTACATATGCGGCAAATAATCACGGGCCTGTTCGTCAATAGTGATGCAGTAAGAGTGAATGCCGTCACGATGTGCTTCATATAATGCCTGTCGGGTATCCTCTACACCGTATTCGCCACGATAGGTATCGTAGTCGTCAGGTTTGCCATCGGAGAGGGTGATCAGTAATTTGGTCGATGCATCTACCTGGTTAAATATTCGAGTCATATGTCGGATGAATACGCCCATGCGGGTGTAATCTTTCGGCTGAATATTGGAAATGCGGGCCTTGATCTCATCGTTATAATCTTCATCGAAGGCCTTGATCTTGTATAACTCGCAACGTTTACGGGTGACACCGGAAAAACCGTATATCGCGAAACGGTCACCTAATATCTGTATGACTTCAGAGAGTAAGATTAAGGATTCACGTTCAGCTTCGTTGATCCAGCCTTTGGTCGAGCCGCTCATGTCGACCATGAACATGACCGCGACATTTCTTTCTTCCTTATGCATTTTAGTGAACAGGCGATCGCTCATCTCCATGCCGCTTTTGACATCAGCGTAGGCTTCTACCAGGGCATCGATATCAATATCGTCGCCATGGACCTGTCTTTTCAGTAGTTTGTCTTCACCGCGCAGTATCTCAAAGGTATGCCGTAAATTTTTTAACAGGCCTTTGTGTTTGGCTAAAGTGTCTGCGACGAAATCATCATAGACAGGTTCAATTTCCAGTTCACGTAATACACACCAGTTTTTATGATAATGCTGGCGTTTGAAGTTCCATTCGTTATATAACTCAGCGCCTTCTTCATGATATGTGCCTTGCCAGACATCTTTGGGGTTAAGCATTTCTTCTTCGTATTTTTTTAAGTCATATTCGCCGGGGCCGGCAGCGTGAAGATGTTCAGGTGGAATTTCACCAAAATCAACGATGATCGAAGTCATCAACTCTTTAACATGATCAGGTATAGCAACTAGCTCACCTTCAAGTTCCAGTTCGACATGACCACTGTTTATCTGTTGCTTGTCGTCGCGGGTTTTTATATTGAATGTAGTCGCTTCGTTCACTTCGACATCTTCTGAACTATCGTCGTTTTTCTTCAGTGACTCTTTGGCGAGTTCGCTTAAGGCGATACGAAAATAGGCTTTTTCTTTTTCGATACGTTTGTGCATTACCTCGGCAACCTGATCAAGTTTTAATATACCTTGATAGCAGTGTGAGTCGGGGCATTGCGATTCAGAAATCAGTTCCAGGCACTCTAAGGTGTCATTTATGCTGGCGTTGTCGGTGGAGAGTCTGTCTATAATTTGTTGCCAGTCATCAGAGTGTGATCCTGTGTCTGATGACGTTGTCTTGTTTTTCAATAATTGCATGTCACGATGCAGGCCGGGAAGCTCACGTTGTAAACATGCTTCCAGGCGAACGGTCTCGAGAGTAGCAAGTTTTTTCAGCTGCGTTTCAGTATCCTCACAATCAAGAATTTCATCAAAATTTATTCTAAAAGTGCCAAATTGAATCTGTGCCCAGAGAAAAGCCACGCTAGCTTTATAGATTAAGAAGTTATCTTTAGATTCTTCTAACAGTGCGGTAATCGCTGGTAGATAGATTGTTTCTGTATCGGTATAAGCATGATTCTCTGTTGTTTCAGCAATTTTCAGCTTTCTTCCAGACAGACCCTGTAAAAAAGGCAGCAGGACCGAGATCTCTTCTTCTAACACGGCGCCACAGGCATTGACATGTGCTTTGTGGACGTAGTTATCGAGATCACGAATCACTGACATGGCAGGGTACAGACCTTTACGATCATAATTATCTGTCGCTGTCATCGCCCAGGCTTCGACCATGTGATGATCCATCGCATCGAGCGCTCTGATGGAATTGTTCGCGAACTGAAAGGCTAGTTCTTCATTGGTCGCAGCAATACGTTTGGTCAAATTAAGGATAAAGTCCTGATCACCACGTGATTGTTGAACAATTAATTCAGCCGCTTGCTCACTTTTTATAAATGAAAACTCTACGTCGAAATAGATATCGAGAACATCGATGATCTCTTTGAGCGAAAGTGCCTGGCGCGACATATTTTATTAAAACAGGGATGAAGATAATTCGTTCATTGCTATCAGCATATCGGCATCATCGGTTATCGCCTGTGAGATAGCAGTAGAACAGGCAGTGACGGGTGAGATATCTTCGCGGATGAGTTTTGCGGCATGTACCAGTAGACGAGTAGAGGCGCCTTCATCGAGACCGCTGCCTTTAAGGTCACGTGTCATGTGCGCGAACTTGACCAGCTGTTTTGCGGTAGCTGCATCGATATCGGTTTCCTTGATAATGATTTCAGCTTCCAGTTCTGCATCCGGGTAATCGAATTCGAGCGCGACAAAGCGTTGCCGGGTACTTTGTTTCAGGTCTTTCATCACGCTCTGATAACCCGGGTTATATGAGATGGCCAGGCAGAAGTCGGGTGTGGCTTCAATGATCTCCCCGACCTTTTCCATCGGCAGTACCCGGCGGTCATCTGCTAGTGGATGAATCACCACAGTAGTATCTTTGCGTGCTTCGACGATCTCATCGAGATAACAGATGGCACCGTGTCGCACAGAGCGTGCTAGAGGGCCATCGACCCAGACGGTTTCTCCACCAGAGATCAAAAAACGTCCGACCAGATCAGATGCGGTTAAATCATCATGGCAGGAGACCGTGATCAGTGGTCTCTTAAGGCGCCATGCCATGTGTTCCATGAAGCGTGTTTTACCACAACCTGTAGGTCCTTTGAGTAATATCGGTAATGATTGTCTGTAGGCAGCTTCGAATATAGCAATCTCATCACCGATAGTTTGATAATAAGGCTCATCTTCGATGAAGTATTCTTCTGGTTTTAGTGCTTTACTTTGCATAGTATTGGTTTGCTTGAGTGCCTTAAAAAAGAGTTCTGTATTTCATCAAATGTTAGCGCTGTTGTCGAATGCTTATGAACACACTATACATACGGTTATTTCTTCGCGGTCATGATAAAGGTGTTTCGCCTGGATGTTATATTTTATCCTGGCCTGTGTCAGTGATTGTTCTAATAGCGCGATGCATTGCTGAACGCTGGCGAGGCGTTTCTTCATCGGTAGCTTTAGATTAAAGATGGCATTGCTGCACTGATCGTTGGTAAACCAGCGTGCGATAAGACGGCTGACGTGCAATGGTCTCTCCGCCATGTCGCAGACCAGCCAGTCGACTTTTGTCTTTGGTGCGTAGGTAAAAGCATCTGTTTTCAAATGTTCGACCATGCCGGTTCTCATCAGTGTTTCGTCCATAGGGCCGTTATCAATCGCGGTGACCAGGCAATCGCGCTGTACGAACTGCCATGTCCAGCCACCCGGCGCTGCGCCCAGATCTACGGCAGTCATCCCGTTTCTAATTAACTCTGTTTGTTGTGTCTTCGATAAAAACCAGTGTATGGCTTCTTCCAGTTTTAATGTGGAGCGGCTGGGTGCTTTGCCGGGCATCTTCAACCTGCTTATGCCCATAGCGTCGGTGGCGCTGTTATCTATCGGTGCGATGCCGACCAAAACGTTTTGCGAGTCGGTAAAAAAAAGATGCAATCGCCATCCGGCATGTGCCGATAACAGCTGATTCTTTTTTAATGCGTTAATCAGATGCGGTTTGAACTGTTTGCAGAACTTGTTCAGTGATTTTCCTTCATTAGTGTCCGGGTAGTCGAGTTCTACCTCATAGAAGTCTGATTCAAAAAGTTTGACGGTATTGAGGATATCCGGCAGCCGATTGGTTTCCGGCAAGCTGAGGATATCTTTATTGCAGGTAAACCACTGACGGGCAAAAATTAATTGCCTGAAATTGATTTCTGTCATTAATTCATCACAGCTCAGATCGCTGCTGCTGACCAGTCGCACGTAGCCGGATAACTCACTGGTCTGGATATAAGCTGGAAATTGATATTCATTAGCCAGTTCCATGATTTCACCGGCGCATTCTTTTTCGAAACCCGGGCGGCATAAGAGTACGATTTGATCAAACATTACTGGACTGCATCCGCGAATAAAAATAGAAACATAGAAAGTAGGGTGTCAAAAGTGCACTGACGTTGTACCATATCGCTATTCTTAATAAGTAAGTTCGTATTCTAGAGGCGATAATGGAAACAACAGAAGTACAAAAAATTATACAAGCCGGCATCAATGATAGTGAGGTTAGGGTGACGGCTGACGGCAGCAAGTATACCGCAATTGTGGTGTCTGATGAGTTTGAAGGTAAAACCATGGTGGCAGAGCAAAAAATGGTTTATGCCCTGGTCAATGAGCATATACAAAGCGGTGCCATCCATGCATTAACTATTAAAGCCTATACAAAAGCAGAGTGGGCCGAACAGAATAGTTAGCTGTGTAAAAATTAGAATTTGTAACACACAGTATGAACAACAGAGGGCTCAGAGAAAACTTTATAGTAATCTATTATGTTTTACTACGCCGCAGGCGTATTTAAAGCAAATAAATCTCTGTGCCCTCTGTGTCTCTGTGGTTATGATTTCTTATTGTAGAACTTATTTTTTGAGGTAATTGCTGTTACCAACTTTTTCCTGAATGATTTTCATCATCTCGGGGAAAACTTTAGGCGCGGCGGCAATGATGTCACCGCTGACCAGATAATCACCTTTGTTTTCAAAGTCGCTAACAATGCCGCCTGCTTCTCTGACGATGAGCGCACCAGCGGCGATATCCCAGGCTTTTAGATTGAACTCCCAGAAGCCATCAATGCGACCAGCGGCCAACCAGGCCAGATCTAGAGCAGCAGAGCCCGGGCGTCTGATCCCGGCTGTTTTTTTCATGAGTTCTTTCATGGTTTCCAGATAGGTATCAAGGTAGCTTTGGTCATGATAGGGGAAACCGGTGCCAAGCAATGCATTTTCCAGCCCTTTATGGCCGGTAACACGGATTTTTTTATCATTTAACATGGCGCCATTGCCACGAGATGCGGTGAACAGCTCCTGTGATAATGGATCATAGATAACGCCGACTTCAAGACGATCTTTATATTTGAGCGCGATGGAAACGGCAAACTGAGGGAAACCGTGCAAAAAATTCGTGGTGCCATCTAATGGATCAATAATCCACTGAAAATCTGAACTTTCGGCCTGCGTACCGCTTTCTTCCGCGAGGATGCCATGGTCTGGATAGGCTTCTTTTATGGTGGCGATAATGGTCTGTTCCGCCAGGTGGTCGACATCACTGACAAAATCATTATTTTGTTTAGTAACGACTTTAATCCGGTCGAGTCGATCCATGTTGCGAACGATAATGTCGCCGGCAGCACGCGCAGCGCGTACCGCAATATTTAGCATTGGTTGCATGTTTATAAAGAGCGTTGATTAAAAAAGATAAAACTAACGGTATTAATTTGCTGCGTAGCATAGCAGAATACGCGCCATGACACAGCAGACAAATCCATCTCTACTCAATAATATTCGTATCGTCCTGGTGAATACTTCGCATCCGGGCAATATCGGCGCGGCCGCAAGGGCGATGAAAAACATGGGTTTATCCCGCTTGACGCTGGTCGAGCCTAAAGACTACCCCTCTCTGGAAGCGATAAGCCGCTCTGTTGGCGCGGTTGATCTGCTGGATAATGCGGTTGTCGCTAAAGATTTGAGTGAGGCTGTTTCGGGCTGTGTCTGGGTTGCCGGTACCAGTGCACGCCTGCGCACCATCGAGTGGCCGATTCTAGAGCCCAGGGAATGTGTGCAGAAATCACTCGAAAATATCGAACAGGGAGATGTCGCCATCGTCTTCGGGCGTGAGAATAGCGGTTTGACCAATGAGGAGATGGAGAAGTGTAATGCACTGTTGCACATTCCAACCAATCCAGACTTTAGCTCATTAAACCTGGCGGCAGCGGTACAGGTGGTCTGTTATGAGTTTCGCCTTGCTTTAATGGAAAACAAAGCAACAAAACATAAAGGCAATAAAAACCGCTATGATGCGCTGGCAAATTCGAGTCAATTAGATGGTATGTACGGGCATCTGCATGACGCGCTCGACTATCTTGGTTTTTTTGGCAGCAACAACCCTGATATTGTCATGCGGCGTTTGAAAGGCCTGTTTAACCGTGCCGGCACCACGCAACGTGAATTGAGTATCGTGCGAGGCATCTGCTCAGCGATACAGGATAAAAAACGACCGCGGTAAGGTTTTCAATCAGTTATTTCTTTGCGGTAAATGATTAAAACCAAGCGTTAACCATGCGATTAAAAAGCAGGTACCGCCAACAGGGGTGATGAAACCCAGCCATTTGATCCCGCTTAAAGTGAGCAGGTACAGGCTGCCGCTAAATAAAATAATGCCTGTAAACATAAAAATCGCAGAGGCAATATTGCAGCGATTGTGATTATGCTGATTCACGATGCCAATGAGTATTAAACCGACACTATGAGCTAATTGATAGTCAGCAGCGGTCCTAAAGGTATTGAGGTATTCAGTATTTAATACGTCTTTTAAACCGTGTGCGGCAAATGCACCTGCAGCAACGGCAACACAGGCACTAAACGCACCTAGTGCAATGATTGAACTATTGAGATTTGACTTGTTCATTAATTAACCTTTGTTTCATCTAGTATTTGTTTCATAATATACTTCATTTTATTATTCGTATCATCCTGATACTCACCCCTTTGGGGCTAACGTGATAAATCGTTCCTGACGATTTATTCTAATCAGTAAATGGAGAATTTTTATGCCATCGTTTGATATTGTTGCCGAAGTCGACGGCCATGAACTAACCAATGCAGTTGACCAGATGAATAGAGAGGTTTCCAACCGCTTTGATTTTAAAGGCAGCGATGCAAAAATAACGCTAAAAGATTACGAGATGAACTTTGAAGCGTCCAGTGATTTTCAGCTTAAACAGATGCGTGACATCATGGTGAATAAATTATCCAAACGTGGTATTGATAATCGTTGTCTTGACCGTGGCAAAGTAGAGGAGAGAGGTTTACGAGCCTATCAGACGATTACCGTAAAACATGGCATCGACAAAGAAGATGCTAAAAAAATTATCAAGCATGATCAAGAATGAAAAATTTAAAGTGCAGGCGGCAATACAGGGTGAGCAGGTACGCGTTACCGGCAAAAAACGTGATGACCTACAGGCTGTTATGGCTTATTTGAAAGCCGCAGATATCGATCTACCGTTACAATTTAATAATTTTAGAGATTGAAATCGCTACTGAGTCATCAATGCGATATATCTCAGTTTCCTGGCAGAGGCTACATTTTTTCCATAGTGTAAATATCATACCGCGTTTTTTTGCTTTTTACGCAGGTGTTCGGCGCTTTTTGATTGATGGTTTCAGCGTGTATCGGGCGTTTGACTACGACACGTTTCCTGGCGAATTTGAGCGCATTATCTAGATAGTTCAGAGCTGTTATCATCTTTACCATGAAGTCGTTGCAGTATCTGCATGTCTTTTTTTACCAGTGCTGATTTTTTTCTGTCTGGATACATGGGGTCAATGTAGATCACATCGGGCGCTTCAGCTGAGGCGGCTAGTTGCTCGAGTGATGTAGTCATTGGCATCACAGTTAATTAAGATGAAACCCCTGGTTTAATATGGCTGAAAGCTTTCATTGAGCGATGCTCGTCTCCAGGGCGTCTTCAAGCAGTGAAAATATAACCGCAGAGCGTTCGATCAGTGTGACTGGGCAGCCCAGTGTCGCAAGGACGAATGCATCACCAGCAAGCCCTGCAGTGGTGTCCAGTATGCTTGGTGTGATGCCGGATTTTAATCCCATGGCTTTTGATATCGCCTGTCCACGGCCGCCGCCAAACTGTTGTCGATGTGCCAGAGAACCTTTGAGAAAATCGATAGAGATGGTGGTGTTTAAGCTGGCGATCAAATAATTCGATCAGATCATCGTGAAATAAAAGCTGTAAATCATATTGGTCATTTTTTTTATTTAGCAGTGGCAGCTCATTGAGCAGACTAAAGTCTTTGGCCTGCTGTTGGCGTAACTTTGAAAAACAGACGACAGCGATAGTGGTTTCGTTAGAAATGGTTATATACCTGATATGAAATTTTTCAACGTTGGTTCTAACCTGTTATGATAACTGATATGGAAAAATATGTTGATATCGGTGTAAATTTAACCGGTAGTTCATTTAAAAAAGATTTGCCACAGGTTATAGAGCGTGCCCAGAACGTCGGTGTTCATAAGCTGATCGTGACAGGTACAGATGCAAAACATAGTGAGCAGGCGATAAATTTAACGCAGCAATACGAGTCGGTCTGTTATTCGACAGCCGGTTTGCATCCGCATCATGCCAGTGACTACTGTAGTGATCTGGGTAGCGAGCTGCGAGATATGTTAAACCATAATAACGTTGTTGCTGTCGGTGAGTGTGGTCTGGATTTTAATAGAAATTTCTCCACTCGCAAGGAGCAGATAAGAGCATTTGAAGCACAGCTTGAAATTGCTATCGAGATACAGAAACCGGTTTTTTTGCATCAGCGAGATGCACATGAAGATTTTATCTCGATCATAAAAAGCTGTCGTGATGATCTGCCTAAAGTGGTTGCCCATTGTTTTACGGGAAGCATCGAGGAAGTAAATGATTATGTCTTGTTGGACATGTACGTTCGGTGTAACCGGCTGGATCTGTGATGAGCGGCGAGGCCTGTCATTACGGCAGGCAGTAAAACACATTCCACTGGACAGGATAATGCTTGAAACTGATGCGCCATATTTAATGCCGCGAGACCTGCAGGAAAAGCCAGTAGAAAAAAATCGTAATGAGCCATGTTTTCTTCCGCATGTAGCGCGGGCGGTTGCAAATAATATGAAAGTGGAAGAAGAAAAATTAATAGCCGCTGCTTACAAAAATAGTTATGATTTCTTTAATCTATCTAAATGTTGATTTATTTTATCGAGACCTGATTTGAAACAATCCATTCGTCTTTTTATGAATGCTTTATTAGGCAGTGTGCGTGACTTACTGCCTATTGTTCTGGTCATCGCTTTTTTTCAGATAATCGTTCTGCAGCAGGCTCCGGATAATTTGATACAGACACTTGTCGGTCTGTTTTTTGTCGTGCTTGGACTCACCTTTTTCATCTTTGGCCTTGAGCAGGGGTTGTTCCCGATTGGTGAATCTATGGCGCGTGCGTTTGCCAATAAGGGCAGTGTTTTCTGGTTGTTAACTTTTGCCTTTGCATTAGGTTTTGGTACCACCATCGCAGAGCCTGCATTGATCGCTGTTGCGGAAGAGGCGTCTGAGGTGGCTGCGGAAGCAGGTTTGATCGGTATGGATGAGCAGGCGATGGAGGGTTATGCGGATGGTTTACGACTTACCGTTGCCTTATCTGTTGGTTTTGCCATCGCATTAGGTGTGTTGCGTATTTTATTGAACTGGTCTATCCAGTACATCATCATGATGGGTTATGTGATGGTTATCATACTGACTGGTTTTGCACCGGATGAGATCATCGGTATCGCGTATGACTCTGGTGGCGTAACCACCTCGACGATAACAGTACCGCTGGTCACCGCCCTGGGCATTGGGCTGGCTTCATCGATCAGTGGACGAAATCCCATGCTCGATGGATTTGGCCTGATCGCTTTCGCCTCATTGTTTCCCATCATCTTTGTGCTCGCATACGGGATGATTTTTTAATGCAGTTCATTCAGGAATTCCCCGCATTATTATTGGCTACCTTTTTCGATATCCTGCCGATAGCTATCATCATTTTTGGTTTTCAGTTCCTGGTTATCAGGAAGCGGGTAAAAAATTTAAAATCAGT
>CAVWAI010000003.1:0-91858 GCA_963752725.1 uncultured Gammaproteobacteria bacterium
TTCTATGGCTAGAATGCGCAAAGTTGCTCCACGCATTCAAAAGATGAAAGAACAGTTCGGTGATGATCGTCAGGCGATGAGCAAGGCGATGATGGAGATGTATAAACGGGAAAAAATTAACCCGATGGGCGGTTGTCTGCCTATTCTTGTACAGATGCCGGTATTTATTTCGCTTTACTGGGTGTTGCTTGAAAGTGTCGAGATGCGTCATGCACCGTTTGGTCTTTGGTTAACAAACTTAACCGATAAGGACCCCTACTTCGTTTTGCCTCTTCTGATGGGTATATCAATGTATATTCAGCAGAAATTAAATCCGGCACCGGTTGATCCTATCCAGCAGAAAGTATTTCAGATAATGCCATTTGCTTTTACTATCATGTTTGCTTTTTTCCCTTCAGGTCTGGTGCTTTACTGGGTCGTCAATAATATATTATCGATTACCCAACAGTATTTCATCACTAAAAAGATTGAAAAGGGCTAAATAATAATATGTATAGTGATACCATCGCCGCCATCGCAACGCCGACCGGCCAGGGTGGCGTAGGTATTATTCGTATTTCAGGCCCAAGGGCGGCCGAGGTTTCAAAAATAATTTCTGGCTTATGCCCTGCCCCGCGTTATGCACACTATGGGGTTTTCAGTGATAAAAATAAAAACACGATCGATAGCGGTTTAACGCTCTATTTCAAGAAACCCTTTTCTTTTACTGGTGAAGATGTCATCGAGTTTCATGCTCACGGCGGTCCGGTTATTTTAGATATTTTATTAAAAGAAATATTACAACATGATGTTAGACCAGCTCGTGCTGGCGAGTTTACAGAGCGCGCCTTTTTAAATGACAAAATAGATCTAACACAGGCTGAAGCTATTGCAGATTTAATTGCTGCTGATAGTGAACAGGCAGCACGTGCAGCGATAAGATCGATGCAGGGTGAATTTTCAGTAGTCATACAGCAACTGGTAGAAGATCTCACCCGGCTGCGTATCTATGTTGAATCAGCTTTAGATTTTCCTGAAGAAGAAATCGACTTTCTGGCAGATGATGCCATTTCAGAAAAACTAAAGGCGGTAGAACTAGAACTACAGAAAGTGAAAACCTCAGCGCAACAGGGGCGCCTGTTAAAAGAAGGTATGACGGTCGTCATCGCTGGAAAGCCAAATGCGGGTAAATCGAGTTTGTTAAATCAGCTGGCAGGACAGGATTCGGCCATCGTTACAGAGGTGCCAGGCACCACGCGTGATATCTTGCGTGAGCATATTCAGATAGACGGTTTGCCTTTGCATATAATCGATACTGCCGGACTGCGTGACAGTGATGACGTGGTTGAGCAGGAAGGGATTAAACGTGCGAAACAGATGATCGAAAATGCAGATCGTATCTTATTTGTTGTTGATGTTAATGACGACGAGCAAGCAATGATGCAAACACTGCCGGCAGATATAGGGAAAACCATCATCTATAATAAGATAGATAGAACTGACCATGTGGCAGAGATCAAGGGACAGGACATTTATCTTTCAGCAAAAACCGGCGTTGGTATAGATTTGTTAAAGCAGCATCTGAAAGATTGTATGGGTTATCAACAAAAAACCGAGGGACAGTTTATTGCTCGTCGCAGACATCTGGATGCAATTGATGTGGCTGAAAATCATCTACAGCTTGCCGATAAAAATTTACATGTATTGAAAGCCGGCGAGTTGCTCGCCGAAGAGCTTCGGTTTGCGCAGGAGGCGCTTTCATCGATTACTGGAGAATTTAGTAGCGATGATTTATTAGGAAGAATATTTTCAGATTTTTGTATTGGAAAGTGAGCTCTTAAGCTATAGTTTAATTCGTTAAATTTTTTGTTATGTTGGCAGCATGATACGTTAAATAAATAATGACAGACGCAACCAAAAAATCCGCTATTTTGTTAATTCACTGTTTGGACAAACCCGGCATCGTGGTTACGATAACCGACTTTATCTATAATAACGGCGGTAATATTTTATATCTTGATCAGCACGTTGACTCAGAGCGAGGCGTATTTTTTATGCGTGTCGAATGGGACCTGGAAAACTTCACTATCCAGCAAGATAAGATCGCTGAGTATTTTGAAACACTGGTTGGTTCACGTTATCAGATGACAGCACAGTTGCATTTCTCAGATACGAAATTACGCATGGCCCTGTTTGTATCAAAGATGTCACATTGTTTTTATGACCTATTGGCGCGCTATGAGAGTGATGAGTTAAAAGTAGAAATACCAGTAATCATAAGCAACCACACTGAGCTGCAGCATGTCGCAGAAAGACTGGGAATAGATTTTCACTGTATATCGATCACTAAAGACAATAAAAAACAACAGGAAGAAAAACAAAAAAAACTGTTACAGCAGCACGATATTGACTTCATAGTACTGGCGCGTTACATGCAGGTATTAAGCGATGATTTTGTAAAAACCTATCCGCAGCGAATCATCAACATTCACCATTCATTTCTGCCCGCTTTTCCTGGCGGTCGTCCTTATCACAGCGCTTATGAACGTGGTGTAAAAATTATTGGCGCGACCAGTCATTATGTTACCGCCGAACTCGATGCTGGCCCAATCATTGAGCAGGATGTTGTCCATGTCAGCCATAAAGACTCAGTTGAGGACATGATCCGTATCGGCCGTGATCTGGAAAAGATAGTGCTAGCTCGTGCGGTCAGACATCATGTACATCATGATTTACTGGTTTACGAGAACCGTACGGTTGTATTTGAATAGCAAAAGATTGGACCAAAGAGACACGGCGTGTGCAGAGATGATTTTTCTTTATCGCTTTCGGTTCACTATCTAAAAACCTCTGTGCACGCTGTGCCTCTGTGGTTATAAGCATTTAAATCGTTTGGTAATAAAGGTTCTGCGGATGGTTTGCCTGTGCAAAAAAGAACCAGCGTTCAGCAATCAAACCAATATATTGTATGATGAACGCCAGTGCAAAAAAGGCAAACAAGTTTGAAGTTAGAGCGCCCGAAAGTAATATTATGGGCACGATAAACACCAACACTAAAAATGCCCATTTAATATTTTTGAAGAAAGCTGGTTTTGCACCGTGAAAATATTCTCGCGTATTAAAAGACCCGCCCATAGAGCCCTGTGCTTTCTGTTTGATATCAGAATGACGGATACCGATAGCAGTGCTCAGGTTTGATTTGTATTTTATTTTTGAGTTACGAATTAAAGCAGCGCTGCGCGTGATAAATGCAGTTGCGGTCAGGACGATGGCCCAGCCGCCATAAAAGTTAATCAAGTCTGATTCTACAAAGGCAGCAAAGGCAGCGCACAATGCAAAGCCTGACGCCATTCCGAGCAAAGTGTAATTGATAACGGTGAGCGGTGTTGACCATTCCTGTAGAAATTTAATGCAGGCATAAATCATGGCAGTGCAGATGAATAAAGCAAAAGCCAGCACCGTATTGATAAAGCCGACCAGTAAAGATAAATTTACGACGAAATCATCACTCAGAGCAAACAATACCGGGTTCCAGCCTGAGATATGCACCATCGCATAGATAAAGGTGGTGACCATAAAAGCCGGCAGGACAATGACTTCGCGAGATAACCAGGAGGTTTTCCATTTTGCCGCTGAGCGCCATGCGCGTTCCGGATGACCCAGGTGGAAAAAAGAAGCGATCAGCCCAGCGATTAAAAATACCAGCGCAAGCAAGCTGCCGTAACCATAAAACCCCGGGGAGTCCTGTACCGGTAAGACCTTGATGACCGAGTAGAGTTGCCCGGTATATAAAGCTAAAAATAACCCCTGGCCAACACCGATCAATGTGGTCAGAAAAATTACTGAAAAAGCAGGATGCATAGTTATAATCTCTTTTAATTCGTTGTAGACAATAATACTTATAAAGTTTATCGAAGAAACACTACCAGCTCATAACATCGTCTAGAGTCTGTTCATCATCACCAGGCATAGGCAGTTGACGCTCTTTGTTGAGCGGGTTATCAACACGTGTAAGTTCATCTTTATGAATTGTAATATTAGCCTTACGACGAGGCAGATAGTGGTTCGCCGGTTTTGTGCCCCACTCCGGCATCAATTGATAACCGCCGTTGTCACGGATCTGTTCTGAAACATTAGAATCAGGATCGTTTACATCGCCAAATAAGCGCGCACTGGTCGGGCAAGCTAAAACGCAGGCGGGTTTGCGTTCAGCTTCAGCTAATGTTTCGTCATAAATACGATCAACGCATAAGGTGCATTTTTTCATTACTTTTTGATTTTCATCGAGTTCACGTGCGCCATAAGGGCAGGCCCAGGAACAATATTTACAGCCGATGCATTTGTCGTAATCGACTAAAACAATGCCATCCTCTTCACGTTTATAACTGGCGCCCGTTGGACAAACCGGTACGCAGGGAGGCTCTTCACAATGCAAGCAGCTTTTTGGAAAGTGAACGGTTTGTGTGTTAGGAAATTCACCGATTTCAAATGTTTGTACGCGGTTAAAAAAAGTACCGGTAGGGTCTTTGTCGTAAGGATTGTAGTCAGACATAAAACCAGCGGTTCCAGAAGTGTTCCACTCCTTGCAGCTGGTAACGCAGGCGTGACAGCCAACACAAACATTTAAGTCGATAACTAAAGCAAGTTGAGTCATAGTCTTTTCCGTTAATCTTTAGTTAGTTTTATTTATTAGCTTTGCTGCCAGCAAAGTATTTTAGCCAACGGCCAGAGATAAATTTATTTTTGGTTTTTGTTCCGGGTGTTACTCCGCCCTCTTTGAATTGAGGAAAAGTTTCTTCCGGTTCATCGGATGAGGCAGGATAAATTTTTACCCGCACGTCATACCAGCCGGCCTGGCCGGTTACGGGATCTGAATTAGAAAGATGCTCACCTGCTTCGCTGGCAGGTAATTCTTCGCTGATCAAATGATTTAATAAAAAACCTTTTTGTGATTCGTTAGCATTTTTACTTAAGCCCCAGGCACCTTTTGCTTTGCCGATGGCGTTCCAGGTCCAGACGGTGCCTGGTTCGACGGCTTCGGAATGTCTACATATGCAACGTACTTTGCCGTGCATCGACTCTACCCATATCCACTGGCCATCAGCAATACCGGCAGCTTTCGCTGTTTTGGTGTTTACATGTAAATAATTATGCGCATGAATCTGACGTAACCAGGCATTTTGCGAATCCCAGGAGTGGTACATCGCCATGGGTCGTTGGGTAATGGCATTCAATGGGTACTGGCGCAGATCTGTCTGTTGAGCCTCAAGCGTGTCGGAATAAAACGGCAGTGGATCAAAGTGTGTATTGATCCGGTCACGTAAGTGTTCCGGCGGTTGTTTGCCATCAGATTTACCCTGAGCGGCCAGGCGAAACTTTTGCAGTACTTCACTGTAAATGTGAATGTTTATTGGCTCTGCATAACGCGTCAGACTGTGGCGTTTGGCCCATTCAAGGTAACCCTGGTTCCAGTTACGCATGTATTGATAAGACTTGGGTAGTTCGTATTGAAATACACAGTTATTCTTTTCGTACATTTCCCATTGGTTAGGATTAGGCTCGCCTTTCATAAACTTTTCGCCGCCCTTTCCGCGCCAGCCAGCAAGAAAACCAATGCCTGAATCTGGTGCTGTTTCGTAATTAATTACAAAGTCTGGATAGTCGCGGTATTTACGTTCGCCTTGTGCGTTTACAAATGCAGGCAGTTTCAAGCGTGAGCCTAGTTCAATAATCACTTCCTGGAATGGACGACATTCACCTGTTGGTGGAACAACAGGAATACGCACGGAATCAACAGGACCTTCAAACTCAGAAATAGGACGGTCCAACATCGACATCACATCGTGACGTTCTAAGTATGTGGTATCAGGTAAAACTAAATCCGCAAACGCGACCATTTCTGACTGGAATGCATCGCTTACGATGAGGAAAGGGATTTTATATTCGCCATCGTCGTTTTTGTCGTTAAGCATGTCACGAACACTGGTGGTGTTCATGGTTGAATTCCACGCCATGTTCGACATGAAAATCATCATGGTATCAATGGGGTACGGGTCACCGCGCCATGCATTGGTAATGGCATTTTGCATTAAGCCATGCACCGATAACGGGTGCTCCCAGGAAAACGCCTTGTCTAAACGGATTGGGCCGCCCTCTTCGTCGACAAATAAATCATCTGGGTCGGCTGGCCAACCTAAAGGCATACCATTTAATGGCGTGTTTGGTTGTACATCATCCCAACTGGTTGGTGTTTTTGCACACGGTGGAATCGGACGTGGAAACGGCGCTTTATGACGGAAACCACCTGGACGGTCGATGGTACCAAGAATACTCATCAAGATAGACATGGCGCGAATGGTTTGGAAGCCGTTGGTATGTGCCGCCAATCCGCGCATGGCATGGAAAGATACAGGATTGCCTGTTACGTGATCGTGTTCTTTGCCCCAGGTATCTGTCCATGAAATCGGTAATTCGATTTTTTCGTCGCGTGCGGTAATGCCCATTTCATAAGCAAGGCGTTTAATGGTTTCTTCCGGAATACCCGTTATTTCAGCTGCCCATTCTGGTGTGTAATCTTTAACGCGGTCGACTAATAATTGAAATGCTGGTTTTACGGGCGTGCCATCGTCCAGTTTAAACTCACCAAGAAGGTATGGATCTGAGCCTTCGGTGTGCATAGAAATTGGCGTGTTTAATTCACGATCCCACCAAAGTTTATTTTGTGCATCGAAACAACCTTCTTCTTTTGGTACTTCGAAACGTACAAACATGCCGTGTTCGGACGAATCTTCGTCCATGTTCACCAATTCAGCAGAGTTTGTGTTATTAATTAAGAAATCACGGTCAAACAGGCCTTGTTTGATTATTTCATTAATAATGGACAGGAATAATGCGCCGTCCGTACCGGGTTTAATCGGTACCCACTCATCCGCAATACCAGCATAACCACTACGCACCGGGTTTATCGCGATAAATTTACCGCCATTACGTTTGAATTCAGCCAGGGCCATTTTCATCGGGTTAGAATGATGGTCTTCAGCGGTTCCAATCATAATGAACAGCTTGGAACGCTCTAGATCAGGGCCACCGAACTCCCAAAATGAACCACCGATGGTGTATATCATGCCGGCCGCCATATTGACTGAACATAAGCCCCCATGAGCGGCGTAATTTGGGGTGCCATATTGTTTAGCGAATAAACCGGTTAAGGCCTGCATTTGATCGCGGCCTGTAAACAAAGCAAATTTCTTCGGGTCAGTTGCGCGTATGTGTGCAAGGCGTTCTTCCATTACAGAAAACGCTTTTTCCCAGGAGATTTCTTCAAAATCATTTTCGCCGCGATCACTACCCGGTTTGCGCATTAAAGGTTTGGTTAAACGTGCTGGTGAGTATTGTTTCATGATGCCAGAAGCACCTTTGGCACAAATTACACCTTTATTAAGTGGGTGATCGGGATTGCCCTGAATATAGCGAACGTCACCATCGCGAAGTGTTACGCGAATACCACAACGACAAGCACACATATAACAGGTGGTGTTTTTGGTCTCCAGGCGACTATTTTCGTCGGTCGCTTTTGATGTCGGATTATGTACCGGTTGTGACATGGCTTTTCCTGATGCGCAGCAAATGTTGGTTAGACAACTATCAATTTAATAATATCAGAGGCTTACTGTACTTGAACTGTCAGTATTTGGCTAATCAGCATTATTAAAGCAACCATAAGATATTCTAATATTCTAATATAAACTCAGCTTATGAGCTGTTCTCTGGCTGTAAACAAAGCGATATAACAGCCATTCAAAAGGGATATGGCTAAAAAATTATTAATTTAGGTTATTTTAAAAAGGGCTTGATTTAGAGTATAAAAAAGCCGACAATTATAAATAAAACCTTTTAAATTAATAGGTTACGGCTAAAATATAAAGACATAGCTGTCGCTGCAGCAGTTAAGTCCTGACAGTGTTAAATAATACACAAATTTGTCATTTTTTCGACAAGTGCGAATTTTGTGCTATATAGATAGTTACTATTTAAATAAATTTATAGCAGTTAGTGATAACTGTTGCATAAAAATGAGACAAAAATTCGAATATTACTTTGAATTTTTTGGGCAAAGACAATGACGTGTAATCAAAATAAAAGCTGGTTTTTAGGCATCGTTGCGTTTGTAGCGCTTTTTGCCGGATCAAGCTTATTTCTTTCTAGTGACCTGGGCGCGCAACCAAGCGCTATTCAATTTTCAGGTTTAAGCGACGCTGACATCGATATGATTCTTGCGGTTAAAGCTGAAATGCAGGCGGCCAAAACCCTAACAAATTAATTTTTGTGTGTTAACGGCGACAGCTGAATACTGCTGAAGGCCGTTGTATCAGGCTAAAAGAGCCGTTTTTTGTTAATTATTTACACTAGATGAATCAATGTCTTAATAATTAGTCAGCGAAATAGGCTGAAGTTTTAGGTTAAATTACTGATTTGTATTATAATTTGCAGTCCAGATTTTGAGGTTGCAAATGTTTTATTCTGATTCTTTCGATGTTATTGTTATCGGCGGTGGCCATGCGGGCACCGAAGCCGCGCTCGCCGCTGCGCGTATGGGTGTAAAAACTCTGCTGTTAACACATAACATAGAAACCTTAGGCCAGATGAGCTGCAACCCCGCGATTGGCGGCATTGGCAAAGGCCATCTGGTGAAAGAAATTGACGCCCTTGGCGGCATCATGGCCAAAGCGGCTGATCGTGGCGGCATCCAGTTTCGAACCTTAAATAGCCGGAAGGGCCCCGCCGTTCGTGCCACTCGTGCACAGGCAGACCGTGTTTTATATAAAGCCGCGGTTCGAGAAGTATTAGAGAATCAGCCGAATCTTTCTTTGTTTCAACAAGCGGTAGATGACCTCATTGTAGAAACCATCAATGGTGAGCAGCAGGTTACCGGTGTTGTTACCCAGATGGGGCTTAAGTTTAAAGCGAAAGCTGTCGTGCTAACGGCAGGCACATTCCTCGGTGGTTTGATTCATATCGGTGAAAAGAATTTCTCTGGCGGTCGTGCGGGAGACCCGCCTTCAATAGCGTTAGCTAATCGGCTTCGTGATTTGCCGTTTCGTGTTGAGCGTTTAAAAACCGGGACGCCGCCACGTATCGATAGCCGTTCGATCGATTACACAGATCTGGCCGAGCAGCCGGGTGATACGCCATTACCGGTTTTTTCTTACACAGGAAATGTGGCTGAGCATCCCGCACAGGTTAGTTGCCATATCACTCATACGAATGAAAAAACGCATGACATTATTCGTCATGGTTTACACCGTTCGCCCATGTATAGTGGTGTCATAGAAGGTATTGGGCCACGCTATTGTCCGTCGATAGAAGACAAAGTCGTGCGTTTTGCAGATAAGACGTCGCACCAGATCTTTATTGAGCCGGAAGGGTTGACGACGACGGAAGTTTATCCGAATGGTATTTCAACCAGCCTGCCGTTTGATATGCAGTTTGAATTCGTACGCTCGATGAAAGGCTTTGAAAATGCGCACATTACACGCCCGGGTTACGCGATTGAATATGACTTTTTTGATCCGCGTGATTTAAAGGCGTCATTAGAAACAAGATTTATTAACGGTTTATTTTTTGCTGGCCAGATAAATGGAACCACGGGTTATGAAGAGGCGGGCGCGCAAGGCCTGTTAGCCGCGATCAATGCCGCGCGGCTGGTGCAGGAAAAAGACGCCTGGACACCGGGACGCGACCAGGCATATATCGGTGTGTTGGTTGATGATCTCGTAACGTTAGGCACACAGGAACCCTATCGCATGTTTACCTCGCGTGCGGAGTATCGTCTGATATTGCGTGAAGATAACGCTGATTTACGATTGACCGAAGTGGCGCGTGACATGGGTTTAATCAATGATGCGCATTGGCAACAGTATGCTGAAAAACGGGAAGCGATTGAAAAAGAACAGCAGCGTTTAAGCGAGATAAATATTCAGCCGGAGTCGGATTCAGCAAAAGCATTTTCCGCCAGGCTGGAAAAGCCTCTGACGCGTAACTATAAAGCCGCCGATTTATTGCGTCGTCCAGAGATAGATTATGCCGGTTTAACCGAGATCATCGGTGAAGGCGAGGGCGTTACACAAAGTGTTGCCGAACAGGTTGAAATTCAGGCCAAGTATTCTGGCTATCTTGATCGTCAGCAAGATGAGATAGACAAAGCTAAGCGCCATCAACAAACGGCTATTCCCAATGTGCTCGATTATGCTCAGGTTCGCGGCTTATCTACAGAAGTACAGCAGAAGCTTAGTGATCATCGTCCAGAAACAATAGGGCAGGCCGGGCGCATACCGGGCGTGACTCCTGCGGCCATTTCGATATTGATGGTTCATCTGAAAAAAGCCAGAGCTTAAGTCCCGCGTGAAAGAACCTTTGCGCCAGCAGCTGGAATTTGGCCTGACTCAGATGGGCCTGCACTTTTCTGTGCCGGTGCAGCAAAAGCTGGTTCACTATATACAACTGATCGCGCGTTGGAACAAAGCCTTTAATCTCACCGCAATACGTGATGTTGAGGAGATGGTGAGCAAGCATCTGCTTGATAGCCTTGCCGTGCAGCCTTATGTGGAAGGCAATCATATACTGGATGTGGGCAGTGGTGCCGGCCTGCCGGGTATTCCGTTTGCTATTACCTCACCGGATAAACATTTTGTGCTTTTAGATTGTAACGGTAAAAAAACCCGGTTTTTAACACAGGCAAAGATTGATCTGAAGCTGGATAATGTCGAAGTGATCCATCAGCGGGTAGAAGATTATCAACCAATAGTTGATGGACATAGGATATACTTCGATGTGATCACGGCGCGTGCATATGCATCGACGGCTGACATCTTAAACAGCACAGCGCATTTGCAGAATGGTGACACACGTATTCTGGTGATGCAGGGAAAACTGGACGAACAGATAGATGGTCAGCAGTATCAGCTCATTGAATCACATACGCTCGATGTTTATGGTCTGGATGCGGAGCGGCATCTACTGGAAATAAAAAAGTTATAACCTTATAAAGCAGCCAAACGATACATGTCAAAAATACTCGCATTAGCAAACCAAAAAGGCGGCGTCGGTAAGACGACCACCAGCGTTAATCTCGCAGCGTCGCTTGCGGCAACAAAACGTAAAGTACTGTTGATCGATCTGGATCCACAGGGTAATGCCACCATGGGCGTTGGTGTCGATAAAAACGCACTGGAGCAGACCTTTTGTGATTGCCTGCTCGACGGTGTTGATGCGCACGAAGTAGTGCATCATATCGAAAGGGTTGGCATAGATCTGTTACCGTCTAATGCTGATATGACAGCAGCAGAAGTCGATCTGATGCGTGCAGATAATGCAGAGCAGCGACTAAAAAACAGCATTGCCTCAATCGTGGATGAGTACGACTATGTGTTGATCGACTGTCCACCGGCATTGAATATGCTGACACTGAATGCACTGGTGGCGTCTGATGGTGTGATTATTCCGATGCAGTGTGAGTACTATGCACTGGAAGGTTTAACGGCGTTGATGGATACCATCAACCAGGTGCGCTCAACGGTAAACCCCGAGTTAAAGATTGAAGGCCTGTTACGCACCATGTTTGATCCGCGTAATACCCTGGCAAACGATGTCTCGGCACAACTGATCGAGCATTTTGGAGATCGTGTTTATCGCACGATCGTGCCACGTAATGTGCGCCTGGCAGAGGCTCCAAGTTATGGCCTGCCGGCACTCTTATATGAAAAAACTTCCCGAGGTGCACTGGCATATTTAGCCCTGGCAGGTGAAATGCTGCGACGTGAAACGCGCAGAAATGCCGCTACGGCCACGGCCACGGTTTAACAGGTTGAAAGGTTATTAAGATGGCTGCAAAGAAAAAAGGCTTGGGTCGCGGACTAACGGCGTTACTGGGAAACAGTGATGTTGAGGCCATGATCGAACCACAAAATGATGATGAGATGCGTAATATTGATGTTGATTTGATCGAGCGTGGCCCGTGGCAGCCACGTGAGCATTTTGATGAAGAAGCCCTGCAGGAATTGGCCGACTCGATTGCTACGCAGGGCGTGGTACAGCCTATCGTGGTCCGACAGAGAGCCGATAGCCGGTATGAGATTGTTGCTGGTGAGCGCCGCTGGCGTGCATCACAGAAAGCCGGTCTGTCAAAGGTTCCTGCGGTTGTTAAAAAGTTTGATGATCAGACCGCTGCTGCGGTTTCGCTGATTGAAAATATACAACGTGAGAATTTAAACCCACTGGAGGAATCGACCGCGCTCAAGAGACTGGTGGACGAGTTTGAAATGACACACCAGCAGGTTGCCGACACAGTCGCTCGCTCGCGCGCAACGGTGAGTAATCTATTGAGGTTACAGGATCTGAATCCAGACGTTAAAACATTGCTGGCAATGCGAGATATAGAAATGGGCCATGCACGCGCCCTGTTGGCCATCGATGGCATGGAGCAAAGCCGTGTTGCAAAAGAGGTTGCACGCAAAGGCATGTCGGTACGAGAAACGGAAGCATTAATTCGTAAACTATCGTCTCCGGCAAAAAAATCATCTAAATCGACGCGCAAAGATCCTGACATTATCAAGCTGGAAGAACGGTTGTCAGAATGCCTTGGCGCACCGGTAAATATAAGGCAAAAGGGTAAGAACAAGGGCAGTTTAGAGATAACATACACCAGTCTGGATGTGTTGGACGGTATCTTGAGTAAGATCGAATCATAAAACCAATGATGGTGTAGCTGATTGAGCCGTAATACCTAATATTAGTGAGTTAAGGTATAGAAATTGTTTATGGCCGGATTGATTCCTTGACCTTAAACCGCTCTCTCTTATATAATTCGCGCGCATTCAAACGCTGGCCCGCCTGAGTTTGCTCTAAAATAAACTGGATGCTTAGGTGGCTGGATATGCAAAAAACTATGCAACAAGATCAGCTAGAAGCCGGCGATGTAAATCAGGAGCAGCAGCCAGATTTGCAGAAAGTGGAGCTTTTAAACCGGCTTCACGACAACAGGTGTTTCGATTTATTATGGCGCAGTTGCTCGCAACCTTAGTGGTGGCGGCAATCCTGTTAATGTTTGACCGCGTAGTTGCCTATTCGTCGCTCGTTGGAGGACTGATAGCAACACTGGCAAATGCCTGGCTGGCAATTAAAGTTTTTTGCGTTAAATCGACAGTGGCGGCCGAGACCTTGCTAACGACATTTTATGTTGGCGAGATATACAAGTTTGTATTTACTGGCGCGATGTTTATCGTCGCGTTTGTTTTGATCAGGCCAGTTAGTGCGATCGCTTTATTGCTTACATACTTTTTAATACATATGACACCTGCGGTGATGAATGTTTTCAGCAGTAGAACATTTGGCGACGTAAGAGAGAAAGAGAGTTAAATATGGCTGAGGCAGCCTTGACAGCAAGCGGATATATCAAGCATCACCTGCAGAATCTTACTTACGGGAAGATTCCTGAGGGATATGATCATGCAGGTTCATGGGGCTTTGCGCATTCGCCTGCAGAAGCTAAAGACATGGGGTTCATGGCGATTCATGTGGATACCATGTTCTGGTCGATAATACTGGGCGTAATCTTTCTGTTTGTTTTCCGTAAAGCGGCAAAATATGCAACCGCAGGCGTCCCAGGTGGTTTGCAAAATTTTGTCGAATGGGTCGTAGAGTTTATCGATTCCAGTGTGCGTGGTTCATTTACCGGAAAAAATCCAATCGTTGCACCGATGGCATTAACGTTGTTTGTCTGGATCCTGTTAATGAATCTGATGGACCTTGTACCTGTTGACTGGCTGCCTCAGGCAGCAGGTATTGTTGGTTCCACTGTCTTTGGTATGGATCCGCACCATGTGTATTTTCGCGTAGTGCCAACCACCGATCCGAATGCTACCTTCGGTATGTCTCTGGCTATTTTTGCTATGACACTTTTTTATAGCATCAAGATCAAAGGTGTCGGCGGGTTCATGGCTGAATTGACCATGCAGCCATTTGAAGCAAAAAGCTTACCAATAAAAATATTATTCATTCCAATCAACTTCTTCCTTGAATTTGTTGGTCTTATCTCTAAACCGATTTCTTTATCGCTGCGTTTATTTGGTAATTTATACGCAGGCGAAATGATCTTTATTTTGATCGCATTATTATTTAGTAGCGGCATTGGGCTAGGCATTTTTGCCGGTGTATTGCAGTGGGCATGGGCAGTGTTCCATGTTCTGATTGTTATGTTGCAGGCATTCATATTTATGACCCTGGCAGTCGTTTATATGGAAATGGCACATCACTCTCACTAATTAAAACAGAAACAGATTTTAACTTTTAACATTTTTTAATATTTAGGAGATTACAATGGAAGCTTCATTGTTATATATCGCAGGTGCAATGCTTTTAGGTTTAGGTGCTTTAGGCGCTGCTGTAGGCATCGGTATTTTAGGTGCTCGTTTTCTTGAAGGTATCGCACGTCAGCCAGAATTGCTGCCAATGTTGCGTACCCAGTTCTTCATTGTAATGGGTCTTGTCGACGCGGTTCCAATGATTGGCGTGGGTATCGCTTTCTACATCCTGTTCGCGGTTGTTTAAACCTGTCGTTTTTAACGCAGTGTTTGAACACGTTATTTATAACCGTCGTAAGAGAGAAAGCGGAGTTCATTTATGAACATTAACCTAACCCTAATCGGCCAATCGATCACCTTCGCATTGTTCGTTTGGTTCTGCATGAAATTTATATGGCCACCTGTAATCGGTGCGCTTGAAGCTCGTCGCAAAGAAATTGCTGATGGTCTGGCTGCTGCTGAGCGCGGCCTGCACGAACAGGAATTAGCTGAAAAACGTGCTGCTGAACATATTAAAGAAGCAAAAGGCCAGGCGTCTGAAATAATCACACAGGCACAGAAGCGTGCTGGTGAAATTGTAGAAGAAGCTAAAGGTGATGCTAAAACAGAAGCAGATCGTATCGTTACTGGCGCAAATGCAGAAATCGAGCAGGAAATAAATCGTGCGCGCGAACACTTACGTAAGGAAGTTGTTAGTCTAGCTATTGCCGGTGCAGAGAAAGTGCTAAAACGTGAAGTCGATAAAGACGCACATGCCAGTACTTTGAATGATCTGGCAACGCAACTATAAGCGCGGATATTTCTATGTCAGATTTTACTACTGCAGCTCGACCTTATGCCAATGCTGTTTATGATACAGCCAGGGAAAATAATGCCCTGGACTCATGGAGCGATGCATTAGCAAATCTTGCGAATGTGATCAGCGATTCACAGATGAGCGAACTGTTAGATAATCCTGAATTAGGCAAAATCCAGAAGGGTGAGCTGGTGGTTCAGGTGTTAGGCGACAAATTAACAGAGCAACAACAGAACCTTGTCAAACTAATGGCAGAGAACGGACGTTTGAAGTTGATGCCTGATGTTGTCGAGCAGTTTGAAGTGGCTCGAGCAAAAGCAGAAAATAAAATCGATGCGGAAGTTATATCGGCTTTTGAATTAACGGCCGAACAAACTAACGAATTAGTTAACACATTAAAGAATAAACTTGGTTGTGATATTACCCTGACAACAACGATCGATGAATCGTTGATTGGCGGAGTAGTCATCAAAGCCGGTGACACTATTATTGACGCGTCAATGAAATCGCAACTTGATTCTCTAGCGCTTTCATTAGGACGATAAGAGGCACACAATGCAACTCAATCCATCAGAAATCAGTGAACTGATTAAATCACGAATTGAAAACTTTGATAACAAAGTTGAAGCTCGTACCGAAGGCACAATTGTTAGTCTAACTGACGGTATTATTCGTATTCACGGTCTTGCCGATGCTATGCAGGGCGAGATGATTGAATTACCAGGTGATACTTTTGCTATGGCGTTAAACCTTGAGCGCGATTCTGTCGGTGCGGTGGTTTTAGGTAGTTATGGTCATCTAACTGAAGGTGATACTGCTAAATGTACCGGCCGTATTTTAGAAGTACCTATTGGCGAAGAGTTGTTAGGTCGTGTTGTTGATGCATTGGGAAGGCCTATCGATGGTAAAGGTCCTATTAATGCGAAACTAACCGCGCCGATCGAAAAGATTGCGCCGGGCGTAATTGAGCGAAAATCAGTCGACCAGCCTGTACAAACAGGGCTTAAAGCGATCGACGCCATGGTACCCATTGGTCGTGGCCAGCGTGAGCTGATTATTGGTGACCGCCAGACAGGTAAGACGGCGGTAGCGATTGATGCCATTATCAACCAGGCTAACACCGGCGTTAAATGTATCTATGTTGCGATTGGTCAGAAGGCATCAACCGTGGCAAATATCCTGCGTAAATTAGAAGAGCACGGCGCGATGGAACATACCATTATTGTCGCAGCCAGTGCCGCTGAGTCAGCAGCGATGCAATTTATTGCTCCTTACTCTGGCTGTAGCATGGGTGAGTACTTCCGTGATCGCGGCCAGGACGCATTGATTATTTATGATGATTTAACAAAACAGGCCTGGGCGTATCGTCAGGTATCACTGTTGCTGCGTCGTCCACCAGGTCGTGAAGCTTATCCTGGTGATGTTTTCTACTTACATTCACGTCTTTTAGAGCGTGCGTCACGCGTTAATGCTGACTATGTCGAAGCGTTCACTAACGGTGAAGTAAAAGGTAAAACCGGTTCTTTGACTGCATTACCGATTATCGAAACACAGGACGGTGACGTATCTGCATTCGTACCGACTAACGTCATTTCGATTACTGATGGTCAGATCTTCCTGGAGAGCGATCTATTCAACTCGGGTATTCGTCCTGCGATTAATGCGGGTCTTTCAGTATCACGTGTTGGTGGTGCTGCACAGACAACCATCATTAAAAAATTAGGTGGTGGTGTTCGTTTAGCACTGGCGCAATATCGTGAGTTAGCAGCATTTGCCCAGTTCGCATCAGATCTTGACGATGCAACACGTGCACAGTTAGAGCTGGGTGAACGAGTTACAGAATTGATGAAACAAGCTCAGTACTCTCCGTTATCAGTCGCTGAAATGGCATTTTCTTTATATGCTGCGAATGAAGGTTACCTCAACGATGTTGATGTTAAGAAAGTCGTTGCATATGAGTCAGCCATGCTTGCAGACATGAAGAGTAACCATGCTGATTTAATCGCACAGATTGATGAGTCAGGTGATTACAATGATGACATCGCAGCAGCAATGAGATCAGCATTGGATAATTTTAAAGCGAACGGCGTTTACTAGTAGCACTTCGGACTATAGACGAGAACCACAGAGATAAGATATGGCAGGCGCTAAAGAAATACGCACCAAGATCAAGAGTGTACAAAACACACAAAAGATCACCAAAGCAATGGAGATGGTTGCGGCCAGTAAGATGCGTAAAGCTCAGGAACGCATGCGCGCATCACGTCCTTATGCGGAGAAGATGCGAACAGTTTTGAGTCATCTTGCACAGGCACATTGTGAGTATAAGCACCCATATCTTCAGCTTCGTGAAGACGTTAAACGTATTGGTTATATCGTTATTTCTACCGATCGTGGTCTGTGTGGCGGTCTAAACACAAATATGTTTAAAGCCGCGGTTAATGAGATGGCTGACTGGCAGGAAAAAGGCGTTGAGATCGATCTATGTACCATCGGTAAAAAAGCCTCTACGTTCTTTTCACGTTTTAGCGGCAGCATCGTTTCACAGACTGCAAATCTGGGTGATCAGCCATCAAATGACGAGCTGATCGGTACAGTGAAAGTTATGCTTGATGCCTACGATGAAGGCAAAATTGATCGCTTGTTCCTGGTAAGTAATGAGTTTGAAAATACCATGACGCAGACACCGATCATACAGCAGCTGATCCCTGCAACGGGTGAGATTGATACCGAGCTGGACCATCACTGGGATTATATGTATGAGCCAGACACTAAACAGATCATCGATGCATTGATGATGCGCTTTATTGAATCACAGGTATATAAAGGCGTAGTTGAAAATATCGCCTGTGAGATGTCGGCACGCATGATCGCGATGAAGAGTGCAACAGATAATGCATCCGACATCATTAAAGAATTACAAACGATTTATAACAAAGCTAGACAGGCATCGATCACTCAGGAAATTTCCGAGATTGTTGCTGGTGCAGCGGCGGTTTCATAACTGCTGTCACTGTGAGGGTTGAAGTACTCTCTGAAGGACACGTATGTGCCTGAAAGATTGCCATGCTTCACTTGCGATGACGATGTTTATATTAAAGAAATTTACAATATTAATACATAAGTATTTACGAGGATAACAATCATGAGTACCGGAAACGTAGTAGAGATTATCGGCGCGGTTATTGACGTCGAATTTCCACGGGACTCCATTCCTAAAGTTTACGACGCGCTCAAACTTGATGAAACGGGTTTGACGATGGAAGTACAGGCGCAATTGGGCGATGGTGTTGTGCGTGCGATTGCCATGGGCGCCACCGAAGGTTTGCGTCGCGGTATGGAAGTTAAAAATACAGGTGATGCTATTCGTGTGCCCGTTGGCCCTAAAACATTAGGCCGCATCATGGACGTGCTTGGTAACCCTATTGATAACCAGGGTGATATCGGTAATGACGATACTATGCCTATCCATCGTAAGCCACCGGCTTTCGAAGAGCAGTCTTCAGCAACGGAGATTTTAGAGACGGGTATTAAAGTAATCGACCTGGTTATGCCGATCTCAAAAGGCGGTAAAATTGGTTTGTTCGGTGGTGCGGGTGTTGGTAAAACAGTAACACTGATGGAATTGATTCGTAATATTGCTGTAGAGCACAGTGGTTTCTCTGTATTCGCCGGTGTGGGTGAGCGTACTCGTGAAGGAAACGACTTTTACTACGAGATGCAGGAAGGCGGCGTACTTGATAAAGTAGCACTGGTCTATGGTCAGATGAATGAGCCTCCGGGTAACCGTCTTCGTGTAGCGTTAACCGGTTTGACCATGGCGGAATACTTCCGTGATCAAGGCAGTGACGTTTTGATGTTTGTAGATAACATCTACCGTTACACCCTGGCGGGAACCGAAGTATCAGCGCTACTGGGTCGTATGCCATCAGCGGTAGGTTACCAGCCTACACTTGCGGAAGAAATGGGTGTGCTGCAGGAGCGTATTACCTCGACCAAGACAGGTTCAATCACTTCCTTCCAGGCGGTCTATGTGCCTGCAGATGACTTGACTGACCCGTCTCCTGCAACCACATTCGCGCATCTGGATGCGACATTAGTACTCTCACGTCAGGTTGCTGAGTTAGGTATTTACCCGGCGGTAGATCCTCTGGATTCAAGCTCGCGTATTCTTGATCCGCTGGTGATCGGCGCAGAACATTACGATATCGCTCGTGGAGTACAGGGTTTGCTGCAACGTTATAAAGAGTTGAAAGATATTATCGCGATTCTGGGTATGGATGAATTGTCTGATGAAGATAAACAGGCTGTAGCCCGCGCTCGTAAGATTCAGCGCTTCCTGTCACAACCGTTTTTCGTTGCTGAAATTTTCACTGGCGCACCAGGTAAATATGTATCATTAAAAGATAGCCTGGCTGCATTTAAAGCGATTCTTGCCGGTGACCATGATGCGCTGCCAGAACAGGCGTTTTATATGGTCGGTGGTATTGAAGAAGCTGTTGAAAAAGCGAAAACGCTTTAATCGGTAGTTATAAAGAGATAAAGCAATGTCAATGACCATGCATGTAAACATAGTAAGCGCTGAAAATGAGATCTACTCAGGTACAGTGACGCAGGTGTTTGCGCCTGCCGAGATGGGTGAAGTTGGTGTCATGCCACGACATGCGCCAATGTTATCTACGCTGAAGCCCGGCGTCGTCCGTGTTATTTCGCAGGAAGGCGAAGAACAAACCTTTTATGTTAGCGGCGGTATACTGGAAATTCAGCCACACGTGGTGACGATTCTTTCTGATACAGCTTTACGTGCGACAGATATCGATGAGTCAGCGGCGATGGAAGCCAAGGCACGTGCCGAATCAGCGATGAAAGATAAAGCATCTGACATGGATTACGCCAAGGCGAAAACGGAGTTGATCGAAGCGGTTGCTCAGATAGAAGCGCTGAGAAAGGTGCGTAAGAGAAAATAATCGTAATTTACTGCTTTAAATAAAAAGGCTGAATTCGAAAGAGTTCGGCCTTTTTTGTTTGTATAATAAGCTAATCAATTTTTAAGGACTCACTAATGAATTTATCGGTCATTATTTTAGCTGCGGGAGCAGGAACTCGAATGCGCTCGTCAAAACCAAAAGTATTACATGAGCTGGCAGGTATTCCCATGGTAGAACATGTTTATAACATCAGCCGGGGAACTTAGGTGCGAAACAGGTGCAGGTGGTTTATGGGCATGGCGGTGAGTTATTAAAAGAAAAGTGCCAGCATTTTGACGTTGAGTGGGTGCTGCAGGATGAGCAGTTGGGAACGGCACATGCCGTGCAGCAAGCGAGCCCTAATGTAAGTAACGAAGATATTGCGCTGATCTTATATGGCGATGTACCTCTGTTAAAATCTAAAACATTAGACAAGCTGGTAAATAAAGTCAGCAATAATAATATTGCTTTGTTAACCGTTAAGCTGGATGACCCTTCAGGTTATGGTCGCATCGTGCGTGAAAAAGGTAAGGTGATTTCAATTATTGAGCATAAAGATGCCTCAGAAAAGCTAAGAATTATTAATGAGGTGAATACCGGCATACTTGCTGTTCGTGCCGCCTATCTGAACGAGTGTTTGAGTAAGATTGATAATAATAATGTACAGGGTGAATATTATTTAACCGACCTGATCGCTCTGGCAGTAAATGATGGCAATGAAGTAGTCACCTACGAGGTAGAAAACAGCTATGAGGTCGAGGGTGTGAACGACAGAAAACAATTAGCACGTTTAGAAAGAATATTTCAGCGTGATGTGGCGGATCAATTATTGTCAGACGGTATCGGTCTGGCAGACCCAGAGCGCATAGATGTACGTGGTGAGCTGAAAGCGGGACATGATTGTTTTATCGATGTGAACTGCGTGTTTGAAGGAGAAGTTATTCTCGGCGACAACGTTACTATCGGCGCTGGCTGTGTAATTAAGAATACAACGGTTGCAAGCGATTGCATTGTAAAACCTTATTCGGTAATCGAAAACGCGATTATCGACAGGGCTGTGGAAGTTGGCCCATTTGCGCGAATCCGACCGGGTACGCACCTGAAGGAAAATAGCCGTGTTGGTAATTTTGTGGAAATTAAGAATACTCAGCTGGGAATAAACAGTAAAGCGAGCCATTTAAGTTATCTTGGTGATAGTGAAATTGGCAAAGATGTGAATATTGGAGCGGGCACGATTACCTGTAATTATGATGGCGCGAATAAATTTAAAACCATTATAAAAGATGGTGCGTTTATTGGATCAGATACCCAGCTGGTGGCACCGGTAACAATCGGCGTAAACGCGACTATTGGCGCGGGCTCTACCATTACTAAAGACACTGAAGATGGCGTATTAACGATAAGTCGTACGGTTCAGAAGTCTATAAAGGGCTGGCAGCGGCCGAAGAAGAAATAAAAAAGTTCATGTTATTATGGTTAAAACTTGATTGCGTTGAAAAAATGACATATAGGTATGTAATCGAATCATAAATGTGCACAAACCTACTCTAGTTTTGAAAGGGCACATGTCATGAAACAGTCAAAATTCTTCAGTAATTCACTTCTCTTTGTCTTTATAATGACAATCCCGTTTGGTATTCAGGCAGACGACCTAATCGATCAATCCAGTAATATTTTTAAATTTCAACAGAAACTGGCAAACAGCGGCAATGTGGGTGCACAATATAAATTAGCCTCTATGTATGAATCTGGTGATGGCGTTACTGCCAGTATCGAGCAGGCTAAACACTGGTATGGGCGAGCTGCAGACGCTGGTTCGAAACCTGCAATACACCGCAACACTTATCTGATAACAAAAGAACAGGGATATGATCAGGTTAAAAATGGAGCCTGGTTAAAAAGTGTTAAGAAAGATGCCAATGCGCGTGATGCAGATGCGATGCTGTTGCTCGGCCAGCTATATGGCGAAGGTCTGGGAGTAAAAAAAGACTTAGTGAAATCTCTGGAACTTCTTGAGCAGGTGCAGATGCTGGGTGCGGCCAATGTTGATAGTCAAATAGCGAAAATCAGAAGTGAGCTTGCGGTAATAAAGAATAATGAGCAGCAGAGCCAGGAGCCAGCGAAAGTAGAGGTAGGACAAGCTGAAAATAATCGGTTAAAAATACAGCAGGCAGAAGCAAAAAAGAACAGTTATAACGAAAAAGTAAAAAGATACGAGCAGGTAATGGAAAAATTACGTAAGGAGCAGGAAAAAATAGATAAGCAGCAGGCCTGGGCGACAGGTGGAGCAGGATTAGCAGGAGCTGATGACGAAATTTAGTTAATTTTCCAGAATCCTGTTAAGAATAAGCCCTGTCTTGAGGTAATCGAGCGGGGTTTTTATTTGAGAAAGAAAAATATATTAGAATAAACGCACTGAAACAGGGCATAAAAAACAAAAGAAATCGTAACTCATTGATTTTACTGAATATTAGAATAGACGGAATCTCTAATGTGAGAATAATTCGATTGGATATATTGCTTCTACCCCTCTAAAATTAGCTTCCCGCAAGTTATTGTTGTAAATGAGGTTTTTCTTTTGGCAATCGTTATGAATTCACCGGCAAACTACACCTTCCCAGAAAGACGATCTATCGATAAACGGCAGATTGCTTTACAGCATATCTGTCTGCAACTAGCCTCCCTGGGACATCGTTGCCAGTTAAGCTCTGAGCATGGATACCTGGCCGTTGCAGATAGTCTGTTAAAAAATTATTCAGCACAAAGACAGATACTGGCAGAGTATCGCTGTCCGGCCGACCAGCGAATTCAGGATTTTCTGAACAATTATTTCAAACGTAACGGTGTCGAGGTAGAAATTAAATTACCGGGCGAGACCTTTAATCTAAATGAAAAAGGTATAGCACGTGAGCTGTCCTTGCCGTATGACAGTAATACCTATAAATCGGACCTGGTTGAATCATATCGTCTGATGCAGGGGGTTTTGCATAATCCTAAAAACGACAGGCGTACAACGTCGGGTGTTTTTCATATTGTTGAAGGCGGTTTACCGATTCCAGCTGATAAAAAAGCGGTTCCGGTAGATGTTTATGCCAACTTATTACAGGTTGCTCTCGATCCGCCAGCAGAGCTACTTAGTCTACCGATTGCCAGCGAGCAAGATGAGCCGGTCGATATTTGGGTCTCTTTATTATTAAGACCGATAGTGCGTCCTGAGGTAGAAGGTGCTTTACCGGAAAAAAGCCTGGAAACACGGTTTTTTGCACCAGGCACCCTGGTTTCAAATCTGGATTTTGTCGAGTCTATTTTTGGAAACGCGGGTGATCCGTTCTTATCGGAAAATGATGCGGCGCTGGATATCGATCATTGGACCGGACATAGTGGTTGCGTAATCCTTGCGCCGCACCTGACTAAACTGAGTAAAAAAGCACTGGGTTTGCCACACTATGATGATGCCAGCAAACGCCAGCGAGATGAAGGCATGTGCTGGAAACAGGATGATGAGCTTTACAATGATGGCGGTGCATTCAAAGTCGTCTGTCGTGATATGGATGGCGTAATTGTGACCATCATTGCGGATAATTATTTCGGTTACAGTAAAAAAGAAATTAAATCACAGATCAGTTATTCAGCAAATCTATTTGGTGGTGTAGAGGAAGAGCACTCAGGTGGCGCTTTAGCATTTCCACGCTTTAATCTGGGTAATTACTACCTGCCAAAAATCGAAGATGAGATGAGTGGCCACACCTTTGCCCGTTTATGTCTACAGCTGGAAGGCGGCATTAGTGTTATGCCGGAAGGTTATGCAGTTGATAATGTTTATGATGACATCATCTATATTCCTGAAAATGCTCATGTAGATATGCTGAAGCAGAGCATCAGCTGGAATAAAAACGGCAACAGAGAACAGATTAAGCTGCAGGTAAAATGTACCTATATTTACCCTAGTGGCTTTAAAGTACATATGCAAAAACATCCACAGGCACCTAGCTGGCGGTTAATAGGTACCCTCGGTGAAGGCACGTTTTGTCATAAACCAAGTACGGTGTCAGGTGGTGGTAAATCTGAAATTTCAAAATCAATCCAGGATTCGATGATTTCAGGACCAGTGTTTATCGGTGACTTCGAAGATAACCTGAATCAGGTAGAAGCTATATTTAATTATGATTACTCAAGTCGCCGACGTGATAGTTCAAAAAATGATGATCGAGGTGTATTGAGTAACGAACGAAGCCTGGGCTCAGTGATCCGTTTATTAACCCCATCAACAGAAATTTATACCGATGAATATAACCAGTGGTTAGAAAGTATTCCACAATATATTCTGGCGCTGGTTTATTTGATCAAGCGTTTTTACAAACCCGAATGGGGAGATGACTGGCGCAAGCACTTCACTGTGGATGAAGTAAATGGTTATCCCGGTCATGAACTAAAGTTTGATGGCCGAAAATTAATTACCAGTTATCTGCGTGTCGGCGTCCGCATTGATGGCACCTGGCGAATTTATAAATTACGTCAGGATTTCGTGGCGGCAACAAAAGTGCAGACCGAAGATGATATTACGGCGTCAACGGTTGTGCCGGTAGAGTATATAGAAGGTGAACTAAACAATAGATATAAAAACCCAAGTGTCAAACTGGTAAAAAATTGTGAAAGTCGTTTGTTTCAGCGCCCTGATGACGCCATTAACCGGGGTTTAGACACACAGACAGAGTCTGATCTTGCGGAAAATGATAACTTTATTTCAAACTTTGAGCCGCTTACCAGTGAAGATGCGCGTGAACAGGTAGAAGATGCAATTGGTTTTCAGGAATATTCACAGCCGATGCAAGACCTGATCCGTGAAGCGGCGAGTACAGAAGGGGAATATTTTGTGTCTTCTGCGCACCCTCGTATTGTTGATGGCGAACATAGTAAAAATGTTCGTTACCTGCAAGTTCGACCTGATCTGGCAAACCCCAGGAATTTATATCTTGCCAGGGCGGGAACAAGGCTGTCACGCGGCCTGTCACTAGATCAGCCGGTACATTTTCCAGTCAATGCAGTATTGCAGGGACGTCGTAATAACCCAGAAGACAAGGCCGCCGGTATCAGGCCGCTTGCAGTTTATAACCCGATTCATTATCAGGAACTGCCAGAGCTGTTCATGGATTTAATCTGTAGTCTTACAGGTAAATCACCATCAACAACAGGAGCAGGATCTGAGGGTGCTTTGACCAAAGGGCCATTTAACGCGTTGTCTACGACTGCCGATTTAAACAATGCACTGGTATCATTTATTTTATGTGATTATGCCGGCTACTCGTCAGCGGCCGGGTACATTGGAGTGGGCCGCCGCGTTGATCATGACATCAGTATGCTTATCCCGGAAATCTGGTGTCGTTTGCCGATAAAACATCGTGACCCTAAATTCTTGATCAAAAAAGGACACCTGGAAAAAATAGAAGATTTTGAGCATGAAGGAAAGACTATTCATGCCAGCCGTTTGGGTTACCGAATTACAGAAAAATTCGTCCATGCATTTTTTGGTAAAGTGTTTGACAGCCCAACCATTGTTTTTGATGAAGAGATGCTGCGTCCAGAAACGCAGGGTATGGATGCGTATGTCGATGGTATAAATAATATTGTCGAAGCGCAGCAAAAAGTGGCTAACGCTTATATCGAAGATGGCTCAATCAATGATGCATGCCCACCGCTGCAGGCAGTATTGAACATAATGGCAAAAGGCAGTCATGAAGGCAAAACTATAGATGACCCTTCTATACGTGAGATGTTCACTCTCGATTATCTCCTGCAGAGTGACTGGTATAAAGAACGCCTGAAAATCAAACAGCAACGTGATGCAGCTCTATGGAAGATGAATCGCGATTATATCGAGCAGAAGATGGATGAAACCAATGAAACCGTGACGGACTTATGGGCAAGCCTGCAAGGGCAGATGGAAAATGCAGAGCAGATGCTGGAGTGGGTTAACAGCGATAGTTATCTGCAGCGATTACAGGGAACTATAGGCGCTGACTGGATACATAAAGGAGCTTAATAGTATAAAAAAGATATAAACAGACTTGCTACTGATAGGTTATTTTTTATAGCAGAATAGATTAAACCTTATCCGGTAACGCTCATAATGAAACCGGATAAGGTTTTTTTAAGCCGTCAGGCTTGATAGCTGCGTTTTTGCAGTATGTTTAAATTTAGAGTTAAGCAGCGCTGCCAAATGATTTGTCTATACTACCAGCAGGCACATTGAGCCCTGCAAGGCGACAGCCTTCAGCAACTGGACCACCAGGTATGATCTGATAAAGATATTTCATGCCGCCACGGGAATGAAATTTCTCTTCGAGCGCATCTTTTATCTGACGTAATTTAGGGAAATTCAACTCTGCTGTAATATTCCTGTAATGCGCGAATGACATCCCAATGATCATCATTAAGCTTTAAACCATCATGTTTAGCTGTTTCTACAGCTTTTTTAATGTCCCAGTCTTGAGGTGCATTTGGAAAAGATTCGAGTGAAACGTTCATAAGTATCTCCTGTTATTTGTAATTTACCAGTACGGTTGTTTGGTTATGGAAAAGTCGTTGTTGTAAAGTCCTTGAAATTTTGCTGTCCCATCACTATCCATCTAGGTGTCGCTGAACCGGTACCCGCATCGAGGAGCAAGGGATGATTCGCTTCAACCTGTTTGATAATATTTTCCTGCGAGGCATCAACATCGACGATAAAGATATGCTTGCCGTTGTTCAGGTCTTTTTGGAAGCGGCGAAATTCTTTGTGTGGTGTCTGTATGCCATAGAAGCCGCCACTCCATGTAATAAAGCCAAACATGATAATGGCAAGAAAATAAAACGGCATCCAGGTGTATGTTTCAGGGAGTGTAGTGAGATAACCAATGGACATTATAAGGGCAGCAGCCAGAACGCCCAGCATTGCACCAACGATAGTGCCATTGACTACATTTTGTTTGAAAACGGATTCAATATTATGCAGGTGTTCATGTATGTCTACACCGGCATCGTCTTTGCTTAAGACATGAATCTGGGGCTTGTGAATGCCTTTTTGTTCTAACTCGACTTCGATGCGGTCAAGATCATCGAGGTTATCGCTAATAAAATAATGTCTGTTCATCTCTGCTCTCCACTAATAATTAGATAAAGAATCTGTGTGAAAAAGGCTTGAATGATTCTGTTATTAAGCCCATCATCACGTTAATGCGTCGCTAGCCTGATTCAGAAAAAGTATCACCCGATGGACGCGGCAGGTTCGATCGATTAGATTGCTCCGAGCCAGTTACATTTTCAAGGGATTGAGACTTACTAACAGCTGTCTGGTTAGATGTCCCAATTCGATGGTTTAGTGAAAGCGTTTCAATATCCATACTAGAGGCGATGCGACTCCAATGATTCATAGAAGTGTTTATTGGCATAATCCATTTCTCCCACTGAATAAGGTAAAGAAAAGTTTCATGCGACCATTAAGACTCCGATGTATTTAAATGTCAAGAAGCGAGTTAAATTAATGACTTTTAGTAAAACTAAAATGTTGGAGAGGCGAAGACATTTGTTATATAAGTCTTTGTTTTAACTTAATAATATGATGACGGTTAAAAAACCTGGTCATTATTAAATAAATCTATATGATGAAAAAAATATACAAATAACGTCGATTTGGATAATTTGAGGTATTTTAATCAGAGATTAAATAACAGCTTGTCAAGTAGAGGCAGAATTTAAATTAGCAGTTATCCGACTTCTTCTACAGCCAGAAAATATAAACACCAATATAATGATGATGTAAGGATTAATAAAAAGTGGAATACGACAGTGAGAAATAAGAATAATAAAAAAGTGGCTTTGCATTGGCGACGAACGAAAATTGTAGCAACTATTGGTCCTGCGAGTGATACTCAAAAAAGTATCAAAAAATTGATTAGCTCCGGCGTGAATGTGTTTCGTCTCAATATGTCGCACGGCGACCACAAATACCACACTAAAGTATTCAGAAGGATTCGTAAATGCACAAAACAGATGAATTCCTACACGGCTATTTTAATGGATCTGTGCGGCCCCAAGATACGCGTCGGTAAATTTAAAGATGGGAGTATCACGTTAAAGAGAAATGACAGCGTAATTATCAAGTGCACGGGCGGGCTCGGAGAACAAGGATTAATTATCTCTCAGTACAGGCAGCTGTATAAAGATGTTAAAAAGGGAGAGAGGATCTTGCTCGATGATGGCAACATGGAGTGCCGGGTCGAAAGTATCAAAGGTAAGGCAGTTCATTGTAAAGTGATCTATGGCGGTGAGCTTAAGGACAATAAAGGCTTGAATCTACCCGATTCCGTCGTATCCGTATCAAGTTTTACAGCTAAGGATAAAAAGGATGTTCAGTTGGCCATGCAGCTGGGCTCTGATTTTGTGGCATTAAGTTTTGTTCGCTCGGCTAAAGACGTTGAGGGATTAAAAAGATATATGCAGCGAACAGATAAAGAGTTGCCCATTGTTGCAAAAATTGAAAAACCAGAAGCAGTTGCGAATATAGAAGAAATTATTAATTCAGCTTACGGCATCATGATCGCACGTGGTGATCTGGGAATCGAGATGCCCGCTGAAGAGGTTCCACTGATTCAAAAAGAGCTTATCAATAAAGCAAGAACAAACAATTGCCCTGTAATCGTGGCAACCCAGATGATGGAATCGATGATTCACAACGCAAGGCCGACAAGAGCAGAAGTTGGCGATGTGGCTAATGCTGCGATGTCGAGTACTGACGCTGTAATGCTGTCAGCAGAAACTGCAGCAGGGAAATACCCGATCAAAACGGTCAAGATGATGGACAGGATCTTGCGTGAAATAGAAGGCCATCAGTGGAGTACGAGTAAGTATGGTGATGATATAACCAGTTATCGTGAGATCACGTCGTCAAGAAGAGCTGTGGCAAATGCGGCAAATACGTTAGCGCGTGACCTGAATTTACAGGGGATAATAGTGCCCACTGACAGTGGACATACCGCAGCTGTTTTGTCTGCTAGCCGTCCTGCCTCACCATTATTAGGGGTGTCTAGCAGGCTTTCTACCTGTCAGAAACTGTCGCTACACTGGGGGATCATCCCGTTCCAGTTCAGAGAAGAAGAGACGAACGACTGGCGCCAACTGAGCCAGGAAATTGGTAGGCGCTGTAAATTAACCAAAACAGGAAACAAGGTTTTACTGGTCTCAGGATTTAATGATGATGAATTATTAAATGAGCCGGTAATGAAGATCATTAAAATAAAATAATTGCGTTGCTGGCTAGAGGCAGTTTTTAGACATGAGCGGCATTAGCTGTCTGGCGCCGGGATATATTTTTATCTCGCTGGTGATCAAAATAATTCATCCAGCCATGAGGGCCGCCGCCAGGACAAAAAAGTAAGCTCTTGACGCGGAAACATTACTAGACTGTGTATTTGAAACTGTTAACAGGGTAGTAGCGAGAACAGCAAGTTTTAGTAATGGATGATGAGCGAATTTTGATTGTTGTTTAGAGTCTCAAGAGGACGCCTTGATTATATAAAATAAATGCAGGCGTCGATGCTTTTCTTTGGCGATATTTGTTGTTTATGAGACGTCTTCGCCCTAGTATAAGCCTTTATCAATCAGTTTTTATATATGGCAGCGTAAGATAATGTTGTACAAGACTTTTTTAGTGACCACCTTGTTTTTGATGAGTATTAGCGGGCATGCAAAAGAGGTATCTATTCATGAAAATAAAGCCAGTGGTCTGTTGACCTGGACAGCTGAGGATGAAGGTTTCAGTATAGAGCTTATTCAGTTATTACCGGATTTTATACGCGCAATCTACGCAAAACATAACTTTCCAAAAGAAGAGGTCGAGCGGGCTGCCTCCTATTGTATGTTTGGTACGATTATAAAAAATACATCAAATCAACAATTGAGTTATCGTGTCGCAGACTGGCGTTACCGAACAAACGATGGCAATGGAAAAACCGGCAAAGAGCTTCCGGTAAAAACAAAAACGCAGTGGTTAGATGAATGGAGAAAAAAAGGCATATTGTTTTCATGGACCCTGTTGCCAGACGCAGGCGATTTTTCCGTTGGTGACTGGCAACAGGGTTTTACTACGATCAATCTGCCACGTGACAGTACGTTTGATCTGATCTATAAATGGTCACTCGATGGTGTGGCGCATACCGGCACTTTAGAGAATTTAAAATGCCCGCCTGAATCGCTTGATAACATCGAATAAGAAAACCGTTTAATATAAATCGCTTTTTTAGGGCTGGTTCGTCAGATGAAAAATAAAATTATATTCATATCCTTTTTGCTGGCTTCGATGACGGTCCACGCAGACTGGCAACAACCCGAACTTAGCCATAATTTAACACCGGTTAAAAATGTGATCTCCGCCAGTGACTTTGAGCTGCCTGATATGGACGAAGAGAAAGTAAAACTCTCTAAATATCGCGGTAAAGTTGTACTGTTAAATTTCTGGGCAACCTGGTGCCCACCATGTATTCGCGAGATGCCTTCAATGGAAAGATTACATCAGCAGGTCGATGCAGAAGACTTCAAAGTACTCGCGGTTAACCAGATGGAAGATGCTGACCAGGTATTTGCTTTCACCGGGCAGTTAGATGTTGATCCAACATTTGAAATATTATTTGATAGTACAAGCGAAGTCTCGCAGGCATATGCAGTCCGCGGATTACCTACCACCTATCTGATCGATAAAAAAGGCAACATCAGGTACCGTGCGGTCGGCGGGCGCGAGTTTAATCATCCCGGAGTAATCGAAATCATCAATCAGCTTATCGAAGAATAAAAATATTTTCAGTCTCAGGCGCTACTCTATAAGTGAAACGGTGGTTATTGCTGTTATCTTATTGATACAGAATAAAACTTCACAGTATTCGTTATTCTCATCGACCGGCGTAGGATCATCAGCGCAGTTACAGCCGGCGATAATTCCGGTGTAAAGCAGTCCAGCGGTTACAAATACGTTGTCGATATCATCAGCCGTCTTTAATATGATGCTCGATAAGTTCTCACCATTAGCCATGCTGCTGTACTTCAGTCCTTGTTGCAAAGGTAATAAACGGGAGTCTAATGCAGCGATCTCTTTTTTTAAAACCTCGTTAAAGTCTGCCGTGCCCCAGGCCTGTAAAGATGTTGATAGTTTGATCATTGTTGGTAGTTTGGTTGGCATTTAACTTTGCCCGTATTCGATATCTTCATAAGCAGAATTTATAAATCGAGGCGTACAAATGGCGAGAAAGATCAGGTCCTCAGTACCGACATTGGTTATTCGTTGTCGGCACAGAGGCGGGATCAGTACGACATCACCAGCATTTACATCTTGTGGTGGAAGTTCTCCTATCTCAACACGACCCTGGCCGCTGACTATGTAATATCGCTCTGCAGTATTGTTTAGCCGGTGCCAGTTTGTCGTAACGCCGGGTTTTAGTCTCGCCCGTGCGATCGATGTTTCAGGATCATCAGCGGTGTTGGAGAGCTCAGTGATATAGCATTTCTCATCAGTGAAAAATTCCTCGCCGAGGTTTTGATGTTTGATTGTTGCCTTCATCTGAGTTTGATCCTGATTGGTTGCCACATGGCATGTTACCTTTTAGTTTGTTCTTCTATATCATGTTGGCGTTGGTCAGCGCCGTCCTGTAGGAGCTGCTCGACGGTTTTTGCTTTGTCCAGCGCGCGTTTCTGGTCAGAGGCAAAATGTTCTTTAGTCGTTGCTTCCGTAGTAGTTTCATCGCCGCCACCTGAACAACCAGCAGTCAAAGTGAAAGTGATCAATAGTATAAAAGGGTATTTATATATCATAGGTCTGCCTTAGTGTTTAATCGTTAGCTTAGGATAACAGGAACAACACAGATAAAGTCGTTGTTACATTTATTACCAATTCGGTTCTATACCAGTAAATACGATTCCTGATCATTGTAATAGTACCGCGTTGAAGGTGGCAAGGTCATCATCATTAAATTGATTAAGATGAGAATGACCATATACCCTACCTATAAATCTCATCAGATCAACAGAAGAATCAAAAAGTCTAGCTAACCTGTGAGTTGATTGACCGGTATTATATCTCAGTAACACTGAATGTAAGTCTGATCATTTTGATAGGTTTGATGTGAACCAATATCCAGCGCTAAGTAATGGATGCACTATAGTGATTTAAAAAGGTAATAAAGATGAAAGTATTTGGTAATTTATTCAATGATTTAACCGGCATGCTAACGGTAGACATCGTTGTTCAATAAGTTTGCGAGTGGTATTCGTAACTGTACCAGTTTATATCGGCGCCAGTTAATAAAGGCAGAGAGATAAAACCGAGCACGCCGAGAATAGCCATAATGATGGCGCCAAGAAAGGCGCTGCCGAAGCTTTTTACTTCAAAGCCAGGTACCAGCGCAGCAGCCAGCATGATCATCAATGCATTGATCACTAAAGCGAATAAGCCAAAACTTAATACAGATAATGGTGCGGTTAAAAACCAGAGTGTGGGTCGCAGAAATGCGTTGATCACGCCCAGTACGGTGGCGGCAATAATGAAAGCCAAAATGTTTTTTGCTTTTATGCCCGAAACCATTAATGTCGCAAAGCCAAGGCCAATGGCGGTCGCCAACCAGGCTATAAATAGAGCTGTCATAGTGTTACCTGTTGATGCGTTTTATTAATGCGAGAAGGGATTTTGTGTTTTATCAACAGAGAAATTTTCATCTGGTTTCTCATTGTCTGATCGGTTTTCTTTTAACGCTGTTGAACCTGTCTTGTTAGTCAGGCAGCAATCTTCTATTTCTTTTACGGCAGACTGGCTATCTACCAGCGTTAGTTTAAAGCTGCGTTCATAGGGTTTATAACTGTTGCTGTTACTTACTTTAAGCGAGGTGCTCACACGAATGTAATATATCGTGTCCTCGGTTAACTTAAGTGAAAGAGGTGTCAGGGCCGAGTATTTTTGTTCTGCCTGGAAACCAAAAATATAGTCACCGGGTGAAAATGATAAACGAGAAATAACGCCATTTTTTAAATAGAGCTTGAATTCCTCATTGATGGTTAAACCAGGAGAATACAGAGCGTTAGCCATTTCAGTCTGGTCGATAGATATATACAACAGCCTGGTCAGGTGTCGTGGCCGATGGAGTAAATGTACCTGTATTGTTCATACTGCTGCAGGCTGATAGCTGAAAGCAGCAGTATGTGATAAGAATTATTAAGATTATGTTATTCAAAACTAAGTTTATAACCGGCAGCAGCAAGGTAATCGATTTCTTTGCTCAGGTCTGCAAGAGTCATGCTGTTGTCATCTAACCAGCCTTCAGGAAAGCGTAAGTTGATACTCCTGTTTTTGACAGTGATAGCAATATCAGGAATGGACTGATCACTGCGTCCACGATGCAGTAATACAGCGATGCGTAAAAGTACACACATCTGTTTGCCAGCCTTGACGAAGGGTTTCATTAATTTTTTAAAGTCATGAGCCCTGAATTTACTGCGATGTGATAAAACCAGGGCAGCCAATAATGCCTGCTCCTGCCGAGAAAAGCCCTGCAAGTCTGCATTTTGTAATATGTACGCACCGTGTTTGTGATAATTATTATGTGATACCTGAAGTCCAAGTTCATGAAGCATGGCGGCCCATTTGACTAATAACACGACTTGTTCATCATTGATTGACCATTGTTGACAGGCAGACTGGCATAATTGCTCAACGGTACTGGCGATTCGGTGCGCCTGTTCAATATCTACGCCCCATTTGCTCATGCTTGCTTCCACGGTAGCGTCTCTGACATCGTCGTGTGTTATACGACCGACCAGGTCGTACAACAGGCCTTCACGCATGCTCTGATCTGAAACTAGCATGTGTTCAATATTTAATGTTTTGAATATGGCAAGCAATACTGACAGGCCGCCGGCAATCACAGGTTTACGGTTGTCACTCAGGCCGGCAAGATTTAGCTTATCAATATGACCGGCAGCGATGAGAGCGTCACGTAGTTTTAGTATAGATTCATAATTGATGCCGTCCAGGCACCAGCCCTCTTCATGCACTATATCCGCAATGGCTTTGATTGTGCCGGAACAGCCTATAGCTTCGTCCCATTTACCTGACTTAAAATCATTCGCCTGCGGAAAAAGCGTAAGTGCAGCATCTATCTCAGCGGCATTCATGGCAATTTTAGTTATTTGGCCGTCGTCAAAAAAACGTTTGCTTGAGCTGACGCAACCGGTATAGAGGCTTTCTCGTCGTAATGGCGTCATACCGCTACCAATGATGAACTCCGTGCTGCCACCGCCGATATCAACGACTAGTCTTCGACCATCTTTTGTTGCCAGGCCATGTGCAACACCGAGGTAGATCAGGCGTGCTTCCTCGCGACCTTCTATGATCTCAATAGAGTGGCCTAAGATTTTTTCAGCTTTTTTGACAAAGACTCCTGTGTTTTTAGCGATTCGCAGGGTATTGGTGCCGGCGATACGAATGGCAGATTGTGGTATATCACGGATTCGCTGAGCGAAAGATTCAAGGCATTCAAAGGCTCTATTTTGAGCAGATTCATTTATAATGCCATTCTTATCGAGTCCGCCACCAAGTCGAACATTTTCCCGTAGACGGTCGATAATAGATAATGTGCCAGACTCTTCAAGGCGCGCAACAATCATATGGAAACTGTTAGAACCGAGGTCGATGGCCGCAACAGTTTCGGGTAAGAGTTGTTTCGTTGTCTTCATCTAGCGAGTAATGTGTAATCGTGTAGCAAAATATATAATGACATCTTACATTAAAAGGTAAATGCTGTAAGTGATAAATAGCGTGTTTGTAGACTATAAAATACTTAAGATGTGTATAAAACAGACCATTTTTGTCGTGCTTTTTGCTGTTGTAACAATGGCTAGTGCGCAGTCAGAAGAACAGTTACCGGAAAAGGTAACTGACTCTGAAATAAATGCTGGAAGCAGAAAAAAACGACAGGTTTTCAGCAGAGGATGCTGAAGCGATTATAGAATACAATATCTACAGAAAAGATCATCCAGATAATCCCTGCGCACGTGATATGGATACCTATGATTATGAAAAGAGCTGGTATGACGAGACACAGATGTATATTAATTCAAGATTTTGTGAGCCAGCCTTATGGTTCGATAACTTCTTCGCTAATGACAGAATATATAATGAAGGTGTTGCCGGCACCTATGTTCGCTGGAGAAATGAGTTTACCTATGATGAAGAGGAAGGTTATAAATACGACATGGGTATTAACGCCAGTGTAGAGTTGCCCGGGTTTTCAGATCAGTTGCGTTTAACTTTTGATAATGATGAAGATGAAGACATACGAGATGTTGCTCCCGGTGCCGGTGATAACTCTGCTAATAGCCTGGGTTTACAGTTAGATCTACGGGAGAATGCGAGATCAAAGTTCAATGTTAAGGTAAGCTTTTCACCAAAGATTCTTTTTAGATATCGTTATACCTATCCTGTGTACGATAGTTTAATCTTACGTTTTACACAGGAAGCGCAGAGAAAGAAACAAGTCAATTCAGCGCGCACATTAATAGATGTAGAGCACGCATTTAAACCACAGTTTTTGTTTCGTTCATCGACGGAAGGAAAAGTATCAGAAGAATATGAAGGCGTAGACTGGCTGCAGGCCTTCGTACTGTATCAACGGATAAATAAAAAAACATCATTATCGTATGAATCCAGCGTCAATGGTATCAGTGAACCACAGACATTAGCGACAAATTATCGTCTTGGTATTCGTTTTAGAAAAAACTTTCACCGCAGATGGTTGTTTTATGAAGTTTCTCCCGAGGTGACCTGGCCAATAACGCTTGATGAGGAGCGATTTAATGTCGTGAAAGAGCGACGATCCAAATGGCTGCTGTTTTTTAGGCTCGAAGTGCACTTTGGTAATGCTTATAAAAAACGTTATCAGGATTACAATTGAGTAGAGCAGTTAATGAATAGCGTCAGACTATATTATATAAAATATGATGCCAAGGGTGACCATGTACCGCTGGATAAAAAACAGCTGGAACGATGGTTGTCCGAGTTGTCTATGCAAAAGCGTGAAGCGGTCGAACGGCTGATCAATAACGATAATCGGATAATGTCTCTGTTGGCCTCGCAATTAATAAAGTTATGCGCGCGCGATGAGGCGGTTGATGATTTTTGTTTATCAGACGTGGTTCATCCTGAGACCGGGAAGCCGGGCTGGCAGAGTAAGCAGGGCTCGGTTTTAGATTTTAATGTCTCTCATTCAAATGCATGTGTAGTGGTTGCCGTCAGCCGCACTGTAAAAGTGGGTGTTGATGTTGAAAAAATTCGTCAGTTAAAAAATTTAAACTTCAAAATGGTCATGTTGTCCGATGAGCTAAAGTCGATACACGAAACGCCCGCATTATTTTTTCAATTATGGTCAAAAAAGGAAGCCGTTGTTAAAGCGGCTAACACTAGTGGCATATCTCGTATGCGTGATGTTGTCTTAACGGGGAGTCGGGCCGTACTGGATGGTGCAAGCTGGCACTTAAGAGAAATTAACGTGGATGATCGTTACGAGATCTACCTGGCGACCTCTGAACCGGTTGATGAATTAAAAATAAAATGTATATATATTGATGATTTAATTAAGGGTACAGGCGACGATCAGGAAGGTAATACTGCGGCTTGAACGCAGCGTAATATATCGTAGTCGTAGATTCCGTCGAGGGCGTCAAAAACGGGTTTGAGTTTTCTGCTATCTGTGTCGACATTCAATAACGCCTCATGAATGACGTTTATTTCCTGTTGCTTTAATTCAATAACGTCTCCAAGTTCGAGCTCGCCCTGTTCGATACAGTCGGCAAGGTGAGAGTAGATTGTGGAGGGTTTAAGATTTCTCTGTAATGCGATTGTATTTATATCTATGCCGCTACGAAATAACGACAGACTTTCGCCGACAGTATCTGTGGCGTGCTGTTTTTCATTCTTCTTGTGGTCGTTTATAACTTTTAAAAATACATCGCCATATTTTTTAAGTTTACTTTCACCAACGCCGTTAATCAGTAATAATTGCTCATGGTTGCCGGGCTGTCGTTCCATCATCTCCGAGAGAGTGGCGTCGTGAAAAATTACAAATGGTGGCACGTCATTTTCATCGGCGAGATTTTTACGGCATAAACGCAAGGCTTCCCATAAGAGATTATCTGAGGCGTTACTGCTATCGAACGATTTTCGATTTTTACGTGTGGCCTTGATCGGGTTGTTTATTTTTCGCAATAGTAAGGTTTGCTCGCCACGCAATATCGCACGGCATTGTTCTGTCAGGTGCAGGCTGCCATGGCCCTCTAGATCAACAGAGAGCAGATTGCGGCTGATCAACTGACGGAAGATGTTTCTCCAGTGTTTGCTGTCGAGTTCTTTGCCAATGCCATAAACGCTAAGAGAATCATGGCCAAATTGTTTGATGCGGCCACCATCTTTTCCGGTTAACACATCAACCAGGTAGTTAACGCCAAATCGCTGGCCCGTTCGATGTACACAGGACAGGGCCTTTTGTGCGGCGACACTAGCGTCCCAGGTTTCTACCGGGGTTCAGACAGTTGTCGCAATTACCACAGGGTTCATCGAGGTTTTCATCAAAGTAACGCAGTAAGGATTGTCGCCGGCAGCTGGTTATATCGGTAAAACCAAGCATGGTTTCAAGTTTATGATGTTCCACTCTCTTGTATTTTTCTTCCGCTGTCGATGTCGCCATCATCTGCTTGAGCGTGATGACATCCTGTAGGCCAAAGACCATCCAGGCAGTTGCCGGCAGACCGTCGCGCCCGGCCCTGCCCGTTTCCTGATAATAGGCTTCCATGCTCTTTGGTAGATTGAGATGAGCAACAAAACGGACATCCGGTTTATCTATACCCATGCCAAAGGCGATGGTGGCGACAATGATAACGGCGTCTTCACTGAGAAAACGCTGCTGGTTATTCTGTCTGACTTCGGCAGATAAACCTGCATGATAAGGCAGCGCAGTAAATCCCTTTTCTGTTAGCCAGGTGGCGACGGCTTCAACTTTTTTTCGTGACAGGCAATAAACAATGCCTGAGTCATTCTCGTGTTCATTTTGAATAAAACGTAATAATGCGTTGCGCGCATTACCTTGTGCTTCACTGATCCGGTAACAGATGTTGGGCCGATCAAAACTGGAGATGAATTCGCGAGCATTTTCCAGAGCAAGCCGATGTTTGATCTCTGCGCGTGTTTTTTCATCTGCCGTAGCCGTCAATGCGATGCGTGGCACATCTGGAAAATGTTCGTGCAGCAATGATAACTGGATGTAGTCTGGTCGAAAATCATGACCCCATTGTGAGACACAGTGCGCTTCGTCGATGGCGAAAAGTGAGATGGTGGTGCGTCTTAATAAACTGAGAAAGCCGTTAGTCGTGAGTCGCTCCGGAGCAACGTATAACATATCTAGCTTGCCATTAATCAGATCAGCTTCGGTCTGACGGGCAGTATTGGCATCCAGGGATGAGTTTAAATAGGCAGCGTTGATTCCAAGTTGCCGCAATGCCATGACCTGGTCATGCATAAGTGCGATTAACGGTGAAATGATGATGCCGGTGCCATTACGAACCAGTGACGGGATCTGATAACACAGTGACTTGCCGCCACCGGTTGGCATCAGTACAACAGCATCATCGGCGTTGATTAATGTCTGCACGATTTCGCCCTGTTGCAGGCGAAAATCTGAATAACCGAAAGTATTCTGGAGGTAATTGAGCGCTGAATCCATGAGCGCTATTGTAAGGCATGTATTAACGAATTGAAGAAATATATCCCATTTTATTCTCTGGCGGCCAATCGCCGGTGGCGGTTATTCAGCGGCTGAGAACTGGGACGCTCCGCTTTCATCTTCTTCTTCGTCATCTTCATGGTCAATTAAGCTTAATCCGCCATGGCCGTGGTCATCAGATTTACTGCTGGCTTTGCCTTTCGCAGCTAATTCAATTTTTAGCCGCAGATTATTTTCAGCATCGGCATTTTTAAGGGTTTCTTCTAAAGTGATTTTTCCTGCCATATAAAGATTATATAAAGCGATATCAAACGTTTGCATCCCCATAGGTTCTGATTTTTCCATGATGTTCTTGATTTCAAGAATATCACCCTCTTTTATCAGGTCAGCGATACGTGGCGAATTTAGCAATACCTCTATCGCAGCACAGCGCTTGCCGTCAACAGTGGGAATAAGCCGTTGTGAAACAAAGGATTGTAGGTTAATGGAAAGATCACTCAATAATGATCGGCGTTTTTCTTCAGGAAAAAAGTTAATAATTCGATCGAGTGCCTGGTTCGCGTTATTGGCATGTAGTGTTGAAATGGCTAAATGCCCGGTTTCAGCAAAGGCAAGTGCGTGCTCCATGGTCTCTCGGTCACGAATCTCACCGATGAGTATGACATCAGGTGCCTGTCTCAAGGTATTTTTGAGAGCGTCTTCAAAGCTATCGGTATCCATGCCAACTTCGCGTTGGTTAATGATGCAACCTTGATGCTGATGGACAAATTCGATTGGGTCTTCGATGGTGATAATGTGACCTTTGGAATTTTTGTTTCGGTAGTCGATCAAAGCAGCCAGCGACGTTGATTTTCCTGAGCCGGTGCCGCCAACAAAAAGGATTAAGCCACGTTTGAGCATGATAACTTTTTTGAGCACATCAGGTAGACCGAGCTGCTCCAGGTTCGGGATCTCAGTAACAATGTTCCGTATAACCATGGAAACTTCGTTGCGCTGTTTGAATATATTGACGCGGAAGCGCCCGATATCCGGTAGCGATAGAGCAAGATTCATTTCAGGCTTATTTTTGAATTCGATTTTTTGTTTATCAGACATCAATTCGTTTGCCAGACTTTCAACCCAGCCGGGCGGCGCAGGATCTTTACCAAGTGGAGTAAGGGTGCCGCTGAACTTGGCGCTGGGTTTTGCGCCTGTAGATAAATATAGATCGGATCCATCTTTTTCTGCGAGGATTTTTAAATATGGGGTTACTTTCATTGTGTAGGCCTAAAACTTAAATGCGATTCTTAAAGTATATGGCGAATCAAAAATTAAACCATAAAGGGATAGAAAAAATGTTGAATTTATCTGTTGTGTAGTTAAGGGGTGGAAATAAAAAAGCCATGATATCTATCATGGCTTTTTTATATATTAGAGTTAACTAATAGCGACAGTGATTAATTTATAATCAGCTACAGCCCTTAGGTCTTGGTAATCCGGCAATTTTATTTGCGCATTTAATCAGACCCGTTGGGAATAAGGAGTAGATATATTTTTGGTCGCTGCGATCTTTACCGTACTTTTTCTTCATAATTTTAGAAAATGAACGTGGCTCGCATACACTGCCATTATCCTGAAAATATTCACGTGCTTCTTTGATGATGTCCCAGTGTTCCTGTGTAAGACCATCAACAATTTTTTCATTTTTAGCGATTTCAACAGCGAGTTCTTCGCTCCACTCATCAAGATTTTCTAACCAGCCAGCTTCGCTTAGCTGAATAGTTTGACCGTTTACTTCGACTTGCATTGGTTTGCCTCATAATAACCTAGTAATTTAATCAGGTATTTTAGCTAATTATCGGCTATTAATAAACTGCAAAGTTTATATGGTAATTATTCTAATATAAGCTGTTGTATTTGTTATTAATTTTAGGGTCAGCGTTGTAGCTGCTGGTTAACTTCATCTCTTTTTCCCTTGCCTTTTAGCAGCTCTATCAACGTTAGAGCAAAGTCCATAGCGGTACCTGGTCCGCGAGAGGTGATTATATTGCCGTCTATTTCTACGGCATTGCCAGTAATGGTGATGCTGTTATCCTGCAGCGCGTCAAGTACGCCGGGAAAACCGGTAGCTTTTTTCCCCTGCAGTACGCCCGCTTCTGCCAGCGCTTTAGGCGCAGCACAGATAGCGGCCAGGTATTTATTTTCTGAGGCCTGTTTTTTTATTAATGTCTGTAATGATTGATTATCACGTAAGTGGTCTGCACCAGGCAGGCCACCAGGTAAAACAATGAGGTCGAAAGACTCATTTAGAACCTTATCAATACTGGTATCAGGGATGATGGTGATTCCGCGTGATGCTTTTACCGGGTTCTCGTCAAGTCCACAGGTGGTGACTGTAATGCCTGCGCGCACCAGTAAATCAGTGATCGTTATAGCTTCAAGCTCTTCACAGCCTTGAGCAAGTGGTACCAGTACATGCGACATTATGATTATCTCGTTTGTTTATCTGTTGGTTGGCCGTGCGTATTAAAGCAGAAACGGGGATAAGGGTGATACCCTGCTCATCCAGTTCAGCTAAGTGCTGCTGTAGAAATTTGATGGTCTCAGGGTAAGGGTGTGCAATGGCTAGAGCATAACCGCGTCGATTTACTTTTTGTATAAAACGATCAAATTGGCGGCGTAAAGTATCTTCTTCGTGATCCGGGTCAAGAAAAAAATCACGTGATAGACTTGGTATATCGTATTCGACAGCAACCTTATCAGCGATAGATTTACTGGTCGTTTTACTGTCGATAAAATATAGGCCGCCACGTCGAGAAAGTTCATCCATTAACCAGGTCATATGGCCGGGATGCCTGGTTAACAAACTTCCCATATGATTGTTAACGCCACGGACATAAGGCACGGAATTTAAATTTGAATGTAACTGTTGTCTGAATTCCCTTCTCGTCATGTGCAGTTTAAGTGCGCCGGGCGTACGCTCATGATGTTCTACCGATTGCATCGGCAGGTGTAACATGATTTCTTTATGATTGTTTGCCGCCAGACGTGCGAGCTCTCTTGCGTAAGTCGTTTTGGGTAGTATCGCAATAGTCAGTGCAGCAGGAATGGTGATGACATCATGCCCGTACCTAAAGTTGTTACCAACGTCATCGATGATGATGCTGGCAAATTTTTCTGCATGCGCAGAAGCATTAAACAGTATAAAAAAGCTAAACACGACTATTGCTAAACGTAACTGCCTGCACATAATAAAAAGGTATACCGTGTAGTTAACGTCCGTGTTAGTTGTTTAGGTTTTATGACTTACTGAGTATATTTAATCCTTTTAACAATAAAAGTGCTTCATAAAGCTGGAAGTCATCAGAGGCTTTTAATTTGACATCCTTTTCATCATCCGCTTTACCCTCATCGACGGCTTTCTGCAGGGCTTTTTGTGACTGTGTCGGGTTGCTGATGCTGCCACTCAGGTCAGATTCTTTAATACGCAACGAAGTATCATCTTTTGAGTCTTTAATTTCATATTTATCAAGTATGATGTCCGGAGTTATGCCTTCACCCTGGATAGAACGACCGCTCGGAGTGAAATAGCGCGCAGTAGTAATCTTAACCGCGCCGCCACTGCGAAGCTCCTGAATGGTTTGAACCGAGCCTTTACCGAATGATTTGCTACCCATGATAACTGCACGTCTGTGGTCCTGTAATGCGCCGGCAACAATTTCTGATGCTGATGCTGAGCCACCGTTGATCAAGACCACCACAGGCAAGCCATTCATTATGTCACCGGGTTTTGCATTAAATTCAAATTCGGAATTTTCGATTCGGCCTTTAGTGAAAACCAGCTTGCCGTCATTGATGAAAGCATCGGATACATCAGCAGCGGCGCTCAACACGCCACCAGGGTTGTTTCGCAGATCAAGCACCAGGCCTTTTAGTTCGTTTTTATTGTCTTTTTTAAGCTTAGCTGATTTCAGTTACCAGATCACGAGCAGTCTTTGACTGGAAATTGCTAATGCGGACATAACCATAATCGGGCTCAAGGATACGACTCTTAACGCTTTTAACCGAGATGATGTCGCGGGTCACAGTGAAGGGCAGCGGTTTGTCAGCGCCTTCGCGTATAACCACTAATTTAATATCAGTGCCGGGCTCGCCACGCATAATCTTGACAGCGTCGTTTAAGGTCATGCCTTTAACAGACTTATCGTTAAGGCGGATAATGAGATCGCCTGATTCCAGACCAGCGCGATAAGCCGGTGTATCGTCGATCGGGGAGATAACTTTAACAAAACCATCTTCCATGCCTACCTGAATGCCTAAACCACCGAATTTGCCAGTAGTACCAATTTTTAACTCTTTGTATTCATCAGTGTTTAGATAAGTGGAGTGAGGATCAAGACCGGTAAGCATGCCGCGAATAGCATTTTCCAGCAGGGTTTTATCATCGACATCTTCAACGTAGTCAGATTTGATGCGAGCAAAAATATCTGAGAAGTTACGTAATTCATTGAGTGGAAGACCAACAGACTCTTCATCTGTTTTTTCGGCGAGGACGCTACTGGTCAATGACACAGAAATGCCTACAAAAATACCAAAGACCAATACCAGGGCGGTCTTATATTGATTACTCATAAATAACTCCAATAACTAACATTACTAATGTAAAACTGATCTGCGCTTAATTCATAATTGTTGGTTTATGGAAAATGAGCACATATAACTAAACAATGGGGTGGAAATAGCTGCAAATCAATAGATGTGTAAATAATAGTGGTTAGAGTGCTTTAAAGCTAGCATGTTCCGAGATAATTTTTATAAAGAATTGATCTGGGATAATGCGTGTGTGGCTGATAAGGTGCACCATTTAGACGGATTGATGGGTTTGCCGCGGGAACGTATCTCAAAATAAACGCCACTTTGTAACTGTCCGCCACTGTCACCTGCAGTGGCGATAACTTCCCCGGCGCTAACCCAGTCGCCAGTTTGTTTGAACAACGACTCACTGTGGCCGTAAAGGCTCATATAACCATCGCCGTGGTCGATTATGGTGATAAAGCCAAATCCCTGCAGCCAGTCGGAAAAGGCAACTCGACCGTGACTTATAACGTGAATCGGTGTGCCATAGTTGGCTTTGATTAACACACCATTCCATTTTAGGTCGCCATAATTTTTTGACTGGCCGAATGTGCCCAGAAAAGGCCCTTTTGCTGGCCATGGCAGTTTGCCTTTGAGTGAGGCAAAGGGCTTGTTTTCCGAAGGACTGGTAGGAATATCAGCGAGCAGTTCACCCAGTGATTTGAGCAGGTTTTCTATTTTACTGCGGCTGGTTTCCAGGCTGGATAGCGTACTTTCCTGGTTTTGTATCTTGTCGCTTAGTTCGGCGACGAGTTTTTTTCGTTTAATTCGTTGTTTTTGCCGCTGCCTTTTCTTTTCTTTTTGGGAGGTTAATAAGGTGTTCTGCGTTAACAGGGTTTGTTCCAGAGCCAGTTCCGTTTGTTTTCTTTGTTCTATGGTTTCTATGAAGGTAGAAATTTGTTGCTCTCTTGCTCGATTAAGGTAGTTGAAGTATTCCTGTGTTCGGCCTGCTTGTGCGGGATCTTGTTGATTTAACAGCATTTTAAGGCTTTGCTGGTTGCCCATGCTGTAAGCCGATCGCATTTGTTCTGATAATACAGCACGTTGTTCAAGTAATTGTTGATTAAGTTGCTTTAATTCGCCCTCCAGTTTTTTCTTCTGGCGACGGATTTTACTGATATCTTTTTCTAACTTATTGAGTTGTATGGCATTTTTGCTGATTTCAGACTCAAGCGTCTGCAGTTCTGTGACCACGTGACTGCGTTGTTTTTTGTTGCCTTTGAGGTGTTTCTGTATTTTAGCGATACTTTTTTGAAGAGTTTCTAGTTTGTTCTGATAAAGCTCCATATCTTCATTTTTTGAAGCTGAAACGGGGTTAAAACAGAAAAAAAGGCATAAAAATAAGAATATTGATAATATAGTGCGCAGTCCGGTGCATGTAGAAGATGTATTTATTCTAAGCATTCTGTATTTATCAAACCGAGATTGAGAATAGTGTAAAAATATTTACAGATATTTCAAGATTTAGCTATTTCAATTCAAAAAAAAGTGTATTAATGTATGCTTAGTTTATTATATTATTAAGCAACACTTTTGTTTAGAGGCAACATCATGGCTGTAACCCCCAACGACCCTAGTTTAATGACCCGCGAAGAAGATATTAGCCGAGCATCACGTTCACTTAAAGCTATGTCACACCCCCTGCGTTTAAAAATATTATGTACTTTGGGTGATCAGGAAGTGAGTGTACAGGATATCGTTGATGCTGTGGGCACTTCCCAAAGTAATATATCTCAGCACCTTGCGATCCTTCGAGACAAGGGTATTTTAGCGTCAAGAAAAGACGCCAATAAGGTTTATTATCGTGTCGGAGATACCCGTACCCTGCGTTTAATAGGCATGATGCAAGATGTGTTCTGCTCTGCGGTTCATACCGGTTAGATCATCAGCTTTAGGTAGAAAAATGTTTGCCGCTTAATTAGCGGGCTCTGGCAACATAATTTGATTTATCTCGGTGTTCGCAGAGCATTTTCGTTGATTTCTATAGTTTATAACATCCTCTTTTATTTATGTCCCAAAGGGACATCTTCATAGGTACCGTCGTGGAGCAACTCTCTGAATTTATCGTAAACAATCTTATTCTATTTGCTGCCCTGATTGGTGTCATGGTTATGCTGATAAAAGCTGAGTTAGACCATCAGGCGAATAAGGGCTCACTGGTCACACCGCCCATGGCTATTCGCTTGATGAATAATCATGATGATGCACTTATTTTGGATCTTAGAACTGTTGCCGATTATAAAAGCGGTCACATAAAAGGCGCTAAAAACAGCCCATTGGCTGAGTTTGCAAAAAATGTAGAGACCTTCGTCAGCTATAAAGATAAACAAGTGCTGGTCTATTGTAATTCGGGTAATACGGCTACGCGTGCGATCAAATTATTAAAAAAAGCCGGGTTTGAAAAAATTTATAATCTTGACGGTGGGGTAGCAGCCTGGAAAGAAGCTAATATGCCACTAGTTAAAAAGTAATCATTTATTTTAGTTTTGCCTTTTTTAGGCTTCGATTTCAGGAAAAATCATGAGTGAAGAAAACCAGCAGTTTGCAATTCAAAAGATTTATTTAAAAGACGTCTCTTTCGAGTCGCCAAACTCGCCGCAGGCATTTACCGAGGGTGAGTGGAAGCCAAAGATCAACGTGCAGATTAATAGCAGCAATAGCGTTATTGCACAGGATACCTATGAAGTGGTTTTAGACATTACGGTCACAGCAGATCAGAATGAAAAAACGGCTTTTCTAGCCGAGGTTAAGCAGGCAGGTATTTTCACTATTGCCGGTTTTCCTGAAGAAAACCTTGGCGGCATGGTTGGCGCTTTTTGCCCAGAAAGTTTATTTCCCTATGCCAGAGAGGCTATTTCAGAGCTGATATCGAAAGGCGGGTTCCCGCCATTATATCTGGCACCGGTTAATTTTAATGCTCTGTATACACAACAGCTGCAACAGAACCAGGCGGCAGCAACAGAGACCGAACAGGAAGTTGCGCACTAGCGAAAAATTATTTGCCTGTAATTAACTGCGTAGAGTAAAAAACCCATGGACACAGTTAATCATAAATCTCCGATTGTTGTTTTAGGTGCAGGTTCCTGGGGGACTGCGCTGGCCATCCACCTGGCAAACTCCGGGCATGATGTATTGTTGTGGGGTAACGAGCCGGAACATATACAGCTGCTGGCAGAACAGCGTTGTAATCAGCAGTTTTTACCGGACGTGACTTTTCCTGAGCGCTTGCAGTTAACCGACAGCATCGAACAGGCATTAGCTTCACCAGCGTGGGTTTTGATCGCGATACCGAGTCATGCTTATCGTTCGTTCTTACAAAAAAACGCCCATTTATTCAAAGAAGATATTGGTATTGCCTGGGCGAGTAAAGGTCTGGAGAGTGGTAGCGGAAAACTGATTCATCAGGTGGTTGCTGAAGAGCTGCCACGATGTAAAAAAACAGCAGTGATGTCTGGGCCGACCTTTGCCGGTGAAGTAGCACGAAATCTACCGACATCGATTACTGTTGCCTCCGAGTCCGAAGATTTTTCCAGACAAATTAGTGATGACCTGCATAGCGGGCGTTTTCGCGTGTACCTGAGTGACGACCTTATCGGTGTTGAACTTGGCGGTTCAATAAAGAATGTACTGGCAATTGCTGCCGGCGCTGCTGATGGTTTAGGCTTTGGTGCCAATACACGTGCGGCTTTAATCACCCGGGGGCTGGCAGAAATGATGCGCCTGGGTGAGGCCATGGGTGCTCGTAAGGAAACATTTATGGGTCTGGCGGGTATGGGTGATTTAATTTTAACCTGTACGGATAACCAGTCACGTAATCGACGAACCGGATTATTACTGGCGCAGGGAATAACGCTGGAACAGGTGCACAAGGAAATTGGTCAGGCGATCGAAGGTATTAAAACCGCAAAAGAAGCCGTGAATCTGGCACGGCAACATAATGTTGAGATGCCGATCACTGAACAGGTTTATCGTGTTTTATATGAAAACTGTCCAATTGAAGAGGCCGTATATGCTCTGCTGAGTCGAAAATCGACCCAGGAAACGGTCTGAGACGGTCAATAAAGATTTGTAAACTGATTTTGTCGTAGTGCCTCATAAGTGACGATGGCAACCGTGTTTGACAGGTTTAAACTGCGGCTGTTTTTAAGCATCGGCAGTCTTAAAATGAAATCCTCATCCAGCTGGTTTAAATAATCTTCTGGAAGTCCCCTGGTCTCTGGGCCGAACACCAGATAATCCCCAGCTGAAAACTCTGCTCGATGGTAGTATTTCTCGCCTTTGGTAGATAAAGCATAAACATCATTTTCCGGCTTCAAGTCGTTGATCGACTTATAAGTTTTAACTTCCGCCCACTCGTGATAATCGAGGCCGGCGCGACGTAATTGTTTGTCTTCCAGCTTAAATCCTAGCGGTTCTATCAAATGCAACATGCAGCCGGTGTTGGCGCAGAGGCGAATTATGTTACCTGTATTGGGTGGAATTTCTGGCTGGTAAAGTACGATGTTGAACATAGTGTGTATTTAACCATGTCGACTTTACGCATGCATTTTTTTAATTGCATGATAAAAACATAACTAAAATGTGTTTTTAGCTGGCGATGAATAAAACATGCTCACATTTCTGCTATATAAAGGTGTGATAACGCATCTATTGAATATGGGGAAATCGATGCCAAAAAATGGGCAACAAAATACGCCAGCGAAGACTGGTACTTTAGAAAATAATAACGTCAGTTTATTACTGGTCGATGATGATCCGCTTATATTAGAAGGTCTGGGTTTTGTTTTGCGTAAGCAATTTAATCTCATCACCGCAGAATCTCGTCACCAGGCAATTGATAATGTTAACCAGGCAGGAGAGTTACCCTGTCTTGCGCTGATCGATCTTGGCTTGCCACCCTACCCGCACAAGCCGGATGAGGGTTTTGCCTTAATCCGTGAACTCTTATCATTGCAGCCGAATATGAAAGTGCTGGTGTTGTCCGGGCAGGACAATGACGTAAATATTCAGCATGCGCTCACCATCGGTGCGGTAGACTTCATTGCAAAACCGGCTGAACCTGATCTATTAATAGCACGATTAAAACATCATCAGCGGCTACATGAAATAGATCAGCAACGTGACGCACAGCAATCTGTTTCTATCGTAGGTGACAGCGTTGTTATGCAGATGGTGAATAATCAGATCTCACAATTTGCAAATTCTCCTTTCCCAGTTTTGATCGAAGGCCCGTCAGGCACGGGCAAAGAGCTGGTAGCGCGTGCATTACATGAAAACAGTGAGCGCTGCAACGAGCCCTATATGGCGATCAATTGCGCGGCGATTGCCCCTGAGTTACTGGAAGCGCAGTTATTTGGGCATGTTAAAGGTGCCTTTACTGGCGCAATGTATGAGCATAAAGGCTTTTTTATGGAAGTTGCAAAAGGCACGCTACTGCTCGATGAGATAGGTGAGTTACCGATGGCGCTGCAAGGTAAGTTATTGCGCGTGATCGAGAGTGGAGAATTCTATCGTATAGGTGAAACCAAAGAATTACAATCGCAAGCAAGGATCATCGCTGCGACCAATAAAAATTTAAGCGAAGAAGTCAAAAAAGATAACTTTAGAAATGATCTGTACCATCGCTTGAGCATCTTAAATATAAAATTACCGGCGTTGAATTTAAGGGGAGACGATGTTTTTCTATTATTGAACACGTTTATAGAAACTTACGCTGATACGGTATCGCCATTCGTACTGGACGACGGCGCGCGAGAACTTTGGCAGCAATATGATTATCCCGGCAATGTACGTGAACTAAGAAACATCGTTATTCGATTAGGCACTAAATATCCTGGGCAGAGCGTTAATAAAGAGCAGCTGAGTGCAGAGTTAGAGACACAGCTTTCAGCGACTGCACTAGCAGAAAATGCTACCTCCGTGAGTGATGAGATGATTACTCAGAAAATTCAGGCTCATGAGTTTGACCTGGATGAGCTGTTAAATGAGGTCGAAAGTCGCAGCATTCGTATCGCCCTGGAAATGAATGACAATAATGTCAGCAAGGCGGCAAAAGCACTAAATATCAACCGAACAACTTTGTATAGCCGTGTGCAGAAACTTGGATCAGACTGATGTACCAGGAGCACTTTGGTTTAAAACGACCGCCTTTTAAAATAACACCGGATACCAGTTTATTTTTTGAGGGTAATCAGCGTGGTGCTGCGCTGGATGCATTGATGTACGCCATCAATAGCGGCGAAGGCATCATCAAAGTTGTTGGTGAAGTCGGTAGCGGAAAAACCATGTTGTGTCGTATGCTTGAAGTGCGGCTATCCGATGATGTGGACGTCATCTATATTGCCAACCCCAGTATTTCGCCCGACAATATTCTTCACGTGATCGCTCATGAGTTACATCTGGATGTAACTAACGAAATGAGCAAGGTCGATGTGATGCAGCAGATACAGGCACACTTGCTAAAAAAGCATGCCGCTAATCGTCAGGTTGTCATGTTTGTTGAAGAAGCACAGAGCATGCCGGTAGAGACGCTGGAAGAAATTCGATTATTGAGTAATCTGGAAACAGATCAAAATAAATTGTTACAGATGGTGTTATTTGGTCAGCCTGAGCTCGACGAAAAGCTCTCACGACCACAGATTCGCCAGTTGAAAGAACGCATCACCCACAGTTTTTATTTATCGCCATTCCCACCAGATGATACTCTGCAGTATCTCAATTTTCGCTTACGAGCCGTTGGTTATAAAGGTCCGGATATCTTTAACAAAAAAACAGCGGGTGCGGTAAAAAAATATTCTGATGGATTGACTCGGCGGATCAATATTATTGCAGATAAATCACTGCTGGTGGCTTTTTCTGAAGGAAGTCATGCGGTTACGACTGTACATGTTAAGATCGCAGCAAAAGACAGCGAGTTCAGCAAGTCGGTTGACCATAAAAAAATCGGCTGGATTATTGCCGCTCTTATATTAATGGCAGGCGCTTTAGCCGCAGGTTTTTATCTTGGAAAAAAAGCACCTGGTATAGAGATTGCTGAAGAGAGCGCTCCTGTCCAGTTCGTAGAATCTGAAGTGATAGAACGTTCTCAAGTCTCATCTGAAAAGGAAAAAATAACAGACATTGATGCAGGAGTCGTTACTGAAAAAGCCGCTGGACTTATCGATGAAAGAATAGATAAAACAAGGCAGTGGTTAGATGACGCCTCAGATTACCACTATAGTATTCAGTTGTTTATGGCGAGAACAAATGATGCTGATAAAGTCGAGGCATTTCTGCGGAATGCCCCTGAAACGCTTGATTTTACTGAGATTTACATCTATGAAACAGAAGTAAATGGACGTTCGTGGTATAGCGTACTGTATAGTGACTTTGCAACACAGGAGAGCGCTATCGAAAAGTTAGATCGGTTGCCGTCTTCACTTAAGGCAAGTGATCCATATCTGCGTCGTATTAGCGCACTGAAAAAAGAAAGCACATATAACGAATAACTACTTAGGGACAAGTTTGTTTTGTTCGGCTGAAGAAGCAATGATAATAAAAAATATAAAAAATAGATTTTTACCAGCAAGCCTTTCTTTTGGAATGGTGTTTTTTCTTGTCGCCTGTGGTGCGACTAATCCACCGACAATCTCTGAAGGCCATATTAAATCTGATCCTGCGGCAGAAAATAAAAAGAATATTCCACAACCGGCAATGCAGGTGCCAGCATTGCCGCGACCAGTTAGGCGAGAAAAACTTGAAACCTATACCGTCGTTGTCAATCAGGTGCCGATTAGAGAATTGTTGTTTTCTATGGCGAGAGATGCCGATCTAAATCTGGATATCGATAATGATATCGCTGGCAAAATCACCATGAACGCGATCGATCAGACGTTGCCAAAAATTCTCGATCGTATCGAAGCTCAGGCCGCCATCACTTATTATCTTGAAGATGGCACGCTAAAAGTCAGGGCGGATAAGCCCTACCTGCATGTTTACAATGTCGATTACTTGAATATTAGTCGTGCCAGTGGCGGTAATGTCAGTATATCCACCGAGATAAGTGCGACAAGTTCAGGTGTGCAAGGCTCAGGTGGTGATGGCGGCGGTAGTAGCGGCGGCGACAATAAAGCCAGCTCCAAGATAGAAAACAAAAGTATTAATGAATTCTGGAATACGATAACTAAAAATATTGGCGGTATCCTTGAGCAGGAGGTCACAACCGGCTCTGCTTCGAAAGCGGAAGGCGGCAATAACATTATTGTAAATCGCGAGAGCGGAATAATCGCGATAAGGGCTAGCGGTAAAAAGCATAAATTAATCAAAAGATTTATTGACCAGGTTGTCGGTAGCGCTCAGCGACAGGTTTTGATCGAAGCGACTATTGCCGAAGTCCAGCTGGGTGATAAATATCAGGCCGGCATCGACTGGTCTGTTATAAGTGAGACGGCGACTACTTCGACCGGGAGCACGATACTAACCAAGGGTGGCCTCCAGGATGTTATCGGTGGAAGTTTGGGCGCCACGCCAGTCTTTCAGCTGGCAACTGCTGGCTCGATAAACGGCAACCCGTTAAATATTACCTTAAAAGCACTGGAAACATTTGGCGACGTTAAGGTGTTATCAAGTCCCAAGGTGATGACTTTGAATAACCAGACAGCGATATTAAAAGTTGTTGATAACGAAGTGTATTTTAATATCGATGTGAATGTTGTTCCTGGTAGTGTTACGTCAAATGCGCTCACTACCGTTGATACTACCGTTAACACCGTGCCAGTCGGTATCGTTATGGCGGTCACGCCATTCATCGATGAAGATGGTACGGTGGCATTAAATGTCCGGCCTACCATCTCGCGGATAATCGATTATGTTACTGATCCTAACCCACTGCTTGCTGATGCAGGTGTTGAGAGTCGTATACCGGTAATACAGGTCCGTGAAATAGAGACGATGTTAAAAGTCGATGATAGTGAGACTGCGGTCATCGGCGGATTGATGCAGGACCAGATTAATAAAGAAAACCGCGGCGTGCCATTCTTATCCAGTATTCCATTGTTAGGCGCATTATTTTCTTACACTGAAGAAGAATATGTTAAGTCCGAGCTGGTTATTTTTATTCGTCCGGTAGTAATAGAAAATGCGAGTCTTGATGGCGATTTGGCTGATTATAAAAAGTATTTGTTAGAAGATCTTCAGCAGGAAACATCAAAAAAACTCGCTGAACAATAGGGCACCTCAAGGTAAAAATCATGAGTTTATTACTAGATGCCCTAAAAAAAGCTGCCGATGATAAGCAGAAAGCATTGCAGGCTGAATCGAATGATTCAGAGGCGGCAGCTTCAATCTCATCAAATCCCGATCTGGAAAATACAAACGCGATCGCTGATACAGCACAGCAGACAGCTGCCGGCGTCGCCGTTAGTGATGAAGATTCAGTAACAGATCAGATTGAGGTTGTTGAAGAACTAACGCTCGAGGAAATCACAGAGTCTATAGAGCGTGCCGAGAGCTTGAGTGATGATGTGGTTGAGCAGGGTAATGATAGCGGATCTCAAAGTCGTTCAGAAAACAGCCGCATAGAAGAAAAATCAGCTGTCGATGTTGAGTTAGAAAACACGAGTGATTCAAGAGTTGAAGAATTTACAGTTTCTGATGATGCATTGTCGATGCTGATCTATAAAACCAACCGAGATGTAAAGAAAGAAAAAAAAATTATTGTCTTTGGGGTTCTGGCAGCAGGCTTGACGGTTTTACTATCAGGTGGTGTTTATTATTATCTCGACATGCAGGCTGAAATTGAAGCCTTAGAACGCAGACATCAGATAACCATGCAGTCGATGCGAGCAAAAACAAATAAAGAACAAACGCCGGAGAAATCGGAGATAATCCGTAAATTAGTCGGCGAGTCCGATTTGGATGACAAAGTCAAATTCGCCAGGCAACGTATCGTCAGCGATAAAAACTCGTTTGATTCGCGGCCGATAGAAAACAAAGAGACGCGTAAAAACAATCGTGATGTAAATCCAGGCTCCATGCTGTCTATACAAAAAAACAAAAAAACAGACCCCATAGGGGAAAAGCTCGATGCGGCATGGCTGGCATATGAAGCGGGCCGATACGACGAGGCGACTACAGAGTATAAAGAAGTATTGGCTATCGAAAAGAATAACAGAGACGCACTGCTTGGGCTTGGTGCTATCGCAGTAATCAAAAAAGACAATGCAGTCGCCAGGGATATATACCTGGCGGTTTTAGAACAGGACCCGCGTGATGCAATGGCGACGGCTGCGCTTGCAGGGTTACATGATGAGTCATCGTTAAAGTCTGATGAAGAATACCTGTTGTCGATGCTGGAAAAGAACCCTGGTGCGCAACATTTAAATTTTGCCCTGGGCAATAATTATGCGCAACAGAATAGATGGAAGTCCGCGCAACAACATTATTTTAATGCATGGCAAAGTGATCATGAGAATGCTGATTATATCTTTAACCTTGCCGTGAGCCTGGATCAGCTGAATAAGCAGCAACAGGCAATTAGTTATTATCGAGAGAGTTTGCTAAAAGCTGAAAATAAACAGGTCAGTTTTTCACGAGAAACCGTACAAAAACGTATTAAAGAATTAGCGGGATTATAGTTGAATGAAGAGTCATGGTGTCAGCAACGTGAAAGATAAGCTAGGCCAGCAATTGCTGGAGAAAGGCTTGATTTCTGTCGACCAGTTCGATATTGCGACAACTGAACAAAAGAAAAATGGCAGACTGTTAGGTGAGGTGCTGGTTGGTTTAGGTTTTGTTTCTGAATCGGTCATGCGTGATGCACTAAGTCAGGTGTTAGGTATTGCCAGTGTCGATCTTGCCAGCGTCGTTCCTGATAAAGCGGCGCTCGATCTGATCGAAAAAGAAATAGCTGAGCGTTACACCATCGTTCCGGTTAGTTTCGATGTAGACAAGCAGCGATTGAATATCGCGATGAAAAACGCATCAGATCTGATGACGCTCGATCGTGTGCATGCGTTGGTTGGCAGAAAAATAGAACTTGCCCCGATGGTTGCGGGTGAAAGTGAAATCAAAAAAGCCATCGACCAATTTTATGGTTATGAATTATCCGTTGATGGTATTCTGCATGAAATCGAAACAGGCGAGATCGACTACCGGAGCCTGGATGCGACAGAAGATGAATATAGTCAGCCACTGGTTCGACTGGTGGATGCGATCCTGGCCGATGCAGTTAAACGTGATGCGTCGGATATTCACTTTGAACCGGAAGAAGGGTTCCTGCGATTACGTTATCGAATCGATGGCGTACTAAGGCAGATACGCAGCTTGCATAAGGATTACTGGTCAGCGATCGTCGTGCGTTTAAAGGTCATGTGCACGATGAACATCGCAGAAACAAGAATTCCACAAGATGGACGTTTGAGCCTGCAGGTTCAGGGGCATCGGGTGGACTTTCGTGTATCTGCACAGCCGACGACACACGGTGAGAATATCGTATTACGTGTGCTCGATCGTGCGAAAGGCATCGTGCCGATGGACCAGCTAGGTATACATGAAGAAACCCTGAATGAATTAAAGATGATGATGGCCAGGCCTGAGGGCATCATTCTTGTAACCGGCCCCACGGGTAGCGGTAAAACAACGACTTTATATTCGTTATTGAATTATGTGAAATCTGAACAGGTCAACATCATGACACTGGAAGACCCAGTGGAGTATCCGATGGATATGATCAGGCAGACCTCAGTAAATGAAGTGGCCAGAATGGGATTTGCTAATGGCATACGTTCGATGATGCGTCAGGACCCGGACATTATTCTCGTCGGCGAAATACGTGATGAAGATACTGCTGATATGGCGTTTCGTGCGGCCATGACAGGTCACCAGGTGTTATCGACGTTACACACGAATTCAGCAATAGGCACCTTTCCTCGATTACTGGATATCGGTGTCCTGCCAGATATCATGACGGGTAATATTATCGGCGTTATCAGTCAGCGTTTGATACGGTTATTGTGTCCGCACTGTAAGTCTGAAAAAAAACCGAATGAGATCGAAAGTCAATTATTAGATATCGAGTTTGAAAGTAATAAGCACACCATCTATGAGGCTGAAGGCTGTTCGCATTGCGATAATACTGGGTATAAAGGACGGGTGGCCATCATTGAAGCTTTACGGATCAATGCTGAACTCGATGAGCAGATTGCAAAACGGGCGACCCTGGGAGAATTAAAAGCGACAGCAAAACTGACCGGTTATAAAACATTGGCAGATGATGCCATACGATGTGTGCTCGAAGGTAAATCCTCGTTAACAGAAGTGTCACGTGTTATTGACCTGACGCAGCGATTGATATGAGGCCTATAGGTAAATAAAGTGCCTGATTATAAATTCAGAACAATAGATGCTAGAGGAAAGATCCGCAATGACACCATGGTGGCAAGTAACCCCATGGAACTGGAAAAACGCCTTGGCGCAATGGGTTTTGATTTATTAAGTTTCAAAGAACAGAGTAAAGCAGTTAAAAGTGCGTTACGTATTAAAACGATTAGCCGCCGGGAGCTGATCAATTTTACTTTTCACATAGAGCAGTTAATAAAGTCGGGCGTACCATTGATCGATAGTCTAAAAGATATTCGAGACAGTATGGATTACAGCCATTTTACCGATGTGCTGCAAACTGTCATTGATGATATCGAAGGCGGTAAAACGTTGTCGTTAGCACTAACTGAGCATCCTGCAATCTTTGATAAAGTTTATGTCACACTGGTACGTGTTGGTGAAGAAACCGGGCAGCTGGCAGATGTGCTGAAGGATCTGGCTGAGACGATACGCTGGCAGGATGAATTAGTGTCGCAAACAAAAAAAATTATGATCTACCCGGCGATCGTTTCTGTCATCGTGTTACTGGTAGTGGCATTTTTGATGATGTATCTGATGCCGCAATTATTACCTTTCATTAAAAATATAGGTTCAGAGATTCCGATGCATACGCAGATTTTGATCGAAGTATCAGATGTCTTTGTTAATTACTGGTATTTAGTATTTAGCCTGCCGGTTGTTTTGTTTTTTGCGATAAAGATTGCAGAAAAGAAAAATGAAAGGGTGAGACATTACCTCGATGGCATTAGATTGAAAATATGGCTGATCGGGCCACTGCTGACGAAGATTAAATTAGCGCGATTCGCTAATTATTTTGCCATGATGTATAGCTCAGGTATCACCGTGCTGGATGCGTTAAAAATATCAGAAGACATGGTTGATAATATGGTTCTTGAAGAATCGATCAATGAGGCGAGAAACAGTATTTCTGAAGGCGTGATGATCAGTAAAAGTTTTGAGGCCGTCGGTGTATTTCCTTCGATGATCGTACGTATGTTGAAAGTCGGTGAAGATACCGGCGCCATGGACGATGCGTTACTGAACGTCAGTTATTTTTATAATCGCGAGGTAAAAGAGTCCATTGATAAGATTGAGCCAACGATATTGCCGATACTGACGGTGATCCTCGGTGGCATCATGATGTGGATAATGATGGCTGTATTAGGCCCAGTATATGATGCTGTTGCCGGGGTGAAGATATAATCATGAAGCGCCTGTTTCATTTTACCGGATATCGATTAAGCGTCTTGCACTGGAAGGGCAAACAGCTTGTGGGCACAAGTTCTTTTGAACCGACAGCATATGGCTTAGACAAGTTTCGTAGTTACCTGTTAGAAACTGAAAACATCCCGGGTAAGTTTCTTGTCGATGTGATCGAGGAAGATTTTAGAAACGAAAAAATACCGCATGTAGGCAGCAAAGATAGAAAAGCGGTGATCAGTCGTCTGGTAGACCGATTCTATCGGTCCAGCCAGGAATATTGTTATAGCGAGGTTATCGGCAGGGAAAAAGGCGGGAGGAAAGATGATGTCGTATTATTAGGCGCGATGACCAACCCGCAATTAATTCAGCCATGGTTAAGTATTATCGATGAATGCGAGACGCCGCTCTCTGGTATATGGACATTACCTATAATTAGTAAAAAGCTGCTGAAGACCATCAAGGCGAATTCAGGCGTTGTATTACTTGTCAGTCAGCAGGTCAATAGTAACGTAAGACAGACGCTATTTAGAGATGGCAAGTTGATGTCTAGCCGCCAGTCTATAATCAATCAGGATATTTCAGATATTTCAAGCATCGGTGATCTGGCCGCGCCTGAAGTCGGGCGAACGATCGATTTTTTGCGGGCACAAAATCTGGTGGCGGCAAATGAAGTAATAAATATACATATATTGGGTAGCGAAGAACAGTTGCCGTCATTGCATAATTCCTTCAAAACCAATGAACAGCAGACGGTCGTCATCCACCCGATTTCAGAAATCCAGAATAAACTTGGTTTGTCTGGCGTTGCCAATAAATTTTCAGACGCGATATTCTCCTGGTTATGTGTAAGTCAGGACATTGCGATGAGCCATTATGGGTCGCGACATTTATTTAGTCGTTATCATAATAAACTGGCAGCTACGGCTTTATATATAACCAGTCTGTTTGTGGTGATAACAGCCGTTCTGCTCACAGAAGCAAATATTTCAGACGCGATAGAGTATGAGAAATCGACCACTTTATTGAAGATGGAAGAGAAAAACTATAAAGAATTATATTCGAAGCAGTTCAAAGACTTTGAACAGGTTTTTGAAAATGCAGGGGTAATGAATTCGGCGGTTGAGCTGGCTGATCGCATCAAAATAAATAGCGCAACATCCCCATTGGACTTTCTTATAAGTTTAAGTGAAGTCATAAGCAAGGATACTGATCAGTCATTACATATCGATAAGATCGAATGGCAGGCTGTCAATATCAATGAGAAGAATAGCGAGTTAGAAATAGCAAATTTCACCGGTAAGCTACCGGTTAAGCATAGCGCCGTGATCACAGGCCGGATTGATGACCCTGATAATAATTACCGCGCCTCGATCAACCACATACAAAAGATCATTGATTATTTAAAGAGCGATCCAAAAATAGAACAGGTAACAACGCTGACTCTGCCGGTTGATCTTCGATCGGAAAGCCAGTTTTCTAGCGAGTCCGGTGTCAATGTTAAAAAGGGTAAAGATGCTATCTCAGGACTTTTTTCTCTGAAGGTCATCATGAAGGCACCAGACCATGTTTAATAATATTACACCCGGACTGAGGCGCGCATTAGGTATATTTGTAGCCTCGATTATTTCAAGCGTAATAGTGACGTTACTTTCATTTGTATATATGGATGGCGTGTACAGTGATCAACAGTCAGCAAAACGCGACATGCGTGTCTGGCAGTCAAAAATAAACAGCTCGGTAGAAAATAACCAGATCATCGATGAATTTGAGAGTAACTTTTTAAAACTGGTCAATCAGGGCGTCGTTGGTGCAGAAGATCGATTAAGCTGGTTTGAGACGATTCAGAATACGGCTCAAAAAAGAGGAATGCCTTCAGTCAGATACGGTGTCTCCACACAAGAAGAAGTAAAAGAAAAAAATATTAAAAGTGAATATAGGGGCATAGATGTTTTTAAAAGTGTAATGACATTAGATATAAAGATGGCGCATGAAGGCGATCTATTTGCCCTGTTAAATGATCTGAGAAAAGCCAGCGGCTTGTATGCGGTTGATAAATGTAATATCGAAAAGTTCGGCAAACAGGCGGTAGATATAGAAAATAATATGAAAGCCTACTGTGAGCTTGGCTGGTATACGTTTAGAGGCTCTAATGCAAACAAGGCGCGCGGCTCGTAAACTTTAGAGTACAGGTTAAATAAGATGCAGATTAAGATAACTTTAATAAGCGCAGTTTGCTTTATATGTAGCAGTACGGTGTATGCGGAATATGATGAGGCTGATCTGAAAAAATTATTTACAGACAAAAGCCAGCGTATACAGATCGATGCTGCACGCAGCGGTAACTATACCGGTTCAGAATTAAAGAAGACAAGCGAGATCAACGTTTCCGGTTATGTAAAACGCGGCGATGGCAGAAGCGTTGTGTGGGTAAATAATAAAAGCACATTAGATAATTCAAAGATGGGTGATGTCAAAGTGCACCAGTCAAGCATCGGTAAAAATAAAAAAGTAACGATCAGTGTCGATGGTAAAACCGCACGACTAAAACCAGGTGAAACCTGGATAAAGGAAACGGGCAAAGTTGTTGATAGCCACGAGTAATAACATGGCTAAAAAAAAACAGAAAGGTATTGCCCTGCTAGTTTTGGTCGTCGTACTTGCGTTGACGATCTCCATTTATTATTTTTCAAATATCTCTATTGCAAAGATACAGGCAGATAAGCTACAGAAAACACAGCTTGCCTTAAAGCAGGCAAAACAACATCTGCTGGGATATGCCGTCTCGCGTGTAGATTTAACCGTTCCATCACCGCAGCCGGGTCGCTTTGGTTATCTACCCTGTCCGTCAAATGATAATGCTACCGAAGGTGTATCAGACGGAACCTGTGAATTAAAACATGAAAATTCACTGGGCTGGCTCCCATGGAAATCTCTAGGGGTGTCTCCAATTAAAGATGGTAATGGCAGCTGTCTGCTCTACGCGGTAAGCGGTGATTATAAGGTAGCGCCGACAACCGATATGCTCAATGAAGATACAAACGGCATGTTTCAGATCGTTGATGAAATGGGCGTTCCCGTTCAGGGTATAACACCGCCAGACAGGTTGGTGGCCGTTATCTTCTCTGCTGGTGACGCACTCACCGGTCAGAACAGGGTTTTTCAGGATGATACTCAGTGTGGTAATGATGATGATAATTACAGCGCATACCTGGAATCATTAGAAGTATCTCCCGGTGATGTCGTTGATAACAGCGCATTGGCTACAGGCATTGCTGATGATGTCTACAGGATCGTGCAGGCAGCCACGGCGATAAATAAAGCCATAATCAATGATCAGTTCATCACCATTAGCCGTGATGAGGTCTGGTCAGCGATTACGGCCAGAAGTGATTTTAATGACAAAATGAGTAATCTCACCGAGGCACTAGCGGTATGCCTGAGTACTTACGCTACAGGGAACGGAAAAAATCGTCTGCCATGGCCGGCGCCGATGGACCTGGCAGATTACAGGCCAGATGATAATTACAATGATAACGCAGATGCGGCGCCGGGTTATGCCGGTCGTTTTCCCTATATCGTAAAAGATTCAAATGACGATATCGTCATCGCTGCTGCCGATGATGCGCTTTTTACCGAAGCGGCCTGTGACAGCCTGATATTGCCAACCGGCGGCATCACGGTCGACCTTTTAGCTATAGCGCCTGGCGCGAGTGAAGAATACACCAACCTCTGGAAAAACTGGAAAGATCATTTCTTTTACGTGGTTTCACAGGAATATGCCCCCGCGTCAACCGTGGTGGATATCGCCGCTCCGCCTTGTCCTGGTGATTGTATTACTGTCGATGTGATGGATAGAGCAGCCGCGATAATATTCGCAGGTTCCATAAGTGGTAATCAGACCCGCGCGGGACCGCCTGAGGCTAGTACCAAACACCTGATTGCCAATTATCTGGAGAATGGTAATGAAGACGATTTTCCAGACTCTGATGGAAATAGTGCTTATATAACAGGCGGTGGTAATGACATCATGTTCTGTATCGACACTGGTCTGGGAGTCGTACCATGTTAAAGACGGCTACTGCATTTAAGCAGCAACAATCGGGCTTTACCCTGGTAGAGATCGCGGTCGTGCTTGTTATCATCGGTATCCTCGTCGGCAGTTTCATCGGTACTTTCGCCGACAGAATCGAAACTACGCGGCGTGAAAACACCCGTGAACAACTCGAAGACATCAGATCTGCAATCCTGGGTTTTGCCAGTGCCTGGGGCAGATTACCCTGCCCGGCAACCACGACATCCAGCGGGCTGGAGCAACCGTTCGGCGGCGGTCCCTGCGCCTCGCCGCATGGTTTCGTGCCGGGCAGGACGTTGGGAATAAACGGCGCTTATAACCGGGACAACCTGCTGATTGATTCATGGGGAAATCCGATACGTTATTCAGTAACAACATCAGCTACTGGAGTATCAGTTCCTAACGCTTTTACAACGAGTGGTGTGGGGGGGATTAAGGACTCAGGTATGGATGTACTTGTTCCCGATTTAGTAGTTTGCGATGGTGATAGCACTTCAGGCACAACTTGTGCCGGCGGGCCAACTACATTGATCGATAGTGCACCGTTTATATTATTATCATTAGGCAAAGATGGCAGTGAATTTGTTGAAGTGGTAGCACCGAATTCAGACCAGGGAGAAAATGCCGGTGAATTCGCCGTTGCTAAAAATGCCGGCGGCGAGGACCTGCGTTATACCGTCGGCAATAATCGGGTGTTTGTTTCCAAAGCTTATAGTAGTGTCGATGCTGCTGCCGGACAGTTTGATGACATCATCATCTGGGAGTCACGTTATATCATCTATAGCCGCATGCTCGAAGCAGGCCAGTTACCCTGACAGCTATTTTTTATGTTTGCTGTTTCAGGCTAAAGCAGATATGCCCCTCGATATTTTCATCCAGCATTAGATCGTAATCGTGATTTTTGGCCAGTTCATAAGATTGATATAGCCCGATACCAAAACCATCCTGCGAAGAAACAACTTCTTTAAACAGGCACTCAGAGATCTCAGGTTGTATGGCACTGCCAGTATCGATGACGGATAGTTGCAAACGATTTTTAGTTTCAGCTAGAGAGACCTGGATGTTGAGTTTGGGCTCACGCATACGTTTGCTACGCGCATTATCAAGCAAGTTCTCTACCACGGTAGTAAAAATATCGACCGGTATTTCACGGTCCTTGTTTATGTTAGAAGAAAACTCGATATGTCTGCCAGCATAACGCAGCTGTAATTGATTCCACCAGTGAAGCATGGAAGCCAGCTGTCGCCGGATTGCCTATGCTGTAATTTTCAGGCGCACGCAGTTTCTCGAGAGTCGTATTTAAACGTTGAGTTAACAGCGGCATCTGTTTTTTTAGTACGTCAATAATCTCCCGCATTTCAGTGTCAGTATCATTGATGATCTGCGTCATCATCTGTGTTGATTGCAGTATATTTTTTACATCATGGGTTAATTTAGAGCCGGTTTCATATATTGCCTGCATATGAGCCTGTTTGATGATCTGCTTGTTCCTGCAGTTTGGCCCGATAGTAAAATGTCAGTACGCTGAGTAATAATTTGCTGTGAAACAGCAGTGATGGGCCAACAGGCGTGTATGTGTAGATGGTTAATTTAAGTTTTTCATCATCGATAGTCACCTTGTGAGAGGATAGCTCACCTTCTATTCCTTTCTCGGTGTCAGTCTGCCAGCTAACACCGCATATCCAGTGCTGCTGCATCAGATAGCGCAAACTTGCAGAAAGGAAGTTTATCGGTCTAAGGCTGGTGTTAGCTTCAAGTGCTGATACATGGGTAAACCATTGTTCAAAAGGGCCGCCTATGTTGAGTAGATATTTTTCCAGTAACCGCGCCAGTCCGCTGAAGCCTGCACGAGGTGACCATAAAAACGCAGTCAGCAGTAAAAAAAGACTCAAGATACTGATGCTGATGGCCAGTGATTCGATATATGGCTGCTGTGTTGTCAGGCTTATCAGTGTGCTGCCCATACACAAAAATATCACCAGCAGCACGACAAAAAAGCCGCGGATAAAATCGATCTGTTTTGAGCTTTCACTCGATGCTGGCACGAACAACAAGATTAATGGCAGAAACACCAGGGTCATATTAAAAGATGACTGCAGCGATGAAGCGATTGCGGCAAGATGGAATAGATCGGGCGTGGTAACTAAAACAAGTTCAAGAAAAAGGATGATAACGGCCAGTCCATAAGCAGCGCGCGCAAGACCACGAGCAAAAATTCGCCCGGTCAATAATGTCAGTAACAATAAAGCCCAAAAAGCGTTTAACCAGGGATTAAACCAGTAGATAAAGCTAAATATTAACAGCAGTAGAACAATGACCTGTTTCGTACTAAAAGATGACTGCTGGTTGATGACCGGTTGCCATGAAAGAAAAAAGCCAAAATGAATAATAAGAAAGCTTTGTGTGATGGTGTCGCTATTACCGATATGACTTGCGGCTAATAGACTGAAGAGCATCAGCCCCAATAAACGATGCTCGTTATTGAAAAGCAATTGCTTGTTTATGGACATGAGATATATAATTTTATTAATTTCATATGATTGTAGAACAAGGTTGGTGCCTTTGTATCAATAGTCGCTATAATCAATCTGAGCAAAAATAAATAAGGTATAAGTGCAAATCAATATGTTTTCACAGGTTCTCACGATATCCAGATTCACTATCATCGAAGCATTGAGAAATCGACTGATATTAATGTCATTTCTGGTCGTCGGCATCAGTTTTGCGCTGGTTGAGTTTATCGGTGAGCTGGCAATTACAGAACATCGGGCCACCCAGGTAGCCATCCTTGCCGCATTTTTACGCATGAGTGCCGTAGTCATTATTACTCTATTCGTTGTTTCGAGCACAGTTCGTGAGTTACACGATAAAACACTGGAAATGATTTTAGCGATGCCGATACGCCGTGGTAGTTATTATCTCGGTAAATTAATCGGTTACCTTTATCTCGCCATTCTGCTCGCAGTAATTTTTTCTGTATTACTGTTATTGTATGCCAGCCCAGATCAGGTTTTTATCTGGATGATCTCACTCTTTTTAGAGCTAACACTGGTCATCGCATTGAGCCTGGTGATGTTGTTTACCTTTAATCAGCTGCCTTCTGCACTGGCGGGTGTGTTTCTTATCTATGGCGCATCACGTATCGTCACCTCGATACTGCTGATGTCGAAATATCCGATCGTTGCGCATACCTCGACGGCGCAACAGTTTATGGACGGTTTTATTGAGCTTTTAACATGGCTGTTACCTGATATGCATCGCTACACTCAGACGTCATGGCTAACGTATAACACGGCAGACCCAGGCACGCTGCTGCCTTTGTTTGGGCAGACTGTGGTTTACCTGGTCTTTCTTTCCTTTATCGCCTTATTTGATTTTTACAGAAAGAACTTCTAACGAGCATCTGGTGCACTACTACCACTTTTTATATAAAGATAGACCGGTTAGCGATGTGCCTAAATCGGTAAAATGGTTATTGGTATTAAGCTTTGTTTTACAATTGATCTGGCACGGTTTTCAGCAACCTGTTGTAGCCAAAGCGAAAGATCTGGCGCCGCCATTATCAACCCGTAGCTATGTGATGAGCTCCCTTGGCGAGCCCATAGCAGCTGCCAAATATTTAAATTTATGGTTACAGGCGTTTGATAATCAGCCGGGCGCGAGTCTTTCATTCCATCAGCTGGACTATCCACGCTTAACACAATGGCTGGACACGATACTGGAGCTGGATCCTGATGGGCATTACCCCATGCTGGTGGCTTCTCGTGTTTATGGCAGTGTAAAAAACCCGGAAAAACAACGAATTATGACGGATTATGTTTTTTCTAAATTTATTGAAGAGCCGAATAAATACTGGCGTTGGCTGGCACATGCTGTTATTACCGCAAAACATGAAATAAAAGATTTAGATCTGGCATTAAAGTACGCAGATGCGCTGGCAGAAAAAGCCACCGGTGAAAATGTGCCATACTGGGCTAAAGACATGAAAATTATCGTATTAGAAGATATGGGGCAGCTGCAAGCGGCTAAAATTCTGGTCGGCGCACTGATCGATAGTGGCGAGATAACTGACCCCTATGAATTAAACTTCTTAACGCATAAGATAGCGACACTGGAAGAAAAAACGGCAAATGAATAACAAAGTGTTGAAATCTCGACAGTTTTTTTGTCGATAAAGCCTGTATTTTTACTGCAAACCTGCATATTATGGGCTATAAAATATTGGTATGGTAATTGCTCTATTAATAATATAAGAATAATAAGAATAATATAAATGATGCAATTTGGATTGAGAAAAATGTTATGAATAAAGTATTGAGACAAAAAGGTTTTACTCTGATTGAAATCGCTATCGTATTAGTGATTATTGGCCTGTTGCTGGGTGGTGTCTTAAAAGGCCAGGAGTTGATCAATACTGCAAGAGTTCGCGCTTTAAACAATTCTGTAGACGGTGTTACCGCGGCCTGGTTTAGCTTCCAGGATCGTTACCGTGCTTTTCCCGGTGATTATACTCAGGCCACAGTTAATCTTCCCGATATTACCGATGTTTTAGGTGATGGTGATGGTAACGGCCAGGTGAATACCGATAACGAGCGAAATAATGTCTGGGTGCATCTCGAAGCGGCAGGTTATATTACCGGCGGTTATAACGATGAGACGCTGACCGTTGCAGCGACAGATTATGCCTGCAGTGTAACGCAGTGCCCGGACAACGGTTTTGGTGCAGGCATGAACCTGAGCCATGGCAGCATGGGACAGGCGGCTGGCACTAATGCCCATGAGTTACTCTCCGGCCGCGGTATTCCGGTAGAAGTTCTGGCTGAACTGGATAGAAAAATAGATGATGGCCAGGCCGGCTCGGGTGCCATGCAGCTCGGAACGGTAGGTCTTGGCTGGGGTGCGGGAACAGAAATTACAGATTGTCAAAATACGGTTGTTGATGTTAATTTATACGAGTTGCAGAACACCGAGTTCAAACTGTGCGGCTGTGTTTAGAAATTTTTAATTTGAATTGAGATCATTTCTATAGAGTTAATATAAAAGAGTCCAGTCGGGCTCTTTTTTTTGCAGGTGAAGATGATTATTAAATGCCAACAAGTGGTTAAGAAGTATTCGAACAAAGTGGTGTTGGATAACGTCGACCTGGATGTCGAACAGGGTGAATTTTTTGGCCTGGTCGGCATGAACGGCAGTGGCAAGTCAACCTTGATCAAAGCAGTGCTTGATCTGGTGGGTATAGATTCAGGAAAAATCGAAATAGATAAGATACCTCATCGAAAAGTAAACTCGCGCGAGAATATTGCCTACCTTCCTGATCGCTTTTCTCCGCCCGCACATCTAAGAGGACAGGATTTCATTCAGTACATGCTGCGTCTGCATGGCAGTACCTGCGAGCCGCAGGAAATTGAAAAGATACTGGATGGACTGGAGCTGGATAAAACGGTGATGCAGGAATCAGTGAATAAATTATCGAAAGGTATGACGCAGAAGACTGGGTCTGGCATCATGCCTGTTAAGCGGCAAATCATTATTGATCTTAGATGAACCGATGAGCGGCCTTGATCCACGTGCCCGAGTTCTGTTTAAAAAACAGTTGGCCCTGCTGAAAAAGCAGGGCGTCACTGTTTTTTTCAGTTCGCATATGCTTGCAGATGTAGAAGAGATGGCCGATACCATGGCGGTATTGCATAACAGTAAAATTTATTATTCTGGCGCACCGGAAAATTTTAAACAGAAGTATAAAGCCGGCAATGTCGAACAGGCGTATATGAATTGTATCGAGCAGTAATGCCGATCTAAATATATGGTATCGAGAGGTGTTGCCTGTTCGATTGTTTTTGTACTTAGATGACCAGCTCCTTAATTTTTCTGGTCAATGTATTTCGTCCCCAGCCCAATAATTTAGCGGCGTCGTTTTTACGGCCATTGGTTTTCTGTAAGGCAGCCTCGATCAGTATTTTTTCGACATCGGCAATGATGCTTGCAGCAATTTCGGTTTCGCCGGAAAGCAGCTTTTGCTGTGTGGTGATCGATAGCGTCTGCTTCCAGTCACCACCGGTGTTAACACTGCCGGCCTGAGAATCAGCCAATAATTCTGGCGGCAGGTCAGACATATGAACCGTCTGACCTGAAGTCATGACCGCCAGCCAGTGACAGGTGTTCTCCAGTTGTCTCACGTTACCCGGCCAGCTCAGAGACGATAAATAATTCATCGTGTCTTCATCGATGGTTTTGGCTTCGACTTCCAGTTCCTTAACGGCACGTTGTAAAAACAGTCTGAGTAATTCCGGGATATCTTCTTTACGCTCACGTAGAGCAGGCAGTTGGATGCGGATGACATTTAGACGATGAAATAAATCTTCACGGAATAGTCCCTGTTTAACATGTTCCTCCAGATTCTGGTGGGTTGCCGCTATTACTCGGACGTTAACTTTGATCGGTGTGTGACCTCCTACGCGATAAAAAACGCCATCAGCCAGTACACGTAATAACCGTGTCTGTAATTCAGCCGGCATGTCACCGATCTCATCGAGAAACAAGGTGCCGCCATCGGCCTGTTCAAAACGGCCTTTGCGTAGAGCCTGTGCGCCGGTAAATGCGCCGCGTTCATGTCCAAATAATTCGGACTCTAATAGCTCCTTGGGTATTGCCGCCGTGTTCAGTGCGATGAACGCGTTGTTTGCACGTGGGCTGTGTTTATGCAGCGATAAGGCAACCAGTTCTTTACCGGTACCCGACTCACCGGTAATTAAAACACTGATAACCGATTTTGATAAACGACCGATGGTGCGAAAAACTTCCTGCATCGCAGGCGCAGCGCCGATAATTTCAGGGCCTCCCTGGTCCGATATGAGATGTGACCCATTGGTCTGTTTTTTTACGCATGCACGTTGTGCTACTGCTACGGCTTCATCTATATCGAAAGGTTTCGGCAGGTATTCAAAAGCGCCACCTTGATATGCTGAGACAGCACTGTCTAAATCGGTATGTGCTGTCATGATAATCACCGGCAGATCCGGATGATCCCTGGAGAGATGAGAGAGTAATTCCAGACCATCGATACCGGGCATGCGAACGTCGGTAATGATTGCGTCAGGTTCTTCGAGTTTTAGTTTATCCAGTATGGTATTGGCATTGTCGAAGCTGGTAACTAAGAAACCAGCAGCTTCGAGTGCTTTCTGTAAGACCCAGCGAATGGAATCATCATCATCGATGATCCAGAGATGACTTTGCGTAGTCATTGTTCAGCTCCAATATAATTTTCGTTGTGTAAGTTAATGGGCAACAAGATGGTAAATACAGTCTTCCCCGGCCTGCTGGTAAATTCGATTAAACCGTTATGTTGTTGCACTAGAGTTTGCGCGATAGATAGACCCAGGCCTGTGCCTTCAGCATGACCGGTAATCATCGGCATAAATATTTTTTCCTGTAAATCTTTTGACACACCAGAGCCATTATCTTCGATATCTATCCTTGCTACTAAAGGATAAGTATGTGGTCCAATCTTGCAGTTACGTTGTGTGCGCGTTTTAAAATTAATCTTTCCTTTATGATCATCGATAGATGAAACAGCAATGACGGCGTTACGGGTAATATTTAGAATGACCTGGATCATCATGGACTCGTCGGCATGTAGTTCGGGTACGCTGGGGTCATAATCGACCGTTAGCTTTATATCGTCATTTTCGGCAAGCACCAGTTGACGAACATGTTCTAAAATTTTGTGTATGTTGACGTCGCTCTTGGTCGGGATGTCTTTAGGTCCGACCATCCGGTCGAGCAGGTTTTTTAATCGGTCGGCTTCGTTGATAATGATCTGCGTAAATTGTTTGTTATCATCATCGTCCAGTTCTCTTTCAAGCAGTTGCGCTGCACCACGGATTCCGCCGAGCGGGTTTTTGATTTCATGGGCAAGACCGCGTAACAAACTTTTACTGGCTTCATACTGACTCAGGATGCTTTCTTCATGTGAGATCTTATGCTGGGTTTTTAAGCGAATAAATTCTAATAATAAGAATCTTCCTTCGCGGCGGTACGGGATAGGTGAAACTGAATAGTCGACATCAATGGTCTGATGATTGTGTACACGTAGTTGATCTTCATAAACGGTGTACGGGTGCGCCGAAACAAGCGATCGTTCGAGGCGATCAAAAAACTCATGTTCATTGATAATCAGGTCACGAATATTTTTTGTAATGGCACGGGTATTGCTGATATGAAACAGCATCTCCGCGGCAGGGTTAATATAAACGACCTGCAGGTTCTCACCGATGACGATAACTGCGGAGTGCAGATTGTCGATGATGGTTTGCGGTGAGTTGTATTCAGAAATAGCCATAATGTACTTTATGCAAAAACCAAACCAGTTTTTTCAAAGTTAAAAATTAATTTATTTGTAGGTTTTTCAAGGACTTGTTGTAAATGAACTGGAGAAAATCACAAAAAACAAACAGAATGGGCTTATTCTACCGCACCATTATGGTGCGCCGCTAGTGTTATCGCAGCGTTTAAGGAATTATATTGATGACGGGTTACCTAGAAATAACGGTATTTTTGATATGTATAGTCACTGACTGGGTGCGTTTGATGATTTTTCCCTTTTTATTTCTCACCTGCCCCTGAATCTGATGTTCGCCCCGGTCTGCACGACCAATCTGTAATGACAGACTTTGGCTGTTTTTTACCAGTGGATTGCCATCCATCAGCAGCCAGACATTATGGCCTTCTGCTGTACTTAAAGCAGGTTTAAGTTTCATGGTGACGGTAAGGTCGGGCTCATTCCAGATGACCTGCTGGCTCGTTGGCGCACTGATGCTGAAAGCGGTGTATGTAGTTTCAGCGGTTATTTCTTCTTCGACGACTTCTTCTTTTGGCGGAACTTTGGTTGCATCCACAACGCTTAGCGGCGGCGGGGTAAATGCTTGCGAATCAGTAAATGGTTTGTCTGAATAAACCACGTTGCCTTCTTCATCCAGGCCTTTATATAAACCGGCCTGCGCAGTAAAGCCAAAAGACAGCGCGATGCAGAATAAACTTATTAAGCTAATATATTTCATGCTTACTAGCATAACGTTTGACTGCCTGAATCACAATGAAAAAAGCCTCGCACATAATTTAAATGTGCGAGGCTTTTAGTCTTCAAACTGCCGGAGTGTTTCCATGCCGGGGCATGGCAGGCGGTCTGAGTTTATACGCTGTAGTACATGTCGTATTCACAAGGGTGTACGGCCATACGGTAGCGTTGTACTTCCTCTTCTTTCAACTTAATGAAACCATCGATGGTATCGTCATCAAATACACCGCCTTCGGTTAAGAATGCGCGGTCAGCATCCAGGGCTTTAAGTGCCTCATCTAAAGAGAACGCAACCTGTGGAATTTTAGCTTCTTCTTCCGCTGGCAGGTCATATAAATCTTTATCTGCAGCTGCGCCTGGATCAATCTTGTTCTTGATGCCATCAAGACCAGCCATCAGCATGGCAGAAAAAGCCAGGTATGGATTTGCAGTTGAGTCCGGGAAGCGAATTTCGACGCGACGTCCTTTAGGGTTTGATACATGCGGAATACGGATCGAAGCAGAACGATTACGTGCTGAATAAGCCAGCATAACGGGTGCTTCGAAGCCAGGAACCAGACGTTTGTAGCTGTTAGTTGATGCGTTGGTGAAAGCATTAAGTGCTTTCGCATGTTTGATAATACCACCGATGTAGTACAGCGCTGTTTGAGACAGGCCGCCATACAGATCACCTGAGAACAGGTTTTCGCCATTCTTAAAGATAGACTGGTGAACGTGCATACCACTGCCATTATCACCGACCATCGGTTTAGGCATAAAGGTTGCTGTCTTGCCATAGGCGTGAGAAACATTGTGTACAACATACTTGAATATCTGTACTTCGTCAGCTTTGCGAACCAGTGTGTTAAAAACAGTACCAATCTCACACTGACCGGCAGTGCCTACTTCATGGTGATGTACTTCGGTAGGACAGCCCATGTCTTCCAGTACCAGACACATAGATGAACGCAGGTCCTGTAAGGAATCGATAGGAGGTACAGGGAAATAACCGCCTTTAATACCAGGGCGGTGGCCCATGTTATTGCCTTCGTATTCTTTACCGGTATTCCATGCAGCTTCTTCAGACTCGATCTTGTAGAAAACGCCACCCATTTCGTCGCCCCATTGAACACCATCAAAAACGAAGTATTCGTTTTCAGGGCCAAAGTAGGCAGCATCACCAACACCGCTGGCGTTAAGGTACGCTTCAGCGCGTTTTGCAATAGAACGTGGGTCACGGTTATAACCCAACATATCGGTTGGTTCGATGATGTCGCAACGCAGGTTCAAAGTAACTTCTTCACAGAACGGGTCAATAACCTGTGAATCACAGTCTGGCATTAAAATCATGTCAGAAGCATTGATTCCTTTCCATCCTTGAATTGAAGAACCGTCGAACATTTTGCCTTCGAGCAGGACATCTTCATCGATAGTGTGTGAAGGTACAGATACGTGCTGCTCCTTACCTTGTGTATCTGTAAAACGGAAATCAACGAATTTAACGTCTTTTTCCTTAATCATATTCATTACGTCGCTTGCAGCCATTATAAGAGCCTCTATAAATGTATAAATAGTAATCCGCGCAGAGTGTTCTGATGCAGCCTGATAGTCCGCACGGGGTATGTTGCTGTATATTTATCCAGAATGTTATCTGGATAAAAGAACCTTTAATCAATTCTGTTTGTTTGTGTTGAATAATCTCTAGCTATTCGAAACAGAATTCATCAAAGGTCCTTTTTTACAGGGGTAGATTTTGCACCAAACATTCCAATAAGGGAAATATCATATCATGCGTTTATTAAGAAAAAAGCAAGAGATTAAGCGTTGTACTGGCTCGGCCTGATGCGCAACGCACTATAATGGTGCTGTTTAGCAAAAATGTAACTGGCTCTCCCCAATACAGGTGATCTGTTGGCAGGCCTGTTCAAAATCCTGCTTCAGGGGTTCGGCATCATCCAGTGTCCGCAGGTATTTAAGAGGCAGACAGGCTTCAACACTTATTTGGCCGTCAAGATAGTGCAGGGAGATGTCGTCAATGTTTCTCAATATCTCATGTTTTGACCATTCCTGGCTCAGTGTCAGTAAGAGTTCGCTGCGCAGTGGTAAATGTTTGCAGCTGGCAGCGGTCTCATCATCTTCGGGGTCGATGTGCACGGTGACATCGTTAACTTCTTCAAATGTATTCATCAGGGCTTTTTCTACCCTTTCAGCGATATGATGACCTTCAGAAACGCTGAGTTTAGGTGAAACCTGAATATGCACATCGACGAGTGCATTATGGCCCATGCGACGACTACGTAATAAATGCAGTTGCCGAACATCATCAATACTTAAAATTGTCTGTTTAATCTTTTCTACCATTTCAGGTTCCAGGGCGGTATCGACCAGCTCCTGCATACTCTGACGACTCAGATCAAGGCCAATTTTACCAATCATTAATGCCACCAGCATGGCGGCGATAGCATCAAGCAGTACATAGCCGAAATACGTGCCAGTAATACCAATAAATACGATGATCGACGAGACGGCATCGCTGCGATGGTGCCAGGCATTGGCCTCCAGTAATGATGAGCGAAGTTTTTTTGCGACTATACGAGTGGCGTGATACAGCACTTCTTTACTGATAACGGATATCGCGGCAATGATCAGGGTAAACAGTGCGGGTTCTACGATTTTGCTGGGCTCTTCAAGACGAAGCATGGCGTCATAAGCGATGCCGACTGCGACGGCGATCAATAAGAACCCGAGAGCAACCGTGGCCAGGGTCTCATAACGCGCATGGCCATAAGGATGGTCTTCGTCAGCGTCTTCACCCGCATGTTTGACAGCGATCAGTACCATGCCGTCACTGGCGAGATCAGACAGCGAGTGAATACCGTCAGCGAGTAAAGCCTGTGATTGTCCAAAGACGCCGCCGATAATTTTAATGATGGCCAGAATAAGGTTAACCGCTACGCCCCACAGGGTAATGCGGTTGGTTTCCTTCTTACGTTGCTTGAGGGACATGTTCATGGGGGTATTTTGATGGTGATGTATATCTGGTGCAAGTTTTAATTTTTTTCTAAGTCGTCATCGCGAGAATGGATCAATGTCATTTAGTCACTGTCAGACAGGTGGTTTAAATTGATAAATGCCTGCGGTATATCGTCAAAATCAACGCTGCTATAGGCTACAGATTCTACCCACCGAATAAGCTTTAACTGATTATCGTTTAATCGCTGCCGGAGTGATTCGAGCAGGTCTTTTTTGATGATCATCGCTAACTGATGATGATTATCGACGCTGGCTATACATATAGATTTATTTTGTATATCAGTGGCTAATCGTTCAACAAGATTGGCAGGCAGGGCTGGCATGTCACAGGCAACCACCAGAACCAGCTCGTGCTTGCAGTAGGGTAGCGATGCAGCGATACCTGCGAGTGGGCCTTGATAATTGTTTGAAGAGTCAGTGATTACATTACAGGCATATTGATCATAAGTTTCAATATTTCTGTTTGCGCTTATAACGATATCATCAACCTGGTGTTTAATCGCATCGATGACGTGTTCTATCAAAGGTCTGTTTTTATATAAGACCAGGCCCTTATCCATGCCTTGTGCACGTTTTCCCTCGCCGCCTGCAAGGATGACGCAGCTAAAGTTAATAGCATTATTGCTCATGAGATAAAGGCTAGTAGCCAGGCGAGGTTGCCGAGTAACAATAGGCCAGTTGAGATTTTCCAGAACAGTACCGGGTTGCTCTCCAGTAGAGGTGCGCTGTGCTTCATGAAATTGGCGTTGGGATGCGTTAGGTCAAAAAAGAATTCAGAAAACGTATCGTAACGTAAACGCTGATCTGTCTTTACCGCCTTTTCGATAGCACCATCCAGCCACAGGGGAATCATTGGGTTATGTGTGATAGCACTGTTATACTTTATCTTGTTTAGTGTGCGCCAGTTTAATTTCCTTGTCAGCCTGTCACCATAAGGAAGTTCCCCGGTAAGCATCTGGTACACTAATACACCTAATGAAAATATATCTGAGCGGTTACTGCCCTGCATGCCAAGCAGGTATTCAGGCGCGGTGTAATTTTTCGTGCCGAGTAGTTCGAGCCGCTCGACTGGCGTGCTTACTTCCTGTATACCTGCGATTTTTACCGAGCCGAAGTCAATAATTTTTATCTCATTATTTTTAGTCAACATGATATTTTCTGGTTTAAGGTCACGGTGTAGCATTTCCATGCGGTGAAAAGCGCGCAGACCAGCAATGATCTTATCCGTCAGTTCAGTAACTTCATGTATATCAGGCTGAGGGTTTTCTTTTATCCATTGATCTAAACTGATGCCTTCAATATATTCCATAATGAAATATAAAAAATTACGCGGACGTTTCTGTTCGATGATCTTTAATACGGAATCATGATCAATGCGTTTTCCAGCCCACTCCTCCATATAGAACTGTTCGATATAGGTAGGATCATCTGAAAAGTTGATCGAAGGCGTTTTCATTATAAATAGTTCGCCACTTTCCTTGTCGCGTACTTTATATAGTTGAGAGGTGGTGCTGGCATAAATTTCTTCGATAACGTCGAAGCCGTCGATGCTCATGCCCGGCCCCATATGTGGCGGAAAAGGCAGACGTGTTAACTCATTGAAAACTTCGTTGGCATCCTGGTTCGGTAGACTCTCGATGCGAATCAACTGGCAGGTAACGTTGTCATGGCTTTTCAAGTCCAGCGCCTGCTGCACAATTTTATCTGCAATCACGTCGAGAGATGCGGCTGACTGTAAATGCTGTTTGATCTGTGCGTCACCCAGGTAGTCGTGAATACCATCTGTTGTCATCACATAAAGATCACCTACGGCCATATCGACAGTTTTATAATCGATGTCGAGATGAAAATCGATACCCATTGCACGACTCAGATAATTTTTTTCTTCGGAGATCCAGACGCGGTGATCAGTGGTGAGTAGTTCGAAATCACCACTGTGGCTGTTAGGGCGAAACCGATAGATTCGAGAATCACCGATGTGAAAGATATGAGCAGTGGTTGATTTTAAAACCAGTGCGCTAAAAGTAGTAACCATACCGTTGGCATGATCTTTATTGCCGTTGCTTAACAGCCAGCTGTTGATCGCCGTTAAAACTTTTGCCCCTGAAGATTTAACTGACCATGTTTCTGGCGTGCTGAAGTAATCATTGAGAAAACCTTTTACACAATGTTCGCTGGCTTCCTGGGCATTGGCACAACTGCCCATACCGTCGGCGATGGCGACGGCTATGCCCTTGCTGTCTAGGCTGGTGTCTTCGGGCAGGTAGGCACCGTAAAAATCCTCGTTACGGTCTTTGATGCCTTTGTCAGAACTCTGGCCGAGGCTGATGCTCAATTGCGTATTCATTGATAAAGTTTGCCATACATTAATGGAGCAAATTGAATTTATTTATAACCGTCGTTGCGGCAGAAGCGTGACGATCCCCTGTAGGCAGCACGGTTGTTAACCAGGGGTTGCCACGCTTCTCTCGCGATGAGGTGGAGGTGTTATCTACGCAACATCGATCATCTGTACGCTGCCGTCGGGCATTATTTCTGCGGTTTGGCCTTTGGGTTCATCAAGAAACTGAACCGCAACAAGCGTGACGATAGCTGAACAGGCGATCACCAGGAAGAAAGTCGATGACTCGACGAATGAAAACACCGTTAAAAATGATACTGCACCAACATTTCCATAAGCCCCTGTCATGCCCGCAATCTGACCGGTCATGCGACGTTTGACTAATGGCACGATAGCAAACACGGCGCCTTCGCCGGCCTGTACGAAGAATGAACATGCCATGGTTGTTGCTACCGCAAGTGGTAATGACCAGCTGGAATCGATGTTGCTCATCAGGTAATAACCAACGGCTAAACCACTGATCAGGATAGTCAGGCTCTTCTTGCGGCCAAAACGGTCACTGAAGAAGCCGCCACTCGGACGGGCAACCAGGTTCATGAAAGCGAAACCGGACGCGAGTAGACCAGCCTGAACGATTGAGAGATCAAAAGTATCTTTGAAAAAAAGCGGCAACATGGAGATGACCGCAAGCTCGGAGCCAAAGGTCACCAGGTAAGAAAGGTTTAAAACCGCAACGTTCTTAAATCTATAGCGGTGTATTTCCGGAACGTCCTCTTTAAAGATATGCGCATTAATACGCCATACATGTGAGGTCTGGTATATATAGAATGAAACCAGTGTCAGATAGGTGATATTGGTAAAGAAATTATCCAGTATGCCCAGGTTTTCTGGTCCAAGTTTCCATGCCAGCACAGCAAGTGCTGCATACATCGGGACGTTCATCAGCAGGTACAGAAAGAAGTCGCCTTTGCTGGTAACTTCCATCGCGCCAGTTTTTTTAGGTTTGAAGTATGTCGAACCTTTTGGCGTGTTACGTGCAAGTTTGTAATAAACGAAAGAGTAAAACAGGGCAGATGACGCCAGTGCTGGCAACAGCGTAGCGCCAGCCATCATCGCCACCATACATCAGTGCGATGGTAGGCAGAGATAAGGCTGCAGCGGCAGAACCGAAGTTGCCCCAGCCGCCGTAGATGCCTTCGGCGATGCCGACCTGTTTTGCAGGAAACCACTCGCCGATCATGCGTATGCCGATAACGAAACCGGCGCCAACAAAACCGAGTGCAAAACGGCTTATCATCAACATCTGGTAAGAGTCTGCCAGGGCAAATGTGAAACAGATAAAACTGGAGATAAACAATAAGCTTGAATAGGTGATGCGCGGACCGTATTTATCGACCAGCATACCGATGATGATGCGTGCGGGTATGGTCAGTGCAACATTCATGATTAGCAGCGCTTTGACTTCCTGCATGCTGAGGCCAAACGTTTGCTGGATGGAGGCCATTAATGGCGCATGATTGAACCAGACAAAAAAGCTGATAAAAAAAGCGATCCAGGACAGGTGTAAAGTACGGACATTCCCACTGAATGAGAACAGGTTAAGTTTGGATTGAGACATCATTGTTTCCTAAGCGTCGTTGCATTATTGAAAGTATCCTAAGCAATGAGCGTGCCAACTAATAAAAGACATGGAGATCATAGACTTGTAAAGTTGACCGTGAAGAAAACGGGGGCGTGAAGAATGATATGCACCATTAGCGTGCAATTGTTAATGGTGATCTTTTTAAAAATGGGCCATCCATGGCATTGAGGAGTCTCTTCCCTGTATAACTGATCTATCGACGGATTAAATATTCATTTCAACCTGTAACCAGAGCATGCTTGTGTCTTTTGAGAAGATGAGCGGTTAAATCATATTTATCTGAAGTGGCTTAACATTGTTTCTCCTAACAGTTATAGGTACACAGAAAATACTCGCGTGATTTCTGCAGTGATTAAATTCGATTGTTATTTGATGCGTAGGATCAACAATGATCAGAAGAAATACGACGTTGTATTTCAAAGGTGTTACAGCAACTATTGTGCCAACAGAAAAAACAGCCAGATAAGCGGCATCACTGCGGATTGATGCACGGATCAGGTGCATAAATCATGCAGAGTGTATAGATGCGGTGCAGACAGCAGGCAAAGATGACAGATTAAGCTTAAAAAAGCCCGCCTGATATCTGGCATGTTAATTGCAATTTAATTTGTTAGTTATTAACTAATAAAACAGTAGCAAGTGACTATGGACATAATTTTTATTGCAGATTGTCTGGAGAGTACGCAACCGTTAATACGCGTAGCGACAAAGTCGGATTATCGCATTTTGAAATTCATCGAATCAAATGATGACGTCAGCCAATACGTAAAACCCTTATGCCCTGATGTTTTGATCTTTGTCAGTGACGAGATCGATCGTATGTTACTGCGGCAGATGCGGGCAGTTAGCGAAAAACGGCCTACACCGATGATTATTTTTACTCGTGATGCACATACAGAGTCTATCAACGCTGCAGTAAAAGCGGGCGCCTCGACCTATGTTGTCGACTGTCATGACCCTGAGCGGCTGGGATCATTGATCGGTGTTGCCCGGGCGAGATTCGAACAGCAGCAAAGTTTGAAGAACGAGTTATTGCAGACGAAGAATGCCTTGCACGAGCGTAAAAACGTCGATAAAGCGAAAGGCATCATCATGAAGACCAAAAGCCTGAGTGAGGATCAGGCTTATAGCGCACTACGTAAACTGGCGATGAACCACAACAAACGTATCGGTGAAATAGCCGAACAGATTATTTCTGCGGCTGAAATCCTGGTATAAAAAAGCGGTTTCAGAAGCGGCATTAATGTACTGGCAATAAATAAATATTTTTTGATTATATGGTGACGGTAGCCGTAATAACCTAGAGACGACAGGTGAAGAATGGACTGGCTTGAAAAATCAATAAATAAACAACGCAGTTTTATCGAAGGTTTATTGCTTGACCCTATGAGCCAGCTGGCAGCTATCTGTGCGCAAAACTGGCATGACCGGCAAGCACTGGATCAACAGTTAAAAGAATGTCTGGCGAACAAAACAGATCATCGTTGCCGACTGTTGTATGCCATAGATATGAGCGGTATGCAGCACAGCAGCAATATATCTGATGCGCTTGTAGACGATAGCATAATCGGTCAGGACCTTTCTCATCGGCCGTACCTGGCGAGCTTCGACGTCGGTGATAAAAGCCAAATGCTGCTCAGTGACGTATATATCGATAAACACACACGTAAACCCTGTATCACCGCTTTATATGGCGTCAGGCTAAACCATGAAACGATCGGTTATGTCGCCGCAGACTTCGGTTTAAAAGATCTGCCATTAAAAAATGTCAATGAGATCCAGGCGCATCAATGGCGGCAGATCAAGGGGGATCCTTCGATTCGAGGCACCCTGTTTCAGCAGACGCGAACGCGCAGTGAGATGGATGAGCACATTGATGAAGTTCTCGACGTCGTTGAATCATTGATGACCGATCAGGGTATCTTCCATGCCAAGCTGCATTTTTCAAGTTCACGTGCAACCTTATGGCCCTACAGCGACCCCTATCATTATCGCCTTCATGTGCTGGATGAGATCATTAATCCAAAAGTCTGTCTCGTCTATGAAAAAACACAGTACCCCGAGGCAGCGGTGGCAACTCGGGGAATGGTGCACAATGTACTTAAGGCATTTAAATTGTTGAGAGAAGCAGATGAAACGATCTACCTGCGTGCGGCATCGATCAATATAATGAATGGTGTCGTCGGACTTAATTTTTCCTGTGATGGCTCACATTATATGCCTGCTGATGAGTTTCTTGAAAAAGATATGAGTTTCTGGTTTGGCAAAGGCGCGTGTACCTCATAGACAAGCTTTGCTTTCCATGTTTTGTTTTACTGCTTATAAAAATGCTTTGCGCTCTTCTGGTGCAATTAGTTTATTTTCGTGCCTGTGTGGTGCAGGTTTTAAAATAGAACCCATAGTGCGAGTTATCAATGGGTGCTTTTACATAGATAATTAAATGTTGGCACAGTCTATGCTTATCTAATAATAGTGGACCGGCCAATGGCGGCCGGTTTGATGATTACAATTTACTAGATAGCTATTTATGATAGTTATTTAAAACACCGAGCAATGGCGCTTACCTACGAGATTTTTTCGTAAGTAAGCGCCATTATTTTTTGCATTATTATTATGAGCGTAAGTTTAGAAAATATAATAACGGCCGAGCAACATTCTGCAGACGATGATGTCTGTATAGCTGCTCAGATCGAGGCAATCATTGTTGTCGGTACGGGTCCGGTTGGCATGCAGTTTGTGCGCGAGTTATGCGAGCGAGACTATGATGGTCCGATTATCATCTATGGCAGTGAACCGGTGCAGCCCTATAACCGGGTGCGGCTTTCAGACTACCTTGCAGGTGAACTCTACCGTGATGCACTGCTCATCGATGAATCAGACTCGAAACAATCAAACATCGAGTATCGTTATAACTGTGCTGTCGAGTGGATAGATAAAAAGTCTAAAACGGTCACAGATGCAAGTGGCCGCATCCAACGTTATTCAAAATTAATTATTGCCACAGGTTCGACACCGTTCATGCCGATGTTTGGTAACAGACATTATAGAGGCGTATACACCTTTCGCACTTTAAGCGAAGCGGATGAATTGTTATCCAGAAAACTTCGTACGCGCCACACCGTCGTCATCGGTGGTGGTCTGCTCGGTCTTGAAACCGCACGTGCGATGCAAAAATATCACACCGAGATAACCATCATAGAGCACAGCAAGTGGTTGATGGCGCAGCAGCTTGATGAACAGGGTGCTGCGTATCTTGAACGTTTTATCAAAGACTCTGGTATCAACATAATACTCGACGACAGTGTTGTCAGTGTGACCGGTAATGAGCTCGTCGAAGGAATAACGTTACGTAGCGGAGTCAATATTGCCTGCGACACGATAATCGTCGCAGCCGGTGTTCGTTCGAATATTTCACTGGCACAAGATGCCGGCCTGGTCTGCCGTAAAGGCATACGGATCAACAATTATCTGCAGACCTCAGAAGAAAATATTTATGCCATCGGCGAATGCGCAGAACATGAAGATAATGTTTATGGTCTGGTGAAACCTGGTTATGAACAGGCAGCAGTACTAGCTGAACGATTGACAGGTGGCAATGCGCAGTACGCTGGTTCGATCAGCACTACGCAGCTAAAGGTGATGTCGAAAGCAGTGTTCAGTGCCGGTCGTAACGGTGTCGACGAGGAGTCGGGTGCATCGATCCGTGAGTATGTGTACCGTGATGAAGAAGACGGGCTATATCGAAAGATCCGGGTATTTGGTAATCGCATCGTCGGCGCCATCGCTGTTGGTGAGTGGCACGAGAGCGCTCTGGTCAATGAAGCTATCCAGGAAAAACGCAAGATCTGGTTCTGGCACCTGCTCAGGTTTAAGTCATCAGGCAATATCTGGGGCACTGCCGAGGACATTGATGTTTCTACCTGGCCGGCTTCAGCCACGGTGTGCAACTGTACTGGAGTAACACGGGGGCGTCTGAGTCTCGCAGTTAATAACGGCTGTGAGAATGTCACCTGCTTAACAATGATGACACGCGCTGGCAGTGTCTGCGGTTCATGCAAACCTTTGCTGGCTGAGTTGATAGGTGAGCACGCAAATGTTGAACCGGTGCGCGCATGGCGCGGGCTGTTAAGTTTATCGGCGTTGACACTTACACTCGCAGTTTTATTCTTTTTTATCTGGCGCGTGCCCTATGCCAGCAGTGTGCAACATGATATCCGCTGGGATTTACTGTGGCGCGACTCGTTATTTAAACAAATTAGTGGATTCAGCATTCTTGGCCTTATCGCCATCGGCCTTATCGTTTCACTGCGTAAACGTGTAGCAAGATTTAGCATCGGTGATTATGACCTGTGGCGTATGTCACATGTGGTATTAGGCATCGCTGCACTGGTAATGCTCATCATACATACAGGATTTCGTTTTGGCAGCGAACTCAATTTGCTGCTGATGATGAATTTTTTATTGCTGGCAGTGGCTGGCGCAAATGCCAGTACGGTGGTCGCTACAGAACATCATATGGTGCCAGCGATGGCGAAAAAGCAACGCAAGCTCTGGAACAAAGTGCATCTGTTACTGTTCTGGTCATTGCCTGTATTGCTGGGCTTTCATGTCTTAAAGACATACTACTTTTAGAATGATATGTAGAGCGCGGTCATGAGTTTTAGTGAAACAGCAATCAAGTGGTTTATATGGATAGTTTTAACGACGGCTGCTGCTGCCTGGTTAGGCTATGCGATGCTGTCTGACACTGCAGATAAAACGATATTTATGCCGGGAGATTTAAGCCCCGGACATCATCAGCTTGCGGAAGCATGTGATGCCTGCCATGTTGATGCTTTTGCTGGCGGTGAAGTTTTACAGCAGGCCTGCGTTGACTGTCATGGTAAAGAAAGAGTTAAACCGTTTGATTCGCACCCATCGAAAAAATTTAAAGACCCGCGCAACGCTGAGCTACTGGAAAAAATCGACGCGCTGAAATGCGTTAGCTGTCACACAGAGCATAAAGCTGAGATAACAGCAAAAGATGGTGTAACACAGCCGGAGGATTTCTGTTTTTATTGCCATAAGGATGTGGCAAAAGAACGACCCTCGCACCAGGGCATGGGATTTGACAGCTGTAAAGATTCGGGTTGCCATAATTTTCACAACAACCGTGCGTTGTATACCGACTACCTGATCAAACATCTGGATGAGCCTCCCACATTAAACGAAGTTGTTTTGCCTGCCAGGGAGTACCTGAGCGTACTCGATGAGATCGTTGAATACCCACGGGATAAATATCCGCTAGTGCGGCTTGAAGAAAAAGATATCGATGCAACAGAACGACTCATGAGCAATCCGGAAATCAAACAGGACTGGCTTGAAACGGCGCATGCTAAATCAGGTGTTAACTGTACGGCCTGTCACATCAGCCAGACTGAAGCAGAAGAAAAGAGCTGGAACGATCATCCTGAACACACCGCCTGTGCCAGTTGCCATAATGTCGAAGTAGAACGTTTCATGGCGGGTAAACATGGCATGCGATTAAAGCAGGGACTGCCAGCGATGACACCGGCACAGGCTCTGCTAGCGATGAAAGAAGAAGCATCACATGCAAGGCTTAGACTGTAACAGCTGTCACGGTGGCCATCGTTTTGATGTAAAAGCGGCTGCTGTCGAATCCTGTCTCGAATGTCACGACGATGATCATAGCCTGGCTTATAAACAGTCGCCACATTATTCGCTATGGCAAAAAGAAATTAATGGCGAAGCAGAAGCCGGCACAGGAGTATCGTGTGCGAGCTGTCACATGCCACGGGTAAATCATGATGTCAGCGAATGGATGAGCCGCACCATCGTCGATCATAATCAGAGTGCAAACCTGTCTCCTAATACAAAGATGGTGCGCTCCAGCTGCCAGCATTGTCATGGCCTTGAGTTCACCCTGGATGCGCTGGCGGACACAACCTTAATTACAAATAATTTTTCTGGCCCGCCAGGCAAACATATTCCGACCATGGATCTGGCCGACAGGGAAAACCAGAGACGAAAAAAAGCTGCCGTTGAAGATGAATAAGACATGTTCGATTGCTAGCTCCTGACGTGGCTAAAAAATATTTAAACGTTGAATCATTCAACAAAACTACACTTAATCAAAGAGGTGATTATGAAAAACTTAAAACGTAACTTGATAATGGGTACTGCAGCGGCAACCATCGCAACCACAGCAGCGGTGAGCGCAGAAGTCTCGGATGCGACGGTATCGGTGAAAGCAATGGCGGATGCCTTGCACCTGGTGATGGACTCAGACCGTGCGGTATATACCAAGAAAATCGTCAACAGGCTGGTGAAGAAAGAGAAGGTGATCAAGGCATCTGAACATTTTGAAGATGATAAGGCACTGGTGTTACCGGCACAGATGTTCCGCTTCGGTTCTGAACTAGCGGCAAAACGTGCGGAAAAGCTGGACGATGTGAATTTCAGTTATACCTTGCAATCGATGTGGCCGATCAACAAACAGAATGCACCGAAGACCGAAGCAGAGAAAGCCGGGTTGAAATTTGTTGCAGACAACAAAGGAAAAAATTATTACACCACAGAAAAACTCGGAGGCATAAATTATTTTACTGCTGTCTATGCTGACACTGGTGTCGCACCGGTATGTGTTTCCTGTCATAACCAGCATCCTGATACACCGAAAAAAGATTTCAAGATCGGTGACGTGATGGGCGGTGTGGTCATCCGTATACCGGTAGAAGGTTAATCGGTAGTTCTATTATGTCTCTGACTACCGGCCATCTGGCACTAGCCGTTTTTTCCCTAATAGTTTTTCCTGCAGTTGTTTTTAACGCAGAAGCTATGGCGGAAAAGGCGGACTATGTGCAGTCTGGTAATGAAGCACTGCAGCATGGACGGTACCTCTGGCTGGAAAACTGTGAGGGCTGCCATGGTTATGGCATTGCAGATGCGCCGATTCCCATGCAGCCGGATGACTGGAAACATCGGGTGATCAAAGACAGGGCTCTGCTCTATAAACACGCCATCGAAGGTTTTATCGGTGAAGACTACAGTATGATGCCCGCACGTGGCGGCAATGAAAAACTAAATGACGAACAGGTAAAAGCAGCAGTGGATTACATGCTGTTTCTGGCAAATTTTTATATTAAACGACAAGTTAATCAAAGAGGTGACTTATGATAACTGCACAACAGAAAGAACTGGTACAGAAGACCTGGGTGATGGTCGTGCCCATAGCGGATAAAGCGGCTGAATTATTTTATGGCCGCCTGTTTGAACTGGAGCCTGAATACAAAGCAATGTTCAAAAACGACATGACCGAGCAGGGTAAAAAGCTGATGAAGACCATCAACATCGCCGTCGAAGCGCTGAACGATGTTGAACCTTTAATCCCCGTGCTCAAACAGATGGGCGCGGACCATGCTGGTTACGGTGTCAAAGATCGAGATTACAACGTCGTTGGTGCGGCGCTATTATGGACTTTAGAGCAAGGCCTTGGTGATGCCTTTACCGACGAGGTACGAAATGCCTGGGGTGCGGTATATGAGCTGCTGGCTTCGGTAATGAAACAGGGCGCTGCCGAAGCTTCGGTGGCTGCCTGAAGTTTATAAAAGTTCACTCCATAAGGGAGCAAAGGGACGCAGGGAAGCACTTATGGGGAGTAGTAGAGGCGCCTCTCTCCATTAACAGACTTGATAGACAGGGTGTCTTTTTCTGATGGTAGATACTGCTGCATAAGGCGGTGTTTATTTGTGATACTTAGCCATACATAAACCAAGGATAAATTGACATTAACGCTAGATTGTGTATAATTGCTGCAGCTTGAAAGTACTACTTATATTTATGCAACACCATTTCGATGTCACGTCTTTAGTCTCTCGTCCTGTTCTTCATATTTAATAGCACCACATTTCAGCCAAATGGCCTCATGAATTTTTTGTCAGGCCGATAACATTTAAATTTAATTAATAGGAAATAACTATGTCTACTACAACCGGCACCGTAAAATGGTTCAACGAATCAAAAGGTTTTGGCTTTATCGAGCAAGAATCTGGTCCAGATGTTTTCGCTCATTTCAGCGCTATCTCTAGCTCAGGGTTCAAAACTCTGGCTGAAGGTCAGAAAGTTGAGTTCACAATTGCTCAAGGCCCTAAAGGTCCTCAAGCAGAAAACATCGTAGCGCTTTAATTTATTGATCGCTATATAACCTGTATTGTAAATATGCAGGTTAAACGCTTTCCCTTTCGGGGGAGAGAGTTAAAAGGGCAAGACCTCACGGTCTTGCCCTTTTTTATGAACGACGCAGATAAATTAATGGCTCCATAGCGCTGTATTCCATAGCAGGCGCCAATAAAGTGTAAAATACACCATGAAATTTCCAAAACGCATCCAGCCGCTGATCGAAGATGGCCTGGTAGACGAAGTCATAAGCCAGTTGATGAGCGGCAAAGAGGCCACTGTTTATATAGTGCGCTGCGGTACCGAGATCCGTTGTGCCAAAGTCTACAAAGAAGCGCACAAACGCAGTTTTAAAAAAGCCGTACAGTATCAGGAAGGCCGCAAGGGGCGTAATAGCCGCCGTGCCCGCGCGATGGAAAAAGGCTCGAAGTTTGGCCGTGATCAGCAAGAAGAGGCCTGGCAGAATGCCGAAGTGGATGCGCTCTATCGTCTGGCCAATGCCGGCGTCCGCGTGCCTAAACCCTACGGCTGTTTTGACGGAGTATTGTTAATGGAGCTGATCACCGATGATGAGGGCCATGTGGCACCGCGTCTCAACGATGTCTCCATGACCAGCGAATTAGCATTGGCAGATCATGCCGTGGTGATGAAATACGTCATGCGGATGCTCTGTGCTGGGGTGGTACACGGTGACCTGTCAGAATTCAATGTGCTGGTGGATGACTATGGTCCGGTGATCATCGACCTGCCCCAGGCGGTGGATGCCGCGGGTAATAACAACGCACAGGCGATGCTGACCCGGGACGTTAACAACATGACCGCCTACTATAGCCAGTACGCACCAGAATTGTACAATAGCCAGTATGCCAAAGAAATCTGGGCGCTGTATGAAGAGGGAGCATTGCATCCCGAGCGCGAACTAACAGGCTATTTTGAAGAAAGTGATGAAGCTGCTGACGTCGATGTGGTGATGCAGGAAATTAAAGCAGCCTTTGCCGAAGAACAGGAGCGGCAGGAACGTTTACGCGAAGCAGATTAACGCATTAATAATGCACCGCTAACCAGATTGTTTCGCTATCCGGGTCTGTCCATTCTACCCTGTGTTTTTTATGCGCCGGTATATTTATAAAATCACCCGCTTTTAAATTAACCGGCGTCTCATCTTCTAATAACAAAATCGCTTCACCCTTTAACACCAGCACCCATTCGTTCATGTCCTGATCATACCAGCCGGATTCCGGTGAGCTATGACCCCTGGATATGATCCGTTCTATTCTTACGCTATCACCTTCAACAAGTTGCTGAAATATCTCTTCGTCAAGATTTTCCGGGATACAATCAAATATATTATGCATTTACCAGGGTCTCAGGATAATAAAGTCAGGGCATGAATTGTATTATCGATATTCGTTTGGATATGCTGATAACTGCGATCGCTGCTTATAAAAAAATAAGCGGCGGCTATGAGCAGAGTTATTATGATAATAAAAATCATAACTAGATGTTTTTTATCGCGGCGATCCTGTTCGTCAAGCCGGTCGACTATTTTTCTTATTTTACCTGGCACGGATAAACCAACGACACGAGTTGTATTCTGATGTGGTTTCCTGTTCGTATTGTTATCGTCCATTATCTACTCATGAAGATGTATTATTGATAGGGTATAAACAGTATGCCTAAGAAGGCTGTTTATTTCTTTATAATGTGTCACACTTTTAAATAATAGTGAAGTAGCAGAATGCTACCGTACTGTAATATATTTGAACCTGTAGTTGTCAGGATATATGCCTTTGTATCGGGAATAAAAATTAACTTCTGGAAATAAAAATGACAAAAATAATTGAAGAACCCAGCTTCCGTGAAAGTGTCGATCTGATGGTTGATAAAGCCATGGCCGCGATGAAACTTGATGCAGGAACGGCGCAAGCAATAAAGGCCTGTAATGCAGTTTTACAGGTTCAGTTTCCAGTAAAGATAAGGGGCAAGATAGAAGTCTTCACCGGTTGGCGAGCCACGCATAGCACCCATCGGCTGCCATCCAAAGGCGGTATCCGCTATGCCCCTTATGTCAATCAGGATGAGGTGGAAGCGCTGGCAGCCTTGATGACATATAAATGTGCCCTTGTCGACGTGCCCTTTGGTGGATCTAAAGGTGCATTGATCATTGATCCCGCCCAGTATGATCGAGCCGAGATGGAATTGATTACCCGGCGTTTTACCCTGGAGCTGGTGCGTAAAGGCTTTCTTAGTCCTGCAACCAATGTGCCGGCGCCAGATATAGGCACCGGGCAACGAGAGATGGCATGGATCGCTGACACATACAAACATCTGCATCCGGAAGACATTAATTATATTGCCTGCGTCACTGGCAAGCCGGTACAGCATGGCGGCATCCAGGGACGCGTAGAAGCAACCGGCCGTGGCGTGCAATATGCTTTGCGTGAATTTTTCCGCCACCCGGAAGATGTTAAGAGCGCCAACATGAAAGGTTCTTTAGAAGGCAAGACCTGCATCGTGCAGGGCCTGGGTAATGTCGGTTATCATGCGGCTAAATTTTTATCGGAAGAAGATGGTGTCAGGATAACCGCTGTTATCGAGCGTGATGGCGCATTGATCTGTGATGACGGAATAAATATCGAAGATCTTTATCAGCATATTACTGAACACGGCACCATCAAAAACTTTCCATCAGCCAATTTTGAAGAAGATGGCAAAGCGGTACTGGAAAAGGCCTGTGATATTTTAATACCCGCAGCGCTGGAGAGTCAGATTACGCTAGAAAACGCAGACCGGATACAGGCCAGGTTAATCATAGAAGCGGCCAATGGACCTATTACCTATGGTGCGGATGAAATACTGAATAAAAAAGGGATCATCATTATCCCTGATGCTTATGCAAATGCCGGTGGTGTTACCGTTTCCTATTTTGAATGGATACGAAATATTTCACATATCAGGTTTGGTCGCATGCAAAAGCGCCATGATGAATTGCGCGGCCACCAGATGGCCGCCATGCTTGAAGAAGTTACCGGTTCAAAAGTTTCAGATAGTTTACGCGGTTCGATTACCCGAGGTGCAGATGAACTTGACCTGGTTCGTTCAGGACTCGATGATACCATGCGCATGTCGTATCAGCAGATTAGAAACACGCTGGAAAATTCTGAGAATGTGCATGACTTACGCACGGCTAGTTATGTGACCTCTATAACCAAGATCGCCGGATCCTATATCGATGTTGGCGTGTTTTAGATTTAAAAGGAAAAAAGGAACGCTGAAGAACATTAACCTTACATAGCTATCAGTACTCGTCTCCTATAAGTGACCATGAGGATAAAGAACGAGCATGCCGCTGCTGTCATCGAGGGAAACAGAACCGTGGTTAGCGAATAATGTTCTAGTGCCATGATGGAGAGAATGTTACGCACTGCGATAAGCATAAAAAACGTCAATTGCTCTTCAAAAGGGTAGGTATATGCCTTCCTGATGGTTGGACCAAATCCCAGAATATCAACGGTCGTTAAGATAACCACTGCCCATAACGGGTCAGAGGTAAGATACCAAAACGGTAGAGAACTCATGGCGGCGATCAGAAATAACCAGTCTGTTCGGGTGATAGTGCTATCAGATTTTTTTAGATAGGCTAAAACTGCAACACATATAGTGATGATGCCTGAAAGACCAATCGGCCAGGCACCTGCGCCGGCATTATCTGAAAGTTGAGCCAGGAAAACGACAAAGGTAACCGTCGCCCATATCACCCAGGAAAAAACATGCGGTTTAGTTTTATCCTGAATGATCGAACGTATATATGGATAAAAGGCTATGAATGTCAGCGTGATTGCGATTGCACTTAAAAGCTCTTTATACATCGTGATCATGTGTGCCAATAAACGACCCTTAGTGAGTGGCAGCGCTTATACTGTATTCCATCGATTACCGTGTACGATAACTGTAATGGCATGCAACACAGGCGCTGGTTACTTTTTGCAGGGCGAGGTTAGCGTTCTTTAGATCACCTTTTTTTGCGAACTGAGAAAGCTCGGTCGCAGATTCATGCATGCTCCAGCCGATGTTTCGCATCTCCAGTGGCATAAACCTGCCGGGTCCCATACCTGTTGCGCGGTGTTTGCCCATCGAACTTTTGCCCATCCTGGTTTCAGCAACATCTGCAGCGGCATCAAGGTTGTTTTCGGCAAGATGTCCGATGACCTCACTCAATGCTGAAAGGTGGTCCAGCATATCTTCGCGCATGAGCTGGCGAGTCTGATCCGGCATCGATACTAATTGACGGTGATCGTTGCCAGCAGATTTGGTCTCACCCTGCGGTGAGGTTGCAGATTCTTCGCCGTGTACTGATTGAAACGCTAATAAAAGTAACGTTGCTGTTAGTAAGAAGACTGTTTTATGCATGATGTTACCCTCTGTAGATAAAACCTGAGGCACGGCATGTTGGGTGCCTTGTTGAGTTGCTTTACTATACTACTAAATGAAAGCATAAATAAGAAATGCGCCAAATATAGCAGCGAAGGCGCCGCCTACACGACCAAAGGGCTTTAACAGAGACAGTGCCCACGACATCAGGCGTTTGAAGTTATGTCTTCCCATTACCGCAAAAGTCATAGCGGCAACGATAGAGAGCCAGCCAAGAATTTCGATGACAAGCGGGAATTTAGACAGGCTGGCCTGAGATATTAGTAAGACACCGATAATAAGCCTGACAGTAACGGCAGTAATATGCAGTAACAGATTATCTACGTTCTTACGAAGAGAGCCAAAGATAATCTCTGGATTAATTATGATCACTATTCCGGCAAGCAGGGTCAGTGCACCAAAAATTATTATTAGCAATATCATAATTTAAAACTCATCTCTGGATAGCCGCTCGGCGAAAGCAGTCGAGGTTATTACATGTTGAAGGTGAGGGAGGGATTATAATTTAACCACATGCCGTAATTGATCAAGATTCAATCACTGCGTCCTCTATAATTTTATCGCATAGTTTGAGTACAGTCTTTAAAACTTGCCATTGTCATTTCTCCATTCATGGCGTGGGGGAATTGCTTCAGTTGTGTACCAATGTTCCACAAGTTTGCCATCGGCAACGCGGAAGAGGTCATAAAAGGCTGAGTGGATGCAAGGCGGGTTTCCTCGACGCACTGCGCTTCAGCTGGGGCGACGACGAGGCCGGGCGTAATCCCATCGGCGAGGCCATACGCAGCGGCGTACGCCAGGGAATTCGCGACATCGCAGAAACCCCGGCGCTGCTGCTGCCACGCGACGAGGCACTGCGTCGCGGATATGCTTCATGCACCGCACTGCCATTGCGCGATGGCGACAAGGTGATGGGAGTGCTCGCCATCTATGCATCTGAAATCGATGCCTTTGACGAGAGCGAGGTAAAACTGCTGATGGAGCTGGCCGACGATCTCACCTACGGCATCGTCGCGCTGCGCACCCGTGCCGAACACGACCGTGCCATGGAAGAAAACCGGCAGAACGCCGCGCGCATGCAAAAGGCCTTGCTGGAAACCGTCGAGGCCATCGGCTCGGCGCTGGAAAAGCGCGACCCCTACACCGCCGGCCACCAGCGCCAGGTCGCCAACACCGGGATTATCGTTTGCCAGCTCTTGGGCCTTGTCGGCTTCTGCTCGTGCGGTGTCGGCAACCTCGGTGGCCTCTGTGGCATCCGCCTCCGCACGTGCCGCTTCGTCTCCAAGAGTGTCCGCCTCGGCTTGGGCATCCATGGCCTCCAGGTCCGCCTGCTCATAGGCGGCGACCATACCCGACTGCCGAGTTTGACGACGCGTTTAGGCGTGCAGTGGCCGAGGCATGTGCGGCATTTAGTCGACCCAGTGCGCTGGCGATCTGAACGATGGTGCCCGACTCGATCCTTGCCGACCGCGCGCTCGCCGTCTTTGTGACCTTTTGCATAGCCACGACCCTTACCCGTATCGCCGGCTTCGGAACCATAGCCACTGCCGGCCCCAAACCCGCGACCTCCGTGATCGCCAGGACCGCCGGCGCCGTGACCGCCGCGCCCCTCGGCGCCGCCGCTGTTACCTCCGCCTTTTCCGCCACCACTACCGCCTCCGTTGCCGCCCCCTCTGCCACCACCGTTACCACCGCCATTGCCGCCCCCGTTTTTTGCCTGGGCGACGCTCAGCCCGCCGTCCGGCAAGGCCAGGTCGACGAAGACCGGCGCGGAATAGATCATTGCGAGCGTGATGGTCCAACTGCACAAACTATTGCGGCGAAATGCTGCTTTGGAATCACTGCTCATGACGGTGTCCTTTTTCCACGTGCTAACGTCCTGTCAGCAAGCACCGGTTGTTGCGGGTGCGTGACTGGTACCAAGGGCGAAGCAACAAACGCTCCATATGCCGATCAGCCAGATCCGAGTAACGTTGTTCAAAGCCTGAGATTCTGACGGTTTGCCAGGCAGTCACAGTACCTTGGCGGACGACCCTTCGACGGTTTGAATCTGC
>CAVWAI010000004.1:0-46902 GCA_963752725.1 uncultured Gammaproteobacteria bacterium
TGTCATTCTACTGGTTCAGTCCTGTCTCCAGTCATTACTTCATAAGAACTGGTTGCACCTCAGTGTTCACAATAAGAAATTACGTGACCAGGGTGAAAGAGACTCACAGGTCAAAGTGCCGCACATGCGCAAGATAATCCCGGAAGCCGCTGCTCTGTGGCAGTTTCGTTTTCATTTTCTCAGCCTGGTATTACTGCTGAGTGCAACGATGTGGCCACAGTGGTTCTTCTATCCCGCAGCATTCCTGTTCGTAATCGCCCAGGCTTTTTTATTATTTAATTTATTAAGGTCGGTACGTTTTTATAATGAAAAAATTATCGAGCTGTCATCTCTCACTTAATTTGACTAGAAATAACTAACAAAAGTATTGAATTTCGACATATACCGATTGAACCCACCACCCTTATCGGACTTTCATGGGGGGGGGGACAGTATTTACAGTAGTCGCCGGTAATAAATTGTTTTGTTCCAAACGTTTGGTAGGGAATAATTATAATTCTAGTTCGTCAATAGAATTGTAAAACTCATAATTATCAAAAGTTGTGCATAGGTGATAACAATATGTGGATAGTTCAGTGCAAGCTCAATAACGATTCTCAATCATGGTCTACCTTGGGTTCTTACGATAATAAGGCAAGTGCTATCGCCCATGCTTCTCGTGTGTCGGGTGAGTGCTTTATGGCTAAAGTAACAGACCCAAGTGGTAGTGTAATCTGGACTAATTAGCAGAATAGCTGTTAACCAACCTTTAAGTTTTCGAAGATAACTTCAATTACCGTATGACCGCTAACGACTGTCAGGCTTGATCAGCTGGAACTCTCCCTCGACCGGTTGACTTCGCAGCCGACAACAGCCAGTCGAGCTTGATGGCCTGAGTGTCACTTGTCGACCCTGAGCAGACTACCAATAAATACTTCCCCCTCTCCCTCTGGGAGACGGTTACATGGATGTAACCGGTAGGGCGACGCAGGAAGCCAAAGCCGAGGGCTGGGGTGAGGGCATCGTCGAAAGCACCCTCATCCTAACCTTCTCGGTAAGTGCTCCTGCTTTACTCTAACACCTACATCCATGTAGGCGTCCCAAAGGGAGAAGGGACTAAATTCAAAGTCCATTCATGGCCACAAGCAGACACTTAAATACAGTTCAAAAAATTGAGATGTTTATAATTTTTTAGATTGCTAATTCAACAATAACTTTTAGGCCCTGGCCACTATCTGCCTGAGTTAACTGTAACGAGCCATGATGCATCTGAACGACACGATCAACGATAGATAAACCGATACCGCAACCCATAGCGAGATGATTTTCCGCGCGATAAAATCGTTCTACTACACGTTTGCGATCTTCTTCTGCGATACCCGGCCCATTATCTTCAACGATCAGGACAAGCTGTTTTTCCAGTTTCGCAAGACGGATGTCTACCTTGCCACCAGTTGGTGTATAGGAGATTGCATTCGATCAGTAAGTTACGAATCAGTAAGCGTAATGAAGATTCATGACCATTGACCTCGATGGCCTGAGTTTCGTTAAAGGACATATCGATATCTTTTTCGATTGCCAACGGCGATAACAGGCCGCATTCTTCGATGATCAAATTAGTAAAATTTATCTTAGTGAAATCTTTAACTAGTAGCTCCGGCTCCAGTCGAGCAAGAGCAAGTAACTGCTCAACCAGGTGCGTTGTTCTGTCCACACCGTTAATGATCTGATTGAGCGATTCATTTTTTTCTTGCGGGGTTTTTGCAGTTTTAGCCAGTTCTGTGTGTAACCTTATAGCAGCCAGTGGCGTACGTAATTCATGTGCTGCATCAGAGGTGATACGTTTTTCACGGGCCAATGTATCTTTTAATCGATCGAGCAATTGGTTGAGCGCGTTCTTGATGGTGACGATTTCAGTGTAGTTTTTATCGCTTTCTATCAATTCAAGATTTTCGCCGCTACGACGATTGATCTGTGAGGCAAGGCGCTGCAGAGGTCTTAAGCCATTATCGATGGAAACATACAGGATCAAGGACAGTGCCGGCACCAGAATGATGAACATGTAGAATAGATCATTACTGATTTTCACGATCAGGTCGTTGCGCACATCGATCCTTTCTGCGGTAATGCACTGATACTGTTTATTAGCACTCAGCAGGCTGAAAGTACGCCAGTCGAAATCATCGATGACTATATTACTGAAGCCATTTTTTTCGATTGTCATCGGCTCTATCGGAGCATTATAAGATTTAACGACCAGGTTGCCCTCATTATCCCAGATCTGAAAAGCAAGTTTCGTTTCGTAGATATGGCCGTCTTCTACTTTTTGCTCATCGTTTTTTCCTTCGAAATCGATATACATGACGGATAAGCCACTTTCATCCAGATATTCCTGGATCCTGGAGAATCCTGAGTCACCATTTTGGGCCTGCGCCAGGCTGAGTATCAATCGCGCCGAGCGTACCAGCTGTGCATCAAAAAGTTCTCGCGTTTCCTGACGGACATCTTGATAACCCAGCCAGGAGGTACCTCCTACCAGGATGATGGAAACGATGATCAAACGTAATAACAGCTGGGTGCGGATAGACATGATCATTCTTTAGCGATGATATAACCGATGCCACGAACGGTTTTGATCAGCTCACTGTAAAATTTTTTGCGTAAGTGATGAATGTATACTTCGATGGTATTGCTTTCGATCTCATCGCCCCAGCTGTACAGCTTTTTCTCCAGGTGCTGGCGCGACAACACTCGGCCCTGATTGGTAATCATTTCGACAAGCAGCGCAAACTCCCTTCGCGATAATACGACCGCCCGATCGTCATATTCTACTGCGTGTGCTGCAGTATCGATATTGATGTTTTTATATTTAATGCTTTCGCTGGCCTTGCCACGCGTGCGTCGCGTTAATGCACGTAAGCGTGCGCATAACTCAGAGAATTCAAAGGGCTTGACCAGGTAATCATCAGCGCCGGCATCGAGTCCTTTGACACGATCAGAAATATCATCCTGTGCGGTCAAGATCAAAACAGGGGTATCATTATTCGACTCACGCATTTTATGCAAGACCTCGAGACCGCTGATCCTGGGCAGGCCGATATCGAGGATGATGCAGTCATATTGGGTTTCTGAAATAGCAGATAGCGCCGTCTCACCGTTTTTTACCCAGTCGACAGCGTTGTCTTCGCGACGCAGACCGGCCCATACCCCATCACCGAGCAAGGCATCATCTTCGACTAATAATATTTTCACAATTCAAACCCATGGTTTAATTAAAAGACGTTTTAATTGATAAGTCTTAAGGATTTCTTAAACCCTTCATTAATCACTATTTGTTAAGGATTGTTTAAGGAACACCGACTATTCTTACGCCATGTAACTTAAATAGAACTTTTCTACCATGAAACATATCACTTTTTACACTTTTTTCGCTTTATTATTATTAAGTTTTAACAGTTATGCCGCATTTAATCAGGCTCCCGATATCGATCTTCCGGGTATGAACGGCAATGTTCAGCTTGAGAAGCTTAAAGGTAAAGTGGTTTACCTGGATTTCTGGGCGTCGTGGTGCCAGCCATGCAAAAAGTCATTCCCCTGGATGCATGCTATTAAACAGAGTTATGCGGATCAGGGATTTGAGATAGTAGCCGTCAATCTCGATAAAGACAGAAAGTTAGCTGATGAATTTCTTAAAGAGATGGATGTGAATTTTAAAGTCGCTTTTGATGAGAGCGGTGACAGTGCCTCTGAATACAAATTAAGGGGTATGCCGAGCAGCTACCTGATCGGTCGTGACGGCAAGGTCTATGCGTCACATATCGGCTTCAGAGATAAAGATAAAGAACAGTTAGAACAGGCCATTAAAAACCTGTTAAGTAAAGTAAGGCGAGGCGTATAGATGAAACTATTTCCACTATTTATCTACCTACTGGTGCTGTCAGGCTGCAGTTCCATGGGCGTTGAACCATGGGAGCGCGATCTGCTTGCAAAACAGTCGATGCAGCCCGTACCTAATTATTTTGAAAATTATTACGACGAACATATCTATTTCAGTAAAGAAGCCTCTAGCGGTGGTCAGGGCGTTGGTGGAGGCGGCTGCGGATGCAACTAAAGAAAATCAAAGGCAAGATCAGTATTGCTACCTGCACATTGTTACAGGTCGGTGCGTCATCAACTCAGGCGGGTGAATGGGATATAGACTCATCATTTCTTTATTACTCTGAAAGTGATGGCCGCGTTAGTGCATTTGAACCTGCGGTAAGAGCCGGCATCGATCTGGGTGATGATGAATTCATTAATTTCCAGGTCGTGGTCGATGTATTAACAGGCGCGACACCTAATGGTGCGCACAAGTCAACCAGCGTGCAGACCTTTACTAACCCATCGGGTAATAGTTCATATACCATTCAGCCCGGTGAATTACCATTGAACACCACGTTTAAAGATAATCGTCTGGCATTGAGTGGTGAATGGAATAAGGCAATCAATCGCGAGTCAAGCGTACTCTTCGGTGCCAGTGTATCGACCGAGATCGATTATTTATCGTTAGGCCTGAGCGCAACCTACCAGCGTGATTTCAACAATAAGAACACGACCCTTGCTACCGGTCTTGCGGTCACCTCAGACACCATTACCCCTATCGGCGATGTTCCACTGGGACTGAACCCGATGCGTGTCGAAGACAGTGACCAGCAGCGCGTAGGCAGCAGTGATACAAAAGATTCTCTGGATTTCATGATCGGTGTAACACAGATATTAAGCCGTAAAACACTGGTTCAGGCAAATTTCACCCACGGTATTTCCTCGGGTTATCACAACGACTATAACAAGATCATCACAGTGATTGATCCCGTTACCAATGAGCCCGTTACCTCCGCCACATGGGTGATGCCGGGAAGCGATAACCTGCCCTACCTGTTTGAACAGCGGCCGGATTCACGTTCTAAAAACATCTTGTTTTTAAGAGGTGTGCACCATCTGACCGAGGACGTGATCAATCTATCCTACCGGTTATTTTCTGATGACTGGGGAATTACATCGCATACTCTCGATCTAAAATATCGTTATGAGTTAACTCCGCGACATTACCTGCAGCCGCACATACGTTATTACACACAGAGTGAGGCTGATTTTTATCGTCATGACCTGGTTCAGGGCACCGATGTAGACGATAACGGAAACGCCAACCTGCAACATGTCAGCAGTGACTACCGCGTTGGTGCGTTTGATAGTCTCACCTACGGGTTGTCCTATGGTATGGCGGTGTCAAAAAACAGTGAGTTCTCCATACGCGCTGAGTTGATGCAACAGACTATCGATAACTCTGGTGTACCCAGACCGAATGAAGACACACCTGATTTAAGTGCAGTGATCTTACAGGCGGGTTATTCGTTTACCTGGTAGTTTTTATCGGCTTAAGCCTGATGCAATTTATCAGCATGTTGCCAGTACAGCCCGCCCGCGGTGGTCGCGGCCAGGGCAAGGATGAACACAACCATACCTGTGGTGGTTAAACTGGAATTTGCCATCGCAGAATACAGCATGCCGCCGGCGGTAATAAAACCAACTGCGATACAATGCGGTATGACTTTGGTAGTGGCAATATTTGCCGTGATATAACCGCCGACGAACATGACAGCGACAAAAACAGGGATGCCGATCAAATAGCGGAACGAACCGCTGATATCATTCAATAATGGGTAATCTTTTGCCAGCGCGTTATAACCCACTGCGATAAAGATATAAACCAGCTGCATCAAAAGGATAACAAAAATTATAAACGCACAACCGGCAGCAATCGCTTTTATACTTCTCACCAATAAACCTCTAGCTTTGTTTAATTGACTGGACCGAGCTACTGCAATAGACCCTACCCTGTTTCACACTGTTCTTCTGTCGCTCCATACAGGTACGCCACTCGGCTACTGGCGAGATCTGCACCGATGTTTCATCAAATACAATCAGGTAAAAATGTTTGATCCTGGTGGCCGTTGAAGCATGGCCAAATTCGGAGAATTGCAGCTCGCTTTTTATACAGCGACTTTCGATCACCGGGATGTCCGAGCCTGAAAAAACACCCTCGACCAGCAATGTTTTTTGCTGACACTGCTCCATGGTTTCGGTATTCACGAAGGCAGCATTGATATCCCCTGCTCCATTTTGGGTAAGTATTATCAGCAGAAAAAGTGTCTTCATATTTCAGCTGATAAAAAATCTAAGGTCCTACAGGCAGCAGGGTAAGTGAAATTATTTCACGCCTTTGCCGATAAGGTAACTGCTGTATTCTTTATCGGTGCCGTTGATGTGGTTGATCAACCAGTCTTTGAGATACTCCGCTGCATTAGCCATCGCGGTATCCTGATCCTGTTCGTATTCTGCCAGTACTTCTCTGACTTTTTCAAACATCTTCTCATGTTGCGCCTTATGCGGCTCGAAATCAGGATAATCATTATCCCTCATCAGACCTTCTTCATAGGTGAAGTGTGTTTTTGTGTAATCGACCAGCTCATCCAGTGCTTCACGCTCAAACTGCTTCACCGGTCGAATAATCTACCGCTGTCTGCAGCTGGTTGATCAGGTTAAGCAACTTTTTGTGCTGTTGATCAATAGAATCGATACCGACGCTATAATCATCTTTCCATTCGACGAACTGCTCTGATGCCATTCTTTTATGAATAAACGGAATAACCACCAATATAGCGATCAGTAACCATGTTATCGGGCTATCAGGGCCAGCCAGCAATCCCAGTATCGCTGCCACGATCAGTGTCAGAATAAGCAACGACACACCGAACATACACATTTTTTTATTCCGGCACAGATTTTTTTTCATGCAAGTTAGTCCTTAATAAACCGTTCGTTAGAGGTAATATTTTAAATTTTTGCAACACACAATCTATGCTGTAGAAATAAATAATTGGCACATTGTAGTCGCAAGCGGATAGAAACAAAAATGACCTGTGTCAAATCAACAACATATTCTTTAGCAGAGGCTGCATATCAGCCCATCCCGGCCTTGCAAAGACCTGGTATAACGTTATTTAAGGTAAACACATCGGATAAATACGGTTCATTGAATGCTTTAAAGCAACTTTACTGTCGCTTGACCTAAATCAATGACATATGGCGTCAATCAATACAATATCATCCTCACCTGAGCCTTTTTGATCTTAATCAATCCCTGTCAAAAAGCAAACACCAAGAGAGACCTGTATTAATGAACGAAAAAGGCTTTGTATCACTGGTTGGCGCTGGTCCGGGCGATCCCGAACTGATGACCGTTAAAGCGGTGCGCCTGCTACAGGAAGCTGACGTTGTGGTTTATGACCGTCTGGTCTCTGACGACATCCTCAGTCTTATTCCAGCTGGTATCAGCCGTGTTTCTGTGGGTAAAGAAGTCGGTAAACACTGTGTGCCGCAGGAGCAGATCAACGAGATTATCATTAGCCTGGCAAAAGCCGGCCGTAAGATCGTACGTCTCAAAGGCGGCGACCCTTACATGTTTGGTCGTGGCGGTGAAGAAGTACTGGCACTAAACAAACACGACATCGCTTTTGAAGTAGTACCCGGTATTACTGCCGCCTCTGGATGCAGCTCCTACAGCGGCATCCCGCTGACCCATCGCGGTTTGAGCCGCAGGGTACAGTTCATAACCGGACACTTTAATGATAACGAACCACTGGATCTTAACTGGCAATCGATCGCTGACCCGGAATCAACCCTGGTGATCTATATGGGACTGTCAAATCTGCCCCTGGCCGTGCACTCGTTAATCGATGCCGGACTGCCGGCTTCGACACCGGCTGCCGCTGTGCAAAACGGTACCACGCAGTCTCAGCAACGGGTGATCACCACACTGGATCAACTGGTCGACAGCATTCGCCAGAAACGGATGCAGGCGCCAGTGATGATCATCATCGGCAAGGTGGTAGCGCTGGCTGATGAACTTGACTGGTTTCAATGTTCTCTCGAAGAGACTTTATATGAAAAGAATGTTATTCATCTTTAGTCTACTGGTTACACAGGCAGCCATCGCACAACCTGACGCTGCCCGTCAGAATGAGCTGCTGTATTTCATCAAACACGATTGCGGATCCTGCCACGGCATGACGCTGAAAGGCGGGCTTGGCCCTGCCTTGCTGCCTGAAACATTAGCAGCCAAACCCAAAGATTACCTGGTTACCACGATCCTGGAAGGTCGCCAGAATACCGCTATGCCACCATGGAAAACCATGCTCAGCCAGGATGATGCCAGCTGGATAACCGAGCAGTTACAAAATGGCAGCATACAACAGACAGAACTGGCCCAAAGTAAGAAAACCAGGGGCGAAAAACCATGATGCGATCGATATTACTTTCTACTGTATTACTTTGTTCACTAGACGCATCAGCACGTGGTACCGGAGACCTTGGCATCGTTATCGAACGCGCGGATGGTAGCGTACAGGTGATAGAGACCAGCACCAATACCAGCCTCGGCCGAATCGAAGGTCTCGGTGATCTATCTCATGCCTCTGCCGTATATTCGCGCGATGAACAATTCGCCTATATCTTCGGTCGCGATGGCGGTCTGTCAAAGATTGATATCATCAATAAAAAACTGGTTAACCGCGTAATGCAATCAGGCAACAGTATCGGCGGCGCTATCTCACAGGATGGTCGCCTGGTCGCTGTGTCGAATTACAAACCCGGCGGAGTAAAAGTGTTTGCTGCAGACAGCCTTGAGCTGGTGGCCGATATTCCGGCTATTTATGGCCCGCACGATCAGCAATCAAAAGTCATCGGACTGGTTGATGCACCGGGACAGAGATTTGTTTTCAGTCTATGGGATGCCGGCGAGATCTGGGTAGCGGATATGTCTGATGCCAGTAAACCCAAAATCACCAAATTCAAGGATATTGGTCTCAACCCCTACGACGCACTGATCACGCCGGATGGCCGTTATTACATCGCCGGACTCTTCGGTGAAGACGGCATGGCGATGCTCGACCTATGGAATCTTGATGCCGGTGTTAAACGTATCCTTGACGGTTACGGCAAAGGCGAACAGAAACTGCCGGTTTATAAGATGCCGCACCTCGAAGGCTGGGCGATTGCCGGCAACTATGCTTTTGTGCCCGCTGTCGGTCACCACGAAGTGCTGGTTATCAACACGCTGGACTGGAGCGAAGCCGGACGCATCAAGGTACATGGCCAACCCGTATTTGTTATGGCGCGACCAGACGGTCGTAACATCTGGGTGAATTTTGCAGTACCTAATAATGACACTTTGCAGGTCATCGATACCCAGTCATTAAAGATCATAAAAACACTGACACCCGGCAAAGGGGTCTTACACATGGAATTCGAACCACGCGGTGGCGAGGTCTGGGCTTCGGTACGCGATGAAGACCGGCTTGCTGTATTTAATACTGAAACCTTCGAAGAGCTCACCAGTTTTGCAGCTAAAAAACCCAGCGGCATCTTCTTTACCTCTCGTGCCCACCGCATCGGTTTATGACGCATCGATTTATAACTTATTTTTAGAATAAATTAATTATTATGACTAACTCAATCAACGATTACACACCACTGGAACAGCATCTGCTAAATGACTTTCAACGTGACATGTCATTATCAGCAACACCCTATGCCGACATGGCAGAACAGCTGGGTGTCAGTGAAGAAGAAGTATTACAGTCAATAAAATCATTACAGGATCGCGGTGTCATCAGCCGCGTCGGCCCGGTATTCAGACCCAACAGGATCGGCGTTAGCACACTGGCTGCGATGGCCATAGCCGAACAGGACCTGGAATGTGTCGCACGCATCGTCAGCGCCTTTCCTGAAGTAAATCATAACTACCAACGCGACCACGAATACAACTTGTGGTTCGTGGTTACCGCATCGAGTGAAGAACATCTGGATATCGTACTGCATGAGATCGAACAGCATGCCGAGTACCCGCTGATGTCACTACCGATGCTGGAAGACTACTTTATCGATCTTGGTTTTAAACTGAAAACGAGCGCACAGAAATGAGCACAGCGGAATTAAACAAACAGGTGATGCAGATAAGCGCCGAAGACAGAGCATTGATCAAGGCGGTCGAACACGGACTGCCAGTCGTCAGCCGGCCTTATGCCGAGATCGCAAAAAATCTTGGCACCACAGAACAGGATGTGATCTCACGCATACAGCAGCTGATCGATAATGGTGCCATCAAACGTTATGGGGTTGTCGTACGCCACAAGGAACTGGGTTATACCGCTAACGGCATGGTGGTCTGGGACATTCCGGACAACAGGGTCGAAGAGCTAGGGATGTGTATCGGCAAGTATGACTGCGTCACTCTCAGTTATCGCCGCCCTCGTCGCCTGCCGGACTGGTCGTACAACCTGTTTACCATGGTGCATGGCAGTGACCGTGATGAAGTAACACAGAAGGTTGCAGAGATCGTAAAGAAATGCGGACTACAGGACATCAAACATACCATCTTATTCAGTACCCGCCGTTTCAAACAACGCGGCGCCAGCTACACACAAAAAGATATGACGGCAAGCGTAAGCAAAAAAAACACAACACTGCGACTGGTTAAATAAGTTATTTTTATGCACACACCCGAGAGCAAACTTTCACAGCTGGAACGTGACTTCATCAATAACTTCCAGGGCGGTTTCTCTCTGGATGAACATCCCTTTGCGTCTGCTGCAGCACGACTAAACTGCAGTGAAGAAACATTAATCGCCACCGTCAGCAGTTTAAAAAACAGAAAACTCCTTAGCCGGTTTGGGCCTCTGTATGATGCCGCCCGCCTCGGCGGCGGTCTAACACTGGCAGCTATCTCCGTACCTGAAGACAGGTATGAAAACGTAACAGATATGGTTAACGCCTACCCCGAAGTCGCACATAATTACCGGCGTGATCATGAACTCAACATGTGGTTCGTGCTGGCGACTGAAACACCAGTAGAACTGGTTCAAGTGCTGTCTTCGATAGAGAACAGCACTGGCCTGAATGTCTATAACTTTCCCAAACAGCAGGAATTTTATATCGGCCTGTGGTTACATCTATCTGCCGATGGTAACCACACTACGGTGCCGGTACCAGATCAGACCACTGAACTAAGTGACAACTATCAGCTTGATGATACCGACAGAAAACTGATCAGCGTTACCCAGACCGGCCTGGCCATAGAAAGCTCGCCGTATCAGACGGTTGCAAATAATTTAGGCATCTCTCAGGAAGAAGTGTTGCAACGATTAAAGCAGTTATTATCCTGCGGCATCATCCGTCGCATCGGTGCCGTGCCCAATCATTATAAACTCGGCCTGACCGCAAACGGCATGACCGTGTGGGATGTGGACGATAAAAAAATTACCGAACTGGGCAATCTTATCGGCCAGCTGGATTTTGTCAGCCACTGTTACCAGCGTCCTCGCCACCTGCCCATGTGGCGCTATAACCTGTTTGCCATGGTCCATGGTAGCGACAGATATGAAGTCAATGAAAAAGTAAAACAGATCGAAAACCTGCTAGGAAAAAAATGCAGAGCACACGACACCCTGTTCAGTTCTGCTATCCTGAAAAAAACCGGTCTACGACTTGCCGCCTGAGCCATTAGGAAAAATACTATGTTTCGATTAAGCCAATACATGCATGCCCTGAAGGCCGACCCAAAGGATAAACCGTCCAGACCGATCGGTTCCGCGGTGCGCAAACCGACCGGTCCGGTGGTCATCTGGAATCTGATACGCCGCTGCAATCTTACCTGCAAACATTGTTATGCCACTTCTGCTGACAAAGATTTCCCTGGCGAGCTAAATACAGAAAAAGTTTTCGAAGTGATGGATGACCTGAAAGATTTTGGCGTACCGGTGCTTATCCTGTCCGGTGGCGAACCTCTGATGCGCCCGGATATCTTCGAGATATCGCACCATGCCAAAGACATGGGGTTTTATGTTGGCCTGTCTTCCAACGGCACACTGATCACCGAAGACAACATCAAAGACATCGTTGATGTCGGTTACAACTATGTCGGTGTCAGCATCGACGGCACGCGTGAGACCCACGACAAATTCCGTCGCAAACAAGGTTCCTACGATGAAGCCTTACGCGGTATCCGCCTGTGTCGCGAAGCCGGCATCAAAGTCGGCCTGCGATTTACTCTCACTCAGGACAACAAACAGGACCTGCCGGCACTGTTGCAATTGATGGACGATGAAGGCATCGACAAGTTCTACCTGTCACATCTGAACTACGCCGGCCGCGGCAACAAAAACCGCGGTGACGACCTGCATCACCAGATGACGCGTGAAGCCATGGACCTGTTATTCCAGACCTGCTGGAACGATGCCTTAAGCGGGAAGAAACGTGAGTTTGTTACCGGCAACAACGATGCCGACGGCGTCTACCTGCTGTTATGGGCAAGAGAAAATCTTCCCGAATATGCCGAACAGATCGAAAAGATGCTGGCTAGCTGGGGCGGCAACTCATCCGGCGTCAATATCTCAAACATCGATAATATCGGCAACGTTCATCCCGATACCATGTGGTGGGACTACACCATCGGCAACGTCAAAGAGTCTAAATTTTCCGATATCTGGATAGATACCACTGATCCTTTGATGGCAGGTCTCAAACTTAAGGCGCGCCCGGTCGAAGGCCGTTGTGCCAGCTGCCAGTACATCAATATCTGCGGTGGCAATTCACGTACACGTGCATGGCAACTAACTGATAACTTCTGGGCAGAAGATCCTGGTTGTTATCTACTGAACAGCGAGATCGGCGTTGACGATAATCAGGATCGTTTACAGTTAACCGCTTATTCTAAAAGAGTTAAAATCTCGGCTACAGGCGCCTGAAATACCCCTCATTTTCTAAAAATGCAGGTATAATCTGCGCGATAACAATAATAACCTCCGATACTGGAACACAATGTCACTTTTTGACGTCATCCCATACATGCCTCATGTACAGGCTTTTTTAAATGCTGTAGCAGCTACCCTGCTGTTCGCTGGCTACCGTTATATAAAAAGCAGTAACCGTGAAGCACATAAAAAATGCATGGTTAGCGCACTTATAGTCTCTACAATTTTTCTGGCATCATATTTAACCTACCATGAAGCGGTTGGTTACCAGCCGTTTGAAGGACAGGGATGGATAAGACCCATTTATTTTACCTTCCTGTTCTCGCATATCATTCTTTCAGGAGTTGCAGTTCCCATGATTTTGGTCACTGTGTTTTATGCTGCGAAAGGTAACTTTACTAAACATCCACGTGTTGCACGCTGGACTTTACCTGTCTGGCTGTATATATCGATTAGTGGTGTCATTGTTTACCTGCTAGCTTTTCATGTATACCCACCAGAAGTATTTGTCTGGGAAACATTAAGCAACTCCTGACAAACATCAAGAGAACAATGTATGGAATTTATTATACAATTACGAGCATCGCACTTTACCTGCTCGGATTTCATCTTTATACACAAACGTAATTAAAACTTATGGCATATCTCTACTACACCATTACCGCCGTTCTTCTCTACCTGCTTTCGGACTGGATACTCAACAAGATCGAAACTTACTACGGTAAGCGTTTTGAATACCGCTCAGTAATATTTTTTGTAATTATTATGATACTGGCCGTTGGTTCGTTTGAAATGATCGACCGTATCGTCGGCGAACCACCGCAGACCACGAGCTATGACTCAAGATATAAATGTCACGAATTAGGCCAGGCCCAATTCATTGCGGGTGTAATCTAAAACACCTAAAAACTCACAAACAGAGATTCATAGAAACTGATCGACAGACTGCTTCCCGCTATAGCAGACGTTGATATCATTGTTTTCAATTTACGACAGTTACGGTATAGTCCCAGCTGATTTAGGACAGGGAGAATCATTCATGTGGTTAAGCCCTGCCTTATAAGTCTCAAAAATATTCTCACCAACAATCAAGAGGTGCATCAAATGAATCTTATTAAAACTGCAACAATCCTCATCCTGACAACAGTGTTTTTCTCTAGCACCGCAATAGCTGAAGGCAAAAAACTGACTGATAAGCTATCCAGCAGTGCCATTACGGTGGATATTAAAATCCCTAGTTGTGATGCTGATGCCGCCATACTTTGCCCCGGCTTGCCTTTAAATAGTCAAAAGTCTTTTATGTGTCTGATGGCTTATGAAGATAACCTTTCTGTCGCTTGCCAACTTGGCATTGTTGAGACAGCAATAGCTTTAGAGATGGGCATGATGGCAATAGATTATTCTATTAAGGCTTGTGAAGCAGATGCCGACAAATATTGCCTTGATGTGGAACCAGGTGAAGGCCGTATAGTGAATTGCCTCAGGAAAAATGAGGCCAAGTTGAATAAGCAATGCACAGCGGCACTAAAAGAAACAGGTTTATGGGACCTTGGCACTAAATAGACTCGTTGAAAATCTTCACCTCTATTAAGGATTAGTAGAGGTGAAGATTTGCAGCACTAATCATGTTAACCCGCTGCCAATAGCGAACGTTAATTTATATTCTATAAACCCATCCCATACCAGCAATAACCCTTCTACAGAATTATCTGCTGCCATTTATTCCCGGTTAAAAACAATGGCGGCACAACAGGCACCACAGTTATTTGTATTTACTCATGCAGCTCATTCATACATGGGGAACGCGATAGTAATAGTCGTCTATCAAGTAGCAATATAGATTATTTAAACTACTATATATTATATCGATCTCGCACTCTTCAGTTATCACTATAATGCAACAATCGATACAGAAATAGATAATGAACTTTCTCACTTGCCGCTGTGTACTAGCTCAAACAGTTGACTTTCCTGAACAAATAAATTCAGGGAAGACGACTTCAATCAATTACAACATAGGCAATAATGGACAAGGTAATGTTCAATGAGTAGCTTTAAGAAGGAACTAATAGAGCGCGCCAGAAAGGGTGACCTTAAAGCTGGAACAGCTTTGTTAGAACAGTTTGTAGACACGGTGTTTGCAGGTGAAGAGATAGACGGGAACGTACTGCAATACACTGCACAATGTTTAAGTGACATATTAGACGGTGAAGACCCGCAGCAAGCTCTGAACATTAAGCAACCAGAAGTAGAGCCAAGCATAGACCTGGACGAATTAATCGACATTGCTGTCAGTGTCGAACTATGTGTCAGGCTTTATAAAACAAACAAGATAAATGCACCGGTTCAACTGGCAATAGAAACTGTAGCTGAAGCAGTAGGAGAGACATACGATACTGTGCGTGGTATTCGTGACAAATATAGTGATCCAGCCAGGAAAATAGCTGACAGGAAGATGCGAAAATAGCAATTACTAAATCACAAATCTAATAAAAGATGAATATCCGCTTTCGGCGATGGGCTCAACTGATCGACGCAACACTAGCAGAAAGCATCTTCCATTCTCTACTGTGCAATTAAACCTTTTGATCTGGCTCTAAAGTTTTTGATCAGGTCTTCTGCTTCTGTCTCAAAAGATTCAAAATCAGCTTTATTCGATTCTGTCATCGCGGTTTCATCAACCCGATAACCCGACAGATTGATCACCCGGTTTGGCCGCAGGGTAAATTCACGTCGGTACTCGACAAACTCCTGCATGGTCTGCTGTTTGTATCGTTCGAACGCGTCCTGCAGTTCCTGTCTCTGCCTTTGCTGTTCGAGTTTGAACTGCTCAAACTCGTCCGGCATCCTTTGCTTATGAATTTCAAATGCAGGTCCGTTTGATTCGATCTGTAACAATCCTTCTTTTAATGCTACAGACTCACCATTTTGTTCATTGTTCTCACTGATGATAAAGGTTGTACCACGCACACCGATGGTTGCCGCGCGCGTTTTCACCATGCGACGATCTTCACCAAATACTTTTTTGAAGGTGAAGTAGACCTTGCCGCCTAAATACGAAAACCAGCTTGTTTTCTCGACACGTAAACGACTTTTTTCATCCAGTACGGATAAAGCGCCATCATTAAAGCGAACGACTATACTGGCATCATTTTTGGTGACGATGGTATCCATCTCATTTAACGGTTCATCGACATTTTTGATGACGCGTGTCTCGCCTTTGGCATCGATGACTTCGACATCGCCAGTTAACTTTAAAACCTTGCCACGTGGTTCAGGCTGATCCGCGATTGCTGCCGCCGACAGAAATAAAATAAATGTACAGATTACAGAGCTAATCGTTTTCATATTGTTCATCTCAACTCCATCCTGCTAACGCATGATCACTATTCTGCTTCCAGTTCTTCCCAGCGAGTATAACAGTGTGCTAGTTCAGCCTGTGATTTTTCCAGTTGCTTCTGCAGTTCTAATATTGTCTCTTTTTCCTGTTTGTAAAAATCATCAGCGGCCATACGTGCTTGCAGGCTTTCGATCTCATTTTCAAAGGTTTCTATCTGCGCAGGTAAAGCATCGAGCTCTCGCTGATCTTTATAACTCAGCTTTTTACTCTTAACCGCTTTTTTCTGCGCAGCACCCTGACTCGATGATGGTTTATCAGCAGCGTTTGTTCTGGCTGTACTGTTTTCGAGTTTCGCCCTGGTCTTCGAGTATTCAAGCCAGTCATCATAACCACCGACATACTCATTAACCTGTGCATCGCCTTCGAATACCAGGGTACTGGTGACCACATTATTAACAAACTCTCTATCATGGCTGACGACTAATACCGTACCTTTATAATCCATCACCAGTTCTTCGAGTAACTCCAGTGTTTCTATATCGAGATCATTGGTAGGCTCATCGAGCACCAGTATATTCGATGGTTTTGAAAACAGCTTGGCCAGCAATAATCGATTGCGCTCGCCGCCTGATAACATGCTTACCGGTGAGCGTGCACGTTCTGGCGCAAAAAGAAAATCCTGCAGATAACCGATCACATGTTTTCGATTGCCATTGATCTCAACAAACTCCCGGCCATGAGACAGGTTTTCTATAACACTTTCGTTATCGTTCAGCTGCGCGCGAAATTGATCAAAATAAGCAATTTCCAGTTTTGTCCCGATAACGATACTGCCCGTGGCTGGTTTCAGGTCACCCAGCAATAAACGTAACAAGGTCGTTTTGCCGGCACCGTTAGGTCCGATGATACCGATCTTGTCACCACGTAAGATGGTGGTAGTTAATCCGCTTATTAATGGCTTGCCGTCGTAGTCAAAACTCACATCTACAGCTTCGCATACCAGCTTGCCTGAACGATCGGCAGATGCCACTTTCATCGCGACTTTACCCACCTGGTTACGTCGCTGATTACGTTCGGTGCGCATTTTTTCTAATGCCCGTACCCTGCCCTCATTGCGAGTACGGCGGGCCTTTATGCCCTGCCTTATCCAGACTTCTTCCTGTGCCAGCTTTTTGTCAAAGTGCGCGTTTTCGACTTCTTCTGCCTGCAACGCCTCGGCCTTGCGTCGCAGGTAAGTATCGTAATCTCCAGGATAGCTGGTAAGCACGCCACGATCCAGTTCGATGATGCGTGTTGCTAATCTGCGCATGAAGGAACGGTCATGGGTAATGAACAATAATGCACCTTTATAATTCAGCAACTGTTCTTCCAGCCACTGGATTGCGGTTAGATCAAGATGATTGGTCGGCTCGTCCAGTAACAGGATATCCGGTTTGATCACCAGTGCTTTCGCCAGCAGCACGCGGCGTTTCATACCACCGGAAAGTGAAGAGTAATCGGCATCACCATCAAGCTGCATACGGCTCAGGACTTCTTCGACCTGCTGATTGAGCTGCCAGGCATTATGCATATCGACCTGATCCTGTGCACGCTCTAATTCCGCGATGGTCTGGTCGTTACTATTTTCAGAAAAATTATGTAAGGCGTGATGATAATCCTGTAAATATTTTGCGTTATCACCCAGCCCCATTGCGACGACATCGAAGATGATGCCTTCCAGATCACCTCGTGGCTCCTGATCGAGTACCGCAAGTTTTAAATTTTGCTTGAATTCAAGATCACCACTCTCAGCTTTGACCTCTCCAGCGATAACTTTTAATAAGGTTGATTTTCCTGTGCCGTTGCGACCTAACAAACAGAGTCGCTCACCAGCGTCGATAGAAACACTGATACTTTCCAGGATGGCAGGACCACCAAAACCAACATGTATATTTCGTAAACGTATTAATGACATCCGGCAAATTTTACAGCAAAGGGACAGCCATTCCCACGAGATACCCACTAAGAGTTAATGGGGTCAGTAAATAAATATTATAGAACTGAGTAAAACATGGACATTACTTACTCAAACCTGGCAAAGCTTAATCTGGCTAAGATTTTTCCCGTAATAAAAGGTGTATCCACAAAGTTATCCACACAGATTGTGAATAACTTTTAGTCTTGATAGCGATTTCTACAACATTCTCGTTTTCGGTTAATTAGCGGTGATGCCCAGAGAGGATGTGTAGGCGAAAGATTGTCTGGTAGAATCTTTGCCATCCATGTAGACAAAGCTTCCGCTCCATGCTCACGCCCCTTACCTACATCCATGTAGGTAAAGCTTCCGCTCCATGCTCACGCCCCTTACCTACATCCATGTAGGCAAAAAAAAACCGATGCAAAGCACCGGTTTAAGAGATGAGAGTCTTACTCATTGGAGGATAGTGAAGTACGCCCTATACATCTACTTCACCAAAACCATCATATTCAGCTCAATAAACCACATATCGATTGAATATGTTAATACATGTAGCAGCAATCATGCCAATAAATAGAAATCGTTTACATAAACAGCCAAAAATCTATAACAAACTGATAAATATAGATATTTTTAAAGCTTATTAAATTGAAATATATTTGGTTACGACTGAATTTAGTTTATAAATTATTGCTTGTGTAACAAATAGTGACACCAAAAATAAATAATACCTCAGCATCCAGCTCTTTTTGTCACCTAAAAACAGAAACTTACAATAACTAGTTTTGTTACATTATCCGATAAAGTTATCCGACACTCTGTCAGTTATCATAATCCAGTACCGGTGCTAGCCAGCGCTCAGTGACCTTAAGATCATCGCCTTTACGTCTGGCATAATCTTCCACCTGGTCTTTCTGAATTTTTCCGGTACCGAAATATTTGGCATCCGGGTGCGAGAAATAGAAACCGGAAACCGCTGCTGTTGGCAGCATGGCAAAACTTTCGGTGATAGTGATACCTGCATTTTTATCTGGTTCTATCAACGACCAGAGTGTGGCTTTTTCAGTATGATCGGGACAGGCCGGATATCCTGGTGCAGGCCGAATGCCATGGTAGTTTTCTTTTATCAGCTCATTGTTACTGAGTTTTTCATCTTCTGCATAAGCCCAGAACTCTTTACGTACGCGTTCATGCATACGTTCAGCAAAGGCTTCTGCCAGGCGGTCAGCTAGCGCTTTTAACAGGATGCTGTTGTAATCATCGTGATCATCCTCAAAGCGCTTAACATGTTCGTCGATACCGCTACCCGCAGTCACCGCAAAAGCACCCACGTAATCTTTTTTACCGGATGCTTTCGGTGCGACAAAATCGGCAATACAACTGTTAGGACGATCTGATGGTTTAGCCATTTGCTGACGCAGATGATGCAAAACTGTTTTTACTTCTTTACGTTCATCGTCGGTATATACTTCGATGTCATCGCCGACACTGTTTGCTGGAAAGAAGCCGATTACCGCACGTGCCTGTAACCATTTTTCATCGATTATCTGTTTCAATAAACGCTGCGCATCTGCAAACAATTTTGTCGCCTCTTCACCGACGACTTCATCATCTAGAATTTTAGGGTATTTACCCGCCAGCTCCCAGGCATGGAAAAAGGGTGTCCAGTCGATATAAGGACTTAGTTCAGCCAGTGAATAATCATCGAATGTTTTGATGCCTAAAAATGTCGGTTTCGGCGGCGTGTAACTATCCCAGTCACCTTTGTACGCGTTATCCCGCGCCTGCTGCAAGCTGAATGTTTTTCTATTGGCCGTGCGTTTACTGCGCTCTTCACGCATGGTGTTATATTCAGTTTTCAGACTTTTCGTATAATCATGTTTGCGATCATCACTCAATAACTCTCCGGCAACACCGACCGCACGCGAAGCATCCGCAACGTAGACCACGGCATTATCATATTTAGGGTCGATCTTTACTGCGGTATGAATACGTGAGGTTGTTGCGCCGCCGATCATCAATGGCGTATTCATCTCCAGTCGCTGCATCTCGGATGCCATGTGCACCATCTCATCAAGCGACGGTGTGATCAGACCGGACAGTCCAATAATATCCACGTCTTGTTTTTTCGCCTCGCTGAGAATGGTTTCAGCAGGCACCATGACACCGAGATCGATCACTTCGTAGTTATTACACTGCAACACCACGCCAACGATATTTTTACCGATGTCGTGCACATCGCCCTTTACCGTTGCCATCAGGATCTTGCCATTGGTCTGTATCTCACCGCCTTTTTCCGCTTCCAGATAAGGCATCAGATACGCTACCGCTTTTTTCATCACGCGCGCCGATTTTACAACCTGCGGTAAAAACATTTTACCGGCACCAAACAGATCACCGACGGTATTCATACCGTCCATCAACGGTCCTTCGATGACATGTAAAGGGCGTTCTGCCATCTGCCTGGCGGCTTCAGTATCCTCATCGATATAATCAGTAATACCTTTTACCAGTGCGTGTGCCAAACGCTTATTCACTGACTGTTCACGCCAGCTGAGATCCTGTTTATTTTCTTTTACACTGCCATCACCGACATACTTTGGCGCTATATCCAGCAGTCGATCGGTGGCCTGATCATCTTTATTCTGGATGACGTCTTCCACCGCTTCTCGCAGTTCTTCAGGTAAATCGTCATACACCGCCAGCTGACTGGCGTTAACGATACCCATGTCCATACCAGCCTGGATCGCGTGATACAGGAATACCGAATGGATCGCTTCACGTACCGGGTTATTGCCACGGAATGAAAAGGATACGTTGGAGACACCGCCGGAGATCAGGGCATGCGGTAAAGTCTGTTTGATGGTGCGTGTGGCTTCGATAAAATCGAGCGCGTAATTATTGTGTTCTTCGATGCCGGTGGCCACCGCAAAGATGTTTGGGTCAAAGATAATATCTTCCGCTGGAAAACCGACAACTTCGGTTAACACTTTGTACGAACGGGTACAGATCTCTACTTTACGTTCGTAGGTGTCAGCCTGTCCGTCTTCATCAAATGCCATGACGATAACCGCGGCGCCATATTGACGAACCAGCCGTGCGTATTTGATAAAGTTTTCTTCGCCTTCTTTGAGTGAAATAGAATTCACGATGGATTTACCCTGCACGCACTGCAAACCCGCTTCGATGATGTCCCATTTAGAGGAATCGATCATCACTGGTACCCGGGAGATATCCGGTTCAGAGGCAATCATGTTCAAAAATTTGACCATTGCCTCCTTCGATTCCAGCATGCCTTCATCCATATTGATATCGATGACCTGCGCGCCATTTTCCACCTGTTCGGCGGCAACACTTAAGGCTTCTTCATATTTTTCTTCGACGATCAGACGTTTGAACAGCGCTGAACCGGTAACGTTGTTACGTTCGCCGACATTGACAAACAAGCGAGTCCTTGCCAATATTGAAAGGCTCTAATCCCGAGAGTCGACATTCCACCGGTATCTCTGGAATCACCCGCGGTTTTATATCTGCGACGATATTGGCGAAAGCGCGGATATGATCCGGCGTGGTTCCACAGCAGCCACCGACAATATTTAAGAAGCCGCTACTGGCCCATTCAGCAATCGCCTGCGCCATATCATCGGCATCCAGATCATAACCACCCATCTCATTAGGCAGCCCGGCATTGGGATGCGCTGAAACATAAAACTCAGAAACTCGCGAGAGTTCCTGCACATACTGACGCAGGTCTTCCGGTCCCAGTGCACAGTTCAAACCGATAGAAATAGGGTCGGCATGACGTAATGAATTGTAAAATGCTTCGGTCAGCTGACCGGTTAAGGTACGGCCCGACTGATCGGTAATAGTGCCGGAAATCATTATCGGCAATTCGATGCCATCTTCCGCAAACACCTGTTTTACCGCAAAGATCGCCGCCTTGGCGTTCAGGGTATCAAAGATAGTTTCGATCAAGATGATATCTGCGCCCGCTTCGATCAAGCCACGCGTAGATTCAACATAGGCATCCTTCAGTTCAATATAAGTAATGTTACGAAAGCTGGGATCATTGACGTCCGGCGAGATGGAACAGGTCCGATTCGTCGGGCCTAAAACACCGGCGACATAACGTGGTTTATCGTCGCTGCTAAAACGATCGGCAGCCTGTCTGGCCAGTGTCGTTGCTGCGACATTGATCTCGTAACTGAGATCTTCCATGTCGTAATCAGCCATAGAAACACGTGTGGCGTTGAAGGTGTTGGTCTCAATGATATCTGCGCCAGCGTTTAAATATTCTTCATGAATCCCCTTAATGATTTCCGGCTGGGTAATTGCCAGTAGATCATTATTACCTTTCAGGTCACTCGGCCAGTCGGCAAACCGTTCCCCACGATAGGCTGCTTCATCCAGTTTATGGCGCTGGATCATGGTACCTGTGGCGCCATCGAGCAATAATATGCGTTGTTTTAGCGCTTCATGCAGGTGTGTAATACGTTGTTCGCGGGTCATTGTCATAACATTAAATACTGAAAAAAAATTAGCTGGGAATTGTACCATTTATTGTGATAATTCGTCGCCTGACGCCATCAGACAACATTATCGACATGGTTATCTCGAATAACCACAGAGATAGCCATACTATCCAAATAAATATTCATTTAAGAAAATGACGGTTTCGAGCTAAACTTATAAACATGAGTTCGCGTCATTTACAGCTGTATATCACCGCAGAGAGTCCGTGCGGATATTTTACAGACAAAATGAGTACCAACCTGGTTCCTGATCCTGAGCAGGCGCTCAACATGCCGATCTATAACCAGTTGATCCAGCACGGTTTTCGCCGCAGTGGCGGACACTGCTACCGGCCACATTGCACAGGCTGCCAGGCATGCATTGCCTGCCGTATCCCGGTAACAGAGTTTACCCGCAGCCGTTCACAACAACGCTGCTGGAAAAATAACCAGGACTTAATAGCAACTGCAGTTAATGCCGGTTTCAGCGAGGAATATTTTAAATTATATCGCGATTATCTTAATTCTCGTCATACCGATGGTTCCATGGCTGACCCTGTGGAAGATGATTTCACTAAATTTTTATACTGCGACTGGAGCGATACTCAATTTCTCGAACTTCGTCTGAATGGACGATTAGTCGCTGTTGCAGTCACCGATATCATCAATGATGGCCTTTCTGCGGTCTACAGTTTTTTTGATCCAGAACTAAACAAACGCAGCCTTGGCACTTACTGCATCCTCAAACAGATAGACTATGCAAAAGAACTGGGGCTGGATTATATTTACCTGGGTTACTGGATCAAAGACCATAACAAGATGCATTACAAATCCAGCTTCAGGCCGCTGCAGCTATACCTTGATGAACGATGGCAAACACAAGATACTGAAACGATTAAAACCTGACAATTAACTCGTTTTTAGCGGTTTTCTATTGTGCTACTATGCGGCTATGACTATACAAGAAACGATCACAAAAAAACTCAATGACGCGTTTTCACCCGAACACCTCGAGGTGATAAACGAAAGTTATATGCACAATGTGCCAGCAGGCTCAGAATCACACTTTAAAGTGGTTATCGTCTGTGACGATTTCAAAGACAAGATGCTGATCGCGCGTCACCGCCTGGTAAATAAAGTACTTCAGGAAGAGCTGGATAAGGATCGTGCAGACGGCGGCATCCACGCCCTCGCCCTGCACACCATGACCATGGAAGAATGGTTTGCAAAAGGTAAAGCACCAGACTCACCTGAATGTCTCGGTGGTGGCAAAAGTTAATTCTCAAGCTAGAGATTGAAGAATCTATAGATCACTTAGCCAGCGTTCTTTTTGTAACGTATCAATCGTATCGCTAACAATACTATCAGGAAACTGTGCCAGAAAAGGTCGAATATATCGATACCTTTAGTTAACTCACCGTTGCTCAACATTCGTAACTTCTCGATCAAATGCGGCTCCGGAGCAAACGGCGCAAGTGACATAAATATTGCCGCTATGGTGAGCGGTAACAATGGGATCTTATCAATATACTTAAGCATCATTAAAATAATTCTCTAAATATTCATCGAAACTAATCTTGTCTTCAAGCTCAATCTGTTTTTGTTTCTGCAGAGATTCTTTCGCCATCTGTTCAAAAATCTTAACTTTTTCTTCGGCTAAAGGATGTGTTTTATAATACTGATAATGATGTTTTGACATGCGCTGCGCATGATGAAAAAAACCTTCGTCATTCTCTTTCATCTCTGCAAGCATCCTGGCAGATGGTGTCAGGTCAGGATCAAACACACTGGCTATCTGCGACTTCACACTGGAGAAATAATTCTCACAGTAATTTGCCCTGTCGAGCAGGCTGGCGACAGATTTCATCTTATTGCATAACTCGGTTGCCCAGTCCTGTAGACTGATCTTCTCATCACCTCGCCGCAGATCAAGGCCGGGCTCCCTGCCTTTATGTGCGACCAATACCAGGTTTTCATCGATGGCAGCGATCTCACTCTCGCTTAATGCCGGGCTTTCTTCCAGCAGACAGAACAGCATCAATACTTCGAAAAAATGCAGCTGCTCCGAGTTGATACCGTGCGGGTCAAACGCGTTCACATCAACTGAGCGCAGCTCGATATACTGAACACCTCTTTTCTTCAGTGCTACAGACGGTTTTTCATTGCCCTGCAATATCTGTTTTGGACGTACCGTACTGTAATATTCATTTTCGATCTGCAGGATGTTGGCATTAAGCTGCTGGTATTCATCACCAACTTTTACGCCGATCTCTTCATAACCTGAATAAGGTGTATTGATGGCACATTGCAGGCTTTCTGCATAGGCATCGAGTGAATCGTAACAGGCTTTTATCCCGGCAAGGTCTTCTTTATTGTTCTGGTAACCGATATCACCCAGACGCAGTGATGTCGCATAAGGCTCATAATAAGTATTGCTGTTAAATTCCTGCAGTATGGTCCGCTTGCCATTCAAAAATGATTTGCAGACTGCCGGCGACGCACCAAACAGGTATGGCACCAGCCAGCCATAACGTAAAAGATTACGAACCAGCCCCATGTAATGTTCAGAAACGAAGTCCTGTAATGGCTCTTCATTATTCAGTAACTGCTGGTAGAGTCGCCAGAACTCGTCTGAAAAAGAGTAATTAAAATGCACGCCGGCGATAACCTGCATGGCACGACCGTAACGCAGACCTAAGACCACGACGATAAACCGTTTTCATCAGCGCGGCGTTAGACGAACCGTACTGTGCCAGCGGGATACTGGTCTCACCTGCAACCACACAAGGCATACTGGTCGCCCAGAGAATTTCATTGTCCAGGTTTCGATAGACAAAATTCTGGATATCATCGAGCGATTGTATGACCTCAGTGACCGAATCACAGGGCGGTGTTACCAGCTCAGTTAATGCTTCAGAAAAATCTGTCGTTATCTGCGGATGTGTCAGAGGCGAACCACATGCTACCGGATGCGGTGTCTGTGAAATGCCACCTTCAGGTAATACACGAAGGCTTTCTTTTTCCAGACCGATCTTCGATGTCGATAACGCCTGTTCAAAATTGGACGCAGCCAGTAGAGAAAGTCGTTGTTGAAGGAGTTGATACAAAATGATTCCAATTTATAAACAAAAAGAGTTGAGGACTGAATTATACAAAAATGAGGTTACCGTATGTCGTTTATTAGTAATAACTTATAAATTCAACACAAACCGTTTATTTAGCAACCACACGGTAACGCGGTTTCTGACTGGCCGACCGCGTTTTAGTTTCAGATAAACCACTCTCGTTGTTGGCAGTTGAATTCGGCACGATACGGTATTCGAACCTGCAGCCCATGGCTTTGGCCGCTCTTTCCATCATCTTTAGCGTGACCGCACCGCGTGCCTCATCTTTTTCCAGCACCGATATCCTGGCGGCACTCACCTGCATGCGTTCAGCCAGCTGAAACCCTTTCAACCCCTGTTTTATCCGCATACTTCGAACCCAATCTGAATTATTCATAAAACACTCACTTATTAACATATATATTAATAATTAATATATATGTTAATAAAATAAGAAATGCAAGAAAAAACCAATATTATGAATATATTTGGTTTAAAAATAAAAATTCACCGCAGAGGCGCAGAGTACAGAGTTTTAAACTATTATAAAGTTTTTCTCTGTGTCTCCGCGTCTCTGCGGTTCAAATTCTTTTCCTAATCAAGTACGTGCGACACCAGGCCATCGGCCAGTTTCGGTTCAAACCAGGTAGATTTAGGCGGCATCACTTCATCAGCATCAGCCACTGCCATCAGGGCTTCCATACTGGTCGGGTAGAACGAAAAGGCAATGGCCATCTCACCGCTATCGACACGTTTTTCCAGCTCAGCCAGACCGCGTATACCACCGACAAAATCGATGCGGTTGTCAGTACGCTGATCAGAAATCCCGAGGACTGGCTCGATCAGGTTATTTGCCAGCAGACTAACGTCAAGCGAAGCCACAGGGTCGTTTGGAACCAGTTCAGTATTAATGTTCAGACGGTACCACTGGCCATCGAGATACATGCCAAACTCTGTCGCCTTTGCTGGTTTAACGGCGGCCGATTCCTCAGTAACGGTGAAAGCTGTTTTAACTTTATCCAGCAGCTCCTCTTTGCTCAGGCCGTTTAGATCAGTGACCACGCGATTGTAATCCAGGATGTTCATCTGGTTATGCGGATAAATTACAGACAGGAAGTAATCACTGCTCTGATCTCCGTCGCCATCAGCTAAAGCATGGCTTTTTGCCACGCGTGAAGCCGAGGCCGAACGGTGGTGGCCATCAGCGATATAGATTGCGTTCATCGCTTCAAAACCGTTACTGATCTTGTCGATGGTGGCGTCATCATCGATAACCCAGAAAGTATGCTGCACACCATCATCGGCAGTGACATCGACCAGAGGTGGCTGTTTGGTGGTCTCTTCTAGAATCGCATCCATATCAGCCTGTGATTTATAGGCTAGCAATACAGGACCGGTCTGCGCATTTAACGCTTCGATCTGACGCACACGATCGTCTTCTTTTGCCGGACGGGTATATTCATGTTTGCGTACACGGTTGATGTCGTAATCAGCAACCGATGCAACAGCGACCAGACCCACCTGCGAATGACCATCCATGATAAGGCGGTAAGCGTAATAACAGGGTTTATCTTCACGGATCAAAATACCTTCCTGCAGCATCTTCTGCAGATTCTCAGCAGACTTGGCGTATACCGATGGATCATATGGGTCGGTGCCTTCCGGCAGATCGATCTCAGCTTTAGATATATGTAGAAAACTCCACGGACGGCCAGCAGCACGTTCACGCGCTTCGGCAGAATTTAAAACATCATAAGGCGGTGCAACAACTTCTTCAGCTCGCTCAGGAACCGGACGCAGACCGGCAAAAGGCTTTATTAATGGCATTGTTTTTCTCAGGTCAATTTTTGATGTGCGGATTATACAGCATCTTGACCACGTCATCGCGAGTGAAGCGTGGTGATGACACGGACACAGGGCACTTCCCCGGATATTTGTGTTAGTCAGACCCGCTATAGTCAATAGAGAGTCACTCACGTAGTGGTACCATAGAAAAATGATAACCATCTGTCGACAGTTTTGTTTTACTTTCAGGGGCGCCACATTTTTTGCATGTGTTGTTTTTAGCGGCGAACTGTTCGCCGTTGCCGGTAATCAATACTGCAACGATGATATCAATCAACATCATATCGGTTTAAGCACTGGAAAACTGCAAAACGCAGCGCTTGATAGCGGTGCAGAGGTAAGTTTTTCCAGGGATGAGCTTTCTACCGGCATCATCGCCAGCAGTGAAGATAATCATTCGATGGCGATTGACTTCAATTTTCAATATACCATTGTTGGTTTCGATGACGCTGTCTCGCCAATGACCAATGGCCACTTGCACTCCTGGGATTTCCCCGTGAGCTGGCATAATAAGGGGGCAGACTATACTCTCGATTACTACCTGGCCCCGGTAATATCTGTGTCTTCAAACGTATTGAAAAATCCCGATCTACTGGACCGGGAAGGAATGCAGCTTTGGACTGGCATGCTTTATAAAAAAACTCTGAACCAGGAAAGCGCGTGGCTTCTCGGTTTTCGATCTGACCATCGCTTTGGCCCTTATCAAGTTTATCCGGTGGTAGGGATTTGCTGGCAACCCGATGCAAACTGGCAGTTACAACTGGCTTTGCCAGATTTCAGTATCCGCAGGTTTTTTTCGAACGGAATAAATATTAAATTGTTTGCCGAACCCGATGGCAACAAATGGCATGTGTTCAGTAAAGATAAAACAAAAAATTCAGATTTTATTTATAACGCCATCGTTACCGGCTTATCGATTGAATGGCGAATAAATTCAACGCTAAGACTTGAGTTAAGTGCTGTTAAACACTCAAGACGAGAATTCAGTTTTGCTCTGGACGATGGCACACTTGTTGAGACAGGAGCTAAATCAAGCACGGGACTGGCAGTGGGTGCACAGGTCCTGTTTTAAGACAACAACGGATCAGAATATCGCTATCATAGTCCTTTAATTCAGCGTGATACATGAAGAAAAAACCATGCCAAACAAAAACAACATAAGCATCATTGGCTGCGGCCATATTGGAAAACTGCTGGCGCAGCAACTGCTGAAGAAAAAAATACCGGTAACCGGTTATGTCAGCAGCGAGTCCAGCATGGCTGATTGCAAAAACAGAAACATAGCCTGTAAAATAATCGACCTGGATGAACCGTTACCTGACATCGACCTTACAGGACATCGCATTATCTACCTCGCACCGCCGCCGCGCAGTGGAAAAACAGATACGCGTATAAGAAATTATCTGCACGCCATCGAAAAACATCAACCTGAAAAGTTTGTATTGATCAGTACCACTGGCGTGTATGGCGACTGCAAAGGCGCCTGGATCGATGAAACAACAGCATTAAGCCCAACCGCCGACCGGGCGATCCGCCGCGCCGATGCTGAGCGACAAGTGCAGCAGTTTTGCCAGCGCCTCGACATCCCACTGGTGATCCTGCGTGTACCGGGCATATATGGTCCGGGAAAAATCCCGCTGGCTCGTATCAGAAGTGGATTGCCCATCGTCAATAAACAGGACTCACCATTCACCAATCGCATCCATGCGGATGACCTGGTAGACGTATGTGAAAAAGCATTATTGAATCCCAGGATTACGGGCATCTACAACGTCACCGATGGCCACCCTGGCACCATGTATGATTACTTTGTCGGTGTTGCAGCGGCGATGAATTTACCCGCACCGCCTGCTATCTCCCTGGAAGACGCGCAGCAGCAGTTATCCGAAGGCATGCTGTCTTATATGGCGGAATCCAGACGCATAAACAACAAAAAATTACTGAATGATTTTGATCTCGTTCTGCAATACCCGGATTTACAGGAAGGACTTAAACATATAGTCTGAAGCAATAAAGAGGACGTATCGATAAAAGGGCTCTGAGCTGTTTAATTTTGTGAGCTTATTGATTTACAAGTGTGTAGAGGGTATCCAATGAAACCAGCTGAGTTACACAGTTTATGCAATGAAATACTTACTGATGGAAATAATAGATTTTCAACTACGATGGGCATCGTCAGCCATGTTGAAAATGATGAGTATGAAATCATTGCCGTGAAATCAATCGCAAATGTATTTGTTTCCGGCGAGTCTTTCCCATTAAATCAGACCTATTGCAGGGATGTTTGCAGCACCGGTAAAACCATAGCGATAACAGAACTTGAAGGCAAACCCGGTCTACAATGCCATCCGCTATATAAAGATCTGCCAATAGAAGCTTATATCAGTACACCTATCCTAAAACATGGGGAAATCTGGGGCACATTAAATTTTAGTAGCATGATACTGAGATCACAGCCTTTTAGTGATAGTGATATCGAATTTATTCAATCCTCTGCTAAACGGATATCGTTTGCGCTATCAGACATATCATGAGCAGCCACAATTAAAATGGGCCAATCTTTTTCGCTTTCAAACATGAAGAATAGTTTTCACACACTCTGAGCTGATTGCTGACGTTCAGTATCATTCAATTGCATACTAGCTTTTTCCACTTCAAACAATCGCGTCTTACTTCTATCTTCAATTTCCCGATATAAACGCTCATAGTCATCCCGCGTCCGCTTGCCAAAAATCGGTCCATCCAGGATGGGAACCATCGATTGAAGCTGCCTCCAGTCTTCTTTTGTTAGAACACTTTGCACTAGCGGATACACCTTTATTTCTTCCGTATAGATGTGCTGCCGCTGCCCAACAAGAAACTCTGATAGTTGCTGCTTAAGCTGTTCTTTAGAAGCAATGTCGCTCGACAATGATTCAAGAGAGTCTCTTAATCTCCGAGTAACAACTTCCAGTTGCGTATGCTCGGTTATTAGCTCTTGCACAAACTCCACATCATCTACACGTTTAAGTAAAATCGAATAAATCATATCTTCCAGCGGGTGGTGAATCTGTTCCGGGTATTCTTGAATATACACAATGATGCTTCGCATCAAGGAGTAGTCAGGCACCTTACCTCGACACATATCCAGATACTGTAACTCTAACAAACTCAGTTTTCTCAGGATATGATCGTGTTCGACCAGTAGTCTATTAAGCATAATATTTCCCTTTCATAAGTCATACACATAAGCATAGAATCGATAGTCCTTTGGCCTGACCTCATCTTGTAATTCTTATTTTTATGACCAATTACTCACTTAACCATCAATACAGCTTAATGAAATCATGGATGGAGATGTATGACATTGACAATCGTCACTTTTAAGAAAAAAGTTTTTATAAAACAGGAGGGTGAGAGATGTTTATTTATGAAAGGAAATATGGTGTTTCGAGATTACAACAGAATAAACGAGGGCAGAGAGTAATTAATCCTGATACTAGAAACTATTGCTCTCCGCCCCTATTTTTCACTGTGCCTGGCTGCCTTTACCAGCTTTTTGTTCATACATGGCCTTACGCTCTTCTCTGCTCATATTCGCCATTTTTTCGTGTCGTTCCATCATCTTTTTACGCATGGCCTGGTGCTCATCCTCACTCATACTCATCATTTTCTCATGTCGCTCAATGACCTTTTTACGCAAGGCCTTACGCTCTTCCTCACTCATATTCATCAATTTTTCATGTCGCTCGATACGCTTTTTACGCATGGCCTGACGCTCTTCCTCACTCATGCGCATCATCTTTTCCTGCTTCGCCATCATCCGCTCACGCATGAACCGACGTTCCTCGTCACTCATTTTCTTCATCATCTGACGACGGTCATCCATTATTTTACGCATGGCCTGACGCTCTTCATCACTCATTTGTTCAATCACCCTGCGTCGCTCGTCCATCATTTTTCGCATAGCCTGACGTTTCTCGTCACCCATCTTCCTCATCATTTCGTATCGATCACCCTGAGACATGCAAGGTCCAGCAGGATTTCTATAGCCATCTGCCACTGCAACACCGGTAGTCAACAACCCCGCTAACGCACAGGCTGCCATTTTATTAAATAATTTCATTTCGTTAACCTCTTTAATTGTTAAACATTTACCACAATACGAATCACTTTAATCCGTTGTAACTTTTAATTCAATATTAGAACCGGGGCAATAAACCGTGGTCCGTCCCCGATTACTTGCATCGCCGGTTATTAACCCAACTGCGGAATAACGGCCCTTCTCAACGGTTTTATCGCCAGAAAGATCAAGACAAACGCACTGACCCAGGAAAGCATACCGGGCAACATGGCATGTGCCTCGCCCAGTTGTGCCTGTATATGCCAGCCCTGTACCTCAAGCAGCCATTCCAGTAGCAGCCCCATCATCAGACTGAAAACCGACAGACCAAATAAATACATGATGGTTACTTTCAACCCAAGTTCGCGCTTCAGCAAGGCAAAGCTGCTGATGTTAGTGGCCGGGCCTACCAGCAGGAAAACCAGCACTGCACCGGGAGAAACACCGGCTAATAAAAGCCCGGCAGCAACCGGTGTGGAAGCCACCGCGCAGATATACATGGGCACACCGACCACCAGCATGACCAGCATCGCGGTTAGGCCACCACCCCACTGCGCCAGCCAGTCCGGGGGAATAAAGGTCAGCATGATACCGGCCAGTACGATACCGAATGCCATCCATCGCGATATGTCATCCAGCAGATCAGCACCGGCATATGATAAAACCTGTATCAGTTTATTTGACTGCTTTTTATCCGTCTCTGCTTTTTTTTCAGAACAACAGGATGCTTCAGCTTCTTCAGGCTTCGATGCACAGCATGATGACACCACCGGCTCTGTCTTTTCTTGTTTAGACGAACAGCAGCTTTCTACAACGCCTGGTTCTGCGCTTTCAGCTACCGACTCATCTGCCACCAGCGTTGTCAGCAGACCGGTGCCGACTGCATTGACCAGGGCAGCAACCGGGCGAAAGATCGCCATCACCGGCCCCATCAGAGCGTAGGTGACAGTAACTGAATCGATACTGGTCTCTGGTGTCGAGATTAAAAATGATACCGTGGCTTCTTTTGATGCACCTGCGCGTCGCAGCCCGATGGCTGCAGGCAGAACACCGCAGGAGCATAGCGGTAACGGTGCACCAAAAAGTGCAGCGCGTAATATCGCACCGATGCCATTGCCACCAACCCAGCGTTGCATGGTGTTCTCAGAGATGAATGATTTTATCAGACCTGCCGCCAGCAGCCCGATCAACAGCCAGAAAGCGGTGTCGAGGAAAACCAGCCAGATATTATTCAACAGCTCAATAACCATGCCACCCTACTCTTTTGTTAAAGCTTAATATTGGCATTGATGGTGCAAACGTAGCAAGCGATTGATAGATTTAATATTAAGACTGCATAATGCTTAATTTCTTCCCTTTGACTTGTTATCGTCGCTAACAGGAGAAAAGTCTCAGAATGAAAAAATCACCATAACCACAGACAAACTTTTTCAAACCGCTGCTTCACACTGCTGCTGAACAGATCAGATAAGCTTGTCATAAAACAGCATTTCGAAAAAGAGCTGGTAGGTTTGCTCATCCAGATTTCTTATCATCTCGTATGTCACATGCTCATCCAGTTTACCTTCATCGATTAACTTCTTATTGACAACCACACCCCACATCGAATCAACCCGGTTGGGTAAAAACGAATAACGCACATCGGTAATCAGATCAGGATCTCTTGTACTCACTGCCAGGAAACCATCTGAGAACCAGCGAAAACGTTCGATATCTTTTGCCTGCTGACTGTCTTCAGGCAGCCATGGATAATCACGTTTCACATCCAGCTTCTGAATCGATGTACCTGGAATGATCCTTGTTTTCAATAAAAGCTTTACTGCGTCCACATAATAAAAACCATCATATTCATAAATAAGCTTCCACACATGACGATTGGCAAAACTGGGCTTTACCTGTAAGCGTTCTACACTGTGGCCACGCTGCTCTGCCAGGGCATAAACTGCATTTTCTGCACGCTGGTTTTGAATGATGCCCAGACTTAAAAATATAACGGCGTAAGCAAAAGCGATACGCGCATAACGCACGTTCTTTCGATAGGCAGCAAGTGCAATGAAAATAATGACCGGCAAGGTAAACAAGGGATCGATAATGGATACGGTATTCCAGGCAATGCGGACATTGGAAAAAGGCCAGAACAGCTGTGTACCGTAAGAGGTACAGGCATCTAACAAGCCATGTGTGGCATAACCTAAAAAAGAAAAAAGATAGATCTGGGCAAAGGATAACCTGGCTGGCATCCACTTACGGTGGGCCCATTTTGAATTGAACAATGGGTAAAAGATCAAACTACAGATTAAGGCACCGACAGGAATAAATACCAGCGAATGGGTAAATTGCCGATGAAACTCTAAAAACAGCAAGGGATCAACAGCCGAGTTAATGAAGACGTCCAGATCAGGCGCCATGCCCGACAATGCGCCGATGACTAAAGCACCAAACTGCCTGGTTTTATCGTTGGCGAATGACTGCGAGAGACTGGCGCCAAGGCTGGCCTGCGAAATTGGATCCATGATTCAAGCTTTAAACAAAAGTAATAAGTTACCACTTTAGCAGAAATCCAGATATAGCCACCACTCTCCCTTAATCTCCCTCGCCCTTTGGGAGAAGGAATGGCTTTAATTAAGACATTGTGTGAATTCGCAGCTCCTCACCCTGCAACACACGATTTGTTACAACCGTCATAAGCTTGCAGGGGTTTGAGTTCCTATCTGGGGGGGCAGCAATGAGATATACCAAATTGATTATATAAAGAAGTATATAAGAAAACTATAATACACATCCGTTTTTAGAGTAATCCATCGCTTGATTATGACCGAAAAAGAATTCACCGAGATCTCATTAACCGTCGGACTTACCGTTGGCATCAGCTATATGCTGTTCATCGTCTACAAACTGGCAGAAGAATCCAAAGCCGGTCGTTATGGCATGATGGTTTTATTCGTTGGCCTGGGTCTAGGTATCTTTGGTTTTGCGGCTAAATACGTGATCAAGATGTATCTTTCTAGTCAACTGGCTTAAATCAGCTGCCAATAATCGCCTTTAAGGCCGGCACATTCAGATAATAATGATTATGCCTGATCTCTTTCATTAAACCCTTGCGTTTGAAGTCAGAGATAGTTCGACTGGCTGTTTCGATGGTGATACTCAATATAGAGCCGATATCCTCGCGGCTGAATAAAAAACACTCGGTTGAGTCTTCTTCTCGCAGACGCAGCAATAAATTGGCGACGCGTTTTTTAGCCGGTCCTGTCGATAGTTGCGTTAACCATGCATCAGCATCGCTCAGTGATTTTTGCCAACGCAACATCAGGTCTTTATGAAACTCCGGGTTAGTCTCGCTAAAACGCATGACCGCTTCTTTAGAATAACGACACAGACCACTGGCACGTAATATTACCGCTTCATGCTCATAGTGCTCTCCGACCAGCATCTCCAGGCCAAATGTATCGGTGCTGCGCATCAGGCGTACGATTCGCGGCGTACGATCAGGCAGATACTGAACCAGTTTTATCAGACCACTACGCACAGTAAAAAGATGACGGCCAGGGTCGCCAACTTTATATAATACTTCACCTGGTAACATATCAACTTGCTCAACAGGTTCGTGCATCTGCTCGAAGTCCTGCTCTGTCAGTCCACTGAGCAGTGCTGAACTGCGTATCGAACAGCTAAGGCAATCGATATTGCCACCGCTCCACGGCTGATTTAAGGTTACATGTCTTGCCATAAACTGATTCCTGCAATACGACAAACTATAATAACTTAAGTACAAATTAAGAAAGTTTGATATATCTCAATAAATCAGTCATTGACCTCGTATCCGTGACTTTTCAATAACATACGAGCCTCATCACCGTAGCGTTTTATCCATTGTTGCAATACTTGCGAACTAATCCTGACGCCTGATTTCAGCTGCTTATCGAGCCGAGCCAGGCCTTCATCTGAGATGCGTTGTTGACGAGAGACGCCAGGAACAGGTTTACTCACCAGAACCACCAGCCAGAGTTTAATTCGGCTTCGCAGGTCTTCAACTGGGCACCATATTTTCGAGCATTCTTATCGACCTTGTCTGACACCTTGAGCAACCATGGTTTTTTATTGTAGGTCTTACGTTTATAACCGCCATGCCCTTCATGGTAAGCGAGATACTGATTTTTTGCGTCCCATTTAGAAACTTTTAAAGTGTCGTAGGTCATCTTGCCATACCAGCCGATGAAATCGACGGCGTCATCAAAATCATCCCGGTCAGCACCCCAGTTACGTGTTGATTTTATATACCAGTCCCAGGTATCGTCTTTTACCTGCGCGTAACCATAGGCCGATGACTTACGGCCGATAGGAATGATCCATAGAAAATACTCCATCTCAGTTTCAGCGTCATACTTAAAACTGGATTCCTGGTGGATGATTGCCAGCTGCACCTGTATGGGCACACCCCAACGTTCAAAGCTGTCTTTAGAATCGTCATACCAGTCATCTTTTTCTTCAAAAATATCACAGATATTGTTTATGTTTTTTGGCGGTGTATTGGCGCAAGCTGTTATTAAAAAAAAGCTGAGCAATATTAATAGTTTCATCATAAATTTATAAAAGTTTGTCATTGACGACAAAAAACACACCATCGTCACGCGAGCGAAGCGCGGCAATGACAGTTTTCAATAATTGATTTATTTTATACCTACTGGTGACTGGCAATTACTTTTTTAGGCCAGAACGCATCCAGCAGCCTTAGCGTTACAACCACATATATAGCAGCTAGTGAGATTAAAATGACCCGCAGGATAAAAACTTCGGATAAGCCTGAATCTTCTCACAGGCTGCTGTTAACTAAAATTATCATCGCCACCATTGCCGAAGGCAGGTACTTTGCCAACGGATGAACTGAATTTATCGCCGCACCAAAACCAAGGCTGGTGATAAAGTATAACCTGCGCTGAGCATGAGCATAGCAAGATGTTATTTATCATTAATATAACTGGCAAAGATAACACCCGGTTATCATTATGTCCGTTAAACTAGATGCAGTTCACCTTGTCCCCTATAGCTCTAAGTAAATGACATCACTAAAATACTTTTCTATCGTACTCAGAAGCCTGTTAACAATTATCGTTATTTTCGGTTTTCTGCTGGGTATGCTCAATTTCATGAATGTATCTTTCTCATTAGATGGAGCGCGCGGAGCTCTAGTCGAACAGATTGAATCTTATACCGGGCGTGATGTTCGTATCGATGGCAGGTTAAAGCTGACGGTTTCCTTCCCACCACATTTATTGCTCGAACGACTCCACATCAGCAACATTGATGGCTTCGATGATGACGATTTTATCAGCATAGGTAAAACACGCATAGAGGTGCCATTATTACCGCTGCTATCCGGGCAGTTGCATCTGAGCGATGTCTCAGCAGACCAGGCAAAGATAAACCTGGTACAAAAAAAAGATGGCAGTCATAACTGGTCATTCGAAAACACAGATCAGTCATCAAAACCAGTCGACACAGATACAGCCAGCAGTGACAGCAGTACAAGTGAAAGCAACCGGTTATCGATAGCTGAATTCCAGTTAAGCAATGTAGCAATACATTACCGTGACGAAACACGTGACCAGGTCATCGACACACAACTTGACCAGCTGACGATCGACATAAAGGACAGATCACATCCGAGCGCTGAAATAAGAGGCAATGTACAGGGCCACCGCTATGACATCATATTTGAATCAGAACCGCTTGAGTCGTTCCCCTCTGGCAACTCCTGGCTTATTCATGGCACAGGCCATATTGCTAACAGACAGACAAAATTCGAAGCTGCTGTACAGTCAGAAGTAAATAAGATAACCGGTAACATAGACATTACCGTAATCAACATTAACCTTGGCATGCTGCTTGATACGCTAGGAATAATTACCGGACAGGATGCAGTTACTGACAACATAAACATCAAGGCCAGAGTAACAGGCTCTGACCTGGTTGAGTTATATGAACAGGCAGAAGTCGAGCTACAGCTTGGCAGAGGCTATTGGAACCTGCAATCCATAGAAACAGGGCAGAAGAAAAAGCTATCATTCACTAAAGCGAGCTCATTTACTTCGTGGAAAAAACCGCTTGCCTTACATATCGACGGAACTATTGCAGGTGAATCGATCAAGCTTGATTTCACGAGCAACCGCCTGGAGCAATTTTTTGATGACATTCAAAAGCTGAATGTTGATCTTGCAGCCGGTGTAGCTGGTATAGATATCACTTCGATTGGAACGCTTGATCTACCGATTGAAACAAAAAATTTAAATTTAGAAATATCAGTAAAAGGCAAAGACCTGGAGAAATTAAATCCAATAATAGACGCAGAATTCCCACCTTTCAATGACTTCAGCCTGACTGGAAATCTTATATCCAACGAAAAAGGTTACATACTGAAATCCACTAGCGCATCGATAGGTGACTCACGCTTTCAGGCATCGATCGTTATCGAAACAACTCTCCTAAAACCCTTATGGCATATCAACCTGAGCAGCCAGCAACTACAACTCAAAGACTTTGGTTTTGATGACTGGAGCATAAAACAAGCTGCCACAGCAACTGGAAAAGACACAAAAAAAGCAGTAAAAAATAAACCTTATCTCGAACCACTGCGTCACTTAGAAGAGCTGGTAAAGACTACAGATATGCATCTGAATCTCAACCTGAAAGTAGACAAAGTGCTTTCAGGGAAAGACCATCTCGGCAAAGCACGTTTTCAATTGCATATCCGTGACGATACAGTGAATATCGAAAATCTCATTATCGAAATGCCGGGTGGCAGTATCTCTTCATCTCTATCATTAAAAATAGATGATAACCAGGCAACCGGTCATGTGACTCTCGATATCGATAAACTCGATTACGGGATAGCAACGCGGTTATTCCAGCCTGACTCTCAGGTTGACGGCATCATCAGCACCAGGATTGATCTTGAACTTGGCGGCAGTGACTTCACACATTTATTTGATCAAGCAAGCGGCAATATGGACATCGCAGTATGGCCAAAAAATACACGTCCAGCAAAAGCGCTCAACCTGTGGACGACTAATCTTTACCTGATACTGTTACCCGAACTAAAAAAGAAAGAATCGTTAGTCAATTGCATGGTTGCTTTGATGAACCTGGAAGATGGAACGATGCGAGAAGAATTTTTTGCCCTGGATACCACAAAATTATGGATGAATGGAAATATCAATGTTGATTTCAAGCAGGAATATGTAAAGCTTTCGCTGTTCCCGCAATCAAAAACTGCCCGACTGTTTTCTTTTCAGTCACCGATAAGAGTCGAAGGCAACTTTTCTGATATCGGTATGGCAATTAATCCAGTGGATCTGACTGGAAGCTATATCTCCTTCATAACCAGCCCACTACATGTGCCAGCACGCTGGATATTTGCTGACAAGGTCCCTGCAGATGGCAGCGCTATATGTGAACAGCTATTCGACCGCGAGTATGTGGAAAAGCTAAACGCAAAATTAGAAATTAAGAAACAGGAGGAACTAGAGGAGATGCTGCAATCTGATTAATTGAAAATAATTACAGCCTTAAATTAATTATTTATTTTTTTCCTGGTGAGATAATTATTAACCTCTTACTCGATAATTTCATAACAGTCTGAACCAGATTCCGGAAGATAAGTACAGGAGTATGTCTTGCCATCACATTTAGCTATCCATTTTTCCGTACCATTAAGTTCGACTGATTCATCAGATATCTGTACCTCACTAGTCTTACAATCAACATTGAGCGATGTGATCTGTTGCGGCATCGTCGTTTTAAACAGGCAACCACTAAGCCCAATAGCAAAGACTGGTAAAACCAGCAGGCTGATCGTAATTGTTTTCATTATTCCCCCAGGTTTCAAAATTAACATTTAACCATTTTAATAGCCCGAATTGTAAGCCTAAGAGACTTTGTTCAGTGAGGACGTAAGACCAGGCGAAAACATCGCTAGCATGCTAGCCACACCGTCAAGTATCGATTAAATCTCTAAGGCTCACTGACCTCATCATCTTCTTTTTTTTCAGCCACTTCCGGTTCAGGCTCCTGCTCCTGCTCGGGTAATTTCACATTAGCGACCATCGATAACTCGCTGAGGTAATGCATGGCCCTGACCATATGCCGAGGCATGCGGCGAATCCGGTTATTCTGATCGAGGATATCGATCATCAGAGGAATCGGAATGCGTAACTCGGCACCAGCCTGCAGCAGCTCTGCTTTTAAAGCATCGTATGCGATCTGCACCTGCTGCATCTGAGCTTCGCAATCTTCGAAGCTAAAACCCTCTTCCTCAGGGTTAGCCATCTTCATCAGACTGACCACTTCCGCACGGTAGTGCGCGATATCTTCCATCAGTTTTTCATCCGTCACCACCCCCAGACCAAGCTGCGCCCTGACAACATCCAGTGCCTGATCGGCGCAGGCTAACAGATGCTGTTCTGCTCTTAATACTTTAGCCAGTTGCGTAGCGACATCTCCACTCAGCGAAGCTTTCTCCAGTCGGGTGATGAACTCAGCCACCGCAGAGGACAGGTTTTTTGCCACCCTATGATCGTTTGCGATATTTTTCCCCGGTGCTGACTCAGTACTCAATGCCTCCAGCGCCATGCGTCTTGCCACCGTTGCGATACGTGACAGTTCCAGCGCCAGAGCATTCAGTGCCAGCACCGGTGACACCGCAACCGTTTTATCAAGATATCGGGGGCGACCCTCGATCTCTTCCTGAGTAACAAAGCGTTTTTCCAGGAAATGCGCCAGATGATGACTCACAGGCAAGATGAGCAAGACACCGATAATATTGAATATAGTGTGAAATAACGCCAGAGTGACCGTGGGAATGATCTCCATCTCAAGCCACTGAGCAACCGCATGCCACCACCCAGAGCAGCATCGGTAATATTGCCAACGCGACTATCCCCGTGCCTACATTAAAAATTATATGTGCGGCAGCGACTCGCTTGGCATTTGGTGTGGCACCGATAACAGCCAGAGCTGCTGTTGATGTCGTGCCGATATTGGTACCGATCACCATGGCCGCTGCAGCATGTAATCCCAGTAGCGCCACCTGAGACCGCCGTCAGGGTAAGTGCAATAGCGGCACTGGATGACTGGGTAAGCACCGTCATGAGAAAACCAATGCCCAGATATAACAATATGCCTGTTACACCATCGACGGCAAAGTCTTCAAGATTGACGGTGGTAGCAATACCTTCAAAGGCATCTTTGAGCACATCGATACCAGTAAAGAACAGACCGAATCCTGCCATCGCCGGTACCGATATGAGCACGTCGGCTGTCACCGCCGGTAAGGCGCAATAACATACCGACACCGATCATGGGCATGGCAAACGCAGCCACCTTAAATTCGAAGCCGATCATGCTCACCAGCCAGCCGGTCATGGTGGTGCCGATGTTCGAACCGTAAACGATACCCAGGGCCTGGTACATAGAGATCAGACCGGCGTTAACAAAACCGATGGTAGCGATAGTGACAGCGCTGGATGACTGCACTAAAGCAGTGATGGAAAAACCGGTCACTACACCATGTAAAGGCGAGCGGGTCCACTCACCCAGCAGGTTGCGTAAGGCATAACCCGCGGCCAGCTTAAGGCCGTCGGTAATCATGTTAACCGCTAACAGAAACAGGCCTACCCCGCCTGCAAGCATGCCTATTGTAATGAGAGTCTGTTGCATATATTTATTATATTATTGAAAACAGTGTTTCCACTCAAGAAGGTAAACGACGAAAAAACTTATGACTTCGGCAAGAGCACTTTAGACTGTCGGACCGTTTATGGTTATATGTAAAGGATGATTACTTATTATCTGCATCGTAACCTGGCGGAACAGTATTCCACTGATACTCATCGATTGCCATCTGTTTACCAAGATTAAATAACTTGGTCATATATTCTTTATCAAAAGGTTCGCTGGACTCCTCATCGAAACTTTCAGGTATATAAGCCAGATGGTAATCGATACCATCACGTTGCGTAGCAAGATAGATACGGTAGGCATCACCCAGAACCGCGCTACCCATCAGCGAATCCATACTACGCAGAGCAATCGGAATCGTGCTGCGCTCTACACTCTCATAGTGTTTTCTCCATATGCCATTGCGGATAATGTAAACGCTGGGCCTGCCTTTTACTTCCAGTTTCTCAGCAAGTTTTCCCCAGTCGAGTCCAATAGGATACAGATACAAAACCGATGTTGCGCCGCCGTCGACATGCAGTTCATCGTAACGCTGGCCATTTGCTTCAACATCAAACATCACCGGTGGGAATGCCGCGGGTATCGAGGCCGAGGCCAGCATGACATCTCGTATAAGTTGCAGTGCATCGGGGGAGCCACTACTGGCGATACGGCCGATATTCCAGGCCACTGGCCGTGCCGCATCGAGGTTGGTGGTAACGATATCGAGTACACGGCCTTGTTTATATTCTGCTGCGATAGCTGCCATAACATCCTCATCGACATACTTGATGAGCTTCTCTTGCAATGGCGTAGAGTCGGTTGCCGCATCACCAAACAGTGTGTTCAGAGTGCTGCGTGGTTCAACAATATCACTGGTTGAATAACCGGTATATATTTCCTTAATCACATGATCATATTCAGGTCCAAGAAAAGCAAATGGTGCAATCAAAGCACCAGTGCTAACACCGGTGACCATAGTAAATTCAGGCCGAGCACCCGTTTCTGTCCAGCCGCATAACAAACCAGCACCAAATGCACCACGCTGACCACCACCGGATATCGCAAGATAATTATGCGCTTTACCATAGGTGTCCGGGTATCTTGTTTTCAGCTCTTCTTTGCTTAACTGGAACCAGTCGGCTATTTCAGGTGGCGGCGCATCAGCCCAGTAACGCGCACCATCGATACCAGGTATTACCGCCTGGTCACTCAGCGACTCTGGCAAAGGATTTCGTTCGGGTACACTGGAACAGCCTGTCACTATTACACCGATACACAGATAAATAAACAGCGTTTTCAATAGAGAATATTTCATTTAAAACAGATCTATCCCTTTTTGCTTTGAGTTACAAAGGAACACCAATATGGACAGCTACGGTGTAGTGTACATCATCTTCGATTTTAGAATAAGTAACAACTGCTGCTACAAGACAGCGTAATGTTTCTCCATCGTGCAGAGCAACAGGCGTTAATATTTCAATGTCAGGAACGCCTGTAAGCCGTTGTATTGATATTGCAGGCTATTGATAAAAACGACACCATTTTGCCTGACACTGAGATCGAACGAAGTAATTGAAGCACCCAGTCCGAGGTGTTTAGTGAAATAATATTCAGTTCCCAGCGTTAAGCTGAGAATACGGCCATCGATATCACCGATGTTTACATCAAAGTATCGCGCATTCACTTTTGCCCGCCACTGTGGATTAATCTCATAAACAGCAGCTATACCCAGCAAGGGTAACGGTGCAATCAGCCGCTGGTTGGCCTGGTAATCTGTGCGAAATTCAGGCAGATCTTCCCCCTCGAGAATGATTTCACCGGCTGCCGTCACTTCGACAAGCGAATTCATCCAGTACAGTCCGCCCGTTACTCCGATTTCTAAATCGGGTCGTTGGTAAAAACTATAAACATATACGATATCAAATACATGAGTTCTGAAAGAGGTGCCCAAAAATGCACCCGCTTTGATCACATTGCCACCGACATCGATGTCATTACTGCTGATGATTGACGATGTACGTCTGATAGGCAGATAGATCAGGTTCAATGTATGGCGCGCTCCCATATGCCAGGTGCCCTTTATCCAGCCCAGTCTCACTTCGTTGTCTAAACCCAGCACATCTTCAAAATCGATCTCCCTGTCAATTGAGTCATCTCTGGAGTTAATCTTTATCTTAGATTCATAGTCACTAACTGAAGCGCCTATGGTCAGTTGATATGTTTCATCCAGCGCTGACCATGCTGTTGTTGCAAACAAACAGAAAGTTAATAATATAAATGTGCGAACTAAACGATGGACTGGATACATAAAATTGATTACTGCTTTACGCTCGAGATAAAGAAAGATTCAGGTACATCTAAAACTGATAACCTACGCCGAAACTCAGGGCGTTAATCGTGAGGTCAAAAGGATAAGCCGATTGGCCTTCAAATACATCGAGCTGTTTCATCTGTCTTAACTCGAGCTGAACGATGACATTTTCCGCCACGTAATAGGCACCACCCAGACTGAAGTAATAACCGATTCCATTGTCCGTTGCCGAATCTTTGCCCTCCGGTATACCCGCAGCAAAGTATTCTTCGACCTCCAGTTCTGTGGACCAGTATTGTAAGCCCAGACGAGCAAAAACCTCGTATGGCGCTTCAAATCTATATCGAGGTTTGATGCCGAGCAGGATAGCCTGTGTCTGTATGCTTGCCCGGTAAGTACCAACGATATCTGTTTGACTCTCATCCAGAGTCTTGTCAGAGATCATCAGACCAGTATCCGCAGCCAGCCAGTCCTTCAGATAATAACTGTAATTAACATTGATGGCTTTACCGCTGTGAAACTCATCGTTTCCGCCAGCATCAAATCCAGTCAGGAGCAGGTTGGCATCCAGCTGCATGTTTTCACTATGTGCGTTGCAGGTCATGCATGCGGTAATGATGAGAACAGGCAACTGGTATAAGACAGACATAACGACTTCTAATTCTGCAGCACGGGAGGGATATAATTCACGGTCACTTCAGCACTCCTGCTGCCGATAACATTGCCGCCATCAAACATTATATCAAACTGGCCTTTACGTTGGCGCTGCAGAAAAAGCCGGATCTCGCAGTTGCTGTCGATCGGGTTGGCTTCTGCTTTTTTGATGAGAAAGTCCGGATCAATGTTTCCAGCACTCAACTGGTCAAGCAGTTCTTGCAACAATACAAGAGCAGCATCAGCGATAAAAGTAAGCACAGGCGGCGTATTCAGGTCATAGATAAACTGGTCGAGGCCAATCGCTTCATAACCATCGTCATCGACGATATCGACCATCGTACCGTAGGAGGTCGATGATAAACCATCCGTGCACTCAATGGCGGCTAGTACGCGCATGCTGTCGCCTACACCCGCCACCCAACTGAGGTCGATAACCTGAGCTATCGAAGTATACCTACCTGCAACTGGCCCTGTTATCGTGATAGCGGATGGAAAGTTAACGCTCGATGATCTGCCGACAAGTTCACCTGGTCCCGGGTCTGTATTGACCAGGTCAACCGGGTACCAGCGGTCTTCGCGCGCTTCGACTGGCTCATGTACCACATTGAATAATACTTCTTGCACGGTGTCATCAACCGGCAGCGATGCGGCATAACTACCGGCATAAAACCCCCTGTCTTTGAGCAATACCCGCTCGGTCGCCGTGCGTGCCTCAAATATATCACCGCCAACAAGATTAACAGGTACTTTATCCCTGTATACCGCTGCCGCGATCTGGGCAGTATCTTCAGACTCATGCCAGTTAGCTTCTGTGTACATAAACAGGCCCAGGTCAGTTACCCCGGGAAGGTTATCACCACCGTCAACCTCACAGCCCATAAGCGATGATGCAAGAAGCACTGTGGCGTAAACACTAACTATTCTGTCGAATGATTTTAAAGCTGGCATCACAATGAAAAAATACGATAACTTATTAAAAATACTGAGTGAATATCTTACACGGTACAACCTCAGAACTCACACTTAAAAAAAGCCGGTTTCCTGAAATTATATTTGCAAGGTGAACTGACATCCTTATCTTTAATGATGCCACTGATTTTCTTCTGGTTTTTCATAACTGACACTACCCCCTATTTTTTCTTATGGTATAGATTGCCAGATATAACTCCGGTAGAAGACGACCTAATGCGACATCCGTTTAACAGAATGCGCCAATTTCGATGAATTTAAATGCATAAAAAGAAAGAGTAGTGAATCTCTCTTCTAAGCAGGGCCAGAGAATAACTGTTCTCTGACCATGGTTTTTCCGTAATTATCACATCTTTCGCTCTCTAAATTATTCTCTAGTACAACGTATGGATTTATCACGTTTATATTATTACTTGATCAACTCTGCTCTGGGTGTTTCCCAGGTTTTCAATCTTTCACCGATTAGAAAATGCTGTTGAAAATAACAGCTAACCAGAAACCAACGACTGTCATTAATTATTTCTTTAGCTGCGCGCTTCCTGTTTTATTCACCAGCACATTGTAGTGGATCTATTGGGTCAAGTCGTAAAGCCCATAAACGGTTTTTTCTGACCCAGCGATAGAGAGTAAGCGGGTACTGGTTTTCCTGGTCTGTCACTTCGTACGCAGTCCCTGCTATGGCAGTCCAGCTGAACGTGCAGAAATAATCGTAGCGGTATGTGTTATATACAATCACCAGGGTATTTTCACCGGCCTCGATATCAAGTGTGTATGTATCTTCTATTTCGACATCGTTAACCTTTACGACCGGGTAGTTGGACGTGATAACTGCGTACTCATCTCCCTTGAATGCTGGAGTCTGTACACAGCCGCCAAGAAACAGGCTACTGAAGATAAATAATATGATTCGCAAGTTCATCGTGCTGTCAGCCCCAGGTTATAACCTTCAACATTTCTACTGGTAATTACACCAAAACTAATTCCAACTGTCTGCCAGCCAAACCAGTTGAGCGGTTTCATATTAATGTGCCAGTCGAGACCGGTGCCAATTTCGAAATGGCCGGTATATCCCAGTGACGCTTTATCAAAACTAAGAAAGTTAGCGTGGTTTGCATACACTTGCCACCGCCAGGGTCTACCATCTGTTAGCAGGTTCGTGGCTCCACTATAACGAGCCTTTACCAGTGCCGTCTGATTCCAGGCCGTTGTATTCAGCACTGAATTATCTCCGCTGATAGAGTCCGTGTATATCAAGTTATATTGAGCAGACAATTCCAACCTGTTATCACTAAACCAGCGTGAGTAGACGGCATCCAGTGTACCTGTGGTAGATGCCATATATGCACTACTATCAAAAGTAGTTAAAGTTGTTGTATTACCTGCTAGGCCTGTAATCGGTAACCCATCGATGGTCGTTTTAGTCAGTAGATCTGATACCCCAAGGGATAGATAAGGACGAAGTTTAAAATGCTGACTGATTGGAAAACTAAGACCTGCAGATCCGCGCAGTCCTAATACGTCTCGATTCACATTCAGTTTTACCGGCGCCCCTGAGTCCGCAA
>CAVWAI010000005.1:0-74934 GCA_963752725.1 uncultured Gammaproteobacteria bacterium
TAAGATCACCTTCTTTATAGAATCAAACCGAACATAAAAAGGAAAACAACATGGAAGTAAGAGCAACACTAAAACCTGGCCTAAAGGGAACTAAACATATCTGCAGCAATATAATGACCAGTTGATATGTGTCAGATACCAATACCACAAAGCCAGAAACAAACGCCAGACAGCAGTCGAACTAATCGTTGATGAACAAGACTAGGGACAGGGCTACAACCAAATAGTGTATTAGCAAATGCTTAACTTGTGGCTTCTTTTGTCCTTAAATATCGTAATAGGGCGCCTTGATTAAAAATACTTACATTACAAGGCTACTTTACCCCCTTAAATATCACAATATGCAGTCTTAGCCATGTGATAGGATAAAAATTAAAAGTTAAAACACTGCCTTAAGCTTCTTTTCCCCTTTAATATCGTAATATGAAGTCTTATAGGGTGTATATTATAAAAAATATATAGTCTTAGAAGGCTTCATATCGACAAGTTATGAGCTATCGAGAATAAACATATGAATGTAATTCAAGTTACTCAATATTCAGAAAAGATACTCGAAGCGATAAATGAACTATTGCCTCAATTGTCGTCATCGGCAAAGCCTCTCACAGCAAGTGAGCTAACCGAAATCATTCAGTCAGAATCTTCACATTTACTAATGGCAGAAGAGAGCGGCAAATTCTACGGCAGTTTGACATTGGTCACATTCATGATACCAACAGGGATACGGGCATGGATTGAAGATGTAGTTGTAAAAGAGAATGCACGTGGTAAAGGGGTTGGTAAATTGCTTTCTGAAAGAGCTGTTGGTTTGGCAAGCGAAATTGGAGCAAAAACTGTAGACCTTACTTCTAGGCCTTCTCGTGAAGCAGCAAATGCTCTTTACAAAAAGGTGGGGTTCGAAATGAGAGAGACAAATGTATATCGATACAAAATCTCATAACAAATCGTCCAACTTGACCGGCGCATAATACGCGCCGTCAAGTTAACTCAGTCGTTAAGCGCATATGAAAAACATAGAATCATTCAATATTGCAGTTGCTGAAGTTTTTGGTAAATGTTATCAAGCCTTTCCTATACGCATTGATGTGTCTGTGATAGAGGTGGGGGAAGCTATCCATGAGGCATTAGACCCGGGATGCGGACATGATATTGATATGCGTAACTCAGAGTATGACATAGCTAGAGCGTCAATTAACTGGCTAATTGAGTCTGGGTATTTATGGCATCGAAACGCTACACACATCTCGTTCAATGCAGTTACATTGTCGCCAAAAGGTTTAGAGGCTCTAAATGCAATACCTAAAGAATTACAAATAAAAACAACCTTAGGTGAAGAGCTTGGTAAGGGTGTAAAAAAAATTGGCAAAGATGCTGCGCTATCCTATGTAAAAACAACATTAAGTTATGGTGCAAAACTTGTGCTTGGCGCTTAACAAGTGGGTCAAGAGCAACACGCAAAAGGCACGCGCGTCTTACCCAAAACGTTAGGTGCAATAAAGAAATAAATGACTAACAATGAAAAAAACAATTTAAAGCGTCCTGTTTCAGTAAAAACTGTTATATATGCATTTGTAATCGTAATCGTAATCGTAATCGTTCTATTAGGACCACAGTTTTTAAATGTTATCTACCCAAATGACGAATACCTTATTCTAATAACTGATGGCAAGGGCTGGTATATGTATATTGGCTTTCTTTTATTAATTTTTGGCATACTAGACTTTAAATATTTAACAAACAAAAGGAATTAACATTTATGTTGCACGACATTGACACTGATCTCAAATTCACACATAACATGTCATTTAACGTGGACTGTCAAAACGCATCTTTCGTTCTTCCTGCCAATTAAAGGGGTCGGTGACAAATGATAATCATTTCTATATGTAATTACTTCTTACTTGTCACCGACCCCTTTTAGTGCATTTAAATACGAGAAGAGGTAATAATGAATATACATAACCATTCTTTAGCTTGCCTATTTAAGCAATTGGGGCTGGACAGCACAGACCAGGCGATTCAGGATTTCATTAATCAGAATGCTCCATTACCAGGTAATGTTGAGTTGCATAAAGCAAAGTTCTGGAGTTCATCACAAGCATCTTTTTTGCAGCAATCAAAAGATGATGATGCTGATTGGGCTGAAATAGTTGATCAACTAGACGCGATGTTGCGCTGACCGAAATTAAAGGGGACGAGGGATTAAATTTTAACCACTTCTTCCTCCGTTAAAAATAGGGGTCAGAGAGCAATTAACTCTGATCCCTATTTACCTATTTACGTAACCTTGCTTTAAATAAGGAAAAAGCGTAAAAAGTAGATACACTTCAAAAATAGCACCGGTTGACTCAGGAGGGTGCGGATATGGAAATGGCCTCAATAAATTCTAAAACTCAATCAAGTCGATATCTTTTCTGTATTTACCAAATGCAATATTTTAGTATGATGATTGTTTTATTTAGTGAATTCAGTAGGTTAATTAATTTTGTGCGCTATTTTTTAAAAATAAAAGGCAGAATGTGGAATATTGGATATTCAACATTCTGTCTAATACACTGTTAGGGAAATTTAAAATTGATCGTAATGTCCACCAATAGCAAATATATAAATATAGTTTTTGTCGTACTTATAAATAACGCGGTCTTTCTGGCTTATGCGGCGAGACCACAAACCAGAGAGGTTATGTTTTAATGGCTCAGGTTTTCCAGTGCCAGTGCGTGGATCATCGCGGAGCATTTCTTTCAACAAACGACAAAGTACCTTGTGTAGCTTTTTGTCTTTTTGCCTAAGCTGTTCATATGCCTCCCAGGTATTGCCCTCAAATACCAGTGATCTCATCTAGCTCTCCAGCTGTGGGTTTATATCCTTTGCCATTTGCATGTGTAGCAGCTGATGCTGCAATTTGCTTCATCAAGTCATTGTTTTGTAAAACATACAATGTTTCTTGCTCGCGCTCCCAATCATCTGCACTTAAAACTACAAAATCATCACCACTTCTGCGCGTCACTTTTAGTGGTAAATGCTCTGTAACCACCTGTTCTACAAATGCTTTTAAGTTATCTCTAAATTTATTTACACTAATACTGTCCATCTCGCTCACCTATAATATGTACCGCAACTCCGTACATAATAGCTGTAAAACCCTAACAAGTCAATTAACGGCGACCGCAAAAAACGCGTCGCGTTATTTCAAACGTTATACGTAAATATGACTGATATAAACATTTCAACTACTAATGATCCTAAGCCTCTTCCCATTTGCATAAGGTGTAGAGAAAGTCTTATTAATGATTATCATATTATTCCGATGATAGTATTAGAGTACTTTGAAGCAAAAAAAGCATCGCAAACAAAAAACGACTCCAAAGAACCCATCAGTCACCTTCTCAAATGCCCTAAATGCATAAAATGGCTTCATGACGTAACACCTAAAGATATATTAAGCAGACAAAAACGAATAACTGAGTATTGTTGTGCAAGTATGTACTGTGCAGTTGAAGAAACCAAAAGTAATGATATAAAAATATCTTTTACCATGTATCGTAACGAAGACCCCTGTTGGATGATTGAAGGAAAAGATACCTTTATATCTTTTTGTCCATGGTGCGGATTAAAACTTCCGGACGTATCATTTTAATGAAAATCACGTATAACAAGTCACTGCAGTTGACCAACAATACGCCGCTTCGCTCTGTATTGTGGTCAACTGAGTTCAAGCGTTAGGTGGCACTAAATCTTAACAAGGATTGAACAGTTATGAATTATCAAAAACGCATAACACAGATTTGGCGACACCATGATTTAGAAAACGCCGCGCACAATTATAAGAATCTTATTCGTTACGCGACGATGGCTGCATCCAGTCACAATACACAACCCTGGAGGTTCCAGCTTGAACCGGGTCGGATAACGATTTTTCCTGACTTAGCACGACGATGTCCAGCGGTCGATCCTGATGATCACCACCTATATACGAGCTTGGGTTGCGCTGCAGCTAACTTAATTGAAGCGGCCTCTGCCGCTGGCCTAAGCAGCCAAATTCACTATGACGAAGCAATCTCGGGTTTGATCATAGATCTTGAAACGGCACCTGTATCGAGATCTGCCCTTTTTGATGCCATCCCAAAGAGACAATGCAGTAGAACGACATATGATGGGATTGAGATCAGCTTTCAGGAACTCCAGCAGTTAGAAATTGCCGGCAGTGGTGATGGTGTGTCTCTCATGTTCCTTACTGGAGAGGAAAAGTTAAAGGGTGTTACAGAGTATGTAACCAAAGGTAATATCGCACAAATTAGCGACACCACATGGGTCAACGAATTAAAGACCTGGATCCGTTTCAACGGATCTCATGCGGTCTCGACCGGCGATGGATTGTATGGCAAATCAATGGGCAACCCCGACGCACCAAAATGGCTTGGCAACCTCATACTCCGATTCGCCCTCTCACCTAAAAGCCAAAATAATAAGGACATGAAGAACATTTTAAGTTCATCGGGTGTTGCAGTATTTTATTCCGATTCGGACGATAGGGCACACTGGATCGAGGCAGGAAGATGTTATGAGCGTTTCGCGCTTCAAGCAGAGGCTTTAAATCTTCGTACGGCATTCATTAATCCACCCGTGGAAGTGAGCGAACTTCGTTCTCAGTTCGCTTCGTGGCTTGGTATTGGTAACCGTAGGCCTGATCTAGTTGTCCGCTTTGGACGCGGACCCAAGATGCCACCCTCTTTACGAAGGCCTGTAGAAGAGGTAATCATCTAATGATAGTTGTCTACAAGGCCATGCATGCGCCACCTAACAAAATGCTGCACTGGAATTTTGCTACGCTACGCTTCGCAAAATCAAGTGAGCTCGGTCGTTATGTTTATAAAATCCATATGTTTATACCTGAATGAATATAAATAAAACTATCTGGGAAATATTAGCGTTCTTTCCATGGATGGTAATAATTTCAGCAGTAGTCGTTCATACGACATTAGGCCTTCAGCCAGTAGTTAATTTGTCTCTGTTCGGGCTTATCACCTATACACTAATAGCTGTAACATTATTCGCAATATGGATTATTTTTACCATTCATGCATGGAAAAGCGAGCGTATTGAATGGGTATTAATCATGCTGTTTTTTAGTATTTTCGCTTACCCGATATACTGGTGGAAATACATAAGAACTCTAGCGCCAAAACTATATGAATCATCAACAAGTTTTGATAAAGAAAATATAAAGCCATTTCTCGAGAAATTAAGTACGGCTATTGATTCTGGCCTTGACTTAGACATGATCAATGAACTACTTAATTTTACATTTAATGTGGCTCTAGATGATCAAAAGCAAACCGAATTCTACGTCACTCATAACAATCATAAAGTACTGATAAAGTATAGTGTGTATGCAGATGATATAGATTCATATGGCATATATTTCTTTACATCAAAAGAACTTTCTGAACTCATCAATTCTGAGATGGATACACTTTTTGAGGAGCTCGGCATCTAGTGGAAGAGTGGTTTTATTTAACTAATATGCACTGTATAAAACATAACAAATCTCTCAGCTGGATCGGCGCGGACACTGGGAGTCTCCCCACAACTCAAACGCTAGGCAAAAAAATGAACTTAAGCTTTAACTTAGAGGATGCAAGTCAAGTTGCTATTGGTGCTTTTGCTTTAGCAGTTCCAATTTCGTTCTCTGAAGAGGCCTGGAAACTTGGCGAAACACTTCCTTTAACTAATCTACTAATGGTATTTGTTCTATCTGTTTCATTCTTAGGATTTTTCGCATATGAAAGCGTATTCCAGGGCAATATTAAATACAGAATCCCTGTTTTTTTGTGGCGTATAGCAATTGCTTATACGATTACAGCAATAATTGTTGCGCTAGTGCTGTTTTCATTAGATAAATTTCCGTTACTTACAGACACGCTTGTTGCATTTAAACGCCTAATAGTAATTACCATGCCTGCTTCTATGGGCGCTATCATTGTGGATAGCTTTGATAAAGAGTAAATGCTTAACAATAACATCAACCAGGCAACCTTGACCTACAGTCTAAAAACAGGCCTTCGGCAAGGTTGCCAGTTATGTAGGCGTTAGAGCACAAAAGCAAAAACTATGATAAGGAATGAAATTATAAGTTTTCAAGACATACCTAATGTTGGCAAAGCCATTGAAAAGGATTTTTTTCTTATTGGCTTAAAAGAACCAAAAGAGTTAATAAACAAAGACCCATATCTAATGTATCAAGAACTTTGCAACATTACACAACAGAGACATGATCCATGCGTTTTAGACGTATTCATTTCAGCTGTAAACTACATGAAAGGTGGGCCAGCTAAAAAATGGTGGGAATTTACAAAAGAACGTAAAGCAAGGCTGGCTGGAAAATAAGGGCAGATAATCTGCCCTTACTGTTGCAACTAACACGCTTGCTTTAATTCCAGAACTTCATCAAAACTTTGAGGCTTCACCACGGGCGTTTTCATCGTTACCAGTTCTTCAGCACTGCTGGGGTGAATGGCAATGGTGTTATCAAAATCTGCCTTGGTCGCACCCATCTTCACCGCGACGGCAAAACCCTGCAACATCTCGTCGGCATTGTCACCAATGATATGTATCCCCACTACTTTCTCTTCAGTGCCAACACAGACAAGTTTCATCGCAGTCGTCGAGCCATGCTCTGAAAGTGCATAACGCATTGGCGTGAACTCACTTTCATACACCGTTACCGCATCACCAAAACGCTCACGTGCGGCATCTTCTGTAATGCCCACGGTGGCAATTGGCGGGTGCGAAAACACCACGCTGGGGATGTTGTCATAATCCACCTTGCTATCAGCCTGCTGATCGAACAGTCTTTCGGCCAGTTTTCGACCAGCAGCAATGGCAACCGGGGTCAAAGCCATCTTGCCAGTGATATCGCCAATGGCATAAATGCCTTTGACATTTGTGTTCTCGTACTCATCGACGGACACAACACCGTTAGGCAATACTTCAACACCCGCCAGTTCAAGCCTGAGGTTTTGTGTATTGGGTCGCCGTCCCACGGCCCAGATTACTTTGTCGTAACCAGCCAGTGTTTTACCTTGCTTACTGCTCAGGCTAACACCTCTAAAACTTTTCGATAACGCTGTTACCTGAAACCCGGTTTGCACATCAATGCCCTGGTTTCGCATTTCTGCCTCCAGCACATCACTGACCATAGGATCAAAAAGCTCCATGATTCTGTCTTCGAGCGCAACGATGGTGACATCTGAGCCGAGTGCTTTTAGCATGCCGCTCAATTCAACACCGATATAACCACCGCCGATGATTGCCGCCCGAGCAGGCAACGCTTCGAGTTTGAAAAATCCATCTGAGGTGATACCGAGTTCGGCACCTGGCACCGGCGGTACGATGGCTTGACTGCCGGTGGCAATAACGATGTGGTCTGCACCGTAATAATCACCGTTCACCTCTACGGTGCTGGCATCAACAAATGTGGCATAACCGCTAATGTATTCAATACCACTATCTTCGACATAACCGCTCCAGTGCTGGTTAATGTTGCTGATATATTGATCGCGTCCTGTTACCAGTCGTTGCCAGTTGGTTTTGCCGCGACTGGCAGGTACACCAAAGCCACTTGCATCATCAACTGCGTGTGCAAGATGTGCCGCATACCACATCACTTTTTTGGGTACACAGCCGTTGTTTACACAGGTGCCACCAATACGATGGGATTCGATGATAGCAACGCGTTTACCCAAACCAGATGCCTTCTCAGCAACGGCAAGGCCACCGCTGCCGCCACCGATAACCATCAGGTCGAAATCTTGCTTGTTCATATCCATTCCTCAATTCATTGTTTGCTCTGTAATGCCTGAACCACCGGCTTTTGTCATCGCGAGGCATCGACCCCGATACCTCGCGATGACAGGCGGCTCATCAGGCTGCGTCTTGCACCTGTTCAGCAAGATACGCTTCCACCTCTTCTGAACCACCGATGTATTGCCCATTGATGAATACCTGTGGCACGGTCGACTTACCGGAAACCGCACGTATGGTGGATTCATTGAAGTCTCGGTTCAGCACCAGTTCTTCAAACGCGATGCCGGCATCATTCAACATGCCCTTGGTACGCACACAGAATGGGCAGCCTTCACGACTAAACACGGTTACGTCCAGTGGTTTTGCTGCGTTCGGCGCAACATAAGACAGCATGGTGTCAGCATCGGAAACTTCAAACGGGTCACCGGGCACGTCTGCTTCGATGAACATCTTTTCGATGACGCCATCTTTAACCAGCATCGAATAACGCCATGAACGATCACCAAAGCCAATGTCGTTCTTTGCTACCAGCATGCCCATGCCACGGCTGAAATCACCGTTACCATCAGGCACAAAATTGACATCGAATGCCTTTTGCTCTTTCTGCCATTCGTTCATCACAAACGCATCGTTGACAGAAATACATACCACTTCATCGACACCCTGCTGCTTAAGCACCGGTGTCAGCTGGTTATATCTCGGTACGTGTGTGGATGAACAGGTTGGTGTAAAAGCGCCGGGCAGTGAAAATACCACGACGGTTTTAGCTTTGAATATTTCATCAGTAGTTAGCTCTACCCATTCGTGGTTATTACGGATATGAAATGTGGCCTGTGGTACTTTTTTACCTTCTATATTTTCGAACATGATATTTCTCCTGTTTGTTTTTCAACTTGTGATTACAGATGTTGTTCAACTTGTCGGCAACATGTGTGCCGACCGTGGGAAGAATTATCAGGTATTAGTTATAATAGATAAAATCGTTTAATTCGATTAGCATCGATAGTTTTTAACGATAAACGAATCTGCCATATGAAGAGCAGGAGGCAGGTTATTTTTTGCTGACTTTTTTACCGACCGGCTTTACCGTGTTGGGCAGGTTGTCGAGCACGGTATCGGCCAGGGTTTGTAGTGCTGCATGTCTTGGGAAACTGTGGCGATATACCAGCGATATACGACGCGAGGCACCTGCTATTTTGAGCGGTTGTGCAACGACACCGCTGCCTGAAGCCCAGCTGCCGCGCATTGCCAGTGCCGGCACCAGGGTGATACCAAAGTCGGCTTTTACCAGCTGGATGAGGGTTTCGAGGCTGGCAGCACGCAGGTCAGCCATCTCTCCCTCTGTCTGCCGTTCTTTAATATGGCAGACATCCATGGCCTGGTCGGCGAGACAATGTCCTTCGCTCAGCAATAACATGTTTTCGCCATCGAGGTCACGACGGGTGATTTTTTCTTTGGTATAAAAGCGATGCTTGCTCGGATAAGCAACCCAGAACGGTTCATCGAACAACGGCAGGCTGGATAGCTCCGCCTCTTCTACCGGGGTCGCCAGCAGTGCGGCATCGATCTCATGGTTATGCAAACGTTGTAACAGGGTGTCCGTGGTCTCTTCTGATAACACCAGTTTCATCTGCGGGTAGTGTTTTTTCAGTGGCGCCAGGATCAACGGCATCAGGTAGGGACTGATGGTTGGAATGGCGCCGATACGTAATGGCCCGGCGAGCGGGTCCTGGTGGGCGCGCGCCAGTTGCACTATGGCATCGGCCTGCTCCATGATCTGCCGTGCATGTATGACGATGGTTTTGCCTACCGGGGTAATCTCCACTGAGCGGTTACTGCGCTCGAAGATGGCAACACCGAGTTCATCTTCCAGTTTTTTAATCTGGCCGCTGAGGGTCGGCTGGCTGACAAAGCATCGCTGTGCGGCTTTACCGAAATGTTTGTATTCGGCGACAGCAATAATGTATTTCAGGTCTCGCAGGTTCATTTTTTATTAATAGGTATAAACGATTGATACAGTATAAATAAATGGTATTAATTATCAATATCAAAATGATACGGAATCGAAATTCAGAGGGATCGTAATGATTTACTATCAACCAGTGGCTGCTTATTAATAAACCCTGATACGGGTAATATCGTTGATAAGGTTTTTTATCTATAAGGAATGCTTTAGGATAGTAAGGCATATTCATAGCTATCGTTTTCGATGACAGATCACGCGAAAGCATTAAATATTTATGAAGCCGCGGATGACAACGAATCATCAGATATCTGATCAGACTTGACCATGAATAAACAATGCATATGAAGACGGATAAAAGCAAAAAATACCTGTTATTAATCAGTGTCCATGGACTGATCCGTGGTCATGACCTCGAACTCGGGCGTGATGCTGATACCGGCGGGCAGACTAAATACGTGGTTGATCTGGCCAAGGCGCTGGCCGAACAGGACGAGGTCGAGCAGGTTGACCTGGTCACACGACGGGTGGTCGACCCATCTTTAAGCGAAGACTATGCAGCGCCTATCGAGATAGTGTCAGATAATGTACGAATTGTGCGCATCGATGCCGGGCCGGAAGAATACATCGCTAAAGAACAGCTGTGGGATCATCTCGACAGTTTTCTGGACAACCTGGTCAGCTGGCTTAATGAGCAGCCGCGTACGCCTGACCTGGTACATAGTCATTATGCTGATGCCGGTTATGTCGGTGTGCTGCTTGCCAATCTGCTCAGTATTCCGCTGATTCATACCGGGCATTCGCTCGGTCGCGATAAACGCAAACGCCTGCTGGCCAAGGGCCTGAAACGCGAGGAAATCGAGCAGTCATACAATATTGGTCGCCGCATCGATGCCGAGGAAGAGGTACTGGCGAACGCTGAGCTCGTCATTACCAGCACCCATAACGAAATAGAAATGCAGTACGGACTTTACAATTATTACGAGCCCGAGCGCATGGCAGTGATTCCGCCGGGTACCGATCTAAACCAGTTTCATCCGCCGGCCAGGGATGAAAAGTTCGGCTTTGCCGTGCAGGTAGATCGATTTCTCGCCGAGCCGGAAAAACCGCTGATCCTGACTTTGTCACGGCCGGATGAACGCAAAAACATCCTTACCCTGCTCGAGGCTTATGGCGAATCACCTGCCCTGCAGCAGGCGGCCAATCTGCTGATCGTCGCCGGCAGCCGGGATGATATCCGTGATATGGACAGTGGCGCCGAGGCCGTACTGACCAGTATCTTAATACTCATCGATAGTTATGATCTCTACGGCAAGGTCGCTATTCCAAAACAGCATCGCGCCGATGAAGTATCCGAGATCTACCAGCTTGCGGCGGCACGAGGCGGTGTCTTCGTTAACCCTGCACTCACCGAACCTTTCGGCCTGACTTTACTGGAGGCAGCTGCCAGCGGTCTTCCTGTGGTGGCCACGGAAAACGGTGGTCCGGTAGATATTATTGCCAATTGTAAAAATGGTGAGCTGGTCGACCCGCTGGATAAGGAGGCGATCACTGCTGCCCTGCTCAAGCTGCTGGGTGACAAAAATGCCTGGTCGAACGCTTCGCGCAATGGTATCGAAGGTGTACGCCGGTTCTATTCCTGGCAGGCTCATGCCGAGAGTTACCTGGCGAAAATCCGTAAGATTACCGGCAAGTACCAGCCCATTCCCAGTGATCGTCCGATCTCCCGGACACTTCGCTATCGTGATCGCGCTATCTTTACCGACCTCGATCAAAACCTTATCGGCAATCTTGCTGCACTGCAGCGCTTTGTTGAAGTCATCAAGGAAAACCGTCGCTGCGTCAGCTTCGGCATTGCTACCGGCCGCCGCTTCGACAGTGCTTTGATGCTGATGAAAAAATACAGCATCCCGAGGCCTGATGTGCTGATAAGCAGCCTGGGCACCCGTATTCATTATGGCCAGGCATTAACAGAGGATAATTACTGGGCCGACCATATCGATCACAGCTGGAGCAGACAGCAGGTGCGCCGGGCGTTATCAGATATGCCCGGTTTAGAACTTCAGCCGAAAAACGAGCAGACGCCGTTTAAACTTTCTTATTATTATGACCCGCAGAAAGCACCCGTACTGGAGGATATCATCACACTGCTGCGGCAAAAGGAACTCACCGTGAATGTCATGTGTTCCTTTGGTCAATTTATCGATATCGTGCCATCACGTGCCTCCAAGGGACAGGCGCTACGTTACGTTTCGCAACGACTCGATATTCCGCTGGAGCACATCCTGGCGGCAGGCGGTTCCGGTGCCGACGAGGATATGATGCGCGGTAATACGCTGGCCGTGGTGGTGGGTAATCGACATCACGAAGAACTGTCACAACTGGTCGATCAGGAACGCATTTATTTTGCCGGGCAGCCACATGCATTGGGTATCCTTGAGGCCATCGAACATTATGATTTCTTCACTGCCTGCCAGGTACCGGACTCTGATGGCTGAGCGACTTCTTATCTGTACCGATCTCGATCGCACCCTTATCGCTAACGGTCCGCAGTCAGAGTCACCAGCTGCGCGGCAGCATTTCATCACACTGGCCGCTCGTCCGGAAGTAACGCTTGCCTATGTCAGCGGCCGCCATCGTGCCCTGGTGGAACAGGCGATTACCAATTATTGTCTGCCGCTGCCGGACTTCGTGGTGGCCGATGTCGGTACCACTATCTATCATGTCGGTGCTGAGCAGGACTGGCAGCGACAGACCAACTGGGAGCAGGAAATCGCACAGGACTGGGCCGGGCGCACGCATGCCGATCTCAAAAAACTGTTGCAGGACCTGCCCGACCTGAGGGTGCAGGAACCGGCTAAACAGAACCATTACAAACTCAGTTATTACCTGCCGCAACAGAGCGATTGTCATGCGCTTGAGGTTATGATCCGCCATCGCCTGGAGGCTGAAGGCATTACTGCTAACCTGATCTGGAGCATCGACGAACCTGCGGGTGTCGGCCTGCTCGACGTGTTGCCGGCGCGGGCTTCAAAGTATCATGCCATCGAGTCGCTTATGAAACACCATGGTTTCAGTTACGCTAACACCGTGTTCTGCGGCGATAGTGGCAATGACATCGAGGTGCTTGCCAGCCCCATACCAGCGGTACTGGTGGCCAACAGCCAGCCGGATGTACGTGATCTGGCACGCCGGCTGGCTGATGAAATGGGGCATGGCGAGCAGCTCTATATCGCAGGTGGTGATTTCATGGGTATGAATGGCAACTACAGTGCCGGTATACTGGAAGGCATAGCGCATTATTATCCGCAAACCCTGGCCTGGATGGGACTTGGCGTGGATGGAATTTAACCTGATGAGTGAGAATACATGAACAGCCGACTTTGTATTTTTGGTGAAGTATTATTTGATCATTTCCCGGACGGCAAGCGCGTGCTCGGCGGCGCGCCCTTCAATGTGGCGTGGCATCTGCAGGCTTTTGGCCAGTCACCGGGCTTCATCAGCCGGGTAGGCGACGATGCTGAAGGTGAAACCGTGCGTGCCGCGATGTCAGACTGGGGCATGGATACCCGTCTGTTACAGAGCGATAAACAATACCCGACTGGCAGGGTAAAAGTGACCTTTAACGATGGCGAACCTGCTTATGACATTGTCCGCCCCTGTGCCTATGATGCGGTGGAAACCTTGCCGCAGGCGCCGAGCTGTGGTTTGCTCTACCATGGCAGCCTGGCGTCGCGCGAAGAAAAATCACGGCTGGCTTTAGAGCAACTCAAGAGCAGCCTGCCGAAGACCGTGTTTATCGATGTTAATCTGCGGCCGCCATGGTATCAGTTGCAACAGGTGCAGCAGATGCTGCATACAGCGAACTGGGTCAAACTGAATACCGATGAACTGAATATACTCTATCCAGAAGCAGACAGTGGTTCAGCGATGGCGACTGATTTTCTCCACCAGTATGAACTCGATGGGCTGGTGCTGACTCATGGCGCTGAAGGCGCCGAATTAATCACCAACAGCGGTGAACATTTCAGGGTTCGGCCAGAAAAGAATATCGAGGTAGTGGATACCGTTGGCGCAGGAGATGCTTTCGCTTCGATCATCATCCTGGGTCTGCGCAATGACTGGCCACTGGATATTACCCTGCAGCGGGCACAGCTGTTTGCCTCTAAACTGGTAGGCAATCGCGGGGCCACCGTGAATGACGCCGACTTTTATCAATTTTTTATTAATCAATGGAATCTCGCCGCCTGAAACGGCAGACTGTCATTATGTACGAACAAGTATCACACTCTTTACTCAATAAGATTCTCGACGAACTGAAGCCGGAAATCCGCAAGCGTCACCTGCGCCATTTTTATACTCGTCTGGGTGCAAACTTCTATGCGATATATTCATTATTCCATCAGCTTTACGGTCAGCGGGACGATTTTGAAAAGCAGATGGTTCGCCTGGTAGAAGTGATGGCTTCGCAGTACATCAAACGCGACAATGATCAGAAAAAACTGGATATTGAACGGGAGAACGATCACAACTGGTTCCTGAGCCAGGAGCTGGTTGGCATGGCACTGTATACGGATGGGTTCTGTGAAGACCTCAACGGACTCAGATCGAAGGCTCGCTATTTTCAGGAACTGGGCGTCAATATGCTGCACGTGATGCCTATTCTGGAATGCCCGAATGGCGCCAGCGATGGTGGTTATGCGGTGAGCAATTTTCGTGATGTCGATGGGCGCATTGGCTCACTCGACGATCTACAGCGGCTGGCGAAAGATCTGCGTAAACGCAAAATTCTTCTCACCCTGGACGTGGTGGTTAACCACACCTCTGATGAACATCAATGGGCCAAGTTAGCACGTCAGGGCGACAGCAAGTATCAGGACTATTTTTACATCTTTCCTAACCGCGAAATTCCCGACATGTTCGAGGAGACCCTGCCCGAGATCTTTCCCGAGACTTCCCCCGGCAACTTCACCTATGACGAGGCCATGAACAAATGGGTGATGACGGTGTTCAACAGTTATCAGTGGGATTTAAACTACAGTAATCCCGCTGTTTTTATCGAGATGCTGGACATCATTCTGTTCTGGGCCAACCAGGGTGCTGATATCGTGCGCCTGGACGCGGTTGCTTTTCTCTGGAAAAAAATCGGTACCACCAGCCAGAATGAGCGTGAGGCACATCTGATACTTCAGCTGATGAAAGATTGCAGCCATGTGACGGCACCGGGGGTTCTGTTCATCGCCGAAGCCATCGTCGCACCGGTAGAGATCATCAAATACTTCGGTGAGGATGCGATCATCGCCAAGGAATGCGAGATTGCCTATAACGCCACTCTCATGGCGTTGTTATGGGAAGCCATGGCGACCAAAAATTCCAGGTTACTTAACCAGGGGGTGAGCAGTCTGCCGGATAAACTGGATCGTGCCACCTGGCTGAACTATGTCAGATGTCACGACGATATTGGCCTGGGATTTGATGATGCCGATATTGTTAAAGCAGGTTACCAGCCTTATGCGCATCGTCGTTTTCTGGTGGACTATTTCACCGGCGCCTACAAAGGCTCGAGTGCCCGCGGCCAGCCTTTTGCACAGAATGATAAGACCGGCGATGCACGTATCTCGGGTTCACTTGCTTCTCTGGCCGGTTTAGAAAGTGCGATGGAGAATGGAGATGAAAAAGCCATAGATGACAGTATTGATCTTATCCTGCTGCTGCACAGCATGATCATGTCTTTCGGCGGCATCCCGCTGCTGTATTACGGTGATGAAATAGGTACGCTCAATGACTGCAACTTTCTGCAAGATGAGCATAAGGCTAAAGACAATCGCTGGATGCATCGACCCAAGATTGACTGGCAGAAAGCGGAGTTACGCAAACAGCACGGTACGGTGCAACAGCGTATTTTCCAGGGCCTGCAAAAGATGATCGCTGTTCGTAAGACAACGCCCGCCTTTGCTGATTACAACAATCGAGAACTGCTGAATACCGACAATCCACATCTGTTCGTGTTCATGCGCAATAATCCCTTTCTGCATGGCGACAATGTACTGGTGGTAGGGAATTTTGATAGTTCACCGCAATCACTGACACTGAGCAACCTGAGTAATCGCGGGAATTTTGAGTATGGTAATCTGCAGGACCTTTATTCAGGCGAGTCGCCAACCTTGTTTAAAGATCAACTGGTCATTCCACCGTATCGTTTTTACTGGTTGTCTGCCGTGTCCTGAATTATAAGGGTCGGAAATCCGTTACCCTGGCATGGCTGATCTAACCTTGCATGAGCAGAGAGGCAGAAAGATCATAATGACAAATCCAACCACTAGTCTGTCCTTACGAATTGCTGCACTCGTTGCAGGCTTAGGGCTGGCGGTTATGACCATTTTTGCCGTTGTTGCTATCTATGTGGTTTTTCCGAAACTGATTATACCCAGCGATGCGATGGCAACAGTCAATAATATTATTGCTGATGAGGCACTTTTTCGTGCCGGTATTGGCAGTCTTATATTAGTCGCTATCCTGGATGTATTGGTGGCCTGGGCACTCTATGTCTTTTTCGAGCCGGTAAATAAAAACCTCTCTTTGCTAACTGCCTGGTTCAGGTTGGTATATTCAACCATTCTTTGTTTTGCGCTTTTTAAATATATCGACGTTATTCATCTGCTAAGTGGAGCGGATTATTTGAGAGCCATTGAAAGCGAACAGTTGCAAGCCAACGTCATGCTGTTGATCAATACATTTGATGACGCCTGGAGTATCGGCTTAGTGTTCTTTGGTCTCCATCTGGCGCTATTGGGTTATCTGATTTTCAGCTCGGGCTACGTTCCGAAATTACTGGGGGTGGTGCTTATAGCAGCAGGATTAGCTTACCTGGTAGACAATATTGGCATACTCCTTATACCAGGTTATGACATCAGCATTGCTACATTTATGGGGTGGGGTGAACTGTTATTAATGTTTTGGTTATTATATAGAGGCAGCAGGTTACAAGGGGCGTGAAAATGGTATTGCAGCATTTATCCTGTATGTCTGAGATAAGCTACGAGAAAAGACACTTAACAATCAAAATACGCTCGGAAAATAAAGCAACAGGAAGATGAGATGAACGAAAAACACACACCGGCTGTTCACTGGAGTTTTTGGGCAATAGGCTCTATCGCATTAATCTGGAATGTCATGGGAGTAATAAATTTCTTCATACAGTTGAATCCAGAGATGCTCGCCTCTTATCGCGAGTCCGAGCGCGCCATGATCGTCGGTCGGCCTGCATGGGCAACGATAGGATTTGCGATTGCCGTTTTTGGCGGGGCACTAGGCAGTCTTCTGCTTCTGCTTAAGAACCCAACGGGTTTCTATCTATTTATCGCGTCGCTACTTGGCGTGATAATAACAATGACCCACACTCTTAGCGTCGGTATCAACTTCGGTATTGGTGAAATATTTGGGATTATTCTTATGCCAATTATGGTAGCGGCGTTTTTAATCTGGTATTCGAAACAGGCTCAAAACAGGGGTTGGTTTAAGCAGTAACAGCTGATGCCAGATAAATAAATGTCAAACCTAACTGCCATAAAAGGTGATATTACAACTGCAGAAGTTGATGCCATCGTCAACGCTGCAAATCCTGTGATGCTGGGAGGCGGTGGCGTTGATGGTGCGATTCATAAAGCCGCAGGCATAAAACTACTCGAGGCATGCAAGGCGGTAGAACTTAAAGATGGGGTCCGCTGCCCAACCGGGGAAGCGAGAATAACTGAAGCTGGCAATCTCAATGCTAAATATGTCATACATACGGTTGGACCAAGGTATTACACAGACCCCGATCCAGAAAGTTTACTTGTTTCTGCTTACACAAATTCATTAGAACTTGCTCTGCAACACAAATGTAACTCTATCGCATTTCCTGCCATATCATGTGGCGTGTATGGATACCCGATCAAAGAAGCCGCAAAGATCTCTATCGATGTATGCAGCCAGAGCACCTATAGCGACATAAAAGTTTACTTTTATTTGTATCAGGATGACGTGTTTAATACATGGAACCATTTAATAAATGAACAATAAATAAGGATCCCGGGGATTAAATTCTCTCTAGCTCTAAAACAGAGTTATTTAAAAATAATAAACCGACCCGTCGATTCGTTATAACGAACTAACAGATACCAGAACACCAGCAAACCATAAGTCAGTATCATTGAACCGCCCCAGCTGCCCATCATATCTGGCATAAATGCCTGTACACCAAGCCGCGTTACCTCTGCCATACCATTCATAAATTCAAGGTCAAAATCTGTGGTCAACCAGCCAGCCTTTGAAAGTAATGCATTAGCAGTAGAGCCACTCCAGCCAATAAACACTACCACAACCAGAAGTTTGATATGTCCTTCACTCATTCGCCATAGAGCACCGGATGCACAGCCACCGGCAAATATCATACCAATACCGAACACAAACCCGCCCAGCAGTGAACCAATCCAGAATCATGTTGGGATGACCTCATATGGGTCAATAGTACCCCGGGCAATCAGCGCCGCGCCCACTGGTATAGCCAAGGTGATAGCCAGCATCATGGCTTTTGTCATTTCCCCATGACCGGTCATAACAGGTTCTCTGAACACCTTGGAAAAACAGAAAAGTGAACGATGAAGAATAAAACCTATGCCGAAACCTGACAGTACCAATAATGCCCGACCTGCTTTCCTGTCATCACCGGAGCCCCACCAGCTTACCGCCCAGACCATGATCAATACCACGACCAGTAATCCCAGCCAGGGATACCACTGTTTAAAACGTGCCGGTTTCATTTTCGGCGCATTCATTCCCCAGCTGATATTTTCCAGGGTCCATATCAATAATTTCAAACCAATTGCTGCACCGAGCAGTAAACCGATCCACATTACCCAGCCAGCATATGAAGAAAAAGTTAAAGGCATAAAAAAACCGCCGATAGTGCAACCACCGGCGAGAATCGCACCCAGACCCATCAGTGTACCGCCGGCAGCAGCCCAGATAACTTCAAGTATGGGCGGGCGATTAATTCGAAATTGGCGGGAAAACAGAGCAGCACTGAACGCACCTATAACCAGTGTTATATCCATTAGCGATAGACGATGCAACACGACACTCTCAAGCTGGGGACTGATGCCCAGTAATGGGCCCAGACCCACAGCATTGTTCAGGTAATCACCCCAGAGCTTGATGCCGCCAAATACGCCCCAGAACAAGCCGGAGCCGATAAGTACCGCCATGACCATTACCAGCAATACCGCACCCAGATAAGGCGACCATCCATCGATAAAGATTGTCTGGTAATCCTCTTTCAATCCTTTCAGCCAGCCCGATCCTGAAGCATCGCTCATATTTTCTCTGCCTTGATATTATAATTATCAATAACCAGGTGATCAGTTACAACGTGCGGGTGTATCAGAGTCTTTTGCGCCATGAATAACAAAGGCTTTTAGATCCGCCATTAAGCTCGCTTCTGGATCATCAATAAATTTGGCGGCTGCCCTGTTGGTAGCTTTTATGCTTTCACGGTACCCTTTACTCGCATAGTAGCTAACCTTGTCTTTTCCCCTGGCATGACTGTCAGCCTCGATATAAGCGGACCACTCGGCTTTGGTTCTGGTGGCGGGTGAAATGGTACCTCCGGCATCATCCTTATGACAGGCAGTACATACCATGCGGTAATAAATACGGCCTTTCTTCCAGTCACCATCAGCCGCCTGAACCGCGAGAGGTGTCATAAAAATAGCCAGCATAAAGGCTGCAAAAAATAGTTTATACGCTTTCATCATTCATCTCCTACAGTTCGATAGTGTCATAAAATATTCAATTAGATATATATACGTTCAACCGCCGTCTTTCTCGTCCTCTTACCTGTGCATAAAGAAGCGGATTGCTCCATGGCCCAGTACACCGATCAAACTCATCAAGGCCAGAAGCCAGCCGATTTTGTCCAGCCACTCGCTGGCATCTCGCCCCGGAATATAAACGCCCTCTATATGCTGCAAGCGGCCATTTTTACTGTGGCAGTCTTCACAGCGCAGTGCATTTTCTGCCGGCGCGACCATGTGGGTAATCGGCCAGCTCATCTCTGTTTCGATGAAATCGATCTTTCCCGAAAATGGACGACCGGCTGCTCTCATTCCCTCGGGTAATGGCTTTATCCCAGTCAAAGTTTGTCCAGTAGGAGGCTTCATCCTTGCCGGTCGTATGCGGTACCACCAGTGTTTTATTGACTGGGTCATAAGGCTGTTTGCCGCGGAATACTTTCACCGGCCAGATACGGGATATGCCGTCATCCGCACTGCCTTCAAATGAATTGATCGGTGTCACCCCCGCCTGTACATCAATCTTGTCGTCCAGCAAGGTGTAACGGACCTTGCCATTAAACCAGGTATATTCCGGTGCGATATTGGCGCCATAGCTAAAGTCACCTTTTTTACCGTTATATACCACGTGACCTTTGTCGTCTTTTATAACCAGGGGCTTGCCATCAGCAGTCAGCTTTCCGGCGGTAGACCAGTCCCAGGTCATCTTGGTGGCAACGCCTCCGCGGGCAATCGTTGGTATATGGCAGGTCTGGCAGGCGATTTTATCGGCATGTTGATTCAGCTTTTCAACATCGGCAGAATGCGGACGTTCATCATGACAGGAGCGGCAGGTGGCCGTATTTTCGCGACCTGGTTTGCCGCGTATATGGACACCCTGAGTATCAGCCGCAGTTGGTGTATATCGGCTACCGACGACATCGTGGCCGGAACCTTTATGGCAGGTCGAACAGGTAAAATCGGCACCCAGGGCATCCATGTGCACATCGAGTTCACGATCGGGCGCAGCCAGCGAACTGTCCAGATCGCCATGTTTCACCCCATCACCGCCGCCGCCAAAAAAGTGGCAGGCACCGCAGCTGTCACGGCTGCTTTTACCAACTTTCAGCGCCACCTTTTTAAGGTCAACAAAATCAGCCGGGTATCCCGCTTTACCCGGTGGCTTGCTGTAAGTACCGGTGGTATCGTGACACACCAGACAATCGACCCGGTCTTCTGCAGTAAAATCAAAATTTTCATCTTTCCAGCCATAACCTATATGGCAGGCTGCACAAGCTGCATAATTAGATTGCGGGGTAATACAGAAATTGTTCAGGATATTTTTTTTGCCCAGGCGCTGTTTATTTTCCGGGTTTAAGAATTCCCATGTCCAGTGTTTGGTTTTATGAATCTGTTTGGCAGCTTCCGTATGACATTCCAGGCACGCTTTGGTGACTTCAGGCGCTGTTGCAAAGGCCCTGTCCAGTTCTTTATATTTACTGTGATCAGCAGTGGAATCCCCCGCCAGTACAGGAACCGCTGTAAATACCAAAAACAAGCCAATCCCTATCGACCTTTTAATGCCATACTTAATCATACTTTTACCCCTTATTGAAATCAGGGAACAGCGCTGATTAACCGGGTACAGGTGCTGTCCATCACCTGTACCCGTTCTACTTATTCGAGTTCGACGATTGTATAACTGCCGTCGGAGAGGAAAGTTGTTTCAGCATTGAGAAAATAACTTTTCAACTCAGGCTTGAATAATTTCATCATGTCATAGGCTTCACCCGCCATGCCGCCAGAACCGCAGAAAAACACGACCGTCTGTCCGGTCATCAATTCATCCGAGCGTTTTTCCAGGTCATCGATTGGTATATTGATGGCACCTTTGAAGGTTCCACTCTTAAACTGAGGAGGATCACGGACATCGACCATCAAAAATGTTTCCGGTGCTGAGTCAAAGATCTGTTTGAAGGAAACCACTGCAATAGTGCCGCTGTCTTTACCGGATTTAACCTCAGGCGCCTTGTATACGTCACCTTTACCATAGGCGCTCACCCAACCAGGATAACCTTCCGGCATGATGAAAACCTTGATATAACCCAGCGCTACCGCTTTTTTCGCTGAATTGGGGCTCAATTTGCACTTCATCCCTCCACAATAGAAATACAGAGGCGTGGTTTTATCAGCAGGTAACTTATAACTCAGTTGATCGAATGACTTATCGGGAATACTGATAGCGCCGGGAATATGACCCTTATCGTATTTACGTGCTTTGGGTCGAGAATCTATCAACACCATGTTTGCTTCGCTATCCATCAGCTTTTTAACATGAGAGACGGAAACAGCGAGCAGGCCACCATTATCTTTCCAGTCTGGATAACCTTCGGCATAGACTTTGATATTGCTGTATCCCATTTTTCCTGCTTTGAAAGCGGATTTATGGCTCTTCATACACTTGAGGCCGCCACAGTAGAAAATGAGCTGACTAGCCTTATCTGCCGGCAGTTTATCGCTCATGGTTTCGAACTCAGTATCGGGAATACTGATAGCCCCTGGGATATGCCCCTTATCATAGACTCTTTCTCTGGGTCTTGAGTCGATGATTATCGCTCCATCCGGCCTTGGAATCATGCCGTACTGACTTACTACATCATATTGGACTATATGTGGATACCAGCCCGCCTGCGGTGTTGGTCCGCTGGCACAACCAGTTATTAACAATAGAAGTATGCTTAGAAAAAAACCGTACTTGAGCTTCATTTCATCCTCCTTAACCGTTTCATTTTTAATAACAGTGAACTGATTGGTTAATTTTCGAAAGTTAATGACAATCTCAATCAGTTTAACGAACCTGCAGCACATTCAATCTATAAAAAATTGATGGCCACCGTCTTGATAAAAATCAACTAATTGGCGTAATTCAACCCGTTAGTTACTTCTGACATTAGGGGGGAGGTGAAATTAAATGTGTAGCTGACGCTTTAAAAATCGGTAAGGTAAATCAGATATTGATTGATGCAATAAAATAATCGGGGACAGACCACGTTTAATTGTGCAATGAGAAAAACGTGGTCTGTCCCCGATTATTCCTAGCTTCTTGCTCTCGGTTTTACCCGGGCTTTTTTCTTCAGTGTTAATTTACGCTTGCCTTCTTCCTTACCGCGGCCCATGCTTTTCGCTTTGTCTCTGCCACGATCACTCGCGCCCGTAGGCTTAACATCTTCACCGAGCGCTGATATTTTTAACTGCTGACCAGACACCCAAACTTTTTTTAGCGTATAGAGCAGTTCTTTTGGCATGCCTTCGGGTAGATCAATCGTACTGTGGTCATCGTATATACTGATACGGCCGATGTATTTGCTCTCTATGTCTGCTTCGTTTGCGATTGCGCCAACGATGTTGCCGGGTTTGACTTCATGGTCGTGCCCTACTTCGATACGGTAGCGCTGCATGCCTTCATCAAGCGCAGTATCTCGTGGCTGACGCTCTCTTCTTGGAGCACGATCACTATCACTGCGTTCTGGCCGGTCACGACGTGGACGATCTTCTCTGCCGCGACTTTCTCTACCCCGGGCACGACCGGTATCGCCTTTATCCCAGTCGTCACGACTCTGAGTTTTTCGCTTCGGTTTGTTTGTTAACAGAAAATCATTATCACCTTGCAACATCTTAGCGAGTGCAGCGGCGATCTCTAATGCAGGAACGTTATGTTCCTGCTGATAGCTCTCGATCAACTGAGAGAACATGCCGGTATCTTCGTTTTCCAGCGAATCGGTAATACGCTGTTTGAACTTATCGATACGTTTGTCATTGATTATTTCGGTGGAAGGCAGCTCCATCATGTCGATCTTCTGCCGGGTTGCTCGCTCGATAGAATTGAGCATGCGTTTTTCACGCGGCGCAACGAACAGGATTGCATCACCGGTTCGGCCGGCACGGCCGGTACGGCCAATACGATGTACGTAGGACTCGGTATCATGCGGCACATCGTAATTTACCACGTGTGAGATACGTTCTACATCCAGTCCACGAGCAGCAACGTCGGTGGCAACAATAATATCCAGACGATTTTTCTTTATATCGTTAACGGTACGTTCACGCTGGTTCTGCTGAATATCACCATTAAGCGCAGCCGCCGAGTAACCACGTGCTTTAAGTTTATCGGCCAGCTCTACCGTCGAATTTTTAGTGCGCACAAAGATAATCATGGCATCAAAATCTTCGGCTTCGAGAATACGGGTTAACGCATCCAGCTTGTGCATACCACTGACTGGCCAGAAACGCTGACGAATCGTATTAACGGTTGTGGTTTTTGTCTTGATGGTGACCTGTTCTGGATCGTTTAAATACTTTGTCGCAATACGACGGATCTGCTGTGGCATGGTCGCTGAGAACAATGCGATCTGCCTGTCATCGGGTGTCTGTTCGAGGATCCATTCGACGTCATCGATGAAACCCATACGCAGCATCTCATCGGCTTCGTCCAGTACTAATGCAGTCAAACCTTTGAGTTTAAGCGTACCGCGACGCATATGATCCATAACGCGACCCGGCGTACCGACAACCACATGAACACCACGCTCGAGGGCGCGGATCTGGCCGCGAAAATCCTGACCGCCGTACACCGGCAATACATGAAAACCTTTAATGTGGGTAGCGTATTTTTGAAAAGCTTCGGCGACCTGGATAGCCAGCTCGCGCGTAGGTGCAAGCACCAGTAGTTGCGGATCTTTTTGTTTTAGATCGAGGTTATTGATCAGCGGCAGGGCAAAGGCAGCGGTTTTACCGGTTCCGGTCTGTGCCTGGCCGATGATATCTTTGCCTGCCAGCAATAACGGAATGGTTTCTGCCTGAATAGGCGAAGGTGATTCATAACCTACTTCGTCTAATATTTTAATAAGTGAATCGTTTAATTTTAAATCACGGAACGTGATCGACACGTCAGTGCTTGTTTCTGAGCTCATGCTAATACCTAATTGGATGGGAGGGCTTGTTATCGCTGAGGTTAACGACCTGTGATTTTTTAACAGATTTAACCGAAAGCCCTACCACTCTACTTAGGCCAACCATACCGGTTCCTAGCATTTTGAGAATTTGAGCCACATTCAGACGAGCCGTGTATCATACACCCTTTATTAGAGAAATTGCATATATAATTTATTTTCAGTTAAATCAACAACATCGCGCCAGCCTCCTGGCTCTGATTAAAACCGTAAGCATACCGGTCGACGGCTGACAGGCGTTATAATGGCCTGATGACACAGAGCAGCACAAACACCGAACACTTCGAATCACACATTACGATTAGCTCAGATAACACTACGGCGTTAGATCATCTGGCTGCTGACACCTCGCTGAGCAAACAGATATTAAAAAAAGCCATGGCTAATGGTGCGGTCTGGCTGGAGTCAGCCATCGGTGTGCAACGCCTGCGTCGTGCTAAAAAAGTTTTGAGCACTGGTGACACACTTCACCTTTATTACGATGAGAGCATCCAGCATTCGGCACCTGAAGATGCCATTTTGATCGCGGACGAAGCCCAGTACAGCATCTGGAATAAACCCTATGGCATGTATTCGCAGGGAAGCAAATGGGGCGACCACTGCACGCTCTACCGTTATGCAGAAAAACATCTACAGCCGCAACGTCCGGCTTTCCCCGTGCATCGGCTTGATCGCGCCGCCAGCGGCCTGATGATCCTGGCACACTCGAAAACCATGGCGGCCACCCTGTCTGCGATGTTTCAAGATCGCAGCATTCAAAAACAATACCGAGCCGTGGTCGAAGGTGTTTTAGATAACATCGACCTGCCATATGTCATAGCGAACAATGTCGAAAACAAACCCGCTATTTCAAAAATTATTGCACTGCAACAACAGGGCAACGATACCCTGGTGACGATTGAAATCGAAACCGGCCGCAAACATCAGATCCGTAAACATCTTTCCGAACTGGGTTATGCTATCGTCGGTGACCGGCTTTATGGTTCGGGGAAGTCACAGGAGAATTTACAGTTGCAGTCAAACTATCTAAGATTCAACTGCCCGTTATCTGGTAAAACAAAAGAATATTCACTCGAGCGGACATAGACCCAATGACGACAGAAAACACCACACCAAAAGACACCACGCCCACGGCTAAAGTGATCTATATTCTTTTGATCGTCAGTACCATGGTCGGCGTTACCGGCATAATCGGCCTGATCATGGCTTATGTGTTTAAAGATGAATCAGAAGACTGGTTACAGACGCATTACCGCTTCCAGATACGTACTTACTGGATAGGCCTGTTATATGTTTTGATCGGCCTGTTAACACTGACGATCAACCTGGGTTACTTCATTCTACTGTTCACCTTTGTCTGGATGATCGTACGTTGCAGCAAAGGTTTAAAACAGCTGGAAAACAGTCAACCGGTAGATAACCTGGAAAGTTGGCTGTTTACTTAAGCGTAACTTGATTAAGGATTTTTTCAGTGCAAGATAATATTCAGCTAACGCATGAAGCACACGATAGCTTGAAAAAAAAATTTCCGCTAAGCATCATCGCTAACGATATGACTGATCCATTAAATGTTGGCAGCTTGTTTCGTTTGAGCGATGCACTGGGTATCGAGAAGTTATACCTGTGCGGCGACACACCCGCCCCGCCCAATGCAAAAATAAAAAAGACCTCACGCTCAACGGAAAAACATACCGACTTTGAGTCTCATGCCGATGCCGAAAAACTGCTGCACACGTTGCAGCAGGCAGGCGTATTGATTATTTCACTTGAGATCACTTCTTCGAGTTTGAGCATTAACTCTGAAGCTTTTACCCGGCTGATAAAAAACAAAAAGCCGATCTGCCTGATATTAGGCGCAGAGAATACCGGTGTAAGTGAAAGCTTGTTATCGCTATCCGACATAAGCACGCATATACCGATGTATGGCAACAACTCGTCGATGAATGTAGTATCAGCAGCAAGTATCGCCTGTTATGAGATCATCAGGAACTTACTATAATAAAAACTATCGATCATAGACCAACAATGTAACCAGGAGAAAACAACATGACAACACCCGTCCGAAGTTCAGATACACCTTTTACTGTCGACGTGGAACAAGGTAAAACTTATTACTGGTGCGCCTGTGGCAGAAGCAAATCGCAACCGTTTTGTGATGGCTCACATAAGGATACCGAATTCAGCCCGGTAAAATACCTTGCAGAAAAATCTGAGACGGTTTATTTCTGCGGCTGCAAAGCAACACAGAACCAGCCATTGTGTGATGGCAGCCACAAAAAATAAATAACATTCGCAAAGTTAGTTATAAGGCTAGACTGGATTTGCGCTGATAATGTTGCTTCTTATCTAACTCTGTATCAACGCAAATTCATGTTTATCGAAAATTAAACCTGAAGCCAAGGGAGAGCATGGATAATTCTGGGTTATCAGAATCAAATGACTCCCACTCTGCAGTAACTAATAATTCTTTGGTAAAAGCATATGACGCTGCTAATGCATAGGCAACATCGGTACCATCGTTAGTACCGGAGGTATTGCCCACACGCAGATCTGCATCCCAGTTTAAAGCACCAAGTTTTGCCATTAGATTTACATTTTTACTGACCGGATACATACCGACCGCGTAAGCACCGACACCTTTCATGCTGACTTCTGCACTAACAAAAGTACCTGACCCCGGACTGGTCTCCACCGCACCGATACTGGCTTCGGCAAAATTATAGACCGAAGCTTCCACGGCAAAATATTTATTAAACGAATAACCACCGTACAGTTTAGTGCCGGTACCATCTTCATCTAGCTGACCGCCACCTAGCCCGGTTAAATCCGCTTTATAATACGCCGTACCGATGCCGATACCTACGTAGGGTTCAGCGAACGTCGTGGATGAAAATGCAGCTGACGCAAGCAGGGTGAATAATGTAATGACAGGGAACTTCATGGTTTTCTCCTTGTTATATTCTATGTCTCAAATTTAAACAAATCTTAACACTAAAGCTGAGCCCGAGAATCGATAAAAAGTCAGATTTTCTTTTTAGGCAGTGACTCGTACATCGCCGCAGAGATGACGATCGAACCTCCTATCACCACGTTCCATGATAACGATTCCCCCAGCAGCACAGCTGCAAATACCGCCGCATAGACCACCTGCACACAAGCGATCAAACTGGCGGTTTTTGCTTTTAAATGCAACAGGCCATGAGCGAACAAGGTATGCGGTAGCGCGGTAAAAACAATCCCTAGCAATATCAGTAACCACCACTGTTTGCTCTCTATCTCAAGCGCTGTTGTATCAGTAAAGGCAAATAACACCAGAGCGACCACTGACACCTGGTAGAACAGCGCCTGACTTGCCTTATAGCCAGAGAAATAACGTCTCTGCATTATGTTACGTAACGACATCATCAAGGCAGAAAAAACACCCGATAACACACCGATCGTCGTACTGTCATCCAGGGAAAATTCAGGGACGATCATATAGATACCACCTAATACCGCGATTGAACTGATGATGTCTACGATATGTGGTTTCTCGCCATGAAAAAAGGGCTCCAGGAAAACGGTTATCACCGGAAAGGTATATAAAGCGATGACACCAACAGCAACGGTAGACACCTGCATGGCATAAAAGTAACTCACCCAGTGAACCGCCAGCAGGCTGCCTAGCAGGCCAACCATGAAGTAGTCCTGCGTGCTTTTCAAAAAATAGGATTGTTTTTTGTAAGCCATATAAATAGCGATTGCTATCAAGGCAAAGATACTGCGATAAAACGTGATATCTAACGCAGGCAGAGAAAGTAACTTGGAAAATAAAGCGGTAAAACCAAAGATCAACACGGCAGCATGAACCGCCAACAAGCCTTCTCTTGAGTGTTGCATCAGGTGAGGCTTTCCGGCTATTTTTTAGTGGATTTCAGCAGAGTAAATTTTTTATTACTGGCAACAACATCGCAGTTACCGAACAGGTGTTTTAGTTTGGCATGATAAGCCAGGTGACGATTACCAATAACCCATAACTCACCTTTGTCTTCTAACGCTGTTTTTGACTCGGTAAACATCTGCCAGGCGATATCGTCGTTGATGGCATTGTTCTGATGGAAAGGAGGATTACATAAGATCAATGAAACACTATTTTCCGGCACCCCGTACAGACAGTCGGTCTGTAAAAATTCAGCTTCACGAGTTTCGCCAAATACAGCTACAAAATTATTGATGGACGATTCTACTGCCATGTAAGATTCATCGGTAAATATCAGTTTTGCCTGTGGATTTTTTATCGCCACCAGCAGACCGACGATACCGTTACCGCAACCCAGGTCAACGATGGTTTTATAACGATCATCTACCGGTAAATTATCGATAAAAAGCCGGGTGCCAATATCAAGCTTTTCTCTGGAGAACACAGCCGCATGATTCGTTATCTCCAGGTCGATGTCATCCAGTTGATAACCCGGTTTATAGTTACCAGGGTGTGGGTTTTCCTGGACCGATAGATCAGCATCGAACTTACTGAATATCAGGCGCGATTTTTTATGTGCGATCGATGTCGTCGTAGGGCCGATAATGTTTTTAAACAGATCCAATGTCGACAGGTGAATATGTTTCGTCATCGCCGCAGCAATGATTATCGTTTCGCTATCGAGTGACGCACGGATGCGATGCAGCTGATCTTCCAGCATCGCCAGGCTCTTAGGCACTTTGATCAGAACGATGTCTGCAGTTTTCTGCAGAACACTGTCGGGCGCATCCAGGCTGTTGATGATGGTTACTGCGTCATAATCGATATCATTATTTTTTAGATTTAACGATATACCCTGGGTGGACAGATAAGAGTCTGTCATCACCACCGGCTGATATTGATTTAATGGAATGGATAAACCGCCAAAATGATCATTGAGTATCAACAGGGAGACGCCCTGGTGCAGCAGCTCATTGTTGGACAGATAATCTAATATATATTCATCAGCAGCATCCCACGCCCTTAAAGTTTCTTTTTTACGCACAGGAAAACGCTGTAAGCGATAAGGCCCGAATGATGTCTGAAATGAGACTTCCAGTGCTTTTTCTACTTGTTCCATAACCATGCAGCCCCTCTAACGCCTGAAGAATCACCATGCAATGGTGCCAGTAGTTTCGTGTTCACCGTATCAGAAAAAACATAATTACCCCAAATATCAGGTACGTTTTCATACAGACGTTTTATATTACCCATTCCACCACCCAGTACGATCACATCGGGATCTAAAATATTTATAACATGCGCCAGACTTCGCGCCATGCGATTCTCGTAACGCTGAAAAGTTTCTATCGCGTCTTCATTACCAAAACGCGCTTTACCGTCAAGCAATTCCGGATCGATAAACTCATTATTATACAGTTCATGATCACGAACGATGCCAGGACCGGATAACCATGTTTCGATACAGCCCAGTTTACCGCAATAACATTCCGCTCCGGGAAGTTCATCATCATTTGGCCACGGTAGCGGATTATGCCCCCATTCACCGGCGATCGAATTTGGACCAAGCAGTACTTTTTTATCGACGACCACACCAGCACCGGTGCCGGTGCCGATGATGACACCGAAAACCACCGATGCATCTCTAGCGACTCCATCGGTTGCTTCAGACAAGGCGAAACAATTAGCATCATTAGCGATGCGTATCTCTTTATGCAATAAATTTTGCAGGTCATCAAGCACAGGTTTGCCGTTCATACAGACAGAGTTGGAGTTACGCAGTAATCCCGTAGCAGGTGATAATGAGCCCGGCGTACAGATACCAATACTGCCCTGCTCGTCTATGCCGGCTTCTATCTGTTTGATTAAAGAAACAATACTTTGCAAAGTCCCCTGATAATCACCTCGCGGTGTCGCAATACGCTGACGAAATAGCTCCTCACCTGCTTCTGATAGAGCGATGCCTTCAATTTTTGTACCGCCAAGATCGATGCCGATTCGAATCATGATTTAGTTAATTAATTATAAAAACATAAACATTTTACCGCAGAGGCGCGGAGACGCAGAGAAAACTTTTTTGTTTTTTGGTTACGCCTGTAGGCGTAGCCAAAAAAATAAATCTCTGCGCCTCCGCGCCTCTGCGGTAAATCATTTTTTTAGCCTTTCAGATTGCCAGTAGATCTCATCCGCCCCTTCCTGTTTACTGATCGCGCGCGCCAGTACAAACAGATAATCAGACAGGCGATTGATATAAGCCATCAGATGGATATTAAGTTCATTTTTTTTATTCAAACTGACCAGTGATCGTTCGGCGCGACGGCAGGTTGCGCGTGCCACATGGCAGTGCGAAGCAGCCAGTCCACCACCGGGAAGGATAAACTCTTTGAGCGGCTGCAGTGATTCATTCAATGCATCCAGCGACTGCTCCAATACGTCGACACTAGCCTGTTCGATGATGGCGTGATTCATCGCCAGTTCGGCGCCGACATTGAACAGTTCATTCTGAACGCTTCGTATATCCTTAACGAAATCAGCAGGTGCGTGACATAACAACACGGCCAGTTGACTGTTCAACTCGTCGACCTCGCCGATGGCATGCACCAGCAGATCATCTTTCGCCACGCGTGAACCATCGGCCATACCGGTACTGCCGTCATCACCGGTTCGTGTGTAGATTTTAGTTAGTCGATTTGCCATTAGAATAAATTATTAGAGTAGATCGAACTCGATATCAACCTGAAACATTTCAGCATGATCAAGATAGTCCTGTGCGGCAGTAAAAGGTTCGATATGTTTTACCGCTGATAAAGCCGCACGGTCAAGCGCGGCCGCACGGCTTGATATGACCAGATGGGCGTTTTCAATTTTGCCATCCGGATGCAACACAAAAGCAACCGTGGCGATGCCTTCACGGCGTTGCCTGCGCGCCATATAAGGATACTCTTTATTGTCACTGATGCGTCTATGCAATAGTTCGAGTATGGCATGCTGCTGTTGTGAGGCATTGGTTGACTGCGCCGTATGTGCAGTGCCCGCACTTTCAAACACACTTAACTGCTTCTGCTGATTAACGTATTGTTGCTCAGCACTGTTTTGCTCAGCCACGTCAGCATCAACCGGTTCAGTAACCACGATTTGTGTAGCAAGCAGAGAAGTCAGTGTGTTTTCAGAAAATTTCTTTTCTGCTGCATGAACCAGTGTGTCAGATGCGTTGTCAGGTTTCGCTTCCTGCTTATGCGGGACATCGGCTTCTTCTTGATCCGAGACCAGGACCGAACTGATCAGCTGAATTTCCACACCACGTCCAACCCCCTCATCCAGAGCAGTTGTCTGATCATAAATCAGCAACAACCCTGCGAATGCCAGACCATGCAGCAGGAATGACATCGAGGTAGTGGTAACGATCGGTTTTACGGCAGTGTCCATAAGCCTAGGTTATCTGAAGTTCCATGCCGCTGTCAGCAAAAAGTTGATCTCGGGTGAGGGGTAGAAAGCTTCACCTGCTGCGAATGATGCGTTCGGATCAAAACCTAGTTGACCGATATCAGAGTATTGTTTATCTAAAACGTTATTCACTCTGCCACTGAAAGTAAAATCATTGACGTTATATTCAGCTTTGATATTAACCACGCCATAACCAGGTAACCTGGCCAGTTCATTGTCAAAATCACCGGCAAAAACCCGGTCACTCTTAGCGATTATCTCAGCAAACACTTGCCAGGCTTCAGATATCGAATAATCTGTGCTCAGTAATGCCGAATGTTCCGCCACCAGCGGAATATCTTTACCTGCCGATACGCCACTGGTCACCTCAGCATCGGTGAAAGTATAACTGACTGAATAGCCTAAACGTTGCGTTGCTTTCCAGTAACCACTGGCGATAAGCCCCCTGCGTTCGGTATCATCTAAATTGATATTGGCAAAGTTAACCGGATCGAATACGATTTCGTTTTCTAGATCTAACTTGTAGATAATCAGCTTAGCTGTATTGCTACCCTGGGTCCATTCAACGCCTGTCTCTAACGATAGACCCTCCTGCGTTTTGAGTTCTATTGGCGTAAATGCCGGCGTATAGGCAGGCTGTAAGAACTCATCGACTTTTGCAAATCGATAATTTTGATCAGCACGCACTAAAACACGCCAGCTGTCATTGGCTTTGACAGCAAGTCCGAGTGTCCCAACGGTAACATCATCTTCTATCTGTACGCCGTTTGGATATATTGCAAACATGCCCGCATCACGTAGATCATTATCGACACTGGCGTGTCGAACACCGGCAGTGATGTCCAGCATATTGTTCACCGGCACCACGGCCTGCGCATAAACTGAGCGCTGCGACTGATCATTGAACTGATCACCAAATGAGGTACTTAATTTATAATCACTCTCAACCGCATCGCCACCCAGGGTCAGCATGGTGTTATTCCATGCCGGAATAACACCAATAAAGCGCGGGGTAAACTCCCGTACCTTACGATCCTGGGTGAAATTTTCTGTCGCCGGTGGCGAGCCAGCGAAACTTATCCTGAACAGGCCATCAGTTTCTCTGTTAGTAAGCTCGCCTTCAAAAGACCAGTTACTGCTCAGTTCCTGCACCAAACCAATTCGACCGACCGTGGTTTCAGCATTCGAAAAATCAGTCGCGAAGCTCGGGTTTACCTGTTTCCGATTTGCGGCAACTTCATCAGCGAATAGCGCGCCCGGTGTGTTTAGCTCATCATCGATATACTGTAGTTCAGCAAATACCGAGCCGTTACTATAATCATAACCCAGTTTAGCGAAGCCGTTTAAGTAGGATGACTCATTATGATCACGATAATTATCCGACTCACGGAGATCCAGAGAAACTCGATAATTAACACCGTTATCTAAAGCCTGTGAAGTCATCGCATGTAGGTTCACCCTGTTATAACTGCCAGCCGATAACTTTAATGAGTGTCTTAACGCACCCGGTTGACGGGTGATAATGTTTATCACACCACCAACAGCCTGATCACCGAATAAAACACCGGCGCTACCCTGCACGACTTCGATACGCTCGACGTCATCAAGCGCGATACTGTTCAGGTCCGGTGAACCGATATCGGAATTATTAAGCCTGCGTCCATCGATCATTACCAGTGTATTCGAACTTGCGGTATCGCCGAAGCCGCGCATATCGACCGTTGCTCGACTACCATCACCATAGAGGTCATTGATCTGCACACCACCCTGACCTCGTAACACTTCCACGATGTGCGTAGAACCGCTGTCTTCGATCTGTTTACGTGTAATCACCGTGATACTGGCCGGTGTCGTCAATGTACTCTGTTCGGTACGTGCTGCACTGACGATGATTGCCGGTATTTCTGTTACTGCCGGCTCTATTTCAGAATAGACAGGCAAAGCAATACTTGAGGTGGCAACTGCAACACCTAAAGATAAAATTTTATTCATGAGATCCTCCAAAATATTGGAGGCAACAGGGAAAGAGCAAACCGGAGAAACATCAGGATGCACTATACCATGCCGCCCGCCGCGACTTAATGTATGTGTAACCAACATCAGGCCGGTCTCCGGGCTTATGGTGTGTACCTTGCTAAATAGCTAAGCGGATACATGATTCATTCCCTTCCCACGAACAAACTCATTCGCAGTGGGTGTCACCACTAATTATGTAGTGCCGACTAACAAACCTCACCAATCACCGTTGCGGGGGCAGCGCTGGATTAACCACGAGGGCATACCAGCTTCCCGATTATCCTCATCCAGAAAATTTAGACTGGAAAGAGGCACCTGATGTTGAAAATTTAAAAATCAGTCACATAATACACCAGAAATGGCGCTAAGATACCCCTCCCATTGGGGAGTGAACTTTCACTCCTGGAAAACGTCATTTAACTGAATATAAAAAGAATACGTTATAGATATGCCTAACCTAAAATCGATACTCAGTCTCAAACAACACGTACAGAATCACATCATCGGTCAGGAGAAGCTGGTTGACCGTCTGCTAATCGCATTACTGGCTGATGGCCATCTACTGGTCGAAGGCGCTCCCGGGCTGGCTAAAACCAAAGCCATCAAGATTCTCAGTGATGGCATCGAAAGTAATTTCCATCGCGTACAGTTCACCCCAGACCTGCTGCCGGCCGATCTGACCGGTACCGAGGTTTACCGGCCGCAGGATGGCTCCTTTGTTTTCCAGCAAGGCCCGTTATTCCATAACCTGGTACTGGCCGATGAGATCAATCGTGCGCCGGCTAAAGTTCAGTCAGCATTACTTGAAGCGATGGCCGAACGGCAGATTACCGTCGGTAAAGTCACCTACCCCTTACCTGAGTTATTTATGGTGATGGCAACGCAGAATCCGATCGAGCAGGAAGGCACCTATCCATTGCCTGAAGCACAGCTGGATCGTTTTCTGATGCACGTCAGTATCGGTTACCCAGAAGCCTCCGCTGAAAAACAGATCCTGCAACTGGCGCGTGATGAGGCCAGAAATCTTACTACAGAAACCAGCACGCCCAGTGAAAAGATCAGCCAGCAGAGTATATTTGCCGCCCGCGATGAAATCCTCGATGTCTACATGGCTGAGAACCTTGAAGAGTACCTGTTACAGCTGGTACTGGCGACACGTAACCCTGCCGCTTACGGCGATGACCTTGCCAACTGGTCATTATACGGTGCCAGCCCTCGTGCCAGCATCGCACTTGACCGTTGTGCACGCGCCCATGCCTGGTTAGATCAACGCGACTTTGTTAGTCCAGATGACATTCAGGCGATCGCTTTTGATGTCTTACGCCATCGGGTGATCTTAAGTTACGAAGCTGAAGCTGACGGTATCACACCGGATAGTTTCATTCAGGAGCTCATCGCCAGAGTTGCTGTACCCTGATAAGCAATCAATTTTATACACATTAGAATGCGTAATTATGGTGAAAAAAAATCTGAAGGCATTACCTGGATAAGTTCTCAGTCACTCATTCAGCTTCGCCTACTAGCCAACCAGCTGCCTCTGGACAGCGGTAAGATTCATGCCAAACAGGGTGGCGCCTACCTGTCTTCGTTCAAAGGCCGCGGCATGGAGTTTGATGAATCACGTATCTATCAGGCGGGTGACGACATTCGCAACATGGACTGGCGGGTAACGGCCCGCACGGGGATGGCGCACACGAAAGTATTCCGTGAAGAACGTGAAAGACCTGTGCTGCTCTGGCTGGACCTTAATCCATCGATGATGTTTGCCACGCGCAATAAGTTTAAATCGGTCATCGCCTGTGAGATCGCGACCCTGATCGCATGGAGTACGGCAAATAATAATGACCGTGTCGGTGGCCTCATCTTTTCATCTGATGAACACGTCGAGATAAAACCGCGTCGTGGAAAAACGGCGGTGCTGGACTTCATCGGCCGTTGCACCAAACATAGCGCCTGGTCTGAAACCAGCGAAGCTATTCAGCAGGCGGATAAGAACCATATGGCGGCCGCAGTCTCTCGCCTGCACAAGGTCACTCATCCCGGCAGCCTGATCTTCATGATCAGCGACTTTCGCGCGATGGACGAAAAAGCATTTTCTCACATGGCAAATATCTCACGTAACAACGATATTATTCTGATCTGCATAAGTGACCCGATAGAAGTCGAACTGCCCACATCCGGCACATACAAGTTAACCGACGGTAGAAGAGAATTACAGATTCAGACGTCCAGCAAAAAGACCCGCAGTGCATACCACCAGCAGTACATGGACCACAGCCAGCAACTGGAAAAATTTTGCCGACAACACCGTATACATCTGATATCTGTATCGACCGCAGACAATGCTTTCGAGAAATTAAAAAACGGCCTGGGCATTAGCGGCAAGGGCAATAAAGCACAATTTCGCTCCGCTTCTCAGTAAGTCTGGGTCTGTAATAAAACATCATGAATGCGCCCGCTTTAAACAATCCGACTTTAACCGATCAGACACTGGAGCTCAGAGATATACATCTGCCGGAAGCGATATCCTGGTGGCCGATCGCACCCGGCTGGTGGATGATCGTTGCCAGCGTCATACTCGTGTTTATCGTTTTTTTCATTAGCAGAAAAATATATTTAAGCCGGCGACTTAAACGCGAGATAAGCGCTGAACTCGAAAACATCAAGCAACAGTTTCGGGCCACCCAGGATAAATCTCAGCTGGCCAAATCTTTATCCGTGTTATTACGCCGCGCCTGTATCACTTATTATCCTAGCCGGCATATCGCTGGTCTCACTGGCAAAGACTGGTTGTCATATCTCGATACCACCACGGCGAGTTCGGCTGGCGATAAAAAATTTCAGAGCGATATCGGCCAGACCTTATTGGATGCACCTTATCTTCCCGAGGATACTGAACTGGATTATGATGCCCAGGCTTTGATCCAGTTATGCCAGTCGTGGCTGACCTCCCCGCATAAAAACAGCAGACGAGGACAGTTTTCATGATGTCATTACTCTGGCCATGGGCGCTGGCGATACTGCCGCTACCCTTTTTGTTACGCCTACTGATGCCGCGCGCAAAACAGAGCAATGACGCTGCGCTGCAGGTGCCGTACCTGTCTGACTATCAACTGGGCGAGAATGAAGCTTACGTCAATAAAAGTTCACGTTGGCCTCTGCTGCTCTACACCCTCGCCTGGATCTGCCTGGTCATTGCCGCCGCCAGGCCACAGTGGACAGGGGACCCTGTCGAATTACCGGTGAGCGGTCGCGACCTGATGCTGGCAATCGATATCTCCAAAAGTATGGATCATCAGATCCGTCATAACTCCAGTTCGGTAAGCCGGATCACTGCAACCAAAGCCGTTGCCAGCAGCTTTATCGAAAAGCGTGTTGGTGATCGTATCGGTTTGATCCTGTTTGCTGACCAGGCCTACGTGCAGGCACCACTCACCTTTGACAGGACCACGGTTAATATCTTATTACAGGAAGCATTCACCGGCCTTGCCGGACAGGCCACTGCCATAGGTGATGCTATCGGGCTTGCCGTCAAACGTGTATCGAAGCAACGCGGTGATAATACCTCGTCCACAGGTATCCAGAAAAATATCTCTGACGACCGTGTTTTAATCCTGTTAACCGATGGCGTCAGTAATCGCGGTGAGATCACCCCGCTTAAAGCCGCAGAACTCGCCGCTAAAAAAGGCTTGAAGATATATACCGTCGGTATCGGTAACCGTGGCTCAAGAGAACTTGATGAGACCACCTTACGCGAGATCGCACGAATAACCGGCGGTCAATATTTCCGTGCCTACACCACCGCTGACCTGCTGAAAATTTATAGCCTGCTCGACCAGCTCGAACCCGTGGAAAAAGAAGTGAAGAGCTACCGCCCGATAAAAGCGTTATTTTATATTCCGTTAAGCGCCGGTTTAGCACTGGCGGCACTGCTCGCACTGTTTGTCTATGCACCACAGTTTTCGCTCAGCAGCTTCAATCGTTCAACTGCTCATAAAGAAACGCCCTAGACGATGATGGATAAGATCAACATTTTGCTAGATGAGAGTTTGATTATTTTAAATAATCTGCACTTCATTCGTGCAGACTGGTTTTATGCTTTCATTCCGCTAATACTGTTTTTATTTCTTGCCAGTAATAAAGTTCAGAGTAATAGAAACTGGTTTTCAGTGATAGACAGACAGCTATTACCTTTTGTATTGACCAGCGACAGTAATAAACGACGTCGTTATCCGCTGTTATTAACTTTTATCGCTGTCAGCCTGTGCATCACCGCACTTGCCGGCCCGGTCTATAAAAAACTGCCGCAACCGGTTTACCGGGAACAGTCATCACTCGTGGTGCTCCTCGATCTATCCCAGTCGATGGATGCCACCGATATAAAAACCTCGCGCCTGTCACGCGCCAAACTCGAACTGCTCGATATATTACAGACCAGGAAGACAGGCCAGACAGCATTGATCGTTTACGCTGCTGATGCATTTGTGGTAACGCCGCTGACTGATGATAATGCCACCATCGCTAACCTTGTGCCCTCACTGGAAACCGATATGATGCCCGCGCAGGGCAGTAACCTGACAAATGCATTAGCCAAAACAGTTTCTCTTTTTAAACAGGCAGGCATCGTCAGAGGTGACATACTGGTCATCACTGACGGCATCCGGCAAGGCGATGCCGATGCCATTAAAGAAACCTTTTCACAGGGTTTTCGCCTGTCGATTTTCGGCATCGGCACGACTGAAGGCGCACCTATTCCTCTCGACAGCGGTTTTTTACAGGACAGTAATGGTGCTATCGTCATACCCAAACTACAGCCTGCCGTATTACAAAAATATGCACTCAGTGCCGGCGGCCTGTATACCGGGCTGCACGCCGATGACGACGACACCGAAAAATTAACACGGATTTTTCAGTCATCAGAGATCACTCAGGATGACCTCAGCGATGACCTGAACGCCGACATATGGCAGGAAGAAGGTCACTGGTTATTACTGCCTTTATTATTTTTTGCAGCATTATGGGCCAGGAAAGGCTGGATCGCCGTTCTCCTGGTTTTTATATTGCCGCTACCGCAACCGGCATACGCCGAGACTGCCGAAACAGGTAATAGTTACCTGGACAGCAAACACCTCTGGTCCAGCCCCGATCAAAAAGCCATGAAGGCTTTTAATAACGGTGACAATGAATACGCTGCCAGAGAGTTTACAGATCCTGACTGGAAAGCCAGTGCCTTTTACCGGAATGGTGATTACCAGGCAGCCGCGGATGCGCTGGAAAAAACCAGCCATAGCGAGGGTTTTTATAACCGGGCCAACGCCCTTGCCAAACTCGGCAACTATGAAGAAGCCATCAAAGCTTATGACAAGGCCATCGAGCTTGATGAAACCAATGAAGATGCAAAATACAACCGCGAGCAGGTGAAACAAGCACTTCAGCAACAACAGCAAAACTCGCAGCAGCAGGATTCATCACAGGACGAGTCGGACCAGGAACAATCAGACAAAAACGAATCTGAGCAGGAGAATTCTGAACAACAGCAAGGTGAGCAGCAAGATTCGGAGCAAGAAGATTCAGCACAGCAGGATTCGCCATCACAGAATAATGAAGACCAGCAGCAACAAGGTGAGCAATCAGAACAACCGTCTGAAAACAGCAAGGCAGACGAGGATCAGCAACAGCAAGAGCAGGAGCAGGAGCTCAAACAACGTGATGCCGAAGCTGAGAAGCAACAACAGCAGGAAGAACAAAGCCAGTATGAAAAAGACCAGCAACAGGACAAACAGGATGATGCTGAAGAAAAACAGAGCCAGGAGAAAACCGAGGTTGAAAATAAAGACTCAGACGACAAACCAGAAGAAATAGAAATCAATCCGCTGGAAGCCTCCATCACCGAAGAAGAGAAAGCCACCGAACAATGGCTGAAACGAATTCCTGACGATCCTGGCGGTCTGTTAAGACGTAAATTTTTATATCAGTATAAACAAATACCAAATCAAAACGACGACGATGAACCATGGTAATGAATACGACACTTAAGCAGTTATCTTTAACACGCCAGGCTCTACTGCTGCTGACTGCACTGGCCTGTTTGACTTTCAACGCAGCGGCTCTTGCTGCCAATATCACCGTCAGCACCAGTCGCAATCCGGTGGCGCTGGATGATTCATTCCACCTGATATATGAAGCTGACAGCAGTGTTGATGACGATCCGGATTTCTCCCCGATATACAAGAATTTTGATGTACTGAGCAGCAGTCAGAGTACCAACATGCGCTCGGTCAATGGTGACTGGAGCCTGAAAAAAACCTGGGACCTTGCTGTTATCGCAAAAGATATCGGTACCTTTACCATTCCACCGATCAGGTTTGGCAAAGACCTCAGCCCCGCGATACAGATAAAAATAATCAACAGCAGCTCACCCAATAGTCTTGCTCCCAAAGGTCAGGGACAGGCAACCGTGCCCGCATCCATTTTTCTCGAAAGCTCGGTCGACACTAAAACAGCCTGGGTACAATCTCAGTTCATCTACACCATCCGTCTGCTGCGAACGGTAAGCATTGCTAATGCTTCATTATCCGAACCGGTAATCAGTGACCCTGATGCGATCATCGAAAAAGTCTCAGAAGATAATTATCAGACCACGCGTAATGGTATCCAGTACGAAGTCTTTGAACGCCGTTATGCCATCTTCCCGCAAAAAAGCGGCTCAATTGAAAATTGATCCGCTGACTTTTGAAGGCCGCGTTAATGCCACACAGCCACGGACCATCTTCGACCAGTTCCGTATGAGCGGTCAATTGAAACGCTTACGCAGCAAAGCCGTAGAGATTCAGGTCAAGGCCAATCCAGCATCGATCAACCTGCAAGACTGGTTTCCCGCCAGCAATTTTCAGCTGATCGAAGAATGGTCTGAGGACATTCAAAACTTAAAAGTTGGCGAACCTGTCACGCGCACCATAACGATTGCCGCAGAGGGCCTCACGGGTGTGCAGTTACCGGATCTGAAATTTGATGATATCGATGGTTTAAAACAATACCCTGATAATTCAGTGATAGAAAACAGACCAGGCAGTGAGGGCATAACCGGGCTTAAACAGATCAAAGTGGCACTGATACCTGCTAGTGCCGGCACATACCTGCTGCCGGAGATAAAACTGCCATGGTGGAACACAAAAACAAACAAAGAAGAACTGGCAACTATCCCACAGGCAGTTTTAACGATTACAGGCCAGCCCAGTCAAACCACTATGTCAGCGCCAACACCAGGCGTAAGTGAGACGCCTGTTAGTCAGGCGCCGACAAATACTGTGACTCCAACGCCGTTATCGCCTGTTGTCGCCAGCGAGCCTTACTGGAGATGGTTAGCTCTGTTTTTTGCATTCGCCTGGTTAGCCACGCTGATCTTATTCTCCAGAAGATCCGGTGCCGATAACAGACAGAGTAAAAAAGATAAACAGGCGGCCAGCATGTCAGTTAAAGCGGCTATCGTTGCTGTTGAAAAAAGTGCTAAAAAGAATGATGCCAACCGGACTAAAGAATCACTGATCAGATGGGCACGGTTAATCTACCACGACGATACCATCACCAATTTAACTCAGATCAGTGAACACTGCGGCACACAGCTTGCTCAGCAGATTCGTCTTTTGAATGAATCGATGTACAGCTCTGAAAAACACGCCTGGCAAGGCAAGGACCTGCTGCTTGCATTTAATATCGAGCAAACCTTAAAAGACCAGAAAACGAAAGCACAGTCATCGACACTAAAACCGCTTTACAGTGATTGAGAATACACGCATTGCTCAAAAGTCTCCTTGAAATCCCTTGCAACAAGGGATAAATTGGCATCTTTGTTATACTGTTGCGATGTTTTCAACATTAACACATGCTACGGATTAGCTTTTTAAACTAACACTACTCCACGATAGGTAGCTTTATGGTTTTTGAATCTTTCGCTGAAAGTCTCTCATTCTTTTTATGGTCCACATTCATCCTCTCGGTTGTTCTGGGTGCTGTAGTCAATAAAACAAATTTCTGTACCATGGGCGCAGTATCCGACATGGTTAATATGAGTGACTTTGGTCGCTTCCGAGCCTGGTTACTGGCCATAGCCGTAGCCACCATCGGTGTCAGCGTCTTTGAGTACATGGAACTGGTAGACGTGAGTGATACTTTCCCTCCTTACCGGGGTAATTCATTAATCTATATAGAAAATATTCTTGGCGGTTTTTTATTTGGCATCGGGATGACCTTCGCCAGTGGTTGCGGCAACAAAACACTGATACGTATCGGTGGCGGCAACATTAAATCTATCATGGTGTTTATCGTTATCGCCATCATCGCGTATTACATGACGAACCCCTTCCCCGATAGCGATAAGACTTTATACAGCGCGTTATTTTATGACTGGGTGAATCCTCTAGCGATCTCACTAGACACAAAACAGGATATAGGTGCGATGCTCGGCGGTAGCGAGAACACACAGCCGATGCGACTAGTGGCTGGTTTAGTCGTTGCCTCAGGCATGCTGTTCTATATTTTCAAAGCAGCAGATTTTCGCAGTAATAAGGATAATATTCTGGCTGGCATAGCCATTGGTTTGATCATCGTTACCGCCTGGTATATGAGCAGTAATATCACTGTTAGCGCTGAAGACAACCAGTACTCACTAAGCGATTATTACGCCGAATGGGATATGCTGGCAGAGGACAACGAAGGCAAACCAGCGACTGGTCGTACGCTCAGCCCACAATCCTTTACCTTTATTAACCCTATCGGCCAAAGTTTTGGTTATATCAAAGATAGCTTTAACCCGGCACTGTTAACCTTTGGCCTGGTCTCTGTTTTTGGCGTTATCTTGGGCTCGCTATTATGGTCATTGATCAGCAAGTCATTTCGGGTCGAATGGTTTGTTGATTTCAAAGATTTCCTGAATCACTTCTTCGGTGCCATCCTGATGGGTTTTGGTGGTGTGCTGGCACTGGGCTGCACGATCGGTCAGGGAATCACCGGTATGTCGACTCTGGCTTTAGGTTCGATATTGACCTTTGTCTCGATCATCTTTGGCAGCGCCTTAACCATGAAAATACAGTATTACAAACTGGTCTATGAAGATGAAGCCAGTTTCTCAAAAGCGTTTATTACCGCGTTAGTTGATATGAAACTGCTGCCGGCATCGATGCGCAAACTGGATGACATCTAACAACACCGATTTGGCCGATGAAAAGCCGTGGTTTGTTTACATCTTGCGCTGTGCTGATGACAGCCTGTATACCGGCGTAGCACTGGATGTCGATAAACGTTTAGACCAGCACAATGGTATCGATAAAAACGGTGCCAAATATACACAGGCCAGAAGACCGGTCAAGCTGGTCTATCATGAATCTTCGGCATCTCGCTCAGAAGCCTGTAAACGCGAATATGCCATCAAAAGTTTAAGCAAACTGCAAAAAGAACAGCTGATCAAACAATATTAATAAACATTAATACTAAATAAAACTGTTTTATTGATGTGAATCAAGTTAAAAAAACTTCCTGATATTAATATGTACGCGTCGTAGGTTTTCATAGTTCCTACGGCGAATGCCTCCGCTATCCCCTCTCTCCTGGGGGGTGGCCAGCAGCGTGAGCTGGTTACTCACGCTGCTTTTTTATGCCCGTCATATTTTTTCAGTGAATATATTTTAGCGTTAAGCGTCTAATACTTTAAAGTATTATCCCCTATTATTTTTTTCTTTCAGGAATAGACCTATGGTTAAACCATTGTTGTGGTTATTAATACCCTTATCTATCATCAATACCCCGGTATTAGCAGAAAACACATCTCCCTGGAAAAGTGCGAGTATTACAGCCACAGAATATAAACCACAAAAAGTGGTTTATGACGTACATGTAAAAACCGTCGCAGCGGTTGAAAGCGTGTTGGACCGTGCCAGCTACCTGAGCTCAATCACCGGTGCTGATCCGTTTGATCAATCCATCGTGCTGGTATTGCATGGACCAGAGCTCAGCTTTTTTGCCATCGAAAATTACAGCAAATACAAATCACTGATGCAGCGTGCGCAAAGCCTGGTTGAAAGTGAGGCTCTGACGATCAAAATGTGTAAAATCGCCGCCCAGAGTCAGGGCTACGCGCCAAAAGATATTCACGGTTTCATCGAAATAATACCCATGGGTGATGCTGAAATTATTCGTCTGCAACATGAGGAAAACCATGCTTACATGCAATAAAACAAAACGACTAACGAAACTCTCAGCCTGCATCTTTTGCCTTTTCAGCCAGTCGCTATTTGCTGCTCAGGAATATCCTCCCAGCTCTGTTGAGATGGACGTTAAAAAAGTCTCTAAACATGTTTATTATGTGGAAGGCGCTGCTGGTATCGCCACAGATAATGAAGGATTTATCTCTAATGCAGGTTTTGTTGTTACTGAAGACGGTGTTGTTGTATTCGATTCACTTGGCACACCTTCGCTGGCAAAAAAACTACTGGATAAAATTAGCGAAGTGACTAAACAACCAGTTAAAAAAGTTGTCGTCAGCCATTTTCATGCAGACCATATTTATGGGCTACAGGTTTTCGAAGAATCAGGTGCCGAGATCATCGCGCCATACGGTGCGCAAAAATACATCCAGTCCGATGCAGCAAAAGAACGCCTGCAAGAACGTCAGTTCTCACTTGATCCCTGGGTGAATGAAAACACACATCTAGTATTACCCGATACCACGGTAGAGAAATCAACCCATTTCACTCTGGGCGGTTTAACCTTCACCATCAATTTCATGGGCAAGGCACATTCCGATGGAGACCTCACCATGCTGGTCGAACCGGACAAAGTTTTATTTTCAGGTGATATCATTTTTCAGCAGCGTATCCCGTTCGTCGGCAATGCTGATTCTAAAAAATGGCTGGAAACATTGACCAAACTGGAAACCGAGGGAATCGCTGCTCTCATTCCCGGTCATGGGCCCGCATCAAGCGATCCTGAAAACACCATCTCATTAACCCGGCGTTACCTGGCTCATCTTCGAAAAGTGATGGGGGCCGGAGTTGAAGACTTTACCCCTTTTGATGAAGTCTATGCTGCTGCTGACTGGTCAGAATTTAAGGACTTACCTGCCTTTGATGAAGGCAACCGTATCAATGCCTACCAGGTGTATCTATCGATGGAAGCTGAATTACTTGAGAAGTAGCTCACTTAATTAGCTATTAATGGGACGCTATCAGGCATCAATCCGCTACATTATTTTCAACAACGATCGCAGCATAATCTGTCCGTGGTAAAGAATATATCTGGCACGGGCTGGTTATCACCTGTGCCTGGACACTGCCAGCCTCGGGCGATTTAACCCGAACTGGGAGATACAGCGTTTGTTCTTTAATGCTTGCCTCATCCCGGTATAACTCGATGCTATAACCCGCGGTCGGTTTTTGACCTATGGCATAGAGGACCAGCGATTGCTTATCAAAATCAACCTCGGGTAACACGAGCGGTGTCTGAGAAAAATTTACTGGCTTCGACTGGATAATCTCGGTTAATTCAGCTGGCGTATGAATCGATCTGATGACTGGTTCTCGAAGCGCGCAGTCATTAGAACTATAAATTGTCTGCAGATGTATTTGCTGCTGACTACAGGCGCTTGCAGCAATAAGCAGACAAATTAGCAGCAGCCACCTGTACAGATCTTTATATTTCATTATTAGTTACCACTGCTGGTAAAAAATTGTTTGTTATCCGGTACCGGTGGTGTTCTGCGTTCAAATCCAGAAGCACCTATTTTAAAGTCCGGGGGCAGGCTACTGGCACCAAAACTGGCCTGTATATCAACAACGAAATCAAGCCCGGTAATGGGACTTCCGTTAACTTCGACGGTACTCAATGCGTCGATAGTCGGGTAACCGCCACACACTTCTGCGAGCTGACAGATAGACAGATCGTTATCGATGTCAGAACCGGCAACCACACGATAAGCGCCAGCAATGACATTAGTAAAACTGTAATCAAAAAAACCATTGCCGCTATCGGACGCGAGCACCTGGTCGACAAAACCATTATTGGTATCGAGCAATAAAATATATACGGTGCCCGCATTGCCGGTTTTATCTACCTGCCCTACGTCCATCGAAACTTGTACTTCTACACTGGTTCCTGTATCCAGGGTAAAGGTTATGGTGGCCAGGTAAGATGAATCACTCAATCCAGTCCTGTCAATCGTGACCTGGTATTCACCCAGCTTACTGTTCACATCAACATTACTTTCAGTCACACTCAACCAACTGGCATCATCAGTAACACCGGTGATTGATGGAGCACCACCACCCTCGTTACTCAACAGCAGAGTCGCCGTCGATGTTGATCCCATAGTCAATTGACTGGGAGTAGCAACGATCAATGCTGGCAGTGGAGGTAAAACTCCTCCATTATTCAATCGTTGCGCTTCCTGTACCGCTTTAAGCGCATCCAACAGACCATGGCCATAGATATCATCTCGACCTGTCACGCCCAGATCGGTAGTAATAGACCCAGTCATTAATAAACCGTCCACATCATCCGGTGTCAGCGCAGGGTATTCGGCACGCATCAGTGCAATCACTCCGGCGACATGCGGCGCAGCCATCGATGTGCCCTGATAAAATTTCAGCGTAGCCTCGGGAGTGCCACTGGAATCGTCAACCAGAGTACTGAGCACACCGTCACCGTAACCATCATTGTTCAAATCTACTGCCTGATTTCCCCCGGGTGCAGCCACATCGATTTTGCTGCCATAGTTTGAATATGGTGCACGAGCATTATCAAAGCCGGTAGCGCTAACCGAAACCACACCATCATAAGAGGCAGGATAACTTAATTGACTGGTGTTCTCATTACCGGCGGCGGCAACGACGATCACACCTGCACTACGTACTTCATTGTAAGTATCCTGCGCTCGATCAGAAGAACCCGAGCCACCCAGACTGAGATTAATGATGTCAGCTTGTTGTACTGGCACGCCACCACTGTCATTATCCAGTCCGGCCGCATAACGAATCGCCTGTCTAATGTCGTAATCTGTTCCGCCGAGGGTACCGAGCACACGAAGCGGCATGATCCTGGCCTGCCAGGCAACGCCGGCAACACCACCGGTATTATCAGTTTCTGCAGCCACTGTGCCCGCAACATGGGTGCCGTGCCAGCTACTATTGTTAAGTATTGCACTATCACCGGGATCATCAGGGTTTGCGTCTATACCGTCACCGTCCGCTGCGTTTGTGATGTCGGAGATAAAATCATATCCATCAACCAGCTGATTGACCAATTCAGGATGAGCTAAGAACACACCGGTATCAACCACCGCCACAATCACATCGCTGCCAGCACGAAGCCCGGTCGTAATATCCCAGGCCTGCGGTAAATTTATCGCCGGATAATGCCATTGCAGATTATAGAATTCATCATTCGGCACCCGCAGCGGTTTATAGAGATAGTTCGGTTCTGCATACTCGACATCCTGACGCAGGTTCAATTGTTTTATCTGCTGCAGGGTTTTAAACTTCTGATAACTGCCAACGTTTCTCTGCTTTAATTCATCAATAAAACCGGGCTTTGTTTTCAGCCTGCTCGATACGGATGCGTTGCTGACACTGTTGATGTCAAAACTTGCCAACGTTGCTCTAGTCGTTTTCTGATGCTTCAGTGCCATATGCTGCTGGCTGGTCTTGAAGTTATTAATCATTGTATTCGGTTTGAACTTGATAATGGCTTCGCCCGGCATGAAGTCAACAGAATTTTGCTTAGTAATATTTAGTGGTGTGACGATATTCAAATTCAGCGTATATTTGGATGATCCACTAAAAGCAACTACCTGAATATAATAATCACCATCAGCGGGCACGGTAATGTTTTCAAACTCCGTCGTTGAGTCTGAAAAATCGACCACATTAAAGCCTGTGTCATACAGATAAAGATCCAGGTCACCTTCAAAAACATCCACATCGCCATCTGCAAAGTCCGCCACCTGTAAACGTATTGTCTGATTTTTTTGCAGGTTGGCACGGTAGACGTCAAACTCATCCTCGCTGTTTGCAAAGCGATCACGATAAACGGTTCGATCGGTACCGGTACTGGCACTGGTACCCGCTAGCGTAACAAAACCATGAACGGTGGAAAAATTAGTAATGGTTTGTGCTTCAAAAAAGCTGCCATTATTGATATTGGCGATGGCAAAAGGATCATTGATATCACTATCAACCTGGATCAGAGGCGCCACCTGGTAACTGCCGGAAACATTAACGCCTGCCTCACAGGACACTATGATGTTCGTCACATCAGCATTAACGATAATGCCACTGGCATTATTCAGCGTACAGGTTTCACCACTGGGTTGCGCTTGAATGACTACATTATAACTGGCACCATCACTCAGCTTATTCTGGAAGCTGAAATCGCCGGTGCTATTCAATATTCGAATGTCAGTAGCGTTATTTCGTAACGTGACACTGCCCTGCAGGCCGGTGACCGTACCACCGACACTATAGAGAGCAATGCCACCACCAGAGTTTGAGCTGCTACAGGAAAGCAGGCTAACGATGAAAACTAAACCCGTTATTTTAACTATGAAGTTAAAACTTTTATAAAAGCGACTATCCATTTATCTCCAGCAGTTGATTGTCATGATTTGACTCCTTTAGAGGCAAAATTTTTTCATAGTTACCGTCTTTAAGCAAACACAGAAAGTATCACCTAGTTATTGTATCTCGGTATAAATACATAAAATCCCTACAATTATTGACCTAAAAGTCAATATTTAACACTAATTAATAAGAATTGATTTTTATATCATAAATTATAGTTTGATTTTTTTATCAAAATAGCTATTATTAATACACTACTATGACAAATAAATCACAATGACTGAATCCGACATCATTAACGAGATCATCGAAATAGCTAAAAAACAGAATATCAGCCAGGGCGAACTCGCTGCCCGTGCCGGTATTCGCCAGGAAACGCTGTCGCGAGCTAAAAAGCACTCCAGCTTACGTTTTAAAACGGTGGAACAACTGGCGAAGATCGTTGGCCTCAAACTAAAATTGATCGTAGACAATCCCGTCGCGGATAAAGTACAGGAAGGCACCCTGTTTCCATCATGAGCACTGACAGAGAAGCCGTTGTCTGGACACGCCTGGGTGGCACCCCCAATCGTATGGGACGACTTTATGTCACTGACAAAGAGTGCCGTTTCACCTATGACGAAGACTATCTACAACTGGATCTGCCTGGCCTCGGCATGGTGTACGCACCGGAGTTTTATGGCAATACCACCATCAGCCGCGAACGCAAAAAACCGTTTGACCTGTTCCCTCCTGTCCAGTCACTGATACCGCCGCATCAGACAGATAACTTTCAGCGCAATCTGGCACTGAAGTATCTACGTAGCAAAAAAGACAAACCGTTTACCAGCCTGGACACAACAAGCTTTGATACCGACTGGGAGATTTTAAAAATTTCCGGGCACGGCGGCATCGGTCATCTCGATGTATTTGAAAATGATGCGATTGCAGAAAACTGGTACGCCAATACTCCCCGGCATGAATTAATGGAAATCTCCGACGAGCTCGGTTTCTCATTAAAACAGTTCATGACATGGTTCGAAGAAGACATCGAAGTCTTTATACAGACGGTAGGCCCGACACCCAGTGTCGGCGGTGCCATTCCTAAACTTTTATTATCCATTCCTGAATCAGGCTGGGATGGCCGTATAGGGCTACCCACGCGAGAGAAAACACCCGGTGTTATCGATATCGTGCTTAAGTTTGAACAGACCACACGTTACCCCGGCATCATCGAACTGGAAACGCTGGCACTGGAAATGCATCGTCAAGCAGGTTTTGATGTCCCAAGATACTGGCCCTGTTTTTTCAAAGGCATGCCGGCACTAGCGATCGAACGTTTTGATCGCGACCAGGACAATACCCCGCTATGCAGCGAAACCCTGTACTCGATCCTCGCCTCAGGTGTGCCGTTAAACAACCACTACGACTACCGTTACGACCTGATCGCACAGGCCATCGATGTTTCTCCCATCGAGTTTGTTAGCAATACGATGGATGCCAAACAGCACCTGTTCAAACGACTGATCATGGCCTTACTCACCGGCAATGGTGACCTGCACCTGGAGAACTTATCGATCAGTTGCAACAACGGCATCAAAGGCTTTTCCAGAATCTACGATCCCACGCCGATGCGTGCTTATGCACAACACGACATGTTAAGTGTGATGCCATTTGGTGAATATGGAGAAACGCCTGAAGGCAGCGAACAAGCTGTCACACTGAAACAGGCCATTAAGCGCTTTGCTAAAAACTGCGGGCTGAGTAAAACACGCAGCGAAGAGATCGTTGATGACTGCCTGGCAAAAACTCGTGAATTTAGTTTACGCGTTGGTGAACTGAAAACGGTCCCCGAAGAAAACAGGGAACGTTTAATCAATAAAACTGAATTCGTACGTAAAAAGTTGATGGAATAAAAAAACCGACACTGTCAGCCAAACATCAGTTCAGTGGCCGACACTTCGGCTTGCCATGGTAAATCCTTGTTAGCCGAAATAGCATAATTCATAGTAATGAATTGAGGTTTATTTTTTTATCTTATTGATCAATGCCTGTATATGAGAAGAATTCGCTGCAAGATCAGCACGGCCTTTACGTGAACTCGACTGCACATAGAGTGAAGATTTGTTCATATCGATAAACTGTACCTGCACAAAAACATCATCTTCAAATAAAAATACGGGAGAATGCACAACGAAGTTTGCATTCTGGTTATCGATATCAGTGGCCAGTACCTTCCAGCCTAACTGACTCGCTGCCAGGGTAACTCGTTTATACAATGTCTCAGCATCAATCTCATACACCGGAGTACGTAGCTCCTCAAAAGTATGGTCGTCTTTTATCTCTGCTGCATTGGTCGTCAGAAAAGTGGCTAAACGTTTATCAAAACCAGGCGCCTGAAACAGATGTGCATCATTTTTGTATAGAGTAAAAAAAACGATACCAACAATCAGCACCATCATGCTTATTATCAATTTGATCATTGTCATTTATATCCCCATAAAAAAACCACCGTCATTATATGACGATGGTTTTATTGTAACAGTTTATGCTAAATATTAAATACGACGTCTGGCGAAAGTTGCCAGTCCTATCAGACCGGAACCGAACAACCATGCTGCAGCAGGCACAGGTACGACGTAAGTCGACACACCAGATACACGCACGACCAGGTCATTATAGTCACGGTCACCCAAAAATTTCAGATCTTCCCATGCGAGCACGTAATCACCCGCATACTCACCATCGGTGATTAACCAGCTGACCATGTGGTCGTACTCTGGCGTACAGAAAAACTTATTACAAAGGGCATTATCTGACGGATCGGAACTAAATAAAGGCTTATTACCAAGAAGTGGCATAGCGCCACGTGTTAGACCAAACCGGATTTGCGAACCTACTTCAGTCGTATCAGAAGAACCATGCTGAGCATCCATGTAAGGCACATACAATAATGAGGAAAAATTATCACCACCATCAAGTAAACCAAAGTTTTGAGAATAACCAGCGTGTTTTGCGACAGCCGTCGCCGAAACTTCGCCTGGTTACTGTCCAGTACTGGTCCATATCATCATCGATTCGCTGCAGACTAGCTAGTCCAAACTCATCGTCTAAAATACCCATCAGATCAGGTTCAAAAAAGCTTGGCAGAATCAGTGTATTAGCTGCGGACAGCTGGCTATAGAAAATAGCAAACAGAGCAATAAGAGCTATTAGTTTTTTCATAATTTATTCCGTTTATACATAAGACGCAGTTAATGTTCTAATGCAAAGTTAATGCCAATTTCAGAATCCAGTAAAAACAAAGCTTTAACATAAGTAAATAAGGATGTACTGTTAAAGATTCCGACTAATGTCGCATATCCTTACAGTAATATAAACAATACGTACAATATATAACCTAAATGTACTAAGTTTTCCGGAAAACCGATTAAAAAACCTGTTTAAATAACGAAAACACCCATTGACAGTTAGAAATAAATAAATCACTATCAAGTCATGATTCAGCCTACAGACCAACTTACCGTTAAGAACGCAACATGTATTGCGACGCGTCCTATGAACGTACGTCTCCACTGGAAACGAACGCGTTGGCCTTCTGTCTATTTATAATATTGATCACCAAATAAATTACATAAAAGGCCACTGCTCAAACAGTGGCCTTTTTATTTCCATGGATGGAATGTATAGCGCAAAGAGCCAGGGACGGCGGTGCGCATATTTCCATGGATGGAATGTATAGCGCAAAGAGCCAGGGACGGCGGTGCGCATATTTCCATGGATGGAATGTATGGCGCAGAGAGCCAGGGACGGCGGTGCGCATATTTCCATGGATGGAATGTATAGCGCAGAGAGCCAGGGATGGCGGTGCGCATATTTCCATGGATGGAATGTATGGCGCAGAGAGCCAGGGATGGCGGTGCGCATATTTCCATGGATGGAATGTATGGCGCAGAGAGCCAGGGATGGCGGTGCGCATATTTCCATGGATGGAATGTATAGCGCAGAGAGCCAGGGACGGCGATGGCTCGCACCAGAGTCACACAGCAATATAGATGCAGTATTAAAGTAAAAGTATTTTTAACAAAATTAAAAGGAGTGAAAAAAGTGTCAGTACCAATATCGTATCTCTCAGTTATTCTTATCTGGAGTACAACGCCGTTAGCCATTCAATGGAGTGGCAACGATGTTGGTTTTCAATTTGGTGTTGCAGCACGTATGGCTATCGGTTTAATCGCGCTACTTGTACTGCTGCATCTGATGAAGATTGAATTACCCTGGCACAAAAAAGCACGACGTATATACCTCATCAGCGGATCAACACTCTATGTGGCGATGAGCTTTGTTTACTGGGCGGCGCAACATATTCCAAGCGGATGGATATCTGTCATTTTTGGCCTGTCGCCAATAATGACCAGTGTACTGGCCAGCATCATACTAAAAGACGCACACTTATCGGGTATGCGTCTCACAGGTATGTCGATTGGTTTTATCGGTTTGATCGTGGTCTTCATAGAAGGCGTCTCTATTTCGACTTTAACCATGTTTGGTATAACCGCGACGGTCATCAGCGCTGCATCACAATCGCTCGGTTCGGTTTTGATAAAACAGCAACAGCCGGACTTCCACCCTATCGCGATCACCGCAGGGAGTATCGCGGTTGCACTGCCCCTGTTCATACTGAATTGTCTAGTCGATGGTAGCTGGCCAGATACAGTGCCACTTAAATCAGCCCTTTCCATCTTATATTTAGGATTAGTAGGCTCAGCAATTGGCTTCCCGTTATATTTTTATCTGCTGAAGAAACTGAGCCCGGAAAGGGTCGCTATCGTTACATTGTTAACGCCTATTACGGCTTTATTACTCGGTTCGTTTTTAAATGCTGAAGTCATCACGGACAAAGTCTGGTTAGGAACCGCATTGATTTTAACGGGACTGACCATTTACGAATACGGTAAATATCTACCCCATGTAAAAAAATGGAAAATACGCTGGTTACAGAAACCGATCTAGTGACCATTTAAAAACATTACGTCATTACGAACAAAGCGCGGCAATAACATGAAACGTATCATCTATAAGATAAAGATTGCCGCGTTTTGCTCACAATGACAAAATTACCTCGTTCACCCACTTGCACCTGGTAACGAAAGACCATTAACGATTCACTACCTGATTATGCCTGAACCATTAAAGAACATGTACAGCAAGCAGTTTATGACGGATCTAAGTAATGAGATCTCTACCCGGAAATACTACGCCGGACAACACCATCTGGCGGTCATAATAAATGGTATAGAACAAAGATCTCAGGCTTTCGAACTCTTATGATGACGAAGCACTGTTATCCGTACCTGGTTTATCCTGCCGAAACAACAAATAAATAAAATATAGCCGAATCTGTTTCGCGCGCTGACGTTTGCATGATTTTTTCAGTATTTAACTCATAAGAAAGTATATATTCTGCTAAAGTTATCTACAATTTTTTAGCTTCTTTTTCGGGTAGTATAAATGCAAAATTTCGATGTCTTTAATGGCGATGCTGATGGTATCTGCGCCTTACACCAGATGCGCCTTGCCAAGCCTCTGGAGAGCACTCTCATTACCGGCGTAAAACGCGATATCAGCCTGCTTAAAAAAGTGCAGGCTGATGCTGGTGATCAGATTCTGGTACTGGATATATCCCTGGACAAAAACCGTGACGATATAATCCGCTTACTCGAACACGGTTGCAGCATACAATATTTCGACCACCATTTTTCTGGTGACATCCCAGAAGATAAAAACCTGCAGGCAAATATCAATACCGACCCAAATACCTGCACCAGTCTTCTGGTGAATGAATACCTCGATCAAAAGTATCTACCCTGGGCGGTGACAGCCGCCTTTGGTGACAATTTACACCAGTCAGCAAGGATAGCAGCAAAACCTTTAGCTTTATCCGAAGCACAACTTGATGAACTTGAGTTACTGGGAACATGCATCAACTACAATGGTTATGGCTCATCACTAGATGATCTTATCTTCACTCCGGAAAACTTATATAAAAATATAAGCTGCTACGAAAACCCGTTTGAATTTATCGGCACAGACGATAACTATCAGCAGCTGGAAAATGGCTACAAAGAAGATATCTGCCCATGCGAAAAGTTGCAAAGCGGATCTTGAGACAACCAGCCATAGCGTAACGATTTTGCCTAATGAGAAATGGGCGCGCCGCGTCAGTGGTGTATATGCCAACCAGTTGGCGACTGAAAACCCTGGTCGCGCGCATGCCATGTTAACTCAACAGAATGATGACAGTTTCCTGGTCAGCGTTCGCGCACCGTTAAACAACAAGACCGGCGCAGATGAACTGTGCCGCCAGTTTGAAAGCGGTGGTGGCAGAAAAGCCGCAGCGGGTATCAATAATCTGCCTGCTGCAGATTATGATCTGTTCGTTGAGAAATTCACCCAGAGCTTCACTGCTACTTAATCCATCAAATAATAACTATTGACTCAGGCACAGTGGGGGCAGGTTTTTAACCACTATAAATCATCCGCTCCCTCTGATTCGAGAATATCAGAAACGGATCAATGCTTGCTCATCGTTATTGAAATTATCGATCGAAGCTGCTGTCATCAACAGACAGCAGTTGCGCAAGACTAAAAAACTCCGAACAGTTTCTTTTCTTTATGATGCTTATGCATCAGTTCAATGATGGTTTTATTGCCACCCAGTTCAGCCAGGTTGATCGCCTGTTCACGTTTGTTATTCCTGATATCGATATCTGCACCGGCGGCCAGTAATAATTTTACCGACTCAGTACTATCCGCCATCACCGCAAGCATCAGCGCTGTATTACCTATATTATTTTTCTTGTTTATTTCTGCTCTTTTAGAAATTAATGCGCTGACTGTTTCATCATGAGCACGACTTGCTGCCATCATTAACGGTGTATTTCCATCTTTTGCACTGGCATCAACTTCCAGTCCTTTATCAATAAGTAACAATACAACGGCCGAATTATTCAGCGCTGCTGCCTGGTGTAACAGTGTTAACCCATCGTTATCTTTGCTTTGTAGATCTGCATGATTAGCGATCAGATATTCAACGGTTGCTGGTTTCGCTGATTCGAGGGCATACCATAAAGCATCATGACCTGATGCGTCTTGCAGCGTTATATCTGCACCCGCATTAACCAGACGTTTTATCGTAGGCAATGACATCGAGCTAACAGCAAGCATTAAATCACTCTTACCATTTATCAACGCATTTCCTGACTGAGCATTAGCGTCCAGTAAGACGTTGCTGATATCTTCGTGTTTATTACGCACGGCATAAAACAACGCATAGTGCTGAGTGTTATCTATTAACAGTACATTGGCATCAGCAGCAAGCAGAACACTCACCGCTTTCTTTCTGCCCTGTTCAGCAGCATACATCAAGGGTGTTTTTCCATCTTTACCTACACGGTTAACATCTGCACCAGATCTTATAAGCTGATTGATGATTTCATCGTGCCCCTGCAGCGCAGCACGCGTTAACGGGGTATGGCCTTCATGATCCAGCTGGTTCGGATCAGCACCTTTTTTCAATAATGCTGCACTCACATCCAGCTGGCCGCGCCAGACAGCGATCATCAATGGTTGCCAGTTCTTATATATACCTGTGGTGCTGCTTTTGAGGACCGCCAGTTTCTGATTGACCGTCATGCCGTTCTGCTGCTCTGCAGGCAATCTGGCACCGTATTTCTGTAACAGTTTTACTGTCGCCTCATGCTGCTTTTTTGCCGCCAGCATAATCGCTGTTTCACCCTTGCGGTTCTTTGTATTCACTGGCGATTTGCTCTTCAATAATACTGAGACGGTTGCCTGGTTACCTTTGGCCGCTGCCAGCATCAGCGCTGTATTGCCGTTGGCATCTTTAAGGTTCAGTTTCGCGCCATGTTTGACCAGGTCACTGACCATAGAACTCTCACCTAAAGACGCTGCAATCAATATTGGCCGGTCCTTGTATTTATCGGCAGCGTTAACATTTGCGCCAGATTTGATCAGCAGCTTGACCATAGCCCTGTCTTTTTGTGTAACTGCATCTAATAATATTGGTCGCTGATGTTTGTCACGTGTTTCTGCACTTGCACCCTGCGCCAGCAACTGTTGTGCGACTTTGATATCGCCTGATCTGACTGCGAGCAACAGCGCTTCCTCCGGATTCAGTTTTGGATCTATCAATACAGGGTCCAGGGTTTCTGTCTGTATTTTTTTTAAACGCTTTTCAGCATTTTTATGTCCCTGCTTCGCTGCAGCACTGTACCAGTAGATTGCACTTTCCTTGTTCTTTTTTACACCGATACCCTCTTCATGAAAAGTGCCTAAGGAATATTGTGCTCGTTTATAGCCCTGCCTTGCAGATTTATCCAACCAGTATGCTGAATTTTTAGGGTTTTTCTTAATACCCTGACCATTTTTGTATAATACAGCCAGCTGGTACTGCGCCTGCTTGTCACCTTTTCTTGCCAGTGGCTTGAGTATGGTTACTGCCCTGGCATAATCCTGGGTACGGATAGCTAATTTTGCATCATCCAGGGTTGCTGCTTCTGCAGTGAGAGCCAGCAGAAAAGTCACACATACTATCGTTAAATATCGTCTCACCAGAATTTCCTAAAGTTAAGCTGTGCCAAATTTTGTATCGATTGTGATACCGATGCTTTTTAAAAACGGTGTTGGCAGGATACCGCCCGCGCAAACGATGATCGCATCGTTATCGATACACACTTCATCATCATCTGTTTTAATCACTACTTTATTGGGCTCAATATGCTTTACATTTGACTTCATCAGTACACGCAAACGACCTGCCTTTTTAGCGTCTGCAATTTTGATGCGGTTTTTTTCCTTGGCACGGGAAAATGCCTCGCTTCGGTAAGAAATTGCCACCGTCGTTCCTTCCTCTTCTGAAATACTGACTGCTGCCTCAAGCGCACTATCACCACCACCCACTACCAGCACATGCTGGTTTCGATATTGTGCTGGATCGATCAGGCGGTACACTACCTTGGAAAGTTCCTCGCCTGGGACACCCAGTTTTCGCGGCGTGCCACGACGGCCTATCGCCAGCAGGATCGCCCGCGTATGATATTCGCCAGTACCTGTTTTAACGTTAAAAACCCTGCTTTGATCGGCCAGGTTTTCCGCCTCAACACTCTCAACGCGTTCTCGATCGTTTATCTTGAGCGCGGCTTTCTCTATAACACCTTGCCAGAATTCCATTAGGGCTTCTTTGGTTGTTTCCTTGAATTGCATTTTACCAACAATCGGCAACACGGCTGGCGCCGTCATAACGATTTTCCCTCGTGGATAATGCGACACTGTGCCGCCAATTGAGTCCTGCTCCAGCGTGACAAAGCTCAGTTTTTTATCTTTAGCCGCCAGCGAAGCTGCTATGCCAGCCGGGCCGGCGCCGACAATAACAAGATCGATCACATCACCATTGCTCTTACCGACACCATCAAGCTTACAAATGGAATCAACGGCTTCCACACCCTGCTTAACTGCATTTCGGATAAGTCCCATACCACCCAGTTCACCCGCAATAAAAATACCCGGCACATTTGTCTGGAAGTCTGGATTAACCTGTGGAATATCAACACCTCGCTTTTCGGTACCAAATACAAGTTCGATAGCATCAAACGGGCACGCTGTTTTGCAGGCGCCGTGACCTATACAGTGAGTCGGATTAACAAGGTGTGCTTTACCATGAATCACACCTAATACATTTTTGGATCTTTCCGGGCAGGCAGCCACACAAGTAGCACAACCAAGACAGAGGGCATGATTAACTACCGGGTGTATCGATGCGGGTTCCGTCATACCTGAAGCAATTGCCTCATCATGAACACGCTGACTTTTCCGGTGTTTTTTTGATTGAGCCCTTAAATAAATAAATAAAATTAATAAGAGCGGTAGTCCGTATAGCCACATAATGGGCGACATTGCAGAACCTCTTTTGGGTACCTTTTAGTACTTTTGGAAAAAAATATATTAAATAAGTTATTGATTATATATGCGATTATTATAATAGTGACGAAATCTCGACAAAAAACACTTTTTTTAGAGCTATTTCTCAATAAAACGCTAAACTATCAATCAAGTCATATATGGGAATATATTCCCAAAATAGTATTATACTTGTATAATAGACCATCAGTAAATCAATGACTCCAAAAATAGATAAATTTCACCTAATATTTTATAAAAGAAGCTACAGGTTCTATGCTTAATATTATGTTATTAAAAAACCCGTTATTAGCTCCAATTCAACTGATGTATAAACATCTTTTGTCCATTAGCATGATCGCTGCACTGTATTTCGGCTGGCAGCACCGTGATGATAATTATCTGAGTGCCGAAACCGGAACCGGTTATATACTGGGTATCGTTGGCGGCAGTCTAATGCTGGTCCTGCTGCTATACCCGCTCAGTAAGCGTATAGCTCTGCTAACCCGTCTTTTACCGATACGTTACTGGTTTGGCATTCATATGCTTCTCGGCATAGTCGGCCCAGTCATGATCCTGTTTCACTCCAATTTCCACTTAGGTTCTACCAACAGTACGATTGCACTTTCCAGCATGTTACTGGTCGCCGGAAGCGGATTCATCGGCCGTTACCTTTATACGAGCATACATCACGGTCTTTACGGAACACGCGTAACACTTAAAGAACTCAAACAGAAAACTGAAGACGAACATGCGGAACTACTCAACCTTTACGCAATGGATACGAAACTAAACAGCCGTCTGGAAAAAATGGAGGAAAAAGCATTGCGGCCGTACACCGGTCTGATGATGAGCCTTTTCCATGTCATTTACCTGGCAGTCAACGCACCTCGAGTAAAAAGAAAAGTACTGAAATTACTGAAAAACAGTTATCAGGAAAATAGCGATCACAAAGCCTTGCCGGATAGCAAGGTTGTCGCTCGTACGGTCAATCACTATACACTTGCGCTGAGACAGATTGCTGCGTTTACAGTATACGAACGACTATTCTCACTATGGCACATCCTTCACCTGCCATTGTTTTTCATGATGATCATCACTGCCATCATCCACATATTTGCGGTACACATGTACTAACCCTGCATATTTAATATATTCAAATGCGCCCACTAAATCTGTCGATTATTCATCTGGCCTTACTCTTTCTTCTCATATCAACGTCAGCTAGCATCAATGCCGAATCTTTCACCTCTTTGCTGATGCCGGGCCCGGTGATAAAGGCACACGAGAAATATGAGCAGGACTGCGACCAGTGCCATGACACATCGAACAAGGATCGTCAGGGGCAACTCTGTGTTCAATGCCATGACCACGAAAATATCAGCGATGACCTGAGTAATAAAACCGGTTTTCATGGCCGCCTTCCCGAACAGGCAGCCAATAATTGCAAACATTGTCATACTGAACATAAAGGCAGAGATGCAAACATCGTACTACTTAACACATCAACATTCGATCATACAAAAACAGATTTTGCATTAAAAGGTGCTCATACGAAAACATCATGTAAAGCGTGTCACAAACCTGAGGAAAAGTATTCACAAGCACCTGTTGACTGTTATAGCTGCCATAAAAAGTCAGATATCCATGACGGCAAACAAGGAAAAAAATGCAACGACTGCCATAAAGCCACTAGCTGGAAAGACTCCGCTTTTGATCATGAAAAAACTGATTTTCCTTTAAAAGGCAGCCATATGGATACCAGTTGTGCTGCCTGCCATATTAACCAGAAATATAAAGACACACCAAAAACCTGTATCAGTTGCCATCAGATCAACGATGCACATCGCGGTAATTTTGGAGAAAAATGCGATAGCTGCCACAACTCTAAAAAGTGGGACCAGATCCATTTTGATCACAACAAAAAAACAGATTTCCCTTTATATGGAAAACACAAAGAAGCATCTTGTAATAGTTGTCACAGCGCTGCTGATATAAAGACTAAAGAGTCTAAGAAGAAATTACCCAAAGACTGTTATGGCTGCCACAAAAATGATGATAGCCATAAAAGTCGTTACGGTAAGAAGTGCAATGACTGTCATACGTCATCTTCATGGCAAAAGCAAAAATTCGATCACGATAAAAAAACCAAATTTCCCTTAGTTGGCAAGCACCAAAAAACCGCCTGTAATCAGTGTCACAGGGGGGATCTTTACAAAGAAGAGTTGAAGCCCGACTGCATAGGCTGTCATAAAAAAGATGATGTTCACAAAGGTAAACAGGGGCGTGAATGCAACAACTGTCACAATGAAAAAGGCTGGCAGAGCAAGGTGCTGTTCGACCATGACCTTGCAGCGTTCCCACTCATTGGCATGCATGCCGCAACACAATGCGAAGAATGCCACCTTTCAGCCGTATACGGTGATACCGAATCGAGCTGTAATCATTGCCATGCAGACGATGATGTTCATAAAACCTGGCTAGGCACTGACTGCGAAACCTGCCACAACCCCAATTCATGGGAAACATGGCTATTCGATCATGATAAAGCCACAGATTTCACCATCGACGGCGCACATGAAGAAATTGGTTGTTACGACTGCCACCAGACAACATCTAATGGAAAACTAAAAGCATCAAAAGACTGTATATCCTGCCACCGCAGCCAGGATATACACGATCGCCAATTTGGCCGACGTTGTGGCGATTGCCACAGTACAAAAAGTTTTAAAGATATAAACATCAATCGCTGAAATAGTGACTCTTTATAATTAGAACCTGACCACATATATGAAAATCATCCGCCTGTTACTCACTACAATATTACTGCTTCTTAGCTTTGCACCAAGCTTTTCGATTCAGGCAGCTGAACCTGATCGTGGCTTCGATCACTTTACAACCGGTTTTCCATTAATAGGCAGACACGAGTTTCTTGACTGTTCCAGTTGTCACTTATACGGTCAGTTCAAAGGCACACCACTGGAATGCTTTCAATGCCATAACGGCAGTCGTGCGGAAGGCAAGAACCCCCAGCATCTGCCCAGCAGTGATTTCTGCGATGATTGCCACACCGTTTATTCATGGCCAGGTGCCAAATATGACCACGGAGATGTTCAGGGTGAATGTCAAAACTGCCACAATAACATTGTTGCAATCGGTAAATCAGCTTCACACATTGCTAGCACAGAAACGTGCGAGGACTGCCATAATACAATCACTTTCACTCGTGTCGCTAGAGTTGATCACACAGCCGTTATAGGTACCTGTGACTCGTGCCATAACGGGGTGATTGCCACCGGAAAGAATCCCGGGCACATAAATACTATTGCCACATGCGATTATTGCCACAACACCAATACCTGGCTTGGTGCTTTTTTTGATCATTCAACAGTAACCGAAGCCTGCTCAAGCTGCCATAACGGTGTCATAGCAACAGGTAAACCCGCAGATCACGTAGTTACTACAGATGAATGCGGCTTTTGCCATACGACAATTTCGTGGGATGTTGCTGATTAAGTAACAAGACCATAACAAAAAAATAACAAGATAATAAAATCATCGACGATGCCCTCTGCCATTTTGCGCCATATCTCACCACCTAAGCCAATTCATTCTGCAGTACTGTTACTGTGCATGTTTCTGTGCCTGTCACTGCTACCAGCAAAGTCAGAAGCGGCTGCAAAAAACAGCCGCTATGCTATCGTACTGGCATCTGCACCCGGAAAAAACCTGAAATGGGAGCCACGCAAAAGCCCTGTATTTAAAGGCCGCACCATCTATGCTGAGCAGATAACCATAAAAGGTTCACCATGGGAAAGACTGTGCCTGGGATTTTTCGATGATCGTCAACAGGCGGCTGCGTTGTTGAAAGATATACAGCAAATCTACCCCGGTGCCTGGATACAGCAGGTGACTGAAAAAACCACTATACCAGCCGCTACAGTTCGTAAAGTAAAACCCGCTGCCCGCATCAGCACCTCTTCGCTTTCAGAAGAGCAGCTGGACAGCTTGATGCAAAGAGCAAAAACGGATCTTACAGACCAAGAAGTATGCCAGTGCCATCCGTTATCTGAGCGCGCTTATCTCCGCCGGTGACAACAAATATTCTCGCGAAGCGCTCGAACTTCTGGGCCTGGCAAGACAGCGCAAAAATCAGACAGCACATGCGGTCGATATTTATGAAAAATATCTTGTACTTTATCCGGATGGCGAAGATTCAGACCGGGTCAGACAACGTCTTGCCGGATTGCTCACTGCTAGCAGTAAACCCAGAAAAAAAATACACCAGACGACAGCGGCCGAAAAGATAAATGACGTAACCACATACGGCAGCCTGTCACAACACTATCTTAATAATAGAGCGATAATCGATGATATTGGCCAGGTAACCACACTGTCACAACTCATTACTTTTCTTGATGTGACGACAGTCCAAAGGACAAACAAATTTGATCATCGTTACCAGTTTACTGCTGACGATATTTATGACTTTATTGATGCTGAAGACAGCAACGAGTTCCGCTTTATCGAAACCTATTACGAGGTGAGTTACAGAAAAACTGGCACCTCAGGCAGATTTGGTCGTCAGTATTTACGAATAGGCGGCATACGTAAACGCTTTGACGGATTATCGGCAGGTTATCAGTTAAACCCGGATATGCGAATAAATTTCCTGGGTGGCTTTCCCGTCGATATCGATAACAAAACATCGATCAACGAAAACAAGACGTTCTACGGCTTCACCTTTGAAACAGGTACCTTTCTTCAACACTGGAACATGAATCTGTTTTATTTTGACCAGCAATATGACGGCCTGACCGATCGTAACAGTATCGGCACTGAAGTCCACTATAACGATAAAACAAAATTAATATTTGGCATGATCGATTACGACCTGTACTTCGAGGAGGTCAATATCCTGCAGCTCAATGCCAACTTCATGTTTGACCGCGGCCGCACTGTTTATGTGAATGCCTTCATGCGCAAGATACCGACTCTGGCTACCAGTAATGCGCTCATCGGCAGGCCGGAAACGACCCTGGAGGAGTTGAAAAAAACACTCAATATCGAACAGATCCACCAGCTGGCGAAGGACCGAACAGCCGACGGCCAGACCGTCACTATTGGCGGTTCACAACCATTAACAAAAAACGTACAAACATCTGTCGCTATCACCATGACAAACACTGATGGTACTGTCGCCTCCGGCGGCGTATCGGCGACACCGAGTACCGGTCCGGATTATTTCCTCAGCGCACAGCTGGTGGGCAACAGTATTTTTGTAGAACATGACACCAATATACTCGGCATCCGCTACCACGATACAGAGTTATCCAATACAACATCATTGATTGCAAACACAAGATACCCCATCAGCCGCAACTGGCGCATCAATCCTCGCCTGCAGTTTGATATCCGTAAATATACTGATGGTCGTTCACAAAATAAACTGCGTGCCGTTTTAAAAACAGACTACCGCTATCTAAACAAAGCGCGCTTCGATTTTGAAGTCGGTTACGATGCAACCAGTGAAGACAGTAACAGTCCGTCACTTGGCAGTAATAATTTATTTTTCATGCTGGGTTATCGCTGGGATTTCTAATCCAGTTTATGTATATGACAGTCTAAAAACACTATTCACCACAGAGGCACAGAGAACACAGAGTTTTTTATTTGCTTGCGCCTGCGGCGCAGTTCACAACAAAAGATTTTTACTCTGTGTTCTCTGTGCCTCTGTGGTTCAATATTTTTTCACTGTACAGCTGCAGTTTTTCTGAACCAGAGTTTAAATTTCAAACAGTTGTTGCGACTGGCGTAATCACAATCAAATCATTACCCCAAAAAATTTTTATATGAGTAAATCCTTATGTTCTAACAGTCTGTTTTACTGAAACTATTAAGTATCGGAAATCATTATAAAAACTCAACTTATCCACAGTTTTTCCGATAACACTCCACCGGTATATACACAATATATTGTGCTTGACTTGGCATACAACCACACTCTATAGTATCCAGCATAAAAAGCGGCACCATAACAACAGGTACAACCATACCAACAGGCAAACCATTCGCGGGAAGGGCAATGCAAGCAAATACACCAAATAAAAACTATAAAGCAGAAACAACAACCAACTCAGACATTACAGCAACAACATCAGCAACCGACTCGATCAGTATCTCAGCAACCGCACCAGGCCAGTTCCGTGTTATCCGACGTAATGGCAAAGTCACTGCGTTCGATAGTGAAAAAATTTCAATCGCCATGACAAAAGCTTTCCTGGCCGTCGAGGGCGGAAATGCAGCGGCAAGCAATCGTATCCATGAAATTGTTAAGGATCTGACCGCATTGGTTACCAACGCCCTGACTCGTCGTATCCCTGACGGCGGTACGTTCCACATAGAAGATGTTCAGGATCAGGTCGAGCTTGCATTGATGCGTGGTGGTCATCAGCAAATCTCTCGTGCTTACGTTATCTACCGTGAAGAACACGCACGGGCACGCGCAAAAGAACAACTGAAAAACGAAGCAGATGCTCCATCCAGCAGCATTAATGTGACTCTTGATGATGGCAGTATTCAACCATTGGATGTCAAACGTTTACACGACGTAGTCACTGAAGCCTGTGAGGGCCTGGTCGATGTTGACACCCAGGCCATTTTGAATGATACCGAACGCAACCTGTTCGATGGTGTCCCGTATAAAGATGTGGCACGCATGCTGGTCATGAGTGCACGTACATTGATCGAGAAACAACCCGATTACAGTTACGCTGCGTCACGTTTATTGCTTGATGATATGCGTACCGAAGCACTTACTTTTGTTAACAACACCCTCAGCAATGCCACTCAAAGTGAAATGCAGATACAGTACCCGGCGTATTTTGGTGCTTACATCAAACGTGCGATCGATCTGGAGTTACTGGATCCACGCCTGGCTGAATATGACCTTGAGTTTCTGGGTAAACAGCTCGATGCCTCACGCGACCTCCAGTTCACCTACCTTGGTTTGCAAACACTGTATGACCGCTACTTCATTCATTCTGAAGACGTGCGTTTTGAATTACCGCAGGCATTTTTCATGCGTGTCGCCATGGGCCTGGCACTGAACGAGATCAACCGTGAAAAAAGTGCTGTTGAGTTCTATCGCCTGCTGTCTTCCTTTGATTTCATGAGTTCGACGCCAACACTGTTTAACTCAGGGACTCTACGTCCACAACTTTCGAGCTGTTACCTGACCACCATACCTGATGATCTCGACGGTATTTTTAGTTCGATCAAAGATGATGCCCTGCTGTCAAAGTATGCCGGCGGTCTGGGTAATGACTGGACCCGCGTTCGTGGTATGGGTGCACACATCAAGGGTACCAATGGTAAGTCACAGGGTGTGGTCCCTTTCCTGAAAGTGGCTAACGATACTGCCGTTGCGGTCAATCAGGGCGGTAAACGCAAAGGTGCGATGTGCGCCTACCTGGAATCATGGCATATCGATATCGAAGAATTTTTAGACCTGCGCAAAAACACCGGTGATGATCGCCGTCGCACCCACGACATGAATACAGCAAACTGGATTCCTGATCTGTTCATGAAACGCGTTGCCGAAGACAAAGACTGGACACTGTTCAGCCCGAACGAAACACCTGAGCTGCACGAGCTGTGCGGTAAAAAATTCGAAAAAGCTTATGTCGCATACGAACAGAAAGCGGCCAACGGTGAGATCCGCGTTTTCAAAACACTGAAAGCTTCTGCGCTATGGCGCAAGATGATCAGCATGCTGTTCGAAACAGGTCATCCATGGGTGACTTTTAAAGATCCTTGCAACTTGCGATATAGCAACCAGCATGTCGGCGTCGTGCATAGTTCAAACCTGTGTACCGAGATCATGTTACATACCAATGACCAGGAGATTGCAGTCTGTAATCTGGGTTCCGTCAACCTGCCTGCACATATCAATGAGCATGGCCTCGATACCGAAAAACTAGAACGCACTATCGATACCGCTATGCGTATGCTGGATAACGTTATCGATTACAACTTTTATAGCGTACCTGAAGCGCGTGACTCTAACCTGCGTCATCGCCCGGTCGGTATGGGTCTCATGGGCTTCCAGGATGCCTTGTATAAACAACGTATGCCTTACGCATCAGAACAGGCGGTAGAATTTGCTGACCGCACCATGGAAGCCATCAGCTACTATGCGATCAAGGCTTCGACCAATCTTTCTGAAGAACGCGGTCGTTATTCAACCTTTGAAGGTTCACTGTGGAGCAAAGGCATACTGCCGATCGATTCTCTGGACTACCTGGCAGAAGGCCGTGGTAATTACCTGGAAGTTGATCGCAGCCATAGCTTTGACTGGGATTCATTACGCGACCGTGTACAGAAAGTGGGCATGCGTAACTCCAACACCATGGCGATTGCGCCGACGGCCACCATTTCAAACATCTGCGGTGTCAGTCAATCGATCGAACCGACCTATCAGAACCTGTTTGTAAAATCGAATCTGTCAGGTGAATTCACTGTCGTTAACCCCTACCTGATCAGCGATCTGCGTGAACGCGGCCTATGGGATGAAGTCATGGCAAATGACCTTAAATACTACGATGGCAGTGTACAGCAGATCGACCGGGTTCCTGAAGAGCTGAAAGCACAATACCAGACTGCATTTGAACTTGATGCACGCTGGCTGGTTGAAGCGGCATCTCGCCGTCAAAAATGGATCGACCAGGGACAGTCTTTAAACCTGTACATGTCTGAACCGAATGGCCAGAAACTTGATGCCCTGTATAAACTTGCCTGGATCCGTGGTTTAAAAACCACATATTATCTGCGTTCTATGGGCGCAACACACGTTGAAAAATCAACCATGGATTCTGATCGTAACAGTGGTTTAAATGCGGTGCAAAATTCGAGCAGTGAAGGTTCTGAAGCACCAAAAGCCTGCTCCATTCTTGACCCGGATTGTGATGCTTGCCAGTAATACTTGCAGTAACTAAAAACAATAAAAACAAAATTATAAAAAATACTGATATAGAGGTAACTAAAAATGCTTAATAACTGGGACGATCCTTTTGCAAAATTTGCTAACAATAAACAAGATACTACCGACCCAGTATCTGATGAACCTGCTAAAAATGTTATTAATCAGCAAGCATTAGAAAACATCCAGCCAGCAGCATCGCCAACGGTTACTGAAGCGGCAGCAAAAAGCACACCGGCACCACATGCTGGTGATGGCATCGTTTCCAATGAACAGCTAATGGCAACAGCAGGGGCTGCGCCACAGGTCAACCCTATTCTCGAAGAGAATCCGCAAGCCGATGTTAATTCAGAAGCCGACCTGACCGGCACTGGCCTGGAAGAAATTGAGATAGGTGCATCACGCATCCAGGTTGATGATAAAAAAATCATCAACTGTCGTGCTGATCTAAATCAGCTGGTGCCTTTTAAGTACGACTGGGCATGGCAAAAATATTTAGACGGTTGCGCAAACCACTGGATGCCTCAGGAAATCAACATGACTGCAGACCTCGCACTGTGGCGTGACCCGAACGGTTTAACTGAAGATGAACGTACTGTCATCAAACGTAACCTCGGCTTTTTCTCCAGCGCGGATTCGCTGGTTGCAAACAACCTGGTACTCGCCGTTTACCGTCACATCACCAACCCGGAATGCCGCCAGTATCTGTTACGCCAGTCTTTTGAAGAAGCGGTACATACCCACGCCTATCAATATTGCGTTGAATCTCTTGGCCTCGATGAAGGTGAAATTTTTAATATGTACCGTGAGTTACCTGCGGTTGCACGTAAAGCAGAATGGGCGCTACCATTCACCCAACATCTGGCTGACCCCAACTTCCAGACCGGCACAGCTGAAAATGATCAGAAATTATTGCGTGAGCTAATTGCTTTCTACGTCGTATTTGAAGGTATCTTCTTCTATGTCGGTTTCACCCAGATCCTGTCCATGGGTCGACGCAACAAAATGACCGGGGTAGCAGAACAGTTCCAGTACATCCTGCGTGATGAGTCCATGCACATGAACTTTGGTATCGACGTTATCAATCAGATCAAGATTGAAAACCCGCATTTATGGAGCACAGAATTCCAGCAGGAGATGGTAGATCTTATCCGCGAGGCGGTTGAGATCGAAACGCAGTATGCACGCGATACCATGCCACGCGGCATCCTCGGTTTAAATGCGCCAATGTTTGAAGAGTACCTGCAATTCATCGCAAACCGTCGTTGTTCACAGATCGGTCTGCCTGCACAGTACCAGGGTGTCAGCAATCCATTCCCCTGGATGTCAGAAGTACTGGACCTTAAAAAAGAGAAAAACTTCTTTGAGACTCGCGTAACTGAATATCAGACCGGTGGTGCACTGAGTTGGGATTAATGTAATACCAAGAACTCTCACTACATACATGATTGTGTCAGTAGATTAGGATATAAAAATAAGCCTGGGAGGCTGGAGTGAATTCAAAGGCGATGAGCAATCATCGCCTTTTTTATTGTGAGCGTATTCAATTACGCCTTAAAATAATGCATTCTTTCAAATGGATATTTTCTCTTAGTGAGCTGCGCTAAATTACCTGGAAAGAGTGCATTTCTATTTATTTCTGCAGGTCAGGATTAAACTTTTTCTCCGGCATAGTTTTAAGGGTTTGATGTTAACAACAACATGTCTCGTTAACCAAACCTACCGGCCCTATTACTGCATGCCCTGTATATATTCAGGACCACGACACTAACAAGAGTTCTTCAAGCTACTCGTTATACTCGTGGCAACGGCCACGCTCATTATCAGCACTGCCACGGATAAGCACGTAACCCGATGGGAGGGGCTTGGAATGCTTACTGCCTAAGTAGCGTTCACGTTCGTGCGCGCTACTATTGCATTATAAGCGCAAGCTCCCGGCGGCTGTATATTTGGGACTTCAGAGATGCGATTGGGGACTACAAACAACTTCTCCTTTTAGTCAGGATCGCCCTAACCAATAACCGCCGTTGGGTGACACCCGGTTACATCGAACATGTCGAATTAAAATCAGCTGCCAGGGTACCCTCGATCTGCCAGTAACTCAGTCCGATCCAGAGAATAAGTATAAAAAAAATTGCATGCACATAAACGTCTATACCAGCAAAGCGGACCAGTTTCCACGACCATTTCATTTCTCGTTCACGTCCATATCAGATACTAGAAAATTTTGATTCTTATCTGTAATCATTTAGGTACATACTATTTATGATTAGCCATACGTCGTACTAAATATTTTTCCAGCTCGACCAGGAACAAAACCGAGCAGGAAACCAGCAGGATTCGCAACCATATATCGATACCGATTGCCGTGGTACCAAACAATGATTGCATTGGCGCCAGATAGGTAAAACCCAGTTGAAATGTAATAAGCACAGCGATAGCGATTAATACATAACGGTTACCGGTAAATCCATCCCAGGAAAATACTGATGAAGTAATATAACGTGAGTTAAACAGGTAAAAGATCTCGAACATTACCAGGGTGTTCACTGCAACAGTTCGCGCATGCTCGATACTGGCGCCGCGGTCCATCTCCCAAAGAAAAAGTCCGAAAGTACCGCACATTAGAATTATTGAAACAAAAATTATTCTCCAGATAAGGTGTGTCGTTAAAATTGGCTCATGTGAATTGCGAGGCGGACGCTGCATGACCTTCTTTTCCGGCGGCTCAAACGCCAGCGCCAGCGCCAGGGTGACAGCTGTAATCATATTTACCCACAGAATCTGCACTGGAGTTAAAGGCAGCTCCGTAAATCCAAGCAGTATTGCTGCGAGGATAATCAGCGCTTCGCCACCATTGGTCGGCAGTATAAAAAGAATCGCTTTTTTGATATTGTCATAGACCGTCCTGCCCTCTTCAACAGCGTGCACGATAGAAGCAAAGTTGTCGTCCGCCAGCACCATCTCCGCCGCTTCTTTGGCCGCTTCCGTTCCATTACGGCCCATGGCAGTACCCACATCGGCCCGCTTCAACGCTGGCGCATCGTTTACACCGTCACCCGTCATGGCGACGATCATTCCCTGTTCCTGTAACAGCCTGACTAATAAAAGCTTGTGCTCAGGATTGACCCTTGCAAAAACATCTACATCCGGTACACGTTCCAACAAGTCTTCAGCACTCAATAAATCAATATCTTCACCGGTCAATATGTCGTCAACATTCACAAGCTTGAGCTGGCGCGCGATAGCTCGTGCAGTGATACCGTGGTCACCGGTAATCATCTTCACCCGGATACCTGCAGCGTGGCAGGCATGTACCGCATTAATGGCCTCCGTACGTGGAGGATCAATGATGCCAAACAGTGCCAGCATGGTCATACCACTCTCTACATCACTAATCTGAAGCTCGCGATGCTCATTTGTAACCTGTCTGGTTGCAATAGCCAGTACTCGCTGACCGCGATCTGCCATCTCCTCAATGCGTGACAGCCAGTAGTGCTTATCCAGTGGCTGTTCACCTTCGTAAGTGCGCTGACTTGCACACATTGCAATTACACGCTCAGGTGCACCTTTGAGATAAATAAACGCTTCACCTGTGTGACTGTGGTGCAGCGTAGACATATAGCGGTGTTCAGATTCGAACGGAATTAGATCCGTACGTGGAAATTTTTTTGTTTCCAGTTCCAGCTCCAGCCCTGCTTTCAGTCCTGCGACCAGCAGTGCTCCTTCCATCGGGTCACCATGAACCTGCCAGATATTATTATTGTTCTCCAGTGCTGCATCATTACAGAGTACGGCCGCTCTAAGCGCTTCCTGCAGAAGCGGCCTGTCCTCCAGTTGCACATCTTTGTTTGCCAGTGTGATCGTACCATGAGGGTCATAGCCTGCCCCGGTGATATCAAATAAATTGCGCGCCGTTGAAATCGAACGCACAGTCATTTCATTGCGTGTCAGCGTACCGGTTTTATCTGAACAGATAACTGTCACTGCGCCAAGTGTTTCTACCGCAGGAAGTTTACGAATGATGGCATTGCGTTTTGCCATTCTTTGCACACCGATCGCCAGTGTTATGGTTATGATAGCTGGCAGACCTTCAGGTATTGCTGCGACAGCAAGACTAACCGAAGCAAGAAACATATCTGCCAGTAGATAGTTATGCACCAGCACACCAAAAGCGAAGTTGAGTACCGCGATAATCAGAATTCCTATGGTGAGCCAGTGTCCGAACTGAGCTATCTGCCGCAACAGTGGCGTCGTCAGTGTTTCCACATCAGCAACCAGTGTACTGATATGACCGATCTGTGTTTGTGCACCGGTGGCAACCACCACGCCAGCACCCTGGCCGTGTGTCACTATCGTTCCGGAAAACGCCATGCAGCGACGGTCACCGATGACGGCCTGCTCTGCTACTGACTCAGTGCTTTTACTAACAGCCATCGACTCACCCGTCAACGCCGCTTCCTGTACCTGCAGACCTTTAACTCTAAACAGGCGCAAGTCTGCCGGCACTTTATCGCCTGATTGCAGCATAACAATATCACCGGGCACCAGATCTTCTGAACGAACCGTTATTTGCCGACCACCTCGCTTAACCATGGCATTAGATGAAAGCATCTGTTTTATCGCGCGCAGCGCATTCTCAGCCTTGCCTTCCTGCACGAAACCGATAACAGCATTAATAATCACTACGCCAAAAATGACACCGGCATCTACCCAGTGCTGCAATATCGCTGTAACTACAGCCGCAGCAACTAAGACATAGATAAGCACATTATGAAACTGGGAAAGAAACCGTAACAGCGGGCCACGGGTTTTCGTTTCGGCAAGTCGATTAGGCCCGTATTTGGTTAAGCGCTCATCGATATCCTCTTTGCACAGACCCGTTGCTGAGGTTTGCAGGTTCTCAAAGACGGCGTCTACACTTTTAGTATGCCAGGTTTCAGCACCTGGCAGCGATGACGCCGGAAACTGTGATTGTCTGAACAGGTTAAAAAATAGAGGGAATTTCATAATTATGACCACCAGGAATCAAATTGAACAACAATACCCCAGAAATGATTATCCATATCGCCAACCTCTCCAGAAAAACGTTTTGAATCGACAACTACAATCTTTATCCGTAATCAAACAAGTCATCACATACGATTCAGACAAATGTGACTTCAATATATGTACACACCACAAACATAACAAGCCTGATTCAAATTTACTTAATTAACATCAGATGTCATATCGAAATGTTTCTGTCTGTTTTAAAAAATGGTTTGACAAAATCGTCCTGAACAATTTTAAATATTGTGATTGCATCCTGTTCTTCAAAGAGCTATCAGGGAATTCATCCACTGAAACCGTTATCAATCTTCCACAGTAACAGGCGTTTCAAATCCTGGCGGTTTGATCGCAAGCACTGAGCAATCCAGCTGGTTAAGAATGGATTCAGCTGTATTGCCCATAAAAAATCCGGACAGGCCGGTTCGAGCGACCGTGCCCATAACGACAAGATCAACCTTAAGCTCTCTGGCAAACTCAGGAATCTCACTTTGTGGTAATCCTTTAAGCAGATGAGTTTCAGGTTTGATATGCTCAAGTGTCTTTTGTCCCAGACTACCGATCGTCTCATCCATCAATACGTTCAGGTTATCCTTATGATGCTGCCTCTCCGCTTCGACATAGGCAACGACCTCAGCTTCCGGCCGGTTGATGAAAGCACCTCGCATGGTACTCTCAAGCGCCGCATGCCATGCATGCACGATATGCAGTTCAGAGAAGTCTGACAGTGCTAATGCGCTCGCCATTTCAAGTATCTGCTGGTTAAGCAAACGCCTTGTGTCTAACTCTTCAGACGGATAGTCATCATTTACATCAACCGCGGCCATTATCCTGCCGTACGACTAGGCAATCCGGGTTTGACCAGCCAAACCGGACAGGGACACTTGCGCAACAGATGCATGTCATCACTGCCGAAGACACGATACCATCAGCCCATCGCCTTCGCTCATCTTGATCACGAGGTCATGATCATTTCGCACAACGCTGCGGAATAATCTCCGAGAAAAGGGATGCCGGCTAACACCTCAGTATTTATTTCGATGTTACTGCTTAATGAAGTCACCAGCTCGCGCAGCCCGTTTTGATGTGCTTCAACAATTTTCGCCTGCAGAATGCCACCGGTAAGTGGCGCAAAGTCATCCATCAGCTTTGTATTCCAGGGCCATCTCGTCGATAACCTGAACGACACTGAGACGTGCCTGATTATTAGCGGTATGGGCACGTGCCGGTGCGCCGTCACCATGCGGATCAGTACAATAACACAAAAGAACTGTATAAATCTCTGCATACAATTTCGCCGCCGATCTCATCATCTAATTTCGCCATGATCGTTCACTCCTGAAGCGTTCAGTGCAAGCTCTATTTCTGTGTCTTCAGCACCTGTATGCAGTAAGGCGGCGCGGGCAAGTTCCGCACTGGCTTCCACGGTCTCTGGAACCGGTAAATGCGCGCATGTACTTTTAATTCACGGCAGTTAACGATGATTGCCCGCGTGCATTAAACCGGCACCGCCAGGAAAAGCGGTGTGCAGCAAGAGACAGACTCGCTCTGTTGCTTCGAAGTTATCAATTGAACCTATCAAAAAATTACCTGAGCAACACCGGCAGCTCTTAATACTTCAGGGCGTTGTCCATCGCCGAAATACACGGACTTACCCTCAGCATGTTCGCGCTCAACCATGGATGCGTTATCAATGCCACGTAGACATCAATATTCACGAGTCGCTTATTCATTCTACAACATCATTGGCAATTAAGAAGTGGTTTAAAACAAGCTGACCTGTACCTTTAAGATCAGCGTGAGCCTGAATTGGCCGCACCCAGTCACGCTCTTCTGGTTTGTCGATGCCATGTTCATGTGCGTAACGACGGCATTCCGAATTTGCATATCGCGCAGACTTTTTCTTCAGCATAACGCTACGCTTAACCGCGGCCGCCGATTGATGACATCAATCGCTAAAATTGGTGGATCTACATTTTCGATAGCAAGATCCAGCGGTGTATTGATATTGCCGCGCTCCTTGTAACCGCGTACATGCAGGGTTGCTATGATTAGTGCGACGATATACAGGCGATGGATCGCCGGGATAACCGTGGAAGTTAAAGATAATGGGCTTATCAATAGTAAACAGGCTGTCAAAATCGCTGTCGGTCAGGCCGTGTGGATGCTCACCTGCCGAAGTCATACGGAACAGGTCGACCACGTTGATAAAACAGATCTTGAGATCAGGAAAATGCTGTCGCGGCAAAAGCTGGTGGCAGCCAGCATCATGATGTTCAGCAACGACCATCACCACATCCAGTAGAAACCATCATCATTGCTCGCCCACTTCCATAT
>CAVWAI010000006.1:0-29525 GCA_963752725.1 uncultured Gammaproteobacteria bacterium
ATCCATGGTCGCGCCTGTATACGCAGGACAAAGAGGTCACCCGGTAGGATTTTGCTCGCGCTGGCTGCAGCCGTTACGTGACCTGTCCGGTGACAAGGGGGCCCGCGATCTGATCGCCGATAATTCAGATGCGCTTGAATTGCTTGCTACCGAGGATGCCGGTGTATTGAAGGACATCGATTTTCCGTATGACCTCAGCCGTTGATATGATAAACAGGGGACAGACCACGTTTTTTAAAAAATGAAATCAAGCATGCCGCCTGCTTGATCCAGAAGAATCATAAATCGCGAAATTTGTTAATTTATTACTATAATTGTGTATAAACTTTTTAAAGGTACTAATGATGAAAGTTAGAATATTTGATAGTCAGACTTCAGAACATCTTGAAGCCGAAATTAATAGGTTTCTGGAAGATAACCCGGAAATAAAGATTTTAGATAAACTCCAATCCTCTCAGACGCACGGTGAAAAAGATCATCTAACGGGTCTTGTTGTTATAAGCATCTGGTATGAATGATTAAAGGGGACAGATCTTTTTAATGTTTTTAAATAGATCTGTCCCCTTTAGGTTTTGTCCCTGTTTGATGTAATGCTAAATTGACAAAAATCAAATTAAGCCAGCCAGCACATCCTGTAAGTAACAAAGTACTCCCTACTTTGATGTGGATCATTCATTTTTAGCCGTATTCGTAGAAAATGATCAATCTTTGGTCGTCCGTGTTTTAAATGAACCTTTCACAATATGTAAATACATTCGGTCAGGCGATGCTGGCGCGTTATGGAGAACGTGTACACAAGATCGCTATCGATGCCGGCTTTACCTGTCCCAATCGTGATGGAACGATAGGCCGTGGCGGCTGCACTTTCTGCAACAATGTTTCATTCAGTCCTAACGGGCGTCGACCTGATCAGATAGCCGATCAGATCGAAGCGGGCCGGCAGGTCATCAGGAAACGTACCGGTGCAAAAAAATATATCGCTTATTTTCAGGCGTATACCAATACCTATGCCGATGTTCGCGAGCTCACTCGGCTATATGATGAGGCGCTGAGAGAACCGGATGTTATCGGTCTGGATGTTGGCACACGACCTGACTGTGTGCCCGATGAGGTGCTCGATCTACTGGTTAATTATCAACAACAGGGCTATGAGGTCTGGCTGGATCTTGGTCTGCAGTCTGCGTTTGATAGCTCACTAAAACATGTCAACCGGGGGCACGGTTTTGCCGAGTACGAAGAGGCGGTTGTAAGAGCACGCAGTCGCGGCATCAAAGTATGCACCCATCTTATTCTGGGTCTGCCGGGAGAATCTACCGAACATCATATAACCTCATTGGAGCGTGTGCTTGAACTGGGCGTCGATGGGCTTAAGTTTCATCCGCTGCATGTGGTTAAAGGTACCCAGCTGGCCAATGAGTGGCGCCGTGGTGAATACCAGCCGCTGACCATGGAGCAGTATGTTTCTGATGTGGTCGAGTTGATCAGGCGTACACCTGATGATGTTATCTTCCATCGTCTTACCGGAACAGCATCAGCCAATGTTTTACTTGCGCCTGAGTGGTGTTCAAAAAAATGGCAGGTACTTAACCATATAACGGCGCAACTGGCTAAACATGCAAAACCAGTTAATGTGGAAAAAGACAAACCTTCCGCTCTGTTGTTGCCCGAAGATTTAGCCTTTGTAGCTGTATGAAGATGAGTGCTGATTATGCCGCATAAAAAAACACAAAATAACGAAACTGACTTCGATAGAAAAGATCACTGGGAACATGTCTATTCGGATAAGAAAGCCACAGAAGTAAGCTGGTATCAGCAACACCCAGAGCGTTCGCTAGATCTGATCAGGGCCACAGGCGTCGATACCAGCGCACGCATTATTGATATCGGTGGTGGCGCTTCTACACTGGTTGATTTTTTGCTGGATGCCGGTTATCAAAATATATCCGTGCTTGATATCGCGCACAGTGCGATCGAGCAGGCGAAGCTGCGTCTTGGTGAGCGTGCCGATAAGGTGGAATGGTTAGAGTCTGATATAACAAAATTTTCACCAGCGTTAACATTTGATCTATGGCATGATCGTGCGGTATTTCATTTTCTTAAAGATGAAGCGGACCGCGCTGGTTATGTGTCTACGCTGTTGAATGCATTAAAACCCGGTGCACATGTCATCATTGCCACCTTTGGTCTTGATGGGCCTGAAAAATGCAGCGGTCTTGAGGTGGTGCGTTACAGTCCGGAAACCATGGCTGCAGTACTGGGTGATAGTTTTCAACTCGTTGAGACGAGTAGCGAAGAACATACAACACCGCGTGAGACCTCACAGAGTTTTATTTACTGTCGATTTAAAAGAGTTTAATGATTATGGAACTTGTCTGTCCTGCGGGTAATCTGCCTTCGCTTAAAGCGGCCGTTGATCATGGCGCCAATGCGGTCTACATGGGTTTTAAAGATGACACCAACGCACGTCATTTTGCCGGACTTAACTTTGACGACAAACGCGCGCAGGAAGGTATCCGATATGCGCACGACCACGGCACAAAAGTATTTGTTGCTATCAATACCTACCCGCAGCCTTCCGGCTGGTCACGCTGGAAGAAGTCGGTTGATCATGCTGCGGAGCTGGGCGTTGATGCTCTGATCCTGGCAGATATCGGGGTAATGGATTACGCTCGAAACCGCTGGCCTGACCTGCGTTTACATCTGTCAGTACAGGGCTCGGCAACCAATGCCGAAGCGATTAATTTTTATTTTCAAAACTTTGGTATCCAACGTGTCGTACTGCCGCGTGTGTTGTCACTCAAGCAGGTGAAACAGGTTGCAGAAAGCAGTCCGGTAGCTATCGAAGTCTTCGGTTTTGGCAGTCTCTGTGTGATGGTTGAGGGGCGTTGCATGTTGTCTTCTTATGTCACCGGGCGATCACCCAATACCTTCGGCGCCTGCTCACCTGCTGATGCAGTGAGCTGGAATGAAACCCCGAACGGTCTCGAAACCCGGCTTAATAATATACTCATCGATCAGCATGCTGAGGGCGAGTCGGCTGGTTACCCGACCTTATGTAAAGGACGTTTTAATGTCAGCGGCAACACCTATTACGCCATCGAAGAACCGACCAGTCTGAACACCCTGGAACTGCTGCCGGAATTACAGTCTGTCGGTGTCGCCGCCATTAAGATCGAAGGCCGGCAACGCAGCCCGGCTTATGTCGCACAGGTAACAAAAGTATGGCGCGAAGCGATCGATCTCTGTGAGAAAAATCCTCAGGCTTATCATGCGCAATCAGACTGGATGCGGGCGCTGGAAAAAGTTTCTGAAGGATCGCAGACAACGCTGGGCGCCTATCATCGGCCATGGCAGTGAAAGCAGTGCGCTGAAATCGTTCCTTACGATTTTCAGCATACACTCCATCCATGGAGATAAAAAGTGAATAGTGAATAGTAAACAAACGCTGTCATCCTGAACGATAGTGAAGGATCTTATGACTAACTGTGGATTAAGATCCTTCACTATCGTTCAGGATGACAGTGCAAAGAACGTTCAGGATGACAGTTCTAATTTCTATCAGTTACATTATTAAAGTGAGATTTATGACTACAAGGTTACCCAGATTATCACTCGGTCCGCTTTTATATTACTGGCCACGTGAAGATGTTTTCAGGTTTTACGAATCGATTGCTGATACCGCAGTGGATATCGTTTACCTGGGCGAGACGGTCTGTTCAAAACGCCGTTTGTTGACCCCCGATTCATGGCTGCAGCTGGCGGCTCTGCTCAAGGATGCAGGTAAGGACGTTCTGTTATCAACATTGACCCTGCTTGAAGCCAATTCGGAACTGAGTTCGTTGCGAAAGATCTGTGACAATGAAGAATACATGGTTGAAGCTAATGATATGTCGGCGGTTCAGCTATTATCTGGAAAAAAACCGTTTGTTACTGGACCGGCAGTCAATATTTATAATTCACGTAGCTTGCAGGTGCTTGCTGATGCAGGTTTAAAACGCTGGACACTTCCTGTCGAACTGTCAAAAGAAACGCTGACTTCAATGCATCAGGACAGGCCTTTTGGTGTTGAAACGGAAGTCTTCGTTTTTGGTCGTCTACCACTGGCATATTCCGCCAGGTGTTTTACTGCGCGCTCACATAATCTGCCAAAAGATGACTGCCAGTTCCGCTGTCTCGATGATGCTGATGGATTGATGTTGCGCACTCGCGAAGACGAATCATTTCTTGTGCTTAACGGTATTCAGACACAGTCGGCCAAAACGCAGAACCTGATCAGGGATATGAATGATTTTATCGATCTTGAGATCGATGTCTTGCGCATTAGCCCACAATCAAAAAATACACCACAGATTATCGAGATCTATGATAATTGTATGCATGGTAAAGTAAGCAGCGAGGAAGCAGAGGAATTACTCAAGCCCTATATCATCTCAGGTGAATGCAACGGTTACTGGCATGGCGAAGCGGGTATGGATAGTATCGATAATAATGAAGAACGAGGTTGTATCTAATGAGTTCAACTGACGCAACAAATCACTTTAGCGACAAGTACAAATCAGGCAGCCCGTTCGATCTTGATAACGAGGCGGGTTATCGTGCCTGGTTCGACAACAAGATGGACGATTATCCGCAGGACATCAACGATATTATCGTCGAGGTCGATGATCCGAGAAACCTGAGCAAGATCGAAGTTAGAATTATTCGTGACCTGGTCAAAAAAACCAATATGGCCATTTATGCGGGTAATACCGGTGATGATCCTGATAAGGATATACCGGATAAACTGGCCCAGCAGTTTGGACTATTTCGACCTGATGACAACCGCGGCGCTGATGATGGTATTACCGCACTCAGAGTGGTCGAAGATGAATGGCGCGGTGAATATATTCCATACACCAATCGCTCCATACACTGGCATACCGACGGTTATTACAATACCCTGGATAATCAGATCAACGCGCTGTTCTTACACTGCGTTACACCGGCCGCTAGCGGTGGTGAAAATGCCTTGCTCGATCATGAAATAATCTATATCCGCCTGCGTCAGGAAAACCCTGATTATATCCGTGCCTTGATGCAGCCGGATGTGATGATGATCCCGGCGAATATAAATAAAGCGGGTGAAGTGATCCGTCCAGATCGATATGGTCCGGTTTTTTCTGTTTCTGATGCCGGCGATCTTCATATGCGTTACACAGCAAGAACACGCAGCATCGTGTGGAAACAGGATCCGCTGGTGCTCGAAGCCGTAGCACTCATACATGACTATCTGCATACAGACTCACCCTATATCTATCGGGGCACATTGCAGTCTGGTCAGGGGCTGATCAGTAATAATGTTTTACATGATCGATCAGGCTTTGAAGAAGATGAAAATCATAAACGCCTGTTATACAGGATGCGTTATTACCAGCGCATTGCTAACACCTGAATATCTTTGTTAAAAACCTGATGACGAGCGGCTGCTCGCCCATAGGTGTTGTTCTGGTTATTCTTCTAAAGGAATAGTGCCCATATAATGGTTGCCAGTGTTGCAATTGATGCGACTATTATAGCTATTGCAACGCAGCCGGTGCAGAACTCGCCGAAAGAATGTGTTGTTGTGTTCATTTTATTGCCCCCGTTTTTTTACATTTATGCTTAATAAAATACAATTTATCGCTTAGGAAAGTTATATAATTATCCCGTTTTATGAAAAAGTCAATAACTGCATCGATTATTTTATGATTAGAAAGCCAGGGTGTTTGAGCTAAATGTTTGAGTTAATGTTGATGCGCCATGCCAAGTCAGACTGGCACAGCCATACTGCTGATATCGATAGACCTCTGAACGAAAGAGGGCGGCAGGATGCACTTCGTATGGGTGAGTACCTAAAACAGCAGAACCTGGTACCAGACATAATGATCGTCTCTTCGGCGCAGCGTACCCTGGAGACAGCCAGCCTGTTATTAACGAATCTACCACTGGATGAAGAGAACGTTATCGTTGATGAGGCGCTTTATCTGGCTGACAGCGAAACGCTACTTGAGACCATCGAACTTTACGCGAGTGATAATCAGCGATTGCTGATCCTGGCGCATAATCCGGGCATGGATTATCTGGTGAGTTATCTTGCCAGTACACCACCGCCATTGTCTGACAGTGGCAAACTGATGACGACCTGTGCTGCAGCAGTCTTTTCTGTTGACTCGCTCGACACATTGAAAAAATCCGGGCGGGCGGAACTGAAAAACCTGTTCCGCCCGAAAGAGATTTCAGCTCCGAAGTAAAATTTAACGGATAGATAGATTTATTATGGTGTGGATGCGCTTCTCAACTATTAAAGCTTTATTTAGCTATTATTTAGCAAATAGGCGTTCGTACACCGGCAGGCTTTTCTTCAACAAAGATTCCAGGTAAGCCGAGACCTTATGTGAATCCATGTCCATGCCGTCGAGAAAATTTTTCACATAGAGGCCTAACTCGGTGTCGCCCTGCATATGTAAGCGCCGACTGAAAAATAATGTATCGGTATCTTCCTGACGACTTGCCAGCAATAGATAGTTATATACCGTTCCCTGTAAGATAAGGTCTGCAGAATCGTTTTTACCAGCAGCGGCTAATCTATCGTTGATTAAAGTAAAGCTGTATTCGATGCCCGCATCTTCGATCGATATATTGATTGTCTTTCCTTGTAGGAAATCCAGTTCACCCTGTTTTATTTCATCTTTAAACATCCGGTTTAGCGTGGTGACTAATATTTTGTTATGTATAAAAGCAGGCATCACTTTTAATGGTAAAGAAAGCTTTGCTGGGAAGAGCGGGTGTGAGTTGATTTTTTTAGAAGATATCTGCATGTGATATTGCCTGTTGAATGTTGTTTATTTGGAACGGCTTAACCAGTATTCGTGTATTCGGGTATCGTCTGTTAATTCAGGATGAAATGATAAAGCCAGATGTCTGCCAGCGCCTAGCATTACCACTTCATCGTTATGTGTTGCTAATATTTCAACCTCAGGCGACAGTTGTTCGATGCCGGGTGCACGGATGAACTGTGCGGGAAAAACCTCGTTTTCAAAATTCAGTTTTACATCTGCAGTAAAACTATGCAGCTGCCGTCCGTAATAATTACGTCTTGCTTTGAAGGCGATCAATCCCAGCGGAGTCACACGTTTATCATCGACTTCGTTTGCCATCAGAATCAAACCGGCACATACCCCCATAACAGGATGTTTTTCTGCAAACGATTTTATCGGCTGGTAAAAACCATATTCCTGTATCAGTAAACTGATGGTGGTCGATTCACCGCCTGGCAAGATCAGTGCAGAACATTCTGCCAGCTCATCGGGTTTACGTATCAGGCGTGATTTAACGCCGAGCCTGGCAAGGCTATCAAGATGTTTTTGATAAGCACCCTGTAAAGCCAGAACGCCGACGGTATTTTCTATGTTCAATCTTTACAGAGCCTACCAGCCTCTTGCTGCCAGACGTTCATCTTCGGGAATCTCTGACATCTCCAATCCTTTCATGCCAGGCTGCAGACCGCGGCTAACTTCGAGTAATACGGCGGGATCGTCAAAATGAGTCGTCGCCTTAACGATCGCTATTGCGCGAGCAGCAGGGTCATCAGATTTAAAAATACCGGAGCCGACAAAGACAGCCTGTGCGCCTAACTGACGGACCAGCGCAGCATCTGCTGGTGTGGCAATGCCACCGGCTGAAAAATTGGGTACCGGCAGCTCACCGTGCTCTGCGACATAACAGACCAGGTCGTACGGCGCACCTATGTCTTTGGCAACGCTCATCAGCTGTTCTCTGCCAAGCGTGGTCAGGCGTTGCATCTCATCTGTTATCGTACGCATATGGCGGACGGCTTCGACGATGTTGCCGCTGCCGGCTTCACCCTTGGTACGTATCATGGCAGCGCCTTCACCGATGCGTCGCAGTGCCTCACCAAGATTGGTGGCGCCACAGACGAAGGGCACTTTAAAATCGTGTTTGTATATGTGGTTCGCTTCATCGGCGGGTGTCAGTACTTCAGACTCATCGATAAAATCAACTTCCAGAGCCTGTATTATCTGTGCTTCAGCAAAATGGCCGATGCGGCATTTGGCCATCACTGGAATGGAGACGGTGTCCTTGATCTGCTGGATCATGTCGGGGTCAGACATACGAGCGACACCGCCGTCACGTCGGATATCTGAGGGAATACGTTCCAGTGCCATCACCGCACAGGCACCAGCGTCCTCTGCAATCTTTGCCTGTTCGGCATTGGTGACGTCCATGATGGCGCCGCCCTTGAGCATCTCGGCGAGACCGACTTTTACGTTAAAATCGTCGCTGTTGGAATGGTTACTTTTATCGCGATTGTTTTTCATTGCAGCTCTTAAGTTAGATTGGACTGATTCAATAACAGAATCATAAAGTCAGTAAAATGGACATGTTCGTCAGTCTCGGCTTATCTATCCATGATGTAAGTCAAAGAGTGATGAAATAACCTGCCATAAAGGCGATAACCCATAGCAAGTTAGGGTTTTGATCGCCTGCTGATGTGTAACATCCGTATTGCAGATAAGAGAGTATTCTTACTAGTGCTGTTTAACCTGGTGATAGCCAGAAAAACAGATCATTTTATTAATTTTTTAGAGTTTTGTTCATGTTAAATATTGACGGTGAAGTGGTAGATTCAAAACCCGAAAATTTTGGTCCAGCGATATTACGTTTAGGTTTCAGACCGTTCTTTCTGTCAGCCGGGGTATTTTCCATCGTTGCCATGGCGATCTGGATGGCGAGTTATGTGTTTGCTGTCGAGTTTACCTTTTCAGGTTTAGCGCCAAATTTATGGCATGCCCATGAGATGATGTTTGGTTATGTCACGGCAGTCGTGGCAGGTTTCTTACTCACCGCGATCAAAAACTGGACCGGGGAGGAGGTGCTTCGAGGCAAAGCGCTGGGAGTTTTATTTCTGCTCTGGCTGGCTGCACGCTTATTGCCGCTGAGCGGTTTCATGATAGCGATAGAAGTTATCGCCATCGTCGATGTCGCCTTTTTATTCTTCTTGACGCTGGTTTGTTTGCGGCCGGTACTGAAGGTCAAACAATATAAGCAGGTAGGTATCGTTTCAAAATTATTCTTATTGATGCTGTGTAACCTGGTCTTTTATTTAGGCGTTTTAGGTGTACTTGCCGATGGTGTGCAGTGGGGATTGTATTCAGCACTGTATATGATTATCGCTTTGATCTTTGTCATGATGCGTCGTGTCATGCCGATGTTTATTCAGAACGGTATCGATGGTGAGGTTGCGTTAACAAATCGTGCCTGGGTGGATCATTCAAGTTTAATCCTGCTGGTGTGTTTATGGGTCAGTGATGTCTTTACTGACTATGATTCTGTGACCGCAATCTTCGCGGTGCTTTTAACGTTGTTACATAGCGTCAGGTTGTCTGGTTGGTACACCAGCAAAATCTGGAGTAAATCACTGGTGTGGATACTGGTAGCGGCTTATGCAGCTCTCATTTTGGGTTTTGCTTTAAAAGCATTATCAATAACCACGGGTATCTCACCGTCTTTATCCGTACATGCGTTTACTGCCGGCGGCATAGGTTTGCTGACCATCGGTATGATGTCGCGTGTTTCCCTGGGACATACCGGCCGTAATGTCTTTGAACCGCCGGCCATCATTTTCTGGAGTTTTGCAGTGTTGCTGCTCGGTGTTATCGTACGCGTGCTGTTCCCGTTATTTAATATGGATCTGTATGTTTACTGGGTCGGCATATCGCAGGTGTTATGGATGATCGCATTTGCCATCTTCGTGGTCGTCTATGCACCGATGTTGTTGAGTGCGAGAGTTGATGGCAGGGATGGTTAGTGATTACACCGATGCAATGGGTATCCCTGTTTTTTTAGGGGCGTAGATGTAGTGGTGGTCAGTTACAAAACACGTCCTGTGTTTTGCCCTTCGGGCCAGCTAAAAAGCAGTTGTTCAATTTTGCTCCCAGAAAAATTAGTCTGGTTACTCTTTTGGGCTGCAGCAAAAAGAGTAACTCGCCCGCGAGGCGAGACTCGCAATCTATTAGAATAGATATGAGCTTTGCCTTGTTGTCTATTTTCAATAAAGTGTAAAAAAATCCTGACGCATTCATATGTAAATTCTGCATTTTGTATGGTGTTCTTTACATATAGTAAAACACCGATATTCTAATAATTTATTATCTTATTGATATTTATGGTGTTTTTTATTTTGGTATGGTTATTGCAGTAATGGTTCCTAAAAGTAGGCTCGTTCGTTGTAAAAGTGAGCAAAAATAAGAATAAATTGAGCAGAAAATAAGAATAAATAAAGTAATAGATGAGAATAATAATGATTAAAACAAAGAATTTTCTGACTGCGGCAGTTATGGGTTTAGCACTAGGTACGGCGTGTAATTCGGCCATGGCGGCTTCTGTTGCTCTGTCAGTGAATGAGATAACCAACTTCAGCATGTCATCTACGTCGGGAACAATTTCTATGACAGGCTTTACCTTCTCGAATGATACTGCAGCTACCGAAAGTGGCGGCACGGGCGGTGCTAATACGATGGACGCTCCTGCGGCCTGTATCGGTGATTGTGTCGGCTGGGATAACCAGTTCTATTCTCATACTCCTTCGGCTGCTGAATTTAGCTACGGGGACGCCAAGATCAGTAATGTTGATATCTTAAGTGGTACCGGTGCGGCTTCATCTATTGGTGAGGTCGTAGTAAACGATGGTATCGCACATGCTTCAGGTTCGAATGTTTTAACATCTATCTTTCTAAACATTAGTGATGTCACAACAACAACTATGCTTGACTTTGGCTTCGATGTTAACGCCCTGATGCAGACCAGTGTGTCGGGTACGGGTCTGAGCAGTGCAGCTAATATGTTTTTCAATATTACGCTGACAGATGATGCTGATCCAATGGGTCCTGCAGTTTTCTCATGGTCTCCAGAGGCGCTTAATTTAGGTATCGCCGCTAACAACTCATATAAATATATCGGCTCGTTGGGTGCGATGACTGCAGAGATTGCTGGTGGCGCCTATACACTGAATATCAAGATGGAAAATCAGGTCAATGCTGCCGCAGTTGTCCCTGTACCTGCCGCAGTCTGGCTTTTCGGTTCAGGCCTTTTGGCTTTGGCCGGTATCGCAAGACGTAAAGCCTAGTACTCATTTAATTCATTGCATGATAGCGGCAGTCTTTATGGCTGCCGTTTTTTTGTCTGGCAGTCATTATCAAAGCAATAAAAAAGCCCAGATGTTTTCACATCCGGGCTTTTTTAGATCGGAAGCTAAACGAATTAAGCGATTTTTGCTTTGATCGCTTCGATCACAGCATCAGAAGAAGTCGCTTCTACTGAAAGTAACAGACCTTCGTTTTTGTAAAAACCGACTAGAGGCGCAGTCTGGTCATTGTATACATTCAGACGGTTGCTGATCGCTTCTTCAGTTTCGTCATCACGCTGTACAACAGGCTCGCCACACTTGTCACATTTACCTTCTACGGTTGGTGGATTAGATTTAACGTTGTAGATCTCTCCGCAGCCGGTACAGGTACGACGAGTTGTCAGACGATCGAGAATAACGTCACGTGGTACGTCGATCTCAACAGCACAATCCAGTTTTTCACCCATTTCAGCCAGCATAACTTTCAGTGCTTCTGCCTGAGGAATCGTACGTGGGAAACCGTCTAACAGGTAACCTGCTTTACAGTCGTCTTCTTTCAGGCGCTCAGCCATGATACCCATGATCAGGTCGTCAGAAACCAGGTCGCCCGCTTTCATCGCAGCTTGAGCCTTTTTACCTAGTTCTGTGCCGGCAGCAACGGCGCCACGTAAGATGTCACCGGTAGAGATTTGAACAGAACCGTCTAATTTAGTCAGTAATTTTGCAACAGTACCTTTACCAGCACCGGGTGCGCCTAAAAGAATTAATTTCATGGGTATCCTCGAATTGTTAAGAATGATTAATAATAGGGGTACATGCGATGAAAGCTGCATGCGCTAAAAATTCAGGCGCGTATTTTCCTTTTTTCAGCGTCTGAAAGCAATTAAATCGTTCGCTATATCCACGAATAGTGCTGAATTTGTCCTGCATCAGTAAATTTTTCTTTTTTAGTTGTATGATTGCGGGATATCAATCAAAAATAATAAAGGGTAAAGATGGAATATCAGACATTTTTAGAAGAATTTGAGCATGGTGATGATGATTTCAAACAGCAGATATACCGACGATATATCAAATATCTCGATGATGTTTCACTAAGATCTTATCAGGCCGAGCTGATCAAGTTACAGGATCACCTGGAAAGTCAGCAGCAAAAGATGATCATTCTGATCGAGGGACGGGATGCAGCGGGCAAGGGCGGCAGCATCCGCCGTATCACACGATATATGAATGAAAAACATTATCGTGTGGTGGCTTTGGGCAAACCGTCAAATGTGCAGTTGAGCCAGTGGTATTTTCAACGTTATGTCGAGCAGTTTCCTCGCGGTGGTGAAATCGTGATGTTTGATAGAAGCTGGTATAACCGTGCCATGGTTGAGCCTATATTCGAATTTTGTACGCAGAAACAATACAGCACCTTTATGAAGACCGTGTCTCAGTTTGAAGCTGACCTGGTCGAACACGACATTATTTTTCACAAGATCTATTTTTCCGTGTCCAAAGAAGTACAGGCTAAACGATTTAATGAGCGTGAAAACAATCAGCTTAAAAAATGGAAATTATCTGAAATCGATGTGCAGATGCAGGAAAAATGGGATGAATTTACCGAGATGAAATATCAGATGCTGAAACAGACGCATACACACGTCAGTCCATGGGCGATCATTCGCAGTAATGAGAAACATCGGGCTCATCTGAATGCGATTAAAAGCATATTAAACAAGGTTGATTACGAAAACCGTAATATGAGCCTGGACTACACGGTCGATTCCGATGTCTATTATTCAGGTGCACACGAAATTGAGCTGATGGAAAATCAGTCTGCGTGAGAAGGGCAAGTTCATCGTCTAGTCATTGCGGTATTCAGTTATAGCGTCATTGCGATCGCAATGACGCAGTGTTTCATTGGCAATGACGGGGTGAGTCACTGTTATAATAGGCCGCTATGAATAAGGCCGATAAAATCGATATTATCTTAACCACGTCTGAATTCGCGCTACATGCACAGCGCATTTGGCCTGCGTTATCTGTATGCAAATCTGGCAGAATTAAAGTCGTCTGCCTGTATCGAAGAATTTACCATCCAGCAGCGTCCCATCGATATCGTAGAAAAGTTATTAAAATATCAGCCGACAATAATAGGCATCGGTGTTTATATCTGGAATATTGCAGAAGTCACAAAAACTGTTGAATTAATAAAACAGATTTCGCCGCAGACCATCATCGTACTGGGTGGGCCCGAAGTCAGTCATCTTCCCGATAAACCTGCGGTCGTCGATATCGTAGATTATGTGCTTATGGGCGCAGCCGAAAAAAGTTTTCGTGAGTTATGCCAGTTGATCCTGTCCGGTAATAGACCACTCGAGCGGGTGATGCAGAGCGATGAGCTGCCACTGGATCAATTACAGTTGCCTTATGAGTATTACAGTGATGATGATATAAAAAATCGTTTGATCTATGTTGAAGCCTCACGCGGCTGTCCATTCAAATGTGAGTTCTGCCTGTCCTCACTGGACAAAACATCTAAACCATTCGAGCTGGACAAGTTTCTCGATGAAATGGACAGGCTGCATCAACGCGGTGCGCGTAACTTTAAATTTATCGATAGAACCTTTAATCTAAAAGTCAGCAGCAGTATCGCGATTCTCGAATTTTTTCTCGAAAGAATGAGTGATGACCTGTATCTTCATTTCGAAGTGGTGCCTGATAATCTGCCGGATAGATTAAAAGCGGTAATAGAAAGATTTCCCTATCACACATTGCAGTTTGAAGTTGGCGTGCAGACTTTTGATGAAAACATTCAGGCGCTGATCAGCAGAAAACAGAACAATACAAAAACCTGTGAGAATTTACGCTGGTTACGGCAGCAGACCCATGCTTATATTCATGCGGATCTGATTTTTGGTTTGCCTTCAGATACCTTGAGCAATTTTGCAAAAAGTTTTGATCAGCTGGTGAGTCTAAATCCACATGAAGTGCAACTGGGTATCTTGAAACGTTTACGTGGCGTACCGCTGAATCGTCACAACGAAGAGTATCGATTACGTTATAACCCGGAAGCACCATACAATATTTTATGTACACGAGATATCGATTTCGAAACGATGCAACGTGTTAATCGTTTTGCGCGTTACTGGGATATGATTGCCAATTCAGGCCGCTTCAAAAACACCTTGCCGGTGATATTAAGCGATTCACCTTTTGACAGCTTCATGCAGTTGAGTGATGATCTGTACCAGGCTGCTGGCAGTACCTGGAAGATATCATTAAAACGTTTATTTGTACTGATCTTCGAAAGCTTGAAAGCACGGAACGATATTGAGGAGTCGGTACTGTTTGAAGTCATGCAGGAAGACTTTAGTCGTAGCGCGGAAAAAACATCGTTTGAACTATTGCTGAATAAGAAGAGTAAAGTCATGCGCAACGGCGTAGCCAATAAACGCCAGCAAACGATGTTGCAGTAAGGTCTCAATTACATGCTGTTTTTCTACAGTAGCCTGTGATTGTAGCCGTTCGAGTTCTCTCTCAATATAACAATCAGCTTTGCTGACATATGTAATAGAGTCTAAAAAATTAGACGCAAATTAGTGCCGTATATATTACCGTCTGTTCTGCATCGTTTGCGTTTGTTTGTTTTGTATCGTTTTTGTCTGATTGTTTTGTATCGTTTTTGTTTGATCCTGTACGGTCGTTGTTCCTGATACCGATCCTGCTGACCCTGAATAAGGTGTCAGTACAGGATCTGATGTTATGTTTATGATGCTGTCACTACCTTGCTGTTGAGCAGGGTTCAGTGAATGCTTTCCACGGGGTATGCTCACCGGTTCAATGACCTGTTTAAGATTTATCTTTCCAGTCGCTGATTTCTGTAGCTGGAGAATCTTAATTCCCAGGCCGTCTTTAACTGATTTATCTGTCTTATTATCCAGTGAAAAAGACCGAGTAACACCGTCGTTTTGGAAAATAACCTTACCGCTCATTGTCTTAGTCTGTATCAGCCATCGTTGTGCGTCTTTGATAAAGGGTAAGCTGGTATCACTGCGCAATAAATCCTGTCCGGTTTTAGCTGGTGTTACCCTGGTAGATACGATGGTCTGCTCATCGATACGGAAACCAGCTACTGCAACCGTTGTTCCAACTTCAGGAAATGTTGATTTGACTATTGACTGGATAACGCTCTGACCGTTAACGGTAAAACTATAAGTTTGTGGTTCGACCGATTCAACGACACCGATAACCTCATGACGCAGGTTAATTATCTGTGCCTGTGTATGTTGTTTATCGTCGACGGTAAGCACTTCAACAACATCGCCGATCTCTAATTGTTGATGCGCTGAAGTTTCACCGTTGATGGTGAAAGCAGTTTTATCGTCATATTCAATTTCGATACCGTTGACGAATATGCTGCCAAAACCGGTTATCTCACCGATGATGCCTGTGCCGCCCAGGCCACTACCGGTATCGCTGCCAGCACCGGCTAACATGCCAGTGCCACCCAGTCCGATATCTTTGTCTTCATCGTTTGCTGCTACCACGTTCGACTGGTTAGAGACACAGGCACCAAGGCTGAGCACTAGAAGAATAGTAATTTTTCGCATGATTTTGTTCATTATGTAGACTCTTTGCTTGATTCAGCGTTGGCTTCAAGCTGTGTCTGGTACCAGTAAACACCCAGACGTATGCGATATTTCGCGTCATCTTTATGTTTATCTGCATCGTATAGCTTGATAGCCTGTTTGTTTAAATGCTGTAGTAAGTCATCGCCTTTTTTACTGGCGATATCGTTTAATTTATTTACCGAGTTTTCGGTCAGGGACGCATAATAAACACTGCGTTCCAGCATCGGTTCTTCTTCGCTGAGTATATTGCTGACACAGCTTGCCACGTGGTCGTGGACATTATGTCCAAGATAATAAGCCATCTCTTTAAATTCTTTATTGGTGACAAAAGCCGATTTGTTAAGAACCACGTAATCATCTTTTAAGCGTACGATATTAAGCCGCAGCCATTCTTCGAGAACGACGCGAGGCCGAACATCTTTGTTAACACTGGAAACCAGTTGTTCAAATCCGGCTTCTGTAGCATTTCCGCTTTTCTGTAATGGCCTGGGTTTGCCTTTGTCATCCAGGTATTCAGGCATGCTGCTCCATCTTGCGACGAGCTCACCACTGAGCGAGGCAGAACTGGTTATCTGCTGATCTTCCTGCTTGTTTTGCATCCGTATACGTTTGATATCTTTCCGGTGGATACCAGTGAGCACGAAGATGCGACTGTCACTGGGCTTTTTATCGTCCAGTGCAAAATTTTTGTCAGCCACCTCAACATATAGTTCTTTCATCAACTCACGAAATTGAGGAAAAGTAATGCCTTTCTCTATCAGCAGGCGTATTAGCGGTGTGCATAGCAGGGTTACTGCTTTGACAAGGGCGGCCTGTGTTTTGTTGTATCCGTTCTGGTTCATTTATATGTCTGCTCTTTCTTTTTTATGTGGTGATTTCTATTTTATTAATTGATGACACAGATCAAGTCTTTTCTAGATTATAGCTTGACGTGGGAAATAATACCACATATTATTATCACGTGGGATTAAATCCCACAAAGTATTGTATCATAGATAAGAATTAGTAACCCACTTAGTAACCCACAGGGTAATTTATGAATAATTATAATTTGAGCAGGACGATTAAGTCATTGACAAGTAACAACAAAAGACAAGTTGTAGCCATCTGCTTCGCTGGCGTGCTGACTATGGGGCTCAGTGCCTGTAACGAGGATCAGGTGAGTGTGTTAACCGATGAAACGGTTACTAGATGCAACGATTAAAGATGTCACATTAGAGAGTGCGGAGACCCTGGCCAGGATTAATCCAGCAGATCTGGCACAGCAACAGACAGTGGAGCATGACCATGGTCCGTACGGTTTTCGTCAGCCGGGTTATGTCAATCAGGACGCCTACATTACAGATAATGTGTATGGCGTAGACAACCTGGCCTATTACGGTGACTGGGATTCTAACCGGATTTATATTATCGATGTCGATAACATGGCATTGCTGACCAGTGTGGAAGATACCGGTGATGGCCCTTACGGTATCGACCAGCAAGGAGCAAACAAGGCTTATGCACTGACCCGCAGGACAGAATCTTTAACCGTGGTCGATAACTACACCCTGGAAAATAAGGGGCTGATCGAGTTACAGCACAAGCCGCGCTCAACCAATTTTAACGCCAATACATTACTCTCACTGGTCTCCGGCGGTGATAAGGCCATGACCAGTATTATCCGTACCGATATGGATAAAGTGACTAAAGTCGTGGGTGAAAACTCCTTGACCACGCCGCATGATTACGGTGGTTCTTTATCGACCGGCCATCCATTGTGGGTGAGTGATCAGCATTTCTTCATGCTGGACCGTGCCGCACGTCAGATACAGCTGTGGAATCGTGCAGGCGAGAAGCTGTCGACTCTGGACACGCCCACTTCCATTCACCATGTTTTTCAACCGCCTGCTTCAACCATGGCGTTTGATGACAAGAATGTATTTTATGCTGTCATAGAAGGTAATCGGGACGAACAGGTTTCACCTGGAATCATTCGCTTTAACATCGTGAGAAATTCTTTACAGCAGACAGGTCAGGTCAATCTGCATGACTATGACCCGGAGAACCTGGATATCAGTACCATGGGTTCACACCATGCTGATTTTCATCCAGACGGTGTCTATATCTACATGGGCTCAGCGGAAGGTCATGTGTTTGTCATCAATAAAAACACCATGCAGGTTGAAACCATGATGGATGCCGGAGCAGGGGCGGGACATACCACTTTTCTGCCGATGCGTGACCAGGCCATCATTACTAACCACAACGCAACCTATATGACGGTGATCGATACGATCAATCATCAGTTCGTTAAAAATGTAGAAGTGGCCAGTTCTGCTTCACCTGATTACAAATCACAGGCACATACTTCGGGTGTGAGTCTCGACATGAAATATTTCTACAGTACGGCCAGTCATGATGGTGTGTTCTTCAGAATTGATCTGGATACCTGGGAAGTCAATAAAACCTACATTGGCGGTAATTTGTTAATGGGAAGCTTCATCTGGAATGGTGATGGGGTAAATATGTAAGAAAGGATGTTTTAGTGCAACGCGATAGCATAAATAAATAGAGGTAAATAATATGAAAACGTTTAAAAAAATATTAAGTGTTGGTGCAACGTTAATAATGACAGCATCGATATCTTCAGTGTACGCAGAAGACGGCAGTATGAGCCAGACACGCTCGCAGGACCGTGTTCGTACAGAGCTGAATCTGCAGGTTCCTGCCAGTGATTATGGTCAATCACAGTAATCGTGAAGAACATACGGTGATGGCTAAGAGTGAGAATCAGAATCAATACCAGAATCAGCACAGATACATGAATAAGTATCAGTATGGCGATACTGCTTCTGGCAGTCGATTCCAGAAAGAGCCAGAACTCAGAACACAATATATGGCAGGAAACACTGCTGACAGTTCAATGAATCGTGTGAACACAACTAACCGTTCTATGCAGGGAAATACTATGACAGGTTCGATGAATCGTTATAGCACTGCTAGTCGGTCTATGAGCGGCGGACGCCGGTAATCGCTTTACGCTGGCGTCAGTTGTCATCATTTTTATTGATCGATGCAGCTGAATTAAGACCATCAGCATGAAGGGATTGGCAAATGTGAAATTATCCCGGCCTGAGAAATAATGTTTTTCTGATTCCGGGATGTTTCATCTTTCGTCTCACGTGTTGGCTAACCGCTGCCCAACTTCCACTTAATTATTATTTATAACTACATGATATAGAACTGGTAATTAACACATAACTGTAAAAGTGGGATTTATTGTATTTATTATTGATAAATCTCATTTCATAATCTGTATCCATTTATATTATTTTTAGATGTGATATTTATATTTAAGAGAGGCTAATATGAAAATTTTAAAACAAGTAACGAACCCGTTATTGATATTACTACTGGCATCGACAATCACCACTGTTGGTTGTAACTCTAACAATGGAGATACAGTGCCAGGTACCACGTCCACAGCTGTAGATAATTCAGTGTCGGTTGATGACGCTGTTTCGAATGATGCGGTTGAGACTTCACCATTAGACACGTTCAACGTTGATGAACTAAAAGATGAGCTTGCCGCTCTGCCATTAGACTCGCTCAGCAGTGAAGAGTCAGATGGTCTGCTATATATGAGAGAAGAAGAGAAACTTGCACGAGATGTTTATATCTACATGTTCACGCAATGGAACTTAAACGTTTTCGATAATATTTCTCAAAGTGAGCAGATACATACCGATGCTATTTTGGCTCTGTTGGAAAGGTATGGCATCGTTGACCCTGTTGGTGACAATGATGAAGGCGTATTTGAGGACGCATACTTACAAACTTTATATGATAATTTGATCATCAAAGGTTCTTTATCATTAGTCGGGGCTCTATACGTCGGTGCTGAGATTGAAGAGATTGATCTTATTGATATTCAGAACCAGGTAGATGCATTAGAGGGCAACGAGGATATAGCCATTGTCTATAAAAATCTTATAGAAGGCTCTAAAAACCATCTTCGTGCTTTTGTTAATAATCTTGCCAGTCAGGGCGTTGATTATTCGCCACTACATTTATCGCAAGATGTGTATGACGCTATTATAAAAGACTGACAATGAAACCAATTAACTAATTGTTAGCAGTGGTCGATGACATAAACAACGACTGGTTTGTTAGTTGCAATGGCACTATTATTCATTGAGATACAGCGCCATGGATGTGATTCTGTATCGAATTAAAATGTTCAGCCATTCTTAACCCCAGGTTTTCCACTAAGCAAATTCATCTCAAGCAATAACGTCACAAAAAGACAACTGTCATGACCCTGATGGTCAAGATATGTTGCTGAAAATATTTAGATTTTTCATTCTAAAATTGACAGATATCAACAGTTTATAACGATAAAAATAGTATTATATATTTGAAGGTAGACATTTTTTATAATCGTTTGTAACGATGAAATCGGTCAACGTTCTTAGCGATTTGTATTAATGAATACGGGTTTCTTATGAATACTTTGATCAAAAGAAGTAATAGCTGTAACAGCCCGAAAAAATCCTCGTTTATCATCCTGGTTTTTATTATTGTCCTGACAGGATTTTCGTCGACAGCCCATGCTGGAAAAATAAGGTCTATTTCGTCAGCGTCTGGAGCAGACGGTTTCGGCGGCTGGAATCTGGCTAATGTAGAAGTTATTCTGGATGGTGCTCTTAGCACGTTTGATGAGACGACGGGGGCTTACCGTTTTTCTGCCGATTCCAGTCTTACTTATCAGAGTCGTGTTTTTGATGACGACGTAGGTACCACTTTGATGGCTTATGTGCTGGCCAAAGACTGGCCGATAGGCGAGCCCGCGGGCATCAAGATTGTCAATGATGATTTGGCTGTCAAGGATGGAAACCCCACCAGCTGTATCATGTCCACTTCATACCTGGACGGTCACTTTCTGGACACAGCAGACCCTAAACAGGTTCTTTGTAGTGGACCTTTTCAGAGCCACAAACGTTTTAAAGTGGCCATGTTGCCGTCAACAGTTGCTGATGGCCCTGGTTTAGAAAAAGGTATTGACCTTGTTTTTAACGTTGAGCAGGATGGTACTTCACGTGATTACCAGGTTTTCCAGAAAATCAACAACTGGACAGATGAACGTCTACAAGGTTTTACCGTTCAGGTGGGTACCGGGCTTGGCGCTAATTTTGTGCCAGCATCCGATCTAACCGCCGGTGTTGGTGTTGCTAATCTGAGCCTGTCGGTACCAGATGCATACTGGAGCGTTGACCAGCTGGCCAACTTTTCCACCGGTCTGTTTGGTCCTGTCGACTATAAACACGGCAGGCCTGCAGGCTTTTTTGATCCGGTTACTCGCGCTGGTTTTGAAATTGTTGAGTTTCCCAATGAAAGCGGGAAAACAGATACGCTGACTTCCGGTGCTGCACTGGTAAGCGGCTATGCAGATCTGCCTGCGGGTGCTCTGGCGGCAGCTAATCAGTTTGGCCCCTGGTTGCCAGGCAACATGTTACCTTACGGTCTCTACCTGGACGATGATAACAATCCACGAACAGATCCAGCGTTGGTTGGATGGTATGGTTATAATCCGAATTTGACAGACTTTGGCTGGATGCAAGGTGCTGCAGAAAATTTTGCCAGCATTCCAGATACAGAAATCATCAACAAGGGTAAGCATCTTTCCTACACCATGTCGGTCATCGACGATCTGGCCAATATCAATCTGAACTACGTAGTAACGATCGCTGATATCAGCAGTTTTCCGGGATATGCACTTAACGCTGCCACTTTCACCATTCGTATAATACCAACCAGGGACGCGTTAGCAACACCTGAACCCGATTATGTCGCAAAAGGTATTCCTACGCCGGCACCGAAGTTTACCGACAGAGACGGTGTGGTGGCACTGGATCCAAATCCGGTATTCAGCAACGGTGATCTGCTGGTAGCACGGGTGGGTGATGCGGATCTTAATCTGGATGCTAAGGTTACAGAAACGGTAGAGGTTGCCATCTCTAGTACGACTGGGCTTAGCGGAACACTGACACTCATAGAACAAGGTAACAACCGAGGTGTGTTCGTGGCAGCGCTGCCTGATGAGTACAGTAATTTTGCCGCAGGTTTAGATGTAACAGTGACCATGACCTATATCGATGCTTACGATGGCGGGCTCGGTGTTGATGTGCCTAAAGTGGCTTCGACCTCAACCACTGCAGTTGCAGATACTCCCGTTTATACCGCCAGCAGTGATAGCGGTCTATTTAGTTTCAGCTGGATCACTGGCGGACTGCTTTTTATCGGCCTGCTTGCCAGGATAAAATGTAAGACGAGTTAATCATAGTTAATGTTTGGTTTTTATAGTGTTTAGGTTTATTAGAGGCTGGCATAATGCGTATAAAAACTTTTGTTATTATTTTGCTTTTGCTATTCATCAGTAAAGTTCTGGCCGAGGGTTTGGTCATTCCTGAAGATAAAACTGTAATTCAGTTTGAAACAAAACTTGGGGTAGTTACCTTTGCCCATGAAAAGCATGCCGGGCTCAGCATCACCAGATGTACGACATGCCATCATGAAATTCAGCCTGCTGATAGCGTGGTAAAACCTTGCCATGAATGCCATCATCATGATTCTACCGAGCCGTCAAAAGCTAAAATAGCATTTCATACGCGCTGCACTGGCTGCCATGAATACAGCACTGCCGAGGGACAGACGGCAGGACCATTGGCAAAGAAATGCAAGTTATGTCACATCAAGTAGTCAGCGGATTACTTCAACCATCACAGGCTGACGTGGAAACGAATTCTGCAAAAGCCTCATCGGGCAATGACAGTATGCAGGAAAGTACGCTATTAATATCTGTAACTCGCTGAAACTGTAATTACGTAAACGCTGTAATCCAGTGTCTCATTACCGAGTAGCAAGGTATTGGCGACTGTTGCCGGGTCATAGGGCTGTAGACCGTCAACGGCCCAGTTGTCTGCGCTGTAGTCTTCAAACCAGACCCCCAGCTTGTAGCTAAGTTGTTTGCTGTAGTTGTAGCTGGTCCACAGTTTGACGCTGCTCAGTGCTGTTTTGGTCTCTGGATACTGATCTTCTGTCCCGGGATTGACCAGGTCCTTCATCTCGATTGCACCAGTGGATTGGCTATATACGAGATCTGCGCCGATCGCCCATCTGCCGAGATCAGTTAACTTGGCACCAATGCCTGCGGTATCAATAGTGTCGTCAAAATCTGCCTGCCAGCCATCCGTGAAAGGTGACATATCAAAGCCATTCTGGCTGGACTGGATATTTTCGTAGGTATAGTAACCGTAGGTGCTAATGTTGTGACGAGGTTGATAGGAAAAGTTTATGGTGACTACCGGCTGGGTTGCTTCAGTCAAACCAATCGTTGTATGTGTATAGTCATCCTTGTTGTGATCAGCGCGCGCACTCAGGAATAGTTTTTCGGTAGCCATGTAATCGATCGAGGCACCAACTTTGGTCCGGTCGCGGTCAGCCAGATTATATTTTCGCATCGCCGGGATTTTCATTGGGCAGGGGATTGTATTCGCTGCCGTCCCTGCTGCCTGCTTCGGCAAAAAGTGCAAGGTCGACTGTGGTATGCGCTTTTATTTTCCATTTGGCGAATACAGTGTTTTCCTGTGTTTTTTCACGCTCTGCGTTGGTGTAGTCACGTTTTATCTCATTGTAGTTGTAGCCACCGCGCAAGCTGGTTATGGCGTTGAAACGGTAGTTGGCATCCAGGTCGAACCGGCTGTTCTTGTAACTGTAGGGGCGATTCTGTACCGGGTTATTATTGCTACTGTGAGAGTCCAGCACAATATAGTTATAGGTGTCGACCGGTGTTTTATTATCGCGTTCGTTATAACGCAGTTTGGCATTGAATCGCAGTTTGTTGACAGGGCGTGATGACAGTTTTAGTTGCGCGGTTGTCAGCCATATTTCGCCATCGAGAGAACTGCGAGGCAGTGGCGTTGTCGTCACGGCAGTATTGATCGTGTAGGGTTGAAAATCCTGGTTCTGGGTCATACGTCCCGTAGATAGAAGACCTGTGAGGCGGCTATGATAAGGCAGTGTGTAGCCACCGTTGAGCGATAACTGGTGAAACTCGTTGTCCGGCGCCAGTGACATGCTGCCGGCTCCTGTTGTCGGGTTGAAAGGATCCTGCCAGCTTAGGGAGGAATAGCTGTTATTGAAAAATGATGCATGATAAGTAAGATCAAGCTGGCCGTCATCTCCGATATAGTGCAGTGTCGCATTAACAAGGTCCGTGTCGTAATCGATGGGTTCTGCTAACAGTGAGGTTGTGACGTTACCCACGACTTGTGATGCGCCATTGGCGATTGCCGCACCGCTGGCATCAACACCTTTTTTGTTTTCGTGGCTGAAGTCGATATCGAATTGCCAGTGCTGTTTTGGAATAAAAATTACGCCTGTATTGATACGTTCACGTTTGGTTTTCAGTTCAAAGTTGTTCAGACTGGCGTTCAGGTTGGTGTTGATATCAAAACCAGCAGGTAGTGTCAGGTTATCGCTGCCGATACCAAGAAATGGCGTCTTTACTGTATTGTTCTTGTAGTTGGGTAGCTCATCGTACTCCAGAAATAATTTATAACTTCCCTGCAAACCACCTTCCAGACGCAGGTAGCGTGATTCCAGGCCAAGATTGCTGCCGTGGATGTTCCAGAAGCGGCCGTCTTCATAGAATTCCTCAGTATCAATATTACCGAGTAGGAAAGGACCTTGCGTCTGTAAGCCGTTGTAGCGACCGAACTTGTAGGCATCATCCGAGACGTAACCAATACCCAGCTCAATTTCGTTGTAAACAGGTTCGGAGAGAAAAGCTTCAGGAACCAACGGTTCAGAAACTTCTGAAGCAGATTTTTCTTCTGCACATATAATGTTTGGTGCAAGCAGTGAAGTTGCCAGGTAAAGAATCAGTAGTGATGTTTTTCTTTTCATGATTTTTGAACTGTCTGATTAGTACATAATTATTACTCACTATCGCTGTAAAGCAGCACCTGATGGATGGTTGGAACCATGCACCTTGCTGTGACAATTTGCGCAATTCATTCCGACGATGAATCGATTGCGTCCCGGATCTGTATCTTTGTAATCAAGAAACAGGCTGATATGTCTTCGGCCGCCGCCGCCACCGCCGCCAGTAGAAAATATAGACGCATGGCATTGCTGGCATAATTGAGGTCCCGGTTTGTTTAATAGAGCCTGATGATTTGAGCCATGCACGTTGTGACACAGCGTGCAGTCTTCACTGGCTGGATAGTGCTCCCATAGAAAGGGTCCGCGTTTTTCAGCATGACAGCTATAACAGTTTTCATTCACACTGAACTGCTTTAAAGATGAAGGTCCCGCTGATCCGTGCGGGTTGTGGCAATCGCTGCATATCACCTTGTTCTCTCGTATCGGATGTGACGAGGCACGGAAGGTCTGAGCACGTATGTTCTTGTGGCATTTAAAACACACTTCTGTCTGCGAGCTGCGGTGAATGACGTCATTGCGCTTGTGGATAGAATGACAATTTACACAGGTCAGGCCTTCTGCCTCATGTGTGCTCGAGAGCCAATGCATGCGCTCACCGGCCTGGTGGCAGTCCTGGCAAATATTGTTGCGTTGTTCGACCGCTTCACCATAACGTCCGGTCATACTGATAATGCAGTTACCCTCGGTATCAAAATGTAACATACCCGGCCCGTGGCAGGTTTCACAACCCTGACGACCAAAGGGTGAGCGTGAATCAGCTTTTTGTCCATGCGGGCTCGCTTGCATGGTTTCAATTTTATCCTGATGACAATCAGCGCAAAGCTCTGGCCCTAAATAATCACCTTTCGCCATGCCTTCGCAGGGATTTTCTTGCTTGAAAGCATGCTTCGCTTTGCCAGCTTCGATGGTATCCTCAGGACTGATTTCGACAGGTGCAGTTTTTTCGGTAGCTGCTTCGGTTTCAGCTGCGATCACTATTGTGCCAGGCAATAATAAAATAGAGGCCAATAAAACTAGCAGTTTGTAACTATATAAGTTCATTTCACCGCCACAAAATTTGTCTATTCACAAATTTAGTATATACAAATAAGCTGCTGTTTCTACGCTGTAATATGGCTAATTGAGCTTTGCTTGCTTTAGCTCAAGAACGGCCAGTTTTTAGTTTTAATATATGTGGTATAAACATCGATAGAGTTGTTATGTCTGTAGATGAATTGAGTTCAGCGTAACTGAGTTTTTAATAGCCTGAATGTTAGTGCGTTGAATGTTTGTTATTTATCACACTGAATTTCAGGCTGTTTTAGGGATAGATATTATGAAAAAAATGAAAGCACTGGTGAAGAGTCGTGCCGAGAAAGGGTTGTGGATGGAAGAGGTCGATGTACCGGAAGTGGGCAACAATGACGTCCTGATCAAGATCCATAAAACCGCGATATGCGGCACGGATGTGCACATCTATAACTGGGACGAATGGGCACAGAAAACGATTCCGGTGCCGATGACTATCGGTCATGAGTTTGCTGGTGAGATCGCGGAGATGGGCTCAAATGTTACAGGCCTGTCTATCGGTGACATCGTTTCCGGTGAAGGTCACATCGTCTGTGAACGTTGTCGTAACTGTCTGGCCGGCAGACGTCATCTCTGTCCGCACACCATCGGTGTCGGTGTAAACCGTACCGGTGCATTTGCCGAGTACCTGACGTATTCCTGCAAAAAATGTTTACAAGCCAAGCCGTGCCATGTCTACCGATCTTCTGGCCTGTTTTGATCCCTTCGGTAACGCGGTGCATACCGCGTTGTCATTTAACATGGTCGGTGAAGATGTATTGATTACCGGCGCCGGTCCGATCGGTATCATGGCGGCCATGGTTGCAGCACACTGTGGTGCACGCAATATCGTGATCACCGACCTCAATCAATACCGTCTCGATCTGGTGAAAAAAATCGTACCCAAAGCCATTCCATTAAATGTTAATGACGGACCTATCAGCCGCGAGTTTATGAATGAGCTGGGTATCTTTGAAGGTTTTGATGTCGGTCTGGAGATGTCAGGTTCACCGCATGCCTTTAAATCCATGCTGAGTCTGATGATCAACGGCGGCAGTATCGCCATGCTTGCTATCATGCCCGATGGTACTGGCATCGACTGGAACCAGGTAGTTTTTAAAGGCCTGTTCATAAAAGGCATCTATGGCCGAGAAATTTTTGAAACCTGGTACAAGGCGACGATGATGGTGCAGAGTGGTATCCCGCTGGAAAAAATTATTACCCACCATTTTCACTATAGCGATTTTCAGCAGGGTTTTGATGTGATGTGTTCGGGACAGTCGGGCAAAGTTATTCTCAACTGGCTGGATGATTAAAAGAGACGATAGCGTACAACAATTTTTAAAGAGCGAAACATGAGTTTTAAAAGTGCAAAAAAAAGTCTGGCGAAGGATCTGGCAGAAATAAAAGACGCCGGTCTATGGAAGACGGAACGTATTATCGCGTCGCAGCAGAACCATGACATTACCCTCGCCGATGGCAGCGAGGTAATAAACATGTGTGCCAATAATTACCTGGGCCTGGCAAACAACCCGGAAGTTATTCAGGCGGCAAAAGACAGTTATGATCGATGGGGTTTTGGTCTCTCGTCAGTACGATTTATCTGTGGCACACAGACGCATTCATAAAACTCTGGAAGGCAAGGTAACGAACTTTCTTGGCATGGAAGATACCATTTTATACGCAGCTTGTTTTGATGCAAACACCGGACTATTTGAAACCATCTTGAACAATGAAGACGCGGTGATCTCTGACGAGTTAAATCATGCTTCGATCATCGATGGCGTGCGTTTATGTAAAGCCGCGCGTTACCGATATAAAAATAATGATATGGCTGATCTCGAAGCCCGATTGAAAGAAGCAAAAGCGGCCGGTGCTCGTCGCATACTAATTACTACCGATGGGGTGTTTTCGATGGACGGCAGCATCGCGCAGCTGGACAAGATCTGTGATCTGGCGGATCAGATATGATGCCATGGTGCATCATGATGACTGCCACGCGGTTGGTTTCATGGGTAAAACTGGTCGCGGCATCCACGAGTACTGTGGTGTCATGGATCGAGTCGATATTATTACCGGCACCTTCGGTAAAGCCCTGGGCGGTGCGTCGGGTGGTTACACCTCCGGGCGTAAAGAGATCATCGACATGTTACGCCAGCGCTCTCGACCTTATCTATTTTCTAATACGGTGGCGCCCGCGATCTGTGCCGCCAGTATCAAAGTGCTAGACATGCTATCAAGTTCAACAGAGTTACGTGATCATCTCGAAGACAATACACGTTATTTCAGAAACGGAATGCGGGCGGCTGGGTTTGCCGTGGCTGCGGGGGAGCACCCGATCGTGCCAGTGATGTTAGGTGATGCGGTACTGGCGCAGAAGATGTCGCAAAAGTTACTCGAACGCGGCATCTATGCGATTGGTTTTTTCTTTCCGGTGGTGCCAAAAGGCAAAGCAAGAATCCGTACCCAGATTTCAGCGGCCCACACAAAACAGGATCTGGATAAAGCGATAGCCGCTTTTAAAGAGACGTATGCTGAATTGACCAGTAAATGAGTTGTAGAGCAGAGGCTGTGTTCAAAAGTCCTGTTTCTTAATCAACCAGCCGTCACGCACATCAAACGAATACCCTGTTCTGTTTTTTAATTGAGCTCATGTTTTACTGTTTTCAATCCAGTGCAGGAATTAAAACATTCTTAATTCATCATTTTTCTTCTTAAGCTCTAATAGTTAATCATAATGGCATGGCATTTATGGCAGTCATGATGTCACTCTGTCATGGTCAGATGACACGATCAGTCATGTCTATAAATGAATAATAATCTACTGATATTCTTAACGATTAGTGTAAACAGCGTCTTAGAGTCATTCCGAATTTTGGCATGTTATATGCATTGTTGAATTAATCGTGCCCTGCTGTGGCCGTAAAAAATAACAATGTCGTGTTCATTAGAAGATTCATTCAAGGACTGTTCTCGGCAATAAATGAAACAAAAAACTGAGGAGGATGGGAACATGTTTACAGGTATTCTGAAACGGTTCTTGAAAAATATGCTGGCACTTGCCTTACCTGCGGCCTGCATTATAGCTTTTACATACAACACCGCGTACGCGGGACACGGCGGTGGTCTTCATATTGATGCCGCTTCGTGGGATGGCTCCACGCTGACAGCTGATGGTGCTGCTGACAAGCCTAAGCGCGGTGGTGGTCCAGTTGAGATATTCGATGCTGATACCAGTGTATCACTCGGTCTGGCCAACCTGCCGAACAGCGGTAACTGGAACTACAGTGGAACGACCTGTGCGGACAATATCTATGCAACGCAGGACGGTTTACAAACAGATCCTTTTCCTGTTTCTGGCCCCGGTTGCGGTGGTGGCGTTAATACCCCGCCAAATGCCAATGATGATTCCTATAACGCAACGACAGCCGTGACATTGAATGTGGCTGCACCGGGTGTACTGGGTAACGATGCCGATGATGGCCTGCTCGAACCACTTACTGCAGTCCTGATTACCGATGTGACCAACGGTACCCTGAACCTGAATTCTGATGGTTCATTTGACTATACTGGTAATGCAGCCGGTGCTGATAGTTTTACCTATAACGCGTTTGACGGTGAATTCACTTCAACAGCGACAGTCAACATTACGGTTACTGATGTTCCTGAGCCACCAGTATTTGCTGCTCAGACCGACTTCAAGATTA
>CAVWAI010000007.1:0-77846 GCA_963752725.1 uncultured Gammaproteobacteria bacterium
GGGGCGTTCAACGGTCCTAAAATGGAATTTGGTCAGGGTTTTTATGCGAAATTTCCTACTTTTCCCGATAACAAATATAACGATCGATATAAGTTAAGTGCTGATAAAGGTCGTGAAAGTGCAACTCGCAATGCCGCTGATGCGCATATGTACCGCGTTCCCACCTTGCGTAACATCACCGATACGGCGCCATATTTCCATAATGGCTCGGTCAATGATTTATCCGAGGCGGTTAGAGTCATGGCGAAAACACAGTTGAATAAAGACTTGTCAGATAAAGATGTGAAGGATATCGTGGCTTTCCTCGCTGCATTAACCGGTCCTTATCCTGAAATAATGATGCCGCGTCTGCCAGCAACCTCTGGATATAGCTTAGTGGTGGATTAGTTTGAACCGCAAACTTGCAGAATGGTTTAAAATAGGGTTTTATTCAATGCTCAAAAGAGCAGGGTTACAGATAACATGGCTACAGTAAAGATAACAAAAGATAATTTGCAGGACACCATTGCTAATAATGAGATCGTTATTATTGATTTTTGGGCACCCTGGTGTGGACCCTGTAAATCTTTCGCTCCGATTTATGATGCGGTTTCTGAAAAACATGATGATGTTGTTTTTGCTAAAGTTAATACAGAAGATGAACAGGAGCTGGCGGCAAGTTTCCAGATTCGTTCAATTCCAACATTGATGATATTTCGTGACCAGATTGCGATATTTTCTCAGGCGGGCATGTTGCCAGAGAGTGGGCTTGAAGAGATCATTGCTAAAACCAAAGAGCTGGATATGGATATGGTGCGCAAGGAAGTGGCTGAGCATCAGGCGAAGGAACAGTCACAGGCATAGCCTGGATTCTCCGTGTCATCGTTAAAAAAAGCCTCGATTTATCGAGGCTTTTTAGTTTTTTAGAGTCGTGAGCGATGCGATCAGGCTATTTTTTACTCTTTTTCAGTTTAGCCGTTTCCGCTTTAAGTGCTTTTTTGAGTGCTGCATCTTTCTCTTTGTCCGCTTTGATAAGCGCTTTTTCAGCGTTAGAGGCTTCTTTTAACTGAGCTTTGGTCTGTTTTAATTCTGCTTCTAGCTGTTTGAGTTGCTTATCCAGAATTTTATCAGCTTCTTTTGCATCAGCCGCTGCTTTAGCATCGTCAGCTTTTTTCTTCGCTGCAGCTTTTATGGACTTTTTATGGACAACTTCAGGCAGCTGCCTTTTAATTTCCAGCTTTTTAATGCGGGTATTGCCGGTCAGTGTTTTGATTTTTTTACGTGGACGTATTTTCAATTCACGCTCTTCAACCTTGACATGACTGACTTCAGGTTTGGCGTTTTTACTTGGTACGACGACCGGTTCAAGCATCGGTTTTACCGGGGTCCGTTTTGGTCGTAGTCCGCGTAATGCTGATTTGACGCGTTTGGTCACCTCGCTGACGTCACCATGGGCCTCAACCATATGTAATATGCCTTTATGTTTGTAATGGTCACTTAATGGCTGCGTTAAGGTTTCAAAGATTTGCAAACGTCTTTCGATGGTCTCTTCATTATCATCTGAACGATGATGCAGGGTGCCGCCACACTCGTCACACTTATCGTCAAGTGTCGGTGGTTTGGTAAATATATTGAATAATGCGCCGCAGGAAATACAGGTCAGGCGGCCGATCATCCTCTGTATCAGCATTTCCGCATCAACATCGAACTGTAAAACAGCATCGATGGGCCTGCCTAATTTATCCAGGATATTGTCGACAGCAATGGCCTGGGCAAGGTTGCGTGGGAAACCGTCGAGTACAAAACCCTGGTCGGCATCCGGGCGAGTAATGCGCTCACGTATCATGCCGATGACGATATCGTTGGGTACCAGGTGACCGGCATCCATGATGGTTTTAGCCTGACGGCCGAGTGGTGTCTGTGCAGCAACAGCAGCACGTAACAGATCACCTGTCGATATCAGTGGAATATGGTATTTTTCAGTTAAGTACTTGGCCTGTGTGCCTTTGCCCGAACCGGGTGCCCCAATCAGGATTAATTTCATAATGGTATCCTGTCACTTGTAGTTTTTTATTATTCAGTGACTTATAGCTATTTTTGTCAGTCTGTAGGCAGAATCTAGTGCCCTACAAACAGTCCCTTGTTATTACCTTAGGGGATTCTATCGATTGTTGAGAAATTGTCGAGCCTGAAACGCCTGAAACACTATATAATTGTGAACATATTTCTGTTATTTTGTTTTATTAAGCGTTTTTTGTTCCGAATCTACAAATAATAATAAAAAAATCTCTTTTTGAGTTGTAATTTTCACCTATGCCATATCGGTCACATGTTTCTGATCATTCGTACGCAGCGAGTATATTCAAATTTCGCGCCATCGTCGCAGCCATTCTATGCCTGCTGATGCTGGGGGGGTTATTGTTTCGTCTGGCATGGCTACAGATTGTTGATTATGCGCATTTTGCTGACTTATCAGAGCATAATCGCATCCGTTTGATGGAGTTGCCGCCTACACGCGGTTTAATCTACGATCGCAACGGGATTATTCTTGCGGAAAATAAACCCACTTTCCACCTTGAGATCATTCCTGAGCAGGTTGATGATATGGATGCCACTTTAACAGGGCTGGGTGAGATCGTTGCCTTAAACGAAGCTGAGATTGAGCGTTTTAAAGAAGAGTTGCTGGTTCGTCGTTCATTTCAGCGGATATCGCTACGCAGCCGGCTCGATGAAGATGAAGTGGCGCGTCTGGCGGTTAATCGCCACCGTTTTCCTGGTGTCGACATTAATGCCCGATTAAGTCGTTATTACCCTCATGGTGAGAGTTTTTCGCATGCGGTCGGATACGTCGGTCGCATCAACGAGCGAGAAATGGTTGTTATCGATGTCGGTAACTACCGGGGGACCACGCACATCGGTAAGACCGGGCTGGAAAAATATTATGAAGCTGAGTTACATGGCATGGTGGGCAGGCAGAAAGTCGAGGTCAATGCGCAGGGCAGAGTGTTACGTGTGCTCGACAAGGTGCCTCCGGTTGCGGGTAATGACCTGATATTGAATCTGGACATCGAGTTACAACGTATAGCCGAGGATGGTTTGGGTGATTTTGCAGGATCCGTTATTGCGATCGAACCTCACACCGGTGCAGTGGTGACGTTTGTCAGCAAACCGGGATATGATCCTAATATGTTTGTCCATGGGATCAGCCATAAAAATTATGCAGCGCTACAACATGGCGCTTATAAGCCATTGTTTAATCGTGCATTATTTGGCCAGTACCCGCCGGGCTCAACATTCAAACCGTTTATTGGTCTGGCCGGTATAGAACAACGACGATTTGGTGTCAAAGAATCACTTTATTGTAAAGGTCACTACTTATTGCCCGGTGATGATACTGAGAGGAAGTACCGTGACTGGAAAAAAGAAGGTCATGGCATGGTCGATCTCAGCGTAGCGATAGAACAGTCCTGTGACGTGTACTTTTACGAGCTGGCCTATCGCATGGGTATCAATAATATGCATGATTTTCTTGCCCAGTTCGGTTTTGGTGAAAAGACTGGTATCGATCTGATTGGCGAGCGAAAGGGGTTATTGCCCTCTACCGACTGGAAAAAGCAAAAACAGGGAAAAGTATGGTATCCGGGTGAAACCTTGATCGCTGGAATTGGTCAGGGTTATATGTTGACTACGCCAGTGCAACTGGCAGTAGCAACGGCAGCACTGGCGAGTCGTGGTGAAAAGATCGTGCCCAGGCTGCTTAAAGAAGTACATATGTCTGAAGATGATACGATTAAGTCACGCGAGCCATCTAGGAGCATGATCAAATTACGTCGCGAGAATCATTGGGATGTAATGTTCAGTGCGATGAAAAAAGTCGTGCATGGTACCCTGGGCACAGCGCGTGCAACGGGCTGGGGGATGAAATTTAAAATGGCCGGAAAAACCGGCACGGCACAGGTATTCGGCATTGCCCAGGATGAGGAGTACGATGAAGAGACCGTGGCTATGAAGCTTCGTGACCATGGTCTGTTTATTGGTTTTGGCTCCGGTTAAAGACCCGGTATTGGCGGTAGCTGTGGTGGCGGAGAATGGGGAGCATGGCAGTAAGATGGCGCCCATTGCAAGAGACCTGATCAAGCGTTACATGGAAAAATACACGACAGACTTATCGAAGTCAGACGATGAGCCGGGTATTGAAAATATCGTTGTAAAAAACCTGGTGCATACAGAGCATCTTCATTAGTAAAAATATCAGTAATAGTATGAGAGCAGTGATTAGTTAATAAAAACATGTATAGCAGCAGCACACAATTTTTTGAATCAGATTATCAGAGCAAGACTGCGCGAATTTTGCAGTCGTTGCATATCGATCCGGTGTTATTGGCTGGTCTGTTGCTGTTGATGGCGGCAGGATTAGGTATTTTATATAGTGCTTCGGATGGTTCTATCGAGCTGGTGCAGCGTCAGGTGGTTCGACTGTCGCTGGCTTTTGCGGTGATGTTTTTTGTCGCGCAAATTCCGCAGCATCAGTTATATCATTGGGCGCCGTGGTTATTTGCTCTGGGTATCGTGCTGCTTGTTCTGGTGCTTGTTGCGGGTGATGTCGGTAAGGGGGCGCAACGCTGGCTAAACCTCTATGTGATCCGTTTTCAGCCTTCAGAGATGATGAAGCTGGTTACACCGATGATGCTGGCCTGGTATCTATGTGAAAAACCGTTTCCGCCAAAAATGGGTGCCTTGATCATTTCACTGGTTCTGGTGATTTTGCCTACCCTGTTGATCGCCAAGCAGCCGGATCTGGGTACGTCCTTACTGGTCGCTGCGGCAGGTTTTTTTGTGGTGTTTTTTGGCGGTATTCGCTGGCGTGTTCTGTTTGGCGCTATTATCGGTATACTGGCACTGATCCCGGTGTTGTGGCAATTTATGCACGACTATCAGAAGCAACGTGTGTTGACATTGTTCGACCCTGAAAGTGACCCGCTGGGTTCTGGTTACCATATTATTCAGTCGATGATAGCGATTGGTTCAGGCGGTATCTATGGTAAGGGCTGGCTAAATGGTACGCAGTCGCAGCTAGATTTTCTGCCGGAGCGAACAACTGATTTTATCTATGCGGTCTTTGCTGAAGAGTTTGGTATTATGGGCGCGATCGTTTTATTGTCACTCTATGCATTCATCATTATTCGCGGTCTGTATATTGCGGCAACTGCGCAGGATAGTTTTGGGCGATTACTGGCCGGCAGTCTCAGCATGACGTTTTTTGTTTATCTGTTTGTGAACGTCGGTATGGTTTCAGGTATTTTGCCTGTTGTTGGTGTGCCGCTGCCTCTGGTCAGTTATGGCGGCACATCGATGGTGACATTGATGGCGGGCTTTGGCATGTTGATGTCAATTAGCACCCATCGGCGACTGGTCACAAAATAATGAAGAGTCAGGTATTTGGATCTATAGTTATAATGGAATGATGATTGATATGAATTTTATAAAAATAAGAGTGAGTCAAAAAGTGTTAAAAATAATATTGTTTGTTATTGCATCTGGTTCTTTGATAAGCACGCAGGCAGTTGCCAGTGTGAATTATGCACAACGAGAAGATGTGAAACAGTTTATAGATGAAATGGTAGAGCAGCATCAGTTTGATCGCGCTTACCTGGAGCAGAAATTTGCTACTGCCAAAAGACTGGATAATGTCCTGGAGTCGATCGCAAAACCTGCCGAGAAAGAGCTTACATGGAAGCAGTATCGGCCTATATTTGTCACCAGTAAACGCACTACTAAAGGTAAAGTATTTATGCAGCAGCACAGGGAAACCCTGGCTCGTGCAGAAAAAAGATATGGGGTGCCAGTAGAGATAATCGCGGCGATCATCGGCGTTGAATCATATTACGGCAAGCATACCGGTAAATATACAATATTTGATTCTCTGACCACATTAGGTTTTGATTATCCAAAACGCAGTAAATTTTTTAAGAGCGAATTGAAGCAGTTCTTACTGTTATCAAAAGAAGAGAATATCGATGTGGATGAGATGACTGGATCGTATGCCGGGGCGATGGGGATGCCGCAGTTTATCTCCAGCAGTTATCGTCGCTATGCAGTTGACTTCGACGGTGATGGCAAGCGTGACCTGTGGAATAGTGTGCCTGATGTGATCGGCAGCGTGGCAAATTATTTTAGTGAGCATGGCTGGCAACCGGGTGACACGGTCGCGCACCAGGCGTTGGTGAAAAATACTTCGGTCGTTAAAGGTGAAAATAAGTTAAAGCCATATGAGAGTGTCGCTCAGTTCAAACAGCAGGGCGTTACGATGAAGCAGTATCCGAAAGCTGGTTTTGATGATAAGCAGCTGGCAACATTATTGAAACTGGAAGGAAAAAAAGGTGATGAGTACTGGCTGGGGTTGAAGAATTTTTATGTCATCACTCGATACAACCATAATGAGATGTACGCGATGGCTGTTTTTCAGTTGAGCGAGAAACTTAAGAACTAACTGTTATGAAGCTAAATATGCTGCTTACTGAAAATGGATGGCTGTCTCTTTGTTGCGAGGAGCGACGAAGTGTTCATTTTTTACTGTTTTTAATATCTTCCCTGGTATTAGGTTCATGTGGCGAAATTAAAGATAGCGCACCTGCAAATTATTCAAAGCAGTGGCATGAGATTCCAGATGCTGTTCCAGTGGCTGTTAAGCCGAGCAAGTATGGTAACCCGGATAGTTATACGGTTATGGGTAAGACCTACTACTTGATGGATTCTTCCGAAGGTTTCCAGCAAAAAGGTATCGCATCATGGTATGGCAATAAATTTCATGGCCAGCGCACTTCGAGCGGTGAAGATTATGATATGTACGCCATGACAGCCGCACACAAGACCATGCCTATCCCGGTATTCGTGGAAGTAACAAATATCGATAATAATCGTAAAGCGATCGTCAAGGTAAATGACCGAGGTCCTTTTCATGAAGGCCGGATTATTGATCTGTCTTATGCGGCGGCGACAAAATTAGGCGTAGCTCAAACAGGGACCGCAAATGTTAGTATTCGTGTGGTAACGTCTGCAGAGGATAAGGCTCTCCGTCGTAGTGAAACATTTGTTGAATCTCCCGTTTCTGAAGGTGATAAACTTTACGTTCAGGTGGCGGCTTTTTCTACCGAAGAAAATGCCTTGCAACACCTGGGTAAATTACAGGGAGAGGGTTTTAACGATGTCAGGTTACATATAGAGAGTAAAAAAGGAAAAGCAGTATACCGGGTAAGGATCGGTCCATTACCGTCTGACTATGTAGCAAAAAAAGTGTTGACTCAGCTAAAACAAAAAAATCACCATAATATAAAAATAATCAAGATATGAGTCCGGTGGTGGCGGTGTGCTGCCCAGTAAATGATACTAAATAGAAGTTAAAAAAATAAATTGGAATTAAGTCGTAATTAAGTGAGTTTAAAAATGTATCAAAAACTGTATTCAGTAAAAAATATCCTAAAGCTAATGTTTTTTGTTTTCGCGTTAATGAATTTTACTATTTCATCGGCAGCGCTACCTGTGCCTGCACCACCTGAAGTTGCAGCAAAAAATTATCTACTGATCGATTTCGCCAGCGGTAAGGTGCTTGCTGAAAAAAATGCTGATGAGCAGATCGAGCCAGCAAGTATTACCAAGTTGATGACTGCCTATGTTGTTTATAAGGAGATGGACGAAGGCCGGTTAAACATGGATGACATGGTCGATATAAGTGAAAAGGCCTGGCGCATGGGCGGTTCGAGGATGTATCTCGAAGTGAATTCAAGCGTCTCTGTACATGATCTGATGAAAGGTCTGATCATTCAGTCCGGTAATGATGCCAGTGTCGCCCTGGCCGAACACATTGCCGGCACAGAAGCTACTTTTGTGCAGTTGATGAATCAATATGCAAAAGAACTAGGTATGGATAATACCAACTTCGAAAACTGTACTGGCTGGCCAGATAAAAAACATCTGACAAGCGCACGCGACATCGCGAAGTTATCAGTGGCTATTATCCGTGAGTTTCCTGAGCACTATGCCTGGTATTCTGAAAAAGAGTATACCTATAATGACATCAAACAATATAACCGTAACAAGTTGTTATGGCGTGATGAAACGGTTGATGGTTTGAAGACAGGGCATACAGAGTCGGCAGGCTACTGTCTGGTGACTTCTGCATTGCGTTCTGATATGCGTGTTGTCTCAGTGGTGCTTGGCACCGATAGTGAAAAATCCAGGGCAAGCGTCAGTCAGGCAGTATTGAACTATGGTTTCCGTTTCTTCGAGTCGCACACCCTCTATGATGAAGGTGAGGTATTGAGCCGGCCACGAATCTGGAAGGGTGAATTTGAAACCTTAACAGTGGGTTTGTCCCAGGCGCTTGCCATAACGATACCACGCGGGGCGTATGACAAGCTCGATGCGACCATGGATATCGATAAAGATATCCAGGCGCCTATATCCAAAGGCCAGCCTGTGGGGGTAGTAAAAGTCTCGCTGGATGGCAATGTGCTCGAGTCAGTACCTCTGGTCGCGCTGGAGAATGTTGCTGAAGGTAGTCTGTTTCAGATCGCTAAAGATTATGTTCTGCGCATGATCAATTAACATTGATATGAGTTCGTCAGTTGAATAATTCTGAAAATATGGTTTATTTAAACGGGCGCTACCTGCCTGCAGAACAAGCCACGATCTCCGTTATGGATCGTGGTTTTCTTTTTGGTGATGGTGTTTATGAAGTTATCCCGGTGTTTGCCAATAAGCTGTTGCGACTGGAGGAGCACCTGCATCGCTTGCAGAACAGTCTGCGCCGCATAAGCCTGCCAAACCCGCATAGCAACGACGAGTGGTCGAAAATATTCTCAGACCTGCTGGTGAAAAATGCTGGTGAGGACCGTGCGGTCTATCTGCAGATCTCGCGCGGGGTCTATGAGAAACGTGATCTGGCTATCAGGCCAGAGTATGCGTGCACCATCTTTGCCATGGTGTTACATGTTACCCCGCCAGATATCGAAGTCGTGTCGGCAGGTATATCGGTGATTACCGTTAATGATTTCAGGTGGGGCGCCTGCGATATCAAATCAACCTCGCTGGTTGCCAACGTCATGTTGCGCCATCAGGCGAGTGAGGCCAATGTCGATGATGCCATCCTGATCAGGAATGGCATGGTCAGTGAGGGTACAGCGAGCAATGTTTTTATCGTTAAGGATAACGTGCTGATAACACCGCCGGCGGGGCGCGAGCTATTACCCGGTATCACACGTGACCTGGTGATTGAAATCGCAAAAAATAACACCATATTGGTTGAGGAGAGAGGCATACGTGAAGCTGAGCTGTTCGATGCGGATGAGATCTGGATGACCAGTTCAACGCGTGAAATTGCACCCGTCATCAGTCTGAATGGTGAAATGGTTGCTTCCGGGGTTGCCGGGCCGATGTGGAAACGGATAATGGATCTATACCAGCAGTATAAGCAGCTGCTGAGAGAACAGTAAGACAGAGACCTAAGACGATTTTATGAGTGACGATAAAGATATCAAGTTCCATGACTTAAGCCTGGAAGAGGGGGAGACCTTATTGGAGTTCCCCTGTGAGTTTCCTGTTAAAGCCATGGGTCTTGCATGTGTAGAGCTCGAAGTGGCTGTCATCGAGATCATCAATCGCCATGTCGATAACCTGGGAGAAGGTGCGGTTACCATGAAACCCAGCAGAAATGGCAAATACACCGCTATCACCGTTACTATCGTCGCCCACAGTAAGCAGCAGCTGGATAATATCTATATCGATCTCTCTGCTTGCGAACACGTTTCAATCGCGCTGTAAATCTATCAGCTAGCGATATGGCAATCTCGGTTCGTCACCTTGGTGAAGTGGATTATGATGAAACCTGGCAGAAGATGCGGGACTTCACTGATAACCGTCAAAAAGATACGCCGGATGAGCTCTGGTTTTTACAGCATCCCGCCGTCTACACGCTCGGTAAAAATGGTAAGCCTGAACACGTATTAAACTCAGCAGAAATCCCTGTCATCAACTCAGATCGCGGAGGTCAGGTTACCTACCATGGCCCCGGACAGATTGTGGTTTATACCCTGCTGGATCTAAACCGTTTGAATATTGGTGTAAGGGCATTGGTGACAGGTCTGGAGCAGGTGATCATCGAACTGTTGAATGATTATGGTATTACTGCAAATGCCCGACGAGATGCGCCTGGAGTTTATGTAAATGATGCTAAAATAGCCGCCCTGGGTTTGCGGGTCCGCAAAGGCTGCAGTTTTCACGGTCTGGCATTGAATGTCGCGATGGATCTTGAACCCTTCAGCCGGATTAATCCCTGTGGTTATGAAGGACTGGAAGTGACCCAGATAAAAAATTTTATTAGTGATATTGAACTCGAATCGGTCACTGATGATCTGCAGCAACGTCTAATCGAACAATTTAGTTATGAATGAGAATACTACAAGCGACAAAAAAGCCTATAAAGTTGTTGCCGGCGAAAAATTAAAGGGTGCTGAAAAAGTTGCACGCATACCGATAAAAGTAAAACAGCCTGCAGAGCGTTTACGCAAACCGAGCTGGATCCGTGCCAAATCACCGTTTCATCCCAATGTAAAAAAACTCAAAGAAGTGCTTCGCGAGCAAAAACTTTTTACTGTCTGTGAAGAGGCGGCCTGTCCGAACCTGGGTGAATGTTTTGGTAAAGGCACGGCCACCTTTATGATCATGGGCGAGATCTGTACCCGCCGCTGTCCGTTCTGTGATGTCGGCCATGGCCGTCCGAATCCGCTCGATGAAAATGAGCCGAAGCATCTGGCTGAAACCATCAAAGCCATGGGTCTGTCATATGTGGTTATCACCTCGGTAGACCGAGATGATCTACGTGATGGTGGCGCTTCGCATTTTGTCGAGTGTATCGATAAAACGCGACAGTTAAACCCGGATACAGAAGTAGAAATTCTAGTGCCTGACTTCCGCGGTCGCATGGATGTGGCTTTAGCGATCATGCATGATTCACCACCGGACGTGTTTAATCATAATCTCGAGACCGTACCGCGTTTATATAAACAGTGCCGCCCGGGTTCGGATTATCAGTGGTCACTGGATCTGTTAAAACAGTTTAAGCAGTCGCACCCGGAGGTGAAGACCAAGTCCGGGCTGATGTTAGGCCTGGGTGAGAAAATGGACGAAGTCGTCGAAGTGATGAAAGACATGCGTGCGCATAACGTCGAGATGTTAACGCTGGGTCAATACCTGCAGCCGAGCAAGCATCATCTGCCGGTAGAGCGTTATGTCACACCAGAAGAATTTGATGAGTTATATGATATCGGCATGGGTTTAGGTTTTACACATGTTGCCAGTGGGCCGATGGTACGTTCGTCTTATCATGCTGACCTGCAGGCGCATGGTGAGTTTAAAGGCTAGTTGATCTAAGTGATAACGGTCGGTCATAGTCGATCAGGCATACCGTCATTTCTCCCGTTGGTCGAGATGACAATGTAAAATTAATCGTAAGTATTATTAAGGTATAGAAAAAACATGGGTTTCATCTTCAAACCAATACGCTGGCTGTTAGGCCAGATCATCATTTTTGTCGACTGGATAACACGTCCTAAACCAGTAGAACGTTCTGCAGAAGCGCAGCAAGCGGTAGACGGGACAAACGCAAAACATGGTGTTGTACCAGTTTCAGCAGTGCCCTTTCTGCGTTAAAACACGTCGCACGATTCATCGCCTGGCGTTGAATATAGAAAAGCGTGATGCGCGTAATGATCCTAAATGGAATCAGGAACTGATCAGTGAGGGCGGTAAGTACCAGGTGCCCTGCCTGAAGATAACGGCGGATGATGGCACGGTGCAGTGGATGTATGAATCAACAGACATTAATCAATTTCTGGATGAGAAATTTTCTGTCAGTAATTAGATTAAGTATTTCAGTTTTAGTAAACCGCATACACTGACAGCATCGGTTATTTCACCGCTTAATACGCGTTCAATGGCCTCATCAAGCGGTAATTTGTGGATCATTAAATCTTCAGTTTCTTCGAACTCGGTTTCTCCTTGCGTGAGTTCACGCGCGACATAGACCAGTCCGCGTTCATCGGTGACGGAATTTGAGGTGTGCAGCTTCATCAGTTCCTGCCAGTCCGTTGCGATTAATCCGGTTTCTTCTTTGAGTTCACGTTTGGCTGACACCAGTGGGTCATGGTTCAATGCTCCGCCACCCATCGGTATCTCCCATGAGTAACAATCGGGAACGTATCTGTATTGTCCGACCAGCCAGGTGTTGTTATCTTCATCGAGCGGGATGATGCCGATGGCAAGACTCTTGAAGTTGATTTTTCCGTAATGAGATAAACCGCCACCGGGATTGATGACGTCGTCCTGGTATAATCTCAGCCAGGGGTTTTCAAATATTTTTTTACTGGATTGCAGCTTCCAGCTGTTAGGTTTAGTGGGTAGCGATTTTTTTGTCATTCTTCAAGGCTGTCTGCAATGCTGTAGTGTGGCCATAAGTATTGCATGTATAACTTAAAATTTCTCACACCGGCATTCGATTATCACCAGCGTATGGTGCTCACATTATTTGTTTTCAGCTCGTAAATGACGGTAGCAAATTGTCCTATGCGATTTCTCGCCTGTTCTAAAGGCACCTTAATATTGTTGGCGTAGACTTTTGTATTTGGTGTAATGTTTACTTTTATGGTTTTGCAGAAAATGCAGGTCTTGCTCTCGATGAAGCCGTGTAGATTATCGTCCAGGCTTATTTTTAACGACGCGGGCTTGATCGCATTATATGTTTTTACGATTTTCTGTTCGGTGTCAGATATCGATATCATGGCTGCGCTGCTCATTGCAGCGGCCTGTGTTGTTGTTGATAACAGTATAAATGTAAAAAATATCCGGATATTGTTTTTCATTTCGTTACCTGAATGTGGCCAATACTTAGCTCAAAATTAAGAGTGTTTTCTATTTGGTTTCATTTAGTGCAACGTTGTTATAGAAAGGTATAGTTTCAGAAACGTTATTTATCCATCTATTTATAATTTTTGCCGTAATGGCTTTTTGTAGCCTGAGAGCGCTTAATTCATTAATGAAGAGGGTTCGGCTTTTACCGCAAGGGCCAGGTGAATGATTTTAGCGGGTACTTATTACTGCGCTATTACCTGGAATAACGACGATTGTTATCGCATTATCCGTCGTTTGAGGCTGTAGCTAGCCTTCTTATGATGCGGTTTTTCTTTTGGTTTGTCGCTCGCTGTTATGGGTTTTCCCTGGTTCTGCTGCTGTATGGTGCTTAGCTGGATGCTAATGTTCTGTTTTACTTTCTCTATTTCAAATTCTGCTTGCAGGTGCATCCAGTAACTGGCGCTGCCGCCGAAGTATATTGCTAGCCGCACAGCAGTATCTGCGGTGATGCCTCGTTTTTCATGAATGATCTCATTGATGCGTCTGGGTGGCACCCTGATGGCGCGTGCAAGCGCGTTCTGGCTGATTTTTTGCGGTAACAGGTACTGTTGTAACAGGACCTTCCCGGGGTGTTGACATGGCATAGATAAAATATAACGTTAAACGTTATATAACGCAATACGTTATATCTGTTATCGACTCTTTGCTGACCTTGAAAAATTAAAAAACTATTAACCGCAGAGACGCGGAGGCGCAGAGAAGAACTTAATCTTGTTAATGGCGCCGTAGGCGCCGCTAACAAAATAGAGCTCTGCGCCTCCGCGTCTCTGCGGTGAAATCTTTTGACTTTGTTTTTTTGTATACCCGCTTCTGGTTGCCGTTACCATTAATTTCAGATGGTCTGTCTCAGGCCATCGGGTTTCCAGGCAGGAGCAATGACATTCGGCATATCGGAACGATTAAGCAGGCGTGCCGGGGATAGCGTCAGCTCGCCATATCGTTCATTAATATTGTCCATTGCGTTGTTTAGTAAACTGCGGGTCTTGTCCTCTGCCTGTGAGTTAAACAGGTCCATCTGCATACCTGTTGGCTGCGGGTCGAGGGCGGTGACCTGGATCTGATGTATACCTTCGCCTTGCCAGCTTAGGTCGAGAACGTAGCGCCCGAGCCGGTAGATCTGCTGCTGGTCATTGCTAAATTCACTGAGTCGGCTCTTGCAGCCCAGCCAGCCTTCGCTGGTGCGCAAGCCGATCCAGTAGGTCTTTGCGACCATGTCGTGACGGCGCATGCGGGTACCGACCTTGCTGCACATGTGTTGCAGATAGGTGAGCACGGTGCCGCGGTCACGGGTGTTGGGCGGCATGACTTTACCGTGACCGATGGATTTTGGTGCAGCTACGTCAGGATGTAATGGATCCGGGTCGGCGCCCTGACACATATACCAGATGCGTCTGCCGAGGTTGCCGAAACGTCGTGATAAGACACTGATGGGTAGTTTTTCCATGTCGCCGCAATAGATAACGCTGTGTGATGCGAGAAAACCACCGATGCCTTTGGCGATGCCGCAGAGATCGGTGACGGGCACATGCTGCAATGCAGATTTTGCCTGCCAGGGTAGAATCACGGTGAAACCATCGGGCTTGTTGAGTTTGGCAGCATATTTGGCGGTGGTTTTATCACCGCTTAAACCTAACGAGCAGAGCAGGCCGGAGGCGCGATAAACCGCCTGTTTGAGTTCGTGTGCGGCCTGTTCGGGTGAGCCGTATAACTTCTGGCATGAGGTGATATCGATAAAAGCTTCATCGACAGAAAACACTTCGATATCAGGGCAGACGTTGACCAGTGAGTGCATGATGTTGCGAGAGACTTTTGCGTACACTTCAGGGCGGGCCGGCCGTTGCAGCAGATGCGGGCAAAGTCGCAGTGCTTCGCGCACCCGCATCCCGGTGCGGATACCAAAGGCACGGGCTTCATAAGAGCAGGTGATGATGCAGCTGCCGCGCATGCCATTGGTGATGGCGACGGGCTGACCGAGCAGTGAGGGAAAGTCGCGTTGCTCGACGGAGGCGAAAAACGCATTCATGTCGAGCAGGGCGATGGCGCGTTGCCAGTGTTTTTGAGTCATTAGCGTAGTTTTTGGGGGACAGACCTAAGGTCTGTCCCCGGTTTTTTAATATTTCCGCAACTGTCCGATCAGCACACCCTGGATTCGCACCCGACTGGCTTCGTACACCATCTCCTCCATGTCCTTATTGGCCGGGATGAGTTTGATGTAACGGCCTTTATGGCTGCGCTTAAAACGTTTTAGTGTGGTCTCGCTTTCGTCGATCAGGGCGACCACGATGTCGCCGTCATCGGCGGTCTCGCGGAATTCGATGATGACGGTGTCGCCATCCATGATGCCGGCTTCGATCATGGAGTCTCCCTGTACGCGTACGGCAAAATTGTTATGGCCGAAAAAATCGCGAAGATCGATCTGATCTTCGCCGGGGATGGCTTCGATGGGTTTGCCGGCAGCAATTTTCCCCAGCAGCGGTAATGTCGAATCAGCGCGGTATGTATTGGGTTTGCGCAGGCGGATACCGCGGTGTTTACCATTATCCATGGTGATGAATCCGCTATCGATAAGTGCCTGTACATAACGGTGGGCAACGCCTCGCGAGCTGATGCCTATGCCCTCGGCGATCTCCTGTAGTTTTGGTGCTACCGTATGTATGGCGATGTAGCGCTGGATGAAATCCAGGGTAAGTTGTTGTTTATCTGTGAGTTGTTGCATAGCGACTATTTGTTCTCAAAACGTTCTCATCTAGAGCTATTGTAAGAGTATGCTTGCTGGATAATCAAGCAATATTTTTAATTTTTTATGGATGCGGTGTAGATGGTTTTGCGCTTAAATAAGTATTTTCTCTGGCTGGCCGTTACGGGCCGATGAGAGATATAAATTAATCAAGCTTGATCCGTTAGCGGCGAAGAAAAATTAATTTTATTGTTGCAGGCGGTTGTAGTGGGTCATTACTTTTAATAGGTAAGCACTATAGCGATGATAGCTATTACCAGGGATAGAAAAGCTATGCCTAATACAAACCATTCACGCTTCCTGACAGGGGCTTCGTTTCTTCTCATCAGCTCCTGAATGCCAGCAATATAGTCGGCAGTGTCTGGTTTGTGCCCGGCTATCCATTCGTGTAAATCAGTGTCTGATTTATCTTTTAGATTGTGCTGGTTTTTAGTCATAAATTTCTATCTACGTCTATGTTTAATAAATACGATATTACAATCACCTGGTAATAATATTGATATGAGTCAAGTCGGTAGAGTGTAAGGCCGGCCAGAATCTATTCGGGATCAGTTACAGACTGTCCAAAGTTTAAATATTGCGGTTATGGCAGCCGCCCAGGATGTGCGCAGGTAACGTTTCCATCGTTACCATGAATTGCACAAAAACGGTATGAAGCTAGAGTTAGATGATTGATAATGTTTTTTTGTTAACTGAATAAGTGAAAGAGACGCTCTATGGAAGAAGTTAGTTATGCCGCGCGTACCGATGTTGGAAAAAAAAGACAGCACAATGAAGACTGTTATGGCGTCAATGAAACGTTAGGTCTGTATGTTATTGCTGATGGTATGGGCGGACATGCCAGTGGTGAGGTGGCAAGCAAAATTGCGGTTGCGGTTATAGAGGAGAAAGTAACGCAGGGGTTAACGCTGGTCGATGCAATAGAGCAGGCGAATCTCGCGATACTGGAGGGTGTCAAAAATGGCGAAGGCAAAAAGGGTATGGGCACGACCATCGTCGCAGTTCAGTTGCATGAAAATGAGTATACGCTTGCCTGGGTGGGAGACAGTCGTGCGTATCTATGGGATGGAGTTATCTCGCAGTTAACGAAAGATCATTCGATGGTACAGATGCTGATTGATAGCGGCCAGATAACTGAGGCAGAAGCACGTGTGCATCCAGGAAAAAATATTATTTTCCAGAATCTTGGTTCAGCGCAGACGGAGGTGTTTCATGTTTCTGTGGAGCAGGGTGTTCTGTACAGTGGTCAGAAGATTGTCTTATGCAGTGATGGCCTGTCCGATGAAGTTGATAATGATGAGATGAGTGAAATCATTAATGCCTGTCACAACGTTGCTGATAATGATGAATGTATCGTTGATGAACTGGTAAACGCCGCGCTGAAAAATGGCGGCAGTGATAATATTTCTGTGATGGTTGTTTCCGCTTCAATTGATGCTATGCAGAAGCCAGAGTAATAGCGTTGACAGGATGCTGTATAAGTGAAATTGTCATTTCAGCTTATAAATAAAGCGATTAATTATTTTTGCAAAACGCTGTAATAAATATTCGTAGCGTTATTTTCTTTATAATTTTCACCCAGGCTGATGTAACCTTCGCCCATCAAAGGGATCTCTTCACGTCGAATAAATACTTCGTTCTGTTGTTTGAACTTCACATAGGTGCCATTTGTACTGTGGTCAACGAGGACAAATTTTCCGCGACGAAATTCCAGGTTAACGTGTGAGCGAGAAGCGAATTTAGAATCGATGGTTATGTCGCAGGAGTTATCACGGCCGATACTTAATGGCGTGATGATGTCACTACCGGTATAGAATCGTTCTTTGCCGTTAAATTTAAAAACAATAGAAACTTTCACCTGCATGATCTGCTGGATGTGCTGCGTTGTTGCATAGGTTGTAACGTTATCTTCTTCCCATAAGATCTGATAGATTTTTATTTCTTTATCGATGCCCTTAACACGGGTGTTATCAAATAACCGCGTATCGTTGGTTAGATCTCTGTTCAATAACCGGATGAAATTTTCGGTGGTGATGATCTGATTGGTCTTGGCGATGGCGGCCATGCGTGCGGCGATGTTCACGGCATCACCATAGATGTCACCATCTTTTTCTATGGTATTGCCAAAATGCAAGCCGATACGTATATCAAGCGCTTCGTCTTCGTGATCTGTTGCCTTGTCTATGTGCATCTCTTTGGCGGCAAAGGTCGCTTGCACTGCGGTGGGGAACTGGCACATGATCTCATCGCCGATGGTTTTTATCACGCGGCCATTATGGTTTGCAGTGATGTCACGCATCGTTGCTATACGTCTGGAGATGAGTAGTTCGGCCCTGTAGTCACCCAGTTGATTATAAAGCCGTGTGCTGCCTGCAATATCGGCAAACATGATGGCGCACTGGCTGTCTGCTAAAGAGTTATCTGATGATTTTCTCATCAAATAACTCTAGCATTTTTATCAGAAAAAATTATCGATTACTTCTTTTTAGGAATGTATAGATCGGTAATCGTACCTTCGGCCATTTCAGCAGCGAAGTTGAAGGTTTCCGACAGGGTTGGATGCGGATGCACAGTGAGTGCGATGTCTTCGATGTCAGCGCCCATCTCCAGTGCTAATACCGCTTCGGCGATGAGCTCACCGGCATTGGTGCCGACCATGCCGGCGCCGATGATCTTGTGCGTATTTTTATCGAACAGCAGTTTGGTGATGCCTTCGTTGCGTCCGATACTTAACGAGCGGCCACTGGCTGCCCACGGGAAAACGCCCTTGGTGTATTCGACGCCCTCGGCTTTGGCCTGTTCTTCGGTGATGCCCATCCAGGAAATCTCCGGGTCGGTATACGCCACAGAAGGAATGGTTTTGGCGTCAAAATAAGATTTCATGCCGGCAATAACTTCAGCGGCCGTTTTTGCTTCGTGTGTGGCCTTATGTGCCAGCATCGGCTGGCCGACAATATCACCGATAGCAAAGATGTGATTGACGTTGGTGCGCTGTTGTTTATCGACAGAGATAAAACCGCGTTCGTCGACGGCGACACCGGCTTTTTCGGCATCGATCAGTTTACCATTAGGGCTGCGGCCGACAGCGAGTAATACCCGGTCGAAGGTATCAGTTTCGGGAGCACCTTTACCTTCAAAAGACACTTTTAAGCCTTTTTTCTGCGCTTCGATGGCAGTGACTTTTGAGTTCAGCCAGATGTTTTCATAACGCTTCTTAACGCGTTTCATCAATGGCCGAACCAGGTCGGCATCACAGCCGGGAATCAGGCCGGGTGACAGTTCGACGACAGAGACTTTGGCGCCGAGTGCGTCATAAACGGTCGCCATCTCCAGGCCGATGATGCCGCCGCCGATCACTAACAGGCGTTTGGGGATGTCGGCCAGTTCCAGTGCGCCGGTCGAATCCATCAGGCGTTCATCGTCATAAGGGAAACCCGGAATCTTAAATACAGAGGAACCGGCAGCAATGATTGCGTTATCAAAAGAGATGCTCTGGCTGCCGTCTTTGCCGGTAACTTCGATGGTGTGTGCTGAAGTGAATTTACCGTAACCGGTAATGATCTGTACTTTGCGCTGTTTGGCTAAACCCGCAAGACCACCGGTTAACTGTTTGATGACTTTGTTTTTGAAGCCGGCCAGTTTTTTGATGTCGATTTTAGGCTTGCCGAAATCGATACCGTGATCGGCCATCTCCGCAGCTTCGTTGATGATCTCGGCAGTATGTAACAGGGCTTTTGAAGGTATGCAGCCGACGTTTAAACAGACACCGCCGATAGTGTCATATTTCTCGATAAGGATAACTTTTTTACCCAGATCGGCAGCACGGAAAGCCGCAGTGTAACCGCCGGGGCCAGAACCGAGCACCACGACTTCTGCGTGCAGGTCACTGTCACCTGCAGGTGCAGGGGCTGCCTCTGGTGCCGGTGCGGATGCTGGTGTTTCTGCTGGTTTGGTTTCCTTGCTGGCAGTGGTCGGCTCAGTTGCCTCGCCATCGCTGTCAGTGACTTCCAGTTTTAAGATCAACTGGCCCTGGCTGACTTTATCGTTAACATTGACCACGACTTCCTGGACGGTGCCGAAAGAAGGTGAAGGAATTTCGATAGTCGCTTTGTCAGATTCCAGTGTGATGAGCGGATCTTCTTTTGCAATCACATCACCTTTGCTGACCAGAACTTCGATAATATCGACATCGGTAAAGTCGCCTATGTCAGGGACTTCTACGTTAACTATTTTACTCATATGTTTGCTCGAAATAAAAACATTGAAAAGCGATCTACCACAGAGACACAGGGGTCACAGAGAAAAAAAGCTAAAGTAGAAACAACTCTGTGTCTCTGTGGTTAAAGCATTTGATGTTGGTTTTTTTATAGTAACAACCTTCTTGTGTCAGATAACACTCTGCTCAAGTAAGAGGTGAAGCGTGCACCATCAGCGCCATCGATAACACGGTGGTCATATGATAATGAAAGCGGCAGCATCAAACGCGGCACAAACTCACCGTCTTTGTACACCGGTTGCATGCTCGAGCGCGACACGCCGAGGATGGCAACTTCGGGGGCGTTAACGATAGGTGTGAATGCCGTGCCGCCGATACCGCCAAGACTGGAGATGCTGATGCAGCCGCCCTGCATATCAGAAGGTGATAATTTTTTATTGCGTGCGCGCACACTGGTATCAGTGAGTTCCTGTGCCAGTTCGATCAATGATTTTCTGTCGCAATCACGGATCACGGGAACAACCAGACCGTCCGGGGTATCCATGGCGACACCGATGTTGACATATTTTTTGAGCACTAGATTTTCACCGGTGTGGTCCAGTGATGAGTTGAAGCGCGGGAATTCTTTTAAAGCCGAGACCAGGGCTTTCATCAGGAACGCCAGCACGGTAACGCGAGTGCCTTCCTTCTTGTTCTCTTCGTTTAACTGTTTGCGGAATTTTTCCAGCTCGGTGATATCGGCTTCATCAAACTGTGTCACGTGCGGCACGGTGACCCAGTTACGATGCAGGAATTTACCGGTCAATTTGTTGATCCGGGTTAGTTCTTGCATCTCGATTTCACCGAACTGGCTGAAATCGATTTCCGGCATGGCTTCGACGCCCAGGCCGCCGCCCTGGCTACCCTGTGCCAGAGCCTGTTTTACCCATGCTTTAACATCTTCTTTTATGATGCGGTTTTTAGTGCCAGTACCGGTCATCTGTGACAGGTCGGCACCCAGTTCACGTGCAAATTTCCTTACTGACGGACTCGCATGTGCTTTTCTAAAACCATCTTCGTTGATGCTCATCGAAGCGGTAGGTGAGGGTCGTGGTGCTGCTGGCACCGGAGCAGGTGTAGGAGCTGGCGCAGGTGCAGGTGCTGCACTGGCTTCTTCTTTAGGAGCGCTCTCTTCGGTCGCCGGTGCTTCTTCAGCAGTTGCGCTTTCGTCAGAGGCTTCTATGGTCACGAGCAGGTGACCTTCGGAAACTTTATCACCCAGCTTAACTTTTACATTTTTTATTGTGCCTGCAAAAGGAGATGGAATCTCCATCGCAGCTTTATCGGATTCAAGTGAAACGATAGCGTCTTCAACTGCAATTGAATCGCCAGCTGCCACCAGGATTTCGATGACTTCAACGCCATCGAAATCGCCGATATCAGGAACAAGAATGTCTTTAATCTCTGCCATTGTTATCTTCCTGGTTAAGCCGTTATCGGGTTAGGTTTTTTGGTGTCGATGCCGTACTTCTTGATGGCATCGCTGACTTTGGAAGCGGGGATAGTGCCTTCGTCAGCCAGTGTTTTTAACGCAGCAACGGTAACGTAGTGACTGTTTACTTCGAAGTGACGACGTAGATTTTTGCGTGTGTCTGAGCGACCAAAACCATCAGTACCCAGCACGGTGTATGTAGCGGGTACATACTGGCGCACCTGGTTGGACACGGTTCGGATGTAGTCAGATGAAGAAATAACCGGACCTTCACAGTCTTTTAGCTGCTGAGTGATGTAAGGCACACGCGCTTTTTTGCCAGGGTTCAACATGTTCCAGCGTTCACAGTCCACCGCTTCACGTGCAAGTTCGTTGTAGCTGGTGATGCTCCAGACGTCGGCGCTGACTTTCCAGTCTTTCTTCAGCAGTTCTGCGGCTGCGATGACTTCACGCAGGATGGTGCCGCTGCCAAACAGCTGAACTTTGTGTTCGCCTTTTTTAGCTTTATCTTTGCTGAACGGGTACATGCCTTTGATGATGCCTTTCTCAGCCCCTTTGGGCATGGCCGGCATGGTGTAGTTTTCATTCATCGAGGTAATGTAGTAGTACACATTTTCCTGGTCCTGAACCATGCGGCGCATGCCGTCATGAATGATCACTGCCAGTTCATAGGCAAAACAGGGGTCGTAGGCAACACAGTTAGGAATGGTTGATGCTGTGATCAAACCGTGGCCATCCTGGTGCTGTAGACCTTCGCCGGCAAGAGTTGTTCTACCGGCAGTGGCGCCGATGAGGAAACCGCGTGCCTGCATGTCGCCTGCTGCCCAGGCCAGGTCACCGATACGCTGGAAACCAAACATCGAATAGTAGATGTAGAACGGCACCATGTTAACGCCATGCGAACTGTAGGCAGTAGCAGCAGCGATCCATGATGACATGGCGCCGGCTTCATTGATGCCTTCTTCCAGGATCTGACCGCTCTTGTCTTCTTTGTAGAACATCACCTGGGCTTTATCCTGTGGTTCGTATAACTGGCCCACAGAAGAGTAGATGCCAAGTTGACGGAACATGCCTTCCATGCCGAAGGTGCGCGCTTCATCAGGTACGATGGGGACAATGTTTTTACCGATTTTCTTGTCACGAGCGAGCGACGTCAGGATACGAACGAATGCCATGGTGGTCGACATCTCGCGATCACCTGAGCCCTCTAGCAGAGCAGAAAAAGTCGATAGCTCAGGAACTTCCAATGGTGCAGCTAAATGTGTGCGCGAAGGCAGGTAACCGCCCAATTTTTTACGCTGTGCCTGCATGTACTGCATTTCGGCGCTGTCTTCAGCCGGTTTGTAATATTCCGCTTTTGAGATCTGTTCATCAGTTAATGGGATGTTAAAGCGCTTGGCAAAAGTTGCTAAAGCCTCTGTACCCATTTTTTTCTGTGAGTGTGTAGTGTTCTGGCCTTCGCCCGCGAGGCCCATGCCGTAACCTTTGACAGTCTTGGTCAGTACCACGGTTGGCTGGTCTTTATGCTCGGTGGCTTCTTTGTAAGCCGCATAAACTTTATGTGGATCGTGGCCGCCACGGTTTAAACGCCAGATGTCATCGTCTGACATGTGTGCCACCATGGCTTTTAATTCAGGGCTGTTGAAGAAATGCTCACGTACAAAGGCACCATCTTTGGCTTTGTAGTTCTGGTAGTCACCGTCAACGATTTCCAGCATGCGTTTGCGCAGCAGGCCATCTTTATCTTTCGCCAGCAATGGGTCCCAGTAGGAGCCCCAGATCACTTTAATGACATTCCAGCCGGCGCCACGGAAGACAGATTCAAGTTCCTGTATGATCTTGCCGTTACCACGAACCGGGCCGTCAAGACGTTGCAGGTTACAGTTGATAACGAAGATAAGATTGTCGAGTTTTTCACGACCGCCTAATGAGATCGCACCTAATGATTCCGGCTCGTCCATCTCGCCATCACCACAGAACGCCCAGACTTTACGGTTTTCAGTATTGGCGATGCCGCGGTCATGCAGGTATTTCATAAAACGTGCCTGGTAGATCGACATGATGGGGCCAAGACCCATCGATACGGTCGGGAACTGCCAGAAGTCAGGCATTAACCAGGGGTGCGGGTAAGATGATAGACCGCCGCCATCAACTTCCTGACGGAATTTATCTAACTGGCTTTCATTAAGACGGCCTTCCAGGTAGGCGCGGCCATAAACACCGGGCGCTGAATGGCCCTGCATAAAGAGCAGGTCGCCACCGTGATCGGGTGTGGTCGCGTGGAAGAAATGATTAAAGCCAACATCATAAAGTGTTGCAGCAGAAGCGAAGCTGGCGATATGTCCGCCAAGTTCAGAGCTTTCTTTGTTGGCACGAACCACCATTGCCATCGCATTCCAGCGAATAAAAGAGCGGATACGGTTTTCCAGCTCTGGATCACCGGGTGTGCGCTGCTCTAAATGGGTTGGAATCGTATTTAAATAAGCGGTGTTATTGGTGAATGGCAGATTGGCACCATTACGTCTGGCGTCATCAATGAGCTGCTCAAGCAGGAAATGCGCACGTTCAACGCCTTCATTTTCTATGACTGCGTTTAATGCATCCAGCCATTCCTGGGTTTCCAGGGGATCAATATCGTGTAACTCTGTCATCTCAATCTCGCACATTCAACACAAATCACGTCGTTTTGTTGAAAGTTGACGTGATTTAATGGAATTCTTTAATTATTATAAGTAACCCGCGGAAGTGTATAAGGTTTTCCTGCGCGTTAGGGGCGTAATTATAGAAGTTAATGCTACTTTAGTCGAATTTAATATAGCATATTTAGTCAACAGGGCAGGCCGTAATAAGCTGTTTTTTTTACCGCAGAGGCGACAGAGAGCGCAGAGATTTTTGTTAATTAGTGTGACGCGATAAGGCTCAGTTAGCTAATATTTAGAGTGCTTTTCTACGTGTCTCTGTGACTCTGTGGTAAATTATTTTTATAAGTCTTTCAGGTATTTTTAAGTATAATCGCCACCTCATTTAATAGAACTCACTACTGGAAATTCACCATGTCTGCGAAAGCAAATATTAAAAAAGCCGTACTTGCCTATTCTGGCGGCCTTGATACCTCTGTTATTTTGAAGTGGCTACAAGATGAATATCAATGTGAAGTCGTCACTTTCACGGCAGATATTGGCCAGGGCGAAGAAGTTGAACCGGTTCGCGGCAAGGCAGAAGCCCTGGGTGTTAAAGAAATCTATATCGATGATTTAACTGAAGAGTTCGTTCGTGATTATGTTTTTCCTATGTTTCGTGCCAATACCGTTTACGAAGGTGAGTACCTGTTAGGAACGTCGATAGCGCGTCCATTGATTGCAAAACGTATGGTGGAGATTGCCAATGAAACCGGTGCCGATGCGATATCTCATGGCGCGACGGGTAAAGGTAATGATCAGATTCGATTTGAGTTAGGTGCCTATGCGCTTAAACCCGGGGTCCATGTTATCGCACCATGGCGCGAATGGGATTTATTGTCACGTGAAAAATTAATGAAATACGCAGCTGATCATGGCATTGAAGTCGATTTTAATAAAGGCAAAAAATCACCTTATTCGATGGATGCTAACCTGCTTCACATCTCATATGAAGGCGGCATCCTGGAGGACCCATGGGCAGAAGCTGAAGATGATATGTGGCGCTGGACAGTATCACCACAGCAGGCACCGGATAAGGCAACGTATATTGAATTAACCTATAAGCAGGGTGATATCGTCGCTATCGATGGTAAAACGATGACGCCGGCACAGGTGCTGACTGAATTAAATCGTCTCGGTGGCGAAAACGGTATCGGTCGTTTAGATATCGTAGAAAACCGTTACATCGGTATGAAGTCTCGTGGCTGTTATGAAACACCGGGTGGTACCATCATGCTACGTGCGCACCGTGCGATGGAATCGCTGACATTGGATCGTGAAGTTGCGCATTTAAAAGATGAGCTGATGCCGCGTTACGCCAAGCTTATTTATAATGGTTACTGGTGGAGTGCTGAACGCGAGATGCTGCAGAAAATGATCGATGCATCACAGGAATTTGTCAACGGTGTAGTGCGCGTCAAACTGTATAAAGGCAACGTCGATGTTGTCGGACGCAAATCGGATGATTCATTATTTGACGAAGCAATTGCCACATTTGAAGATGATGAAGGCGCTTATGACCATAAAGATGCCGATGGCTTTATCAAACTTAATGCCTTACGGTTGAAGATGCAGGCGCATCGCAGAAAATAAAAAAATCCGCGTCATTGCGATGCCTGCATGGACGTAGGCATCGCAATGACGGTTTGTATCTGTAGTTACCTGCAAATCAAGTACTCTTAAATTCCCTGCATCAGTTTTTTATTCACCCGGATCATCGAGCGGACCTCTTTAACGTATTCTTCTCTGCGTTGTGAATATTTTATCAATCCACCAGCCTGAGCCTTCGCATCAGGTTTTTTCCCTGCCGCGCGGTCTTTCTTACGTACCGTCCTTAGTGGTGCATAAACACGCATGTTGTTGATGTTTTTAAGATAACTTTTTACGGAATCATTTACGCTTTTGAATTTCGCGACCTCATGTTTTGTACCTTTGTCACGTTTTTTAGGAACGATACCGCAACCTTTTTTATAACACCATTGGCCAAAAAAGTTGTTTCCCTGTTTGGCAAAACGTGATTGTCCCCAGGCCGATTCATTAGCGCTCTGCGCTAGCACGACTTCCAGTGCAACTGCGTCGACACGTTCTAGTAATTTTTCCCAGCTCTCTTTGCCGGTTGTCCATTCAACATGGTATTTTTCTGCAGTTTCTGCAACCAGTTCATGATTGTTTTTATTCTTTTTGGCGTCTAGTAGCTGTTCTCTCAGTGCCAGGATTTTTGCATTCTCATCATTGACGATCGGACGCATAAAATCAAAGAAGCGTTTTTTCTTGTCTTTAACATCTTTTAGGTTGCTCATGTCCAGATCCTTAGCGGTAAAACTTTTTATCTCGGCCTGGGTAACTGTTGAAAAGCTATAAATACATAAAAATAAACTGAGTAAGATAATTTTTTTCATCGTGGTTCCTTAATAAATTTTTAAAGTAAAAACATCGTGGCGAGGCCAAGAAAGGCGAACAGCCCAACAATGTCTGTTATTGTAGTTAAGATAACGCTGCCTGCAATGGCAGGGTCGATGTTTAATTTGATCAATATAATAGGGATGGCGACACCGGAGAAGGCGGCAACGAATAAATTGATAATGATAGCGGCAGCAATAACATAACCAATCTGTAGATCGTCAAACCAGAGTACCGCAATCAGAGCGATAACTATTGCCCAGCCGATGCCGTTAAGCAGACCAACGATAATTTCTTTGTTTACTAACCATCCACGGTTACTCTTGCTTACCTGGCCTAATGCCAGACCGCGGATAACCAGGGTGAGTGTTTGTGAGCCTGCGATACCGCCCATGCTGGCAACGACATTCATCAGCACGGCGATGGTGACAATTTTTTCCAGGGTGCCTTCAAAATTGGACACCACCCAGGAAGCCATAAAAGCGGTTAATAAATTTATGCCTAACCAGATTGCACGGCGGCGTGCACTGGGAATAGCGGGTGCGAATAAATCTTCTTCTTCAGTTAAGCCGGCCATACCTAAAACAGAATGTTCGGCTTCTTCACGAATCACATCGACCACGTCATCCACTGTAATACGTCCCAGTAGTTTCATATGCTCATCAACAACTGGCGCGGAGAACAGGTCGTGGGTTTCAAATATTTTTGCAACCTCATCATCTTCCATGCTGGCTTTGATGACTTCGGTGTCGCGTTTCATTACGTTATCAACAGTCAGCTCAGGATCGTTAGTCAATATCACTGATAAAGGCAGGGTGCCGACAAAACGATTGTCGCGTGTAGTAACGAATAAACTATCTGTATTATCTGGCAGCTGATCAAGGATTCGCAGGTAGCGTAGTACCACGTCCAGCGTCACTTCACTGCGTACCGTGATCGTGTCGGTGTTCATCAAACCACCGGCACTGTCTTCAGGATAGGAGAGAACTGCTTCGAGTCGTTCGCGGTGCTGTGTATCTAAGGAGGTCAATACCTGGGTGGTAACACGATCCGGTAGTGACTGAATAAAGTCAGCAAGATCGTCAACGTCCATGCCTTCGGTGGCACTGACCAGGTCCTGTAATGACATGTCACGGATCAGTGTCGAACGAAGTTCTTCGCCTAACTGGATAAGTACTTCACCTTCTTTTTCGGAATCGACCAGTTCCCAGATGATGTTACGTTCGGTATGGGGCAGTGATTCCAGTAAGTGTGCAATCTCAGCGGGACTTAACTCATTCAGCATGCCGCATGCGTGTTGCATGGTGCCGGTTTCCAGGGCATCGGATAATGCAAGGATCTGATCTTCGGTTTTTTTTGAACGATCTTGGTCCATGGGAATTTCTGTCTTATTATTATTTTTGCACGACGCTGGGTTTCTGTAAGTGTAGCATGTGTGTGGTTTTGGTTATGCGATTTGCTGTATATTTTTAATCTTGCCAGATTAAAAGTATACAAAAATTTAAAGCTTGCAGAAATAGCCGGTAGTAACGACCGATAAGTTGAATGAAGTATTTATAACAGATTCGTTAACTGCTGAACTCGTGATTTTATTTCATTATTATCATAGATCTGCAGGATCGACTCAGTTTCAGTCTGCAGGTTTTTAAGCGTACTGTTGATAATGATATGTTTGATTTCCAGCAGTGCATTCGCCTGTACACTGAAATACTCTAATCCCATACCAAGCAGCAGGCGAGTGTATTGTGTGTCACTCGCCATTTCGCCACACATGGAAACGGGAATATTGGCCTTTTTGCCAGCTTTGATTGTCATGTGGATCAATTTCAATACTGCCGGGTGTAACGGGTTGAATAGGTAGTTAACTTCATCATCGATACGGTCTATCGCCAGGGTGTACTGGATTAGATCGTTAGTGCCGATGGAGAGAAAGTCGAGCTTTTGCGCAAAGGCATCTGCAGCCAGTGCAGCTGCAGGAACTTCGATCATAGCGCCGACAGGTATTTTTTTATCAAAAGCGATGTTCTTCTTTCGTAGTATTTGTTTTGCCTCTTCTATTAAATTGAGTACCTGATCTAGTTCTTCGGTATTGGTTAGCATCGGGATCATGATGCGTACTGGACCATAAGCGGAGGCACGTAATATCGCCAGTAACTGTGGCATAAAGTCCTGAGGTTCTTTCAGGCAGCGACGGATTGCGCGCAAACCCATAGCAGGATTATGTGCCATCGGGCCATGGTCGATGGTGTCCTGTATCTCTTTGTCGGCACCCAGATCCATGGTGCGAATGGTTAATGGTTTTCCGTCCAGCGCTTTTACCGCGCGTTTATAGGTGTTGAAATGGGTTTTTTGATCTGGCCATTGATTGAGTTCAATAAATAGCATCTCGGTTCGATATAAGCCGACACCGGTATCATCATATTTTTTTATTATGCGAATATCACTGGGCCGATCAATGTTGCCATGCAGGGTAATCTGTTTTTTATCAAGTGTTATTGCCGGTTTACCGCTTAAGCCTTTTAATAAGTCGCGCTTTGCTGATTCGTCGCGTTTTACAGCGCGATAGTATTTAAGGGATTTTTTATCAGGAGAGTTGATAACAAATCCGGTAAGGCCATCGATAACCAGGGTCTCATCACGATGGATTAACTGTCGAGCATGATGTAGGCCAACGATTGCGGGTATACCAAGATTTCTCGCCAGGATGGCGGTATGTGATAAAGGGCCGCCATATTCGGTAATGAAACCGGCGACTTTTTGATGCTTCATCATGATGGTATCGGCAGGCGTTAAATCATCCGCGACTATTATCTTGCCTTTATATAGGTGACCGTCGGGATTGTTTTCTGCACCTGCCAGGCAACTTTGTATGCGTTTTACTACGTGTAAGACATCATCTTTGCGTGTGCGCAGATAAGGGTCTTCCATCTCATTGAATACCTGTACAAGGCGGTCACCCTGCATCTGTAATGCCCATTCGGCATTACAGGAATATTCTTTTATGTTTGTAATGGTGCCTTCATCAAAAGCCGGGTCTTCCAGCATTAACAGGTGAGTGTCGATGAAAACGAGGATATCATTCGCAGTATTTTTTGCGATTTTCTTTTTGATATCGTGTAGTTGTTTATTGGCCAGGGCGAGGGCCAGTTTGAAGCGTTTTATTTCAGAATCTATCTCATAATCAGGTATGGTTGTCTGTACGGCATCATATTGTTCACGTGTGAGTACGAAGGCGTTACCAATTGCAATGCCTTTAGATACACCGATTCCGCTGATGAATATGCTCAATGCTTACCCCTGATTCGTAGTTTTATCGATATTATTTATTCTTCTTCATTGAAACGATTATTGATGAGTTCTTCAAGTTTTTTCATGGCTTCCTGTTCATCTTCGCCATCGATATAGAGTGTTATTTCACTGCCTTTGCTTGCAGCAAGCATCATCACGCCCATTATACTTTTTCCATTCACGCGTCGACTGCCTTTTTCTATCTCGATATGTGAAGTGAAGTTTGAGGCTAGTTGCACAAATTGCGCTGCTGCCCTTGCGTGCATTCCTAGTTTGTTTATGATTTCGATATTTTTACTTATACTCATAGTGTCTGGTTTATATTGTTTTGAGTGTGGTGTTGTATGCTGTGGCGCGCGCCATCAAGCCCTTATGTAACAGGTTTTGTGTTATTTCATCATGCTAGTTTAGCAGACGGAGTACCATCGGAAGATTAACGCCACTAATAAGAGATGCATTATTTTTATTTACTTAGCTCGCGATGGTGGATGGAGACATGTTCGAGATGATTTCTGAAGTCGTCATGTAATGTTTCGGCAATAAAAACCGAACGATGTTGTCCGCCAGTGCAGCCGATGGATATGGTCAGGTAATATCTGTTCTGTTTTATGAATTTTGGTATGACAAAATTTAAATAGTCTTTGATGTGTTGCAGCATTTGCTGTACGTCATCCTGTTCCTGCAGAAATTCTATGACTTCAGGGTCCTGTCCTGTTAGTGCGCGTAAATTCGGTTCCCAGTGCGGGTTAGGTAAACAACGAACATCAAATACAAAATCAGAGTCGGAAGGTGCGCCATTCTTAAAGCCGAAAGAGTGGAATAATAATGAGAGGTTTGATCTCTCGCGTTTGACGACGCGTTCTTTGATGTAGTCTCTTAACTCATGGATGTTGGTATAGGTTGTGTCGATATACAAATTTGCTGCGCTGGCGACATCTTTTAATAGATTTTTTTCTACTTCTATAGCTTCGGACAGTGGTAGGCCTTTCCTGGTTAGCGGATGTTTGCGCCTGGTATCACTGAAGCGTTTGATCAGTGTGTCCAGTTCCGCCTGCAGGTAAATTATTTCTATCTCGATCTTGTTACTTACATCACTTTTCTGTATTTCTTTTATGATGGAGTTGAATTCTCGCAGATCTTCAGAGTTGCTGCGCGCGTCGATGCCTATAGCGACATCATCGTACAGTTGTACTCGTCTGCTTAATAGTTGAGCGACGAATTGAGGCAGTAAACCAACTGGCAGATTGTCAATGCAGTAATAATCTTCATCTTCAAGGGTGTGTAAGGCTACCGTTTTGCCTGATCCTGAGAGTCCACTTATGATCACTAGTTTCATTGGCGAGATCCGTTTAGCTGTCGTCTGCTATGGCTTTTTGTTGTAGGTCAATGAGCTGTTGGCTAGCGTCAAAGCCATTTTCGCGTAAGATGTGGTTACGTACAGCTGCCTCGACGATAACCGCCAGATTTCGTCCTGGGGCAACAGGGATAAGTGTCACTGGTATTTCGACATTGAGTATTTTTTCAACTCTGCTCTGCCCGGTTAAACGGCTAAAATTGCTGAGGTTGCTTTCATTCATTCTTTCCAGATGAATGATGAGGCGTAGGTACTTATTTATTTTTATCGCATTGTCACCGAACATCTCACGTATATTTAAAACACCGAGGCCGCGCACTTCCATAAAACCCTGCAATATTCCCGGGCTGCGGCCATCGAGGATATCTGGACCAATCTGGGTGAATTCTGGCGCGTCATCTGCTATCAGACGATGGCCTCGGGATATTAGCTCGAGGGCAAGCTCACTTTTGCCGACGCTGCTCACACCGGTGATCAATACACCTGTGCCCAGTACTTCGATGAATACGCCATGCACGATTTCCTTGTTAGAAAATAACTTGCGCAGGTAATAGCGGGCGGTATCAACAACATCGTTACTGTGTGCTTTGCAGCTTAAAACCGGCACATTATATTTATTAGCAAAATCACAGAGTATATCGGGCACCGGCAGATCATCAGTCAGAATGACGGCAACCGTATTGTTGGTAAATAGCCGAGTTAATGTACTGTTTCTGAAATCATCATCCAGGCTATGGAGATAGTCACATTCTGTTGTTCCTATTACCTGAATAATATTGTTGTGGATGAGATTGAGATGGCCGATCAATGTTGCATGATCTTTGACATCAACTTCATGCAGTGGGCGTTCAGGGTCTTCAGAGCCGGCGACCCATTTCAGATCAATCTTACTGGCAAGATTGACGATAATCGATTCAGCAGAAAGAATTTCTCTCATGATGCCTGGGAAGTTAATTGCCAGCTAATGAGATGATTGTAGATTTCTTGAGTGTCGTTGGTGTTACGTATGGTATTACAGAAATTCTCATCACTGAACAGCGATGCCAGGTAAGCTAAAATTTTTAGATGCTCGTCGGTGTAATGCTCCGGTACCATCAATGCGAAGATTAAATCGGTAGCCTGATCATCCGGGCTGTCAAAATCGATACCTTTCTCGAGTTTCAGAAATGCACCGATAGCATGTTCAGTCAGGCTGGTGCGCGTATGCGGTAGTGCGACGCCATGTCCCATGCTGGTGGAGCCTAATTTTTCTCTCTCCGTCAGTAGATGAAAAATTTCCAGTGCATCGATATTTTCAGAATCAGGGTTGTCATCTGTGGTTGGCTGATTGCGCAGTGTTGCTGCTTCTGCAAGGGTTTCAGCCAGTAGTTCTAAGGCGCGTTTTTTACTTTTTATATTATCGTTGCAAATAACAGCATTCGAGCTGATTAGTGTGTCAAGGTTCATATTACTGCTGTTGCCTTTTACTTGATTGTTTTAAGTATTCAATCTCGAATGCTGTAAGTTATATAAAAAACTACTCGGTTTCTTCCAGGCTGTAGTCATTATTGTGTTTATTGTGCAAATGATTTTTTAATTTTTCCTTGTGCTTCTTCACCTGACGATCAAGTTTATCAACCAGGCCGTCTATCGACGCATACATGTCATCTTCAGTGCAATCGGCAAATACATCATGGCCGCTCATATGGACTGTGGCTTCGGCTTTGTGTCGACCACCTTCTACGGCGAGGATTACGTGAGTGTTACTGACCTTATCAAAGTGTCTCTCGAGTCGAGCTATTTTTTCATTTACATAATCTCTTAAAGAATCAGTAATCTCGATGTGATGACCTGTCAGTTCTATTTGCATGGGAATTTCTCCACTATTGTTTACGGAATGCTTGTGACCACATTCCTAGGCTAAGCGCTTGCGCTCGTTTGAGGGTGGTATCAACATAGATTCTCTATATTTTGCCACAGTTCGACGTGCAACATTAATACCTTCTTTCACTAATAGTGAAGATATTTTGTTGTCGCTCATCGGTTTTTTAGGGTTTTCGTTCTCGATCAGCTTTTTAACCATAGAACGGATGGCTGTCGCAGAACACTCTCCGCCATCTGCCGTACCGACATGGCTGGAGAAGAAAAACTTAAATTCGAAAACACCACGCGGTGTATGCATAAATTTGTTGGTGGTGACCCTTGATATGGTTGATTCGTGCATTTCCAGCTCATCTGCGATATCGCGTAAAACCATCGGTTTCATACCTTCATCGCCGTAATCGAGAAACAGTCGCTGGCGCCTGACGATGGCCTCACCGACGCGTTGCAGGGTATCGCTACGGCTCTGCAGACTCTTTAGAAACCAGCGCGCTTCCTGCAGGCTGTTACGCAGGTAGCTGGTATTATTGCCGCGTCCGGCACTCTTTAGGTGTCCTTCATAGACTTCGTTAATTTTTAGCTTAGGGGCGGCTTCCGGGTTCAGGCTGACGCGCCACTGGCCGTTATGTTTGCGTACAAATATGTCTGGAATAACATATTGGGCATTATTTTTTGAAATGCTGGCACCAGGTTTGGGGTTAAGTGCCTGTATAAAATGGATTAATTCTGTGAGTTGCTCTTCATTACGACGGGTTTTTTTCTGTAAGCGAGCGTAATCGTGAGCACCTAATAAATCCAGATGATGCTCGATGATATTTTTGACATCAGCCAACCCGGGGGTTTTAGGATCAAACTGTTCCAGTTGTAATAACAAGCATTCCTGCAGGGTGCGGGCGGCTATGCCAACAGGGTCAAATCGTTGTACGCGATGCAATACAGCTTCGACTTCGTCCAGTTCGATGTCCAGCTCATTTTTTAAGCCATCATATATTTCTTCAACAGTTTCAGTCAGGTAGCCATCATCATTGATGGCGTCAATGATGGCGATGGCGATGATCAAATCATTATCACTAAATTGAGAATTTTTTAATTGCCAGAGAAGGTGCTCACTCAGAGTGTCGCCTTCGATACTCTGATTTTCCAGAAAATCGTTGCCTGAATCACTGCTTTGCTGGCTGCTTGGAGCCGTGGCAGTGGTGATATCGTAGGTATCTTCCCAATTGGCATCGACTGCCAGCTCATCAGGCATCTCCTGACTGCTTTCCATGTCAATATGCGGGTCGTCGTTTTCAGCACTGGCTTCATTTTTACTGGCAGTATTTTTGGCATCCTGACCCTCAGCAGAGTTGCTCTCCTTTTCTGCCTCTGCGATTGCATCGAGATTATCTTCATCATGCTCCAGCATGGGGTTTTCTTCCAGTGCCTGCTGAATTTCACTCTGTAATTCAAGGGTGGATAGTTGCAGCAGGCGTATCGCTTGCTGTAACTGCGGTGTCATGGTGAGGCTTTGGCCAAGTTTTAGCTGAAGAGTTGGCTTCATGGTGTATCTTTAGACAGATTCATTCGTTTGACTGTATCGCTGTGTACATAGGTACGGTTGCCTTAAATGGTAGGAAAAGGTGCAAAACAATAAATAAATATGCCGTTATATCTCCGTTACATAAAATGTTGTCATTCTTAGTCCTTTTATAGACGAAAATCTCGACCAAGATAGACTTCTCGTACTTCTTCATTAGAAAGAATTTCCTCGGGTCGTCCTTGCGCGATAATCTTTCCCCCGCTGAGAATGTACGCCCGATCACAGATCCCTAAAGTCTCACGTACATTATGATCGGTGATAAGCACACCAATATTGCGCTCGATCAAGTGTTTGACGATTTTTTGAATTTCGATGACAGATATCGGGTCAACGCCGGCAAAAGGCTCGTCTAGCAGTATGAATGCGGGCTGCGAGGCCAGTGCCCGGGCAATTTCAACACGGCGGCGCTCGCCGCCAGAAAGGCTTAAGCCGGTATTATGGCGGATGTGATCAATCTGTAGGTCATCGATCAATGCTTCCAGCTTTTCGTGGCGCTGCGCCTTGTTAAACTCTTTTTTAGCTTCGAGAACGGCAAGGATATTATCTTCTACGCTTAACTTTCTAAATACCGAGGCTTCCTGTGGCAGATAACCAAGGCCTTTTTTTGCTCTGGCGTGCATGGGCAGGCGGGTGATGTCCTGGTCGTCCAGATAGATGCTGCCTTTGTCTGCCTGCACCAGACCGACGATCATATAGAAGCTGGTGGTCTTGCCGGCGCCGTTTGGGCCGAGTAAGCCGACGACTTCGCCACTGTTTACGTCAAATGAAACACCATCGACCACGGTGCGTGACTTATAGGTTTTAACCAGATTGTTAGCGTGAAGTGTCGGCATGCTGCAGTTATTTTTCCGTTTGTGGCGCGGGCTGGTCCTGTTTTTTAGGTGTTAGAGTAATATTTACCCGTTCTTTTTCATCAGGGGCGCTATCATCTGAGGGGGGAGTTATATCCCCGGCGATGACGATTTTTTTCAGCGTATCATAGATGATTTTATTGCTGCTGACCTGGTGATCAGATTGTTTCAAGCTGGCATTTTTGGTCATCACCAGTTTATTCTGACTGGCGGTGTAAACCATGAATTCGCTTTCTGCTTCAATGGTTTCACCTTTTTCGGAGACATGGTTATATCGGGCAGGGGTACCGACAACGGTTATGCGCTCGATCTCATCCTTGCCCTGTTGCACGGTTACTTTGTCACCGGTTAATACCAGCTCTCCCTGTGATATTTTTACCTGGCCGGAATATTCACTGTAGCCAGATTCAATATTTAGTTGCATGTGATCGGCATTGATGAATATCTTTTCCTGTGAGACCTCGGCGCAGAGGCTGCTGTACAGGAAAAACAGTATAAACCCGGCAAGCAGGGTGATTTTGTTGTGAAAAGTTTGTCTGGCGGCGTTAGTCATAAGGCAGATAATACCCGCTTACATTGGATAAAAGTTCCAGTTCACTGGTGAGGTTATTAAAGATCATGCCTTTGGCTTTTAACAGTGACTGGCCCTGTGTAATGTTAACCTGTGTCTGAGTTTGCGCAATTTGCGTTTTAGTATTTATCAACAATCTTTGAGTGCGAATAGTGATCGCAGGTTCAATATTTTGTTGTTGCATGATGACATTGTCGTTTAACTGTATGGTCTCATTCTTATCATTGATGGTGGCGTTATCGGCGCTGATCTTCCATTGTCCGCTTTCCTGCAGTAGATTAAAAACAGGTTGTTGAACTTCAGTTTCATCAGAGTCATTATAGCGTTGTAGATGTGAGCCATTCAGTATGTAATTGGGTGAGCCGTTTTCATTCATGGTTGTTATTTCGAACTCATTTATAAAAATTTCGACATAACTTTTACTCTTAGCCTGGTGCAGCAGTTCTTCTTCGTGTTTTTCTGTAATCGACCACCAGACAATGATCGCCAGGAAAAGAAATATGATGAGGCTGAGCGGACCTTTCATAACTTAAGCAGAAACCTCTGGGTACCTATTTCTGTGAATACAGATAAGAATGAAGCTTGTCGCTGAGTAAACCCTTGGCCTCGAGTATGAACTCACAGACATCACGTACTGCGCCGTGGCCACCGCTACGATCGGTTATCCAGTGAGCATGCTGTTTCACAAAAGGATGAGCGTTTTGCACTGCGATGGCAAAATTCAGTTGCGACATGATAGGCAGGTCAACAACATCATCTCCCACATAGGTGATCTGATCTTTGCTCAGTTTGACTTCTTTAAGCAGGGCTTCAAAAGCCGGTATTTTGTCGCGATAACCCTGATATAACATTGTCACACCAAGATCATTCATGCGGTGTTTGACCAGTTCTGATTTTCTCCCGGTGATAACCGCGACATTAACGCCACACTCCTGCAGCATGCGTAGGCCGTGACCATCGAGTGAATTAAAGGCTTTGTATTCTTCGCCGCTGTTGTCAAAGAACAGGCCGCCATCGGTCATTACCCCGTCGATATCAAAAATAACTAATTCGATGTTTTTTGCTTTTTCTATAATGTCCATGGTTAACCAGTGAAATGTGATTGATTTGTCGTTTGCGTATTTATATCGTGTCTTTTTGCTTTTTTACATGATGCCGGCGCGCAGTATGTCGTGCATATTGAAGGCGCCGATTAACGTGTTGTTTTCATCGGTGACCAGAAATCCGTTGATGCCATGATCATCCATTATTTTTACGATGCTTGCTGCGAGTTCATCCGCTGTAGTGGTGCGGCAGTTCTTTGTCATTACATCACTAATTGAAGCTTTATGCACATCAATATTTTTGTCCAGAGAGCGGCGTAGATCACCGTCGGTATAAATCCCGAGGACTTTGTCCTGCTGATCAACGATGGCCGTCATGCCCAGGCCTTTTTTACTCATTTCCAGCAGTGCTTCAGAGACACTGGCGGTTTGTTGCACTTTGGGCAGACGTTCACCGGTATGCATTACGTCAGAGACATGCAGTAACAAGCGTTTCCCCAGACTGCCGCCCGGGTGGGAGAGGGCAAAGTCTTCTGCGGTAAAACCGCGGGCCTGGAGCAGTGCGACAGCCAGTGCGTCGCCCATGACGAGGGCAATAGTCGTGCTTGAAGTGGGTGCTAAATCATGAGGGCACGCCTCTTTACTGACACTGACGTCAAGGTTGATATTGGCTGCAGTTGCCAGGATGGAGTTCTTATCACCGGTCATGCTGATCAGAGGCACAGCAAAACGTTTCAGGATGGGAATGATGGTGGCGATCTCCGCGGTATTGCCTGAATTGGATAAGGCGATAACCACATCATTTTTGGTGATCATGCCAAGGTCGCCATGACTGGCTTCACCGGGATGGACAAAAAACGCCGGGCTGCCGGTGCTGGCAAGTGTGGCGGCAATCTTACCGCCAATATGACCAGATTTTCCCATACCAGTAACAACGATGCGGCCTTTGCAGTCCAGCAATAGTTCACATGCGCGGTCAAAATTCTCATCAATGCGTGATTGCAGCGCTGTGATTTCAGCAAGTTCGGTGGCAACGACCTCCCGGCCGAGTTGTTGGAAATCAGTTTTATTGGATACTGGCATGAAAGATGTCCATTTAAGTTACGGTAAAAAGTAACAGTAATTGATAAGCAATGAAAGCGCTTAGCAGTAGACCGCCTTCCAGGCGATTAATTCTGCCTTCACCTCGAAAACCATAAGCCATTACAAATAGCATGATGGTCAGGATTAAAACAACAGGCATGTCTCTTTCAAGAATGCCTTCAGCCAGGGCCGAAGGCGCTATTAACCCGGGTATTGCCAGCACGCCTAAAGTATTGAACAGGTTTGAGCCAATAACATTGCCGATAGCGATATCATGTTCATTTTTCAGCGCACCGGTAATAGAAGCCGCGAGTTCCGGCAGGCTGGTGCCTATGGCAATGATGGTCAATCCGATGACCAGTTCACTAACGCCAAGGTCTGTGGCGACATTGACTGCGCCCCAGACCAGAATCTTCGAGCTGATAGTCAATAAAATCAGGCCTGCTACCAGCCAGAATAAAGCGTGTGACGTCGACATTTTACCGGGTAATTCTTCGATGTACTCGTTTGTTAAGGCATCTTCGGATTGATTGCGAATACCCTGGCGAGTTATCCACCACATCAGTAAAGATAATAAACTGAGTAAGATGAAACCATCCAGTTGGCTGAGTGTGCTGTCACGCAGTAAAGCCAGCGCCATAAGAGTGGCCACTAACAAAAGTGGGAGCTCTTTTTTGACGATGCGTGAATGCACGTCTAACGGTGAGATCAGGGCTGCCACGCCAAGCACCAGGGTGATGTTGGCAATATTCGAGCCCAGCGCATTACCGATGGCCATGGCAGGGCTGCCATCATAGGCGGCGAAGCCAGCGACCATCATCTCTGGCGCCGAAGTGCCAAAGCCAACGATGGTCAGGCCGATGATCAGCGGCGGCACGTCAAAATTTCGAGCCGTTGCTGCAGCACCGATGATGAATCGATCTGCGCTCCAGATAAGCAGGATAAAACCAGCAATTATTGCAGTACAATCTATTAACATAGGGTTATTGGTAAGACGTATTCGGTTGTATTAACTTTAAGAATGCGAAGGATACGCTATGTGATTAAATTCACCAAGAAATCGTAACAAATATAAATAGGCATTCCTTTGAAAAAAAACATCAATCTGGGGGCTTATGGCTGGCGCCATTCGCATTGGTTAAACACATTCTACCCTGAAGACCTGCCTGTGTCTGAACCTGAAGACTGGCGTCTGAGATATTACAGCAATGAATTTAATACGGTTCTTGTGCCAGCCGACTACTGGAAAAAAACTCAGGATGTCGATTGTGCAGCCTGGTTAGATGCGGTGCATGAAGGTTTTCAGTTTTTTGTCGAATGCCATGTGGATATGCTCGATTTTATATCGATGCCTGAGTTAGCTGATAATTTAAAAGAGTTGCAGCCGCAATTATCGGCACTGGTATTTTTAGACGAGAAACAAATAATGCCAGAATCAATAAAAAGACAGTTTTATTCGCTAGCGGACTCACTGATGGTAGACACTTTTGGTTTAGATGGTGTTTCAGCTTCAGCGCATTCTAATGTCTGGCGAGTCGACAGGCCGGATCCATCTAATTTTGCCTTTATTGAAAATGATCTGACAGATTTAAGACTCGTCAAAACAATGGTGGAAGATTTTGTCTCTCAGTCAGAAAATAAACCGGCAACCATCATCGTCGATCATCCCCGTTTGCAGGCAAGTAATCTAAGTAAGTGTCGTTCGATGCTGGAAATCATGGGTTACTGAGCGGCTTACCGTTAAGTTTCTACGAAATAACGTCAAATTAAGTCGGGCCTGAGCATGACAAAGAGGTCGACAATGTTACAATCACGCCAAAATTTGAATAATAACGTTATTAATAATGTCAATTGAGTACTAAGTTGAGCGATATTCTGGTCAAAATAAGGGATTTACACTTCAGTCGTGGTAATCGAAAAATATTCGATGGTATCTCACTGGATATCCCGCGTCGCGGTGTTACCGCTATCATGGGGCCGAGTGGCACCGGTAAGACAACCCTGCTCAAGCTCATCGGCGGCCAGCTGAGGCCGGATCAGGGCACTATCGAAGTGGACGGTTTGAATGTCCATCAATTGTCGACTCGAAAATTATTTGAATTACGCCAACGTATGGGCATGTTGTTTCAAAGCGGCGCCCTGTTGACGGATTTATCTGTGTTTGAGAATGTGGCTTATCCGCTACGCGAACATACAAAATTGAGCGATGCCATGATTCGTCACCTGGTATTGCTGAAGTTAAATGCGGTAGGTTTACGCGGCGCGGCAGATCTAATGCCTTCCGAGTTATCCGGTGGCATGTCCAGACGAGTGGCCCTGGCGAGGGCGATTGCTTTAGACCCGATGATGATTATGTATGATGAACCCTTTACCGGGCAGGACCCCATTTCTATGGGGGTGCTGGTTTCACTTATCAGTGAGTTAAACAGCGCATTGGATATTTGCAGTATCGTGGTCTCACACGACGTACCGGATACCTTGTCTATATCTGATCATGTGCATTTTATTTCTGCCGGGAAAATCGTTGAGAGTGGTTCACCTGAAACCTTGCAGAACAGCAAGTCGGCGTGGACACATCAATTTATTCATGGTGATGCTGATGGTCCGGTGCCATTTCATTACCCGGCAAATCCCATACTGGATGATCTCTACCAGGAAGGTAAATAGTTTTGTTGGGTAATTTAATAGACAAAATCCAGCACCTCGGTGTGGTAACGCTTGGCAGCTTTCAACGTTTAGGCCGTGCCGGTGTTTTTCTGCTGGAGGTCATCGCGAGCTGTACTGACCTGTTGGTAAAGCCGACTTTACTGGTCAAGCAGATGTTTTCAGTCGGCGTGCAGACGCTGATCATTATCGTTGTTGCCGGTCTGTTTGTTGGTATGGTGATGGCGCTGCAGTCTTATTACGCACTGGTTGATTTCGGCGCAGAGGATTCTGTCGGTGTGATGGTGTCCTTATCATTGTTACGTGAACTCGGACCCGTGGTTACGGCTTTATTATTTGCCGGTCGTGCAGGTTCAGCTTTAACCGCAGAAATTGGCCTGATGAAAGCTACCGAGCAGTTATCCGGAATGGAGATGATGGCGGTAAATCCGATGCGGCGTATCGTTGCGCCGCGATTTATGGCGGGTGTTATTTCCATGCCGCTGCTGGCCACAATATTTAGCGCCGTAGGTGTCCTCGGTGCTTATGTGGTAGCCGTTCAATTGCTGGGTCTGGATTCAGGGGCTTTCTGGTCGCAACCTCAAAATAAGGTGGACCTGTATGAGGATATCTATAATGGTTTGATAAAGAGTGTGGTATTCGGCCTGATCGCCTCATGGATTGCCGTATTTGAAGGTTATGACTGTATACCGACATCTGAGGGTTTAGGTCAGGCAACCACGCGGACAGTAGTGTACAGTTCGCTGGCGATACTTTTTATGGACTTTATATTAACCGCTTTGATGTTTTCTAAATAGATGCATCGTGCAAAACTCATAAGTTAAGTACAGAGTGAAGATGAGGACAATAAATGACATCACGTAAAATAGAAATTTTGGTCGGCCTGTTCGTGGCCGCGGCTATTGCTGCTTTTTTTATGCTGGCGATGAGCGTCAGTAATATGAGCAGCTACGGTGGCGGTGATAGCTACGAATTAAAAGCGAAGTTCGACAATATTGGCGGCTTGAAAGTGCGTTCGCCGGTAGCCGCTGGAGGGGTCACCATCGGTCGTGTTACTGAGATACAGTATAATAGCGATAGCTATGAAGCAGTGGTAAGTATGTCTATCGAGGAACAATATAATAAATTTCCTGTCGATACTGCAGCGAGCATCTTAACTTCAGGTTTATTAGGCGAGCAATTTGTGGGTTTTGACCCCGGAGCAGAGGAAGATTTTTTGAAAAATGGTGATGTTATCGACTTAACACAGTCGGCATTAGTGCTGGAACAGATTATCGGGCAGTTCTTGTACAGCAAGGCTGATGAAGAAAAGGAATAAAACTATGAAAATATTAAAGAATTCACTCACTGCGTTTTATCTGGCGCTTTCAGCCGTGACAGCCAGTGCTATTATTCAACCGGCTTTAGCTGAAGCTTCGGTGCAGCCGATAGAATCTCCAGTTGAGCTACTCGAGCGGACATCAACGCAGGTAATAAAAATACTGCGCGATGATCATGAGCTGCTAAAAAATGAACCGGATCGTATTTATAAAGTTATTGATGACTATATCTTGCCGCATCTCGATGACGTCACCATGGCAAAACTGGCATTAGGTAAGAACTGGAAAAAAGCGACAAGAGAGCAAAAGCTGGAGTTTGTCGAGGAGTTTAAAAATTTATTAGTGAGGACATATAGTAAGTCATTAATCGAATTTAAAGACCAGGAAATCAAATATTTTCCAGTAAGGCTTGCTGCAGATGCGCAAAAAGTATCGGTCAATGCCGAGGTTATCCAGCCCGGTGGTCCTTCGATACCGATGGCTTATCGTATGCGGCTTAAAAATAACGCCTGGAAAGTATACGATATCAAGATCGACGGTATCAGCCTGGTCACCAGTTATCGTGGCACCTTTACTCAGGAAGTACGTAAAAGCGGTATCGACGGTCTGTTAAAATATCTGCATGATAAAAACAGTAAATTAATCGCAAAAGCAGATGCATGATAATTCAGGTATGTGGATTGCACATGGTCAAACTTAACAAACAGGCAATGTTGTGCAGCTAAGTCAGGCTGAAATCACTCAGCAAAGTAAGCAAAAGTATCTCATCTCAGGCACGGTTGATTTTTCAACGGTGCCTGATTTGATGCAGACTGCCAAAGGCTTTTTAAGCTCGGCTGGGAATGCTGTAACGGCGCAAGCTGCGGCAGAAAGCGTATCCATCGACCTGTCGAAAATTACCGATTGTAATAGCGCAGGACTGGCACTGATGCTGGAAATGGTCAAACAGGCACGATCGAATAATATAGAATTACACTTTGAAAATTTACCTGACACCCTGTTGACCATAGCAAAAGCCTACGGTGTTGAAAACGAGATAAGAGATATCTGTTAATGAATAAATTGATGATCAACGGTGGTGTCCGGTTAAAAGGTGATGTCCGAATTTCAGGTGCCAAGAATGCTGTGTTACCTATTTTGGCAGCAACCCTGCTTGCTGAGGGGCCGGCGACCATCGAAAATGTACCGCATTTACATGATGTAACCACGACAGTGGAATTACTCGGTTGCATGGGGGTGACGGTTTCGATCGATGAGAAACTTAGCGTCGAAGTAGATTGTTCTACGATCGAAAACTATACCGCGCCATATCATCTGGTAAAAACCATGCGCTCATCCATCCTGGTGTTAGGGCCGTTATTGGCGCGTTATGGCGTCGCTGAAGTTTCATTGCCCGGTGGTTGTGCAATTGGTTCGCGTCCGGTCGATCTGCATATTAAAGGCCTGCAGGATATGGGCGCAGAAATCGAAGTCAGTAATGGTTATATTCATGCCAAAGCCGATCGCCTGAAGGGTGCGCGACTGGTTTTGGATATAGTCACGGTAACTGGCACTGAGAATTTAATGATGGCCGGTGCACTTGCTGATGGCACGACTATTATCGAAAATGCCGCACGCGAACCAGAGGTTGTTGACCTGGCAAACTTTATCAATGCCATGGGTGGCAAGGTGTCTGGTGCAGGTACCGATACGATTACTATCGAAGGCGTAGAAACGCTTCACGGTACGCGTTATCGCGTATTACCGGATCGGATTGAAACCGGCACCTTCCTGGTGGCGGCGGCTATTACCGGTGGCAGCATCAGAGTTAAAGATACTGCACCGCGCCTGCTGGACGCAGTAATCGATAAACTGCGTGAAGCAGGCGCCAAGATCGAAGTAGGGGATGACTGGATCTTTCTCGATATGGAAGGCAAGAGACCTAAAGCGGTAAACATCCGTACCGCACCTTATCCTGCGTTTCCGACTGATATGCAGGCGCAATTTGCAGCACTGAATAGCATCGCTGAAGGCACTTCAACGGTGGTCGAAACCATCTTCGAAAACCGCTTTATGCACGTGCAGGAGCTAAAACGAATGGGTGCAGATATCGAAATCGAAGGTAATACCGCCATCATTCGTGGTGTAGCAGGCTTAACAGCAGCACCAGTGATGGCGACGGATTTACGTGCCTCTGCCAGTTTGATTATCGCCGGCCTGGTTGCCAGCGGTGAGACAGAAGTGCAGCGTATCTATCATATCGACCGTGGTTACGAAAACATCGAAGAAAAATTAGCGCTTCTGGGTGCTAAAATACGCCGCACACACGAATAAGTTTCGTTTTATTAAATAGATAACAGCATGATTACAATCGCATTATCAAAAGGTCGTATCTATAAAGAGACCTTACCGTTATTGGCAGCCGCCGATATCGTGCCCGCTGACGATCCGGATAAAAGCCGAAAGCTGATCCTTGATACCAATCATGATGACGTCAAGCTGGTTATCATCCGGGCTACGGATGTACCCACTTATGTGCAGTTTGGTGCCGCTGATCTGGGTGTTGCCGGTAAAGATGTGCTGCTTGAGCATGGTGGTGAAGGCCTGTATGAGCCGCTGGATTTGAAAATTGCCAAATGTAAATTGATGACTGCTGGACTGGTTGAGCCTAAACCCAGAGTAGGTGGGCGTTTACGTGTAGCCACTAAATTTACCAATGTAGCCAAACGTTACTTCGAATCTCGCGGTGAACAGATCGAGCTCATCAAGTTATATGGATCAATGGAGTTAGGCCCCATTGTTGGTCTGTCCGATTTGATCGTCGATGTTGTTGATACCGGCAATACGCTCAAAGCCAATGGTCTGAAACCCGTTGACCATATCGCAGATATCAGCTCACGCCTGGTGGTTAACAAAGCCGCGATGAAAATGAAACATGAAAAAATCAGTGCCATCATTGATAAGATTAGTTCTGCTGTGGCTTAGCCTGATCTAGAATAAGCCTGATTAAATATAGTCTTCTGTAAGATAAATAAACGATGTTAAACATAACTACATTAAATTACGCCGCTGCTGATTTTTATCAGCAACTTGATGATGTGCTCGCATGGGAAGCCAGTATCGATGGTGACGTTGCCAAAATAGTCACCGATATATTGAAGGATGTGAAACAGCGCGGTAACGCCGCCGTTTTAGAATACACCAATAAGTTTGATCGCATGAGTCTAAGCAATGCGAGTGAATTTGAACTGGATCAAGCACAATTACAGCAGGCGTTAGCGTCCATTAGTCCAGAGCAGCGCCAGGCGCTAGAGATTTCAGCGCAACGTATTCGTCATTACGCCGAACGCCAGAAGATGGAATCCTGGTCATTTACCGAGGACGACGGCACGGTGCTGGGTCAGAGCGTCAATCCCATGGACAGGGTAGGTTTGTATGTGCCTGGCGGCAAGGCGGCTTATCCTTCATCAGTATTAATGAATGCGATACCGGCAAAAGTCGCCGGTGTACCCGAGTTAATCATGGTGGTGCCAACCCCGGATGGTGAGACCAATACCCTGGTACTGGCAGCCGCTGCGGTTGCGGGTGTTGATCGCATCTTTACTATCGGTGGCGCGCAGGCAGTGGCCGCGCTGGCCTATGGTACTGAGACCATCCCTAAAGTTGATAAGATTACCGGCCCGGGTAATTCTTTTGTCGCTACCGCTAAACGCATGGTGTTCGGTGTGGTTGGTATCGATATGATCGCCGGACCTTCAGAGATACTGGTGGTCTGTGATGGCAAAACTGATCCTGACTGGATAGCCATGGATCTGTTCTCCCAGGCCGAACATGATGAAGAAGCGCAATCAATTTTAGTCTGTCCTGATGAAGACTTTATCGAACAGGTGAAACAGAGCATCGAGCGCCTGCTCGAAGAGATGCCGCGCAAAGAGATCATTAAAAAATCACTAGAAGATCGCGCTGCCATAATCTCGGTAGCCGATATGGAGCAGGCGATCGAAGTCGCAAATCACATCGCGCCGGAACATCTGGAACTCTCTGTTGAAGATGCGGATCAATGGGCGCAAAAAATCCGCCATGCCGGCGCCATCTTTATGGGACGTTATACTGCCGAAGCCCTGGGTGATTATTGTGCCGGTCCAAACCACGTATTGCCGACGTCCGGTACAGCACGTTTTTCATCGCCACTAGGGGTGTATGATTTCCAGAAACGTACCAGTTTGATTGGTTGTTCTGCACAGGGCGCATCAGAGCTGGGTAAAACAGCATCAATACTGGCGCACGGTGAAGGCCTGACTGCGCATGCGCGCTCTGCGGAATATCGTATCAAAAAATAGCTTCACCTCACGCTCTATATTCCATCAAACCTATGGCGCCTATTGTCAAGTAAGCGCTTTCTTAAATTAGTATATTCATACTGTCTGTTAATGAATTGATAGTAAATATGGAAATTGGCACTAATATTGCCTATAACTATGTAGGGATACAGTTTTTACTGTATATCGCTGATATCAGTCGGTTTTTGTCATTTTAGTGACAAAAATGTCGGTCATTTGGCGATTAGATTCATAAAAATAAAAAATGATGTGAATAAATAACAAGGGGCAGCTTGTTATTCGAGCTTTCAAAGCCATTTCCCCTGCTGCACTAAATGATAAAAAAATAAAAAGAATTAATTATTTGTTGGAGTTTTTCTGGGTGAGTTGTCGTCCTCTACAATTTGTAGTTTTTGCGCTATTTGCTGCTTTCAGTCTGAATGCAGTAGCGGAAAGCGTGTCTCCAAAAGACGATACTAACGTTACTTTGCAGGATTTGATTGATGAATTAAAGGGTGACGGTGTAACGGTCACAAATCCGGTATTCACTGGATTTAATGCGCAGGCAGGTTTGTTTTCGGGTTATAGCTTTTTATTTGGCAGCAATATCAATGATGGTGTCGTTATAAGTACTGGTACTGTCGCTAATGTGGTGGATAGTACGAATACTATTGATAACTCAACGAGTGGTTTTGGTGGCGGTAGTGTCGATGATGTTGATCTAGGAAATAATATTTATGACCCCGTTAAACTGACCTTTGATGTTGTTCCAGAAGAAAATACCCTGATCATCGATTATGTGTTTGGCTCAGAAGAGTACAATGAATGGGTCGACACTGTCTATAATGATCATATTCGTGTTCTTGTTGGTGGCTCAAACTGTGCTTTGACAGCAGACGGTAATGAAGTAAGCATTAATACAGTCAATAACGGCAGTAATAGTTTTTTATATACTGATAACGATCCTAGTGATTTAGGTTCTCCAGCTCCGTTTGGTACACAAATGGACGGGTTTACTGCAAAGGTTAGTTGTCGTTTTACAGTGACGCCTTTAGTGCCAGTGAATGTTGTTATAGGCATGTCAGATGATGGTGATGCAAGTTTTGATTCATGGACATTTTTTAAAGCGCAAAGTTTGCGTTCAGAGCCATCTGATGAATTTGGCGATGCCCCAGACAGTTATCAGACATTAATATCAAATAACGGTGCTGCTCACGTTATCGTAGAAGGCGTGTCATTAGGTGAAATGCCAGATGGTGATACAGACGGTTTCCACGAAGGTATCGATAGTAGCGGTACTGCGGCAGATGACGCTAATGATGATGGTGTTTTAACTTATCCTAATCTTCTGGATACAGATAACACTTACACGATTACTGTAGAAGGTACCAGTATTAATGGTACGGGCGCAGATATAATTGCGTGGATTGACTTTGACCGAAACGGGACATTTGAGAGTGATGAAGCATCAAATATTGCTACATTGCCAGATCCCTCTTACAAACAGAATAGGTTATTAACGTGGAATAATATTGGTACCACCGGCCCTGATATTGTCGCTGGTACCACATTTTCTCGAGTACGAATCGTTAATTCGGGTTCTGGTATCAGTGCGTTAAGCGTTAATGGTTCTTTTGCCAGTGGTGAGGTCGAAGATTACACGCTGGAAATTTCCGGAGCGGGTGATACCAATGCGCCCATCGTATCAATAGATACACCACCCGTTGTGACGATTGCAAACCAGGCTATCTACACAGTGACGGGCAACTGTACGGCAGGTGATAATAATGTGCTCGTTGCAATCACCGGTGCAAGCCCTGCAAATCAATCTGTGCTCTGTAGTGGTGGTGGAAACTGGTCAGCAGTATTTGATGTATCAGGTATTACCGATGGCCCTGACGTTGTCTCGATAACTGCTTCGCAGCAGGATACCAATAGTAATACAGGTAATGCCGGACCGGTAACTGCAGATAAAGATGTAAATGGCCCAATAGTTAATATATTGAACGCGCCAGCCATTACGAATGGCCTGTTTAATGTAACATTTGAATTTTCAGAAGATGTTAGTGGTTTTACTCTGGGTGAGATCGCAATCGGTAACGGCAGTGCAAGTAATCTTGTGGCGACTGATGCGAATACTTACACTGCAGATATAACACCTGATACAACAGGGAATGTCACGATTAATGTCGCAGCTAACGTTGCACAGGACGCTGCAAACAATAACAACACGGCTGCAACTCAAGTAACAGTTATATTTGATAATACTGCCCCTGTTGTGAGTATAGGCAGTGCACCGATTGCAAATGCTGCCAATGTGGCTAATTATCCGGTTAGTGGTAACTGTACAGCTAGTGATGGTGATGTCACCGTTAGCATTACAGGTGCAACTCCTGCTACTCAGGATGTTAACTGTACAGGTGGTGGCAACTGGAGTGCAACGTTTGATGTTTCAGCAATCACTGATGGAACTAATGCGATAAATGTATCGGCAAGTCAGACTGATAGTGCAACAAATATAGGTAATGACACAGCTCAGGCTGATAAAGAGTCAGATTTTCCTGGAGTAGATATTCAGGGTGAACCAGTTTTTGTTAATTCAATTTTACCTTTTGCTATTACCGTTGAATTCACTGAAGATGTTATCGGTTTTATAGGAGCTGAAATCACGGTTGTAAATGGAACAGCGGGAAGTTTTGTTGCTGTTGATGGCAATACGTATACTGCAAACATTACTCCAAATGGTGGCGGTAATATTTCAATCGATGTTGCTGGTAGTGTAGCGCAGGATGGCGCAGGAAATAACAATACCGCTGCCATACAGGCATCGATATTATTTGATGCAGTTGCTCCAGTAGTCAGTATAGATAGTATCCCTGTAGCCAACGCCGCGAATTTTACTAGTTACCCTGTGACAGGAAATTGTGAAAGCGGTGATGGTAATGTCACTGTCAGCATCGCAGGTGCAACTCCATCTCCTCAGGCAGTTGCATGTACCACAGGTAACTGGAATGCAACATTTGATCTAACAGCCATTGCTGATGGTACCAATGTTGTTACAGTCAATGCCAGTCAGACAGATGCTTTCCTAAATACAGGTAATGCAGCAGCAGTGCAGGCAAACAAAGATGTTGTGATTGCAGTGCCAACTGTTGATTCTTTGCTTACGAACAATACGACTCCAACGATTACCGGTACTGCTGAAGCAAACAGTGCTGTTGAAGTTATGGTAGCCGGTGCAACCTTTAATGTTGTTGCTAATGGTAGTGGAGTATGGAGTGCTAATACATCATCTCCTGATTCAGGTACATTTACTCCAAATCTGAATGGTACTAATTCTGTATTAGCTATCAGTACTGATGCGGCAGGTAATTCAGCTTCAGACATCACAGTTAATGAGTTGGTACTTGATACAATAGTACCCACCGTTGCCATCAGTGGTGCACCGGCGACCACCAATAACACACCGTTTAGTATCACGGTGACGTTCGATGAAGATGTGAATGACTTCATCGTCACCGACATCGCGGCGGTGAATGCGACGGTCGGTACCTTAGCTGGCGGCCCTGCGGTTTACACGGCCGTGGTTACCCCAACCGGTGGTGCGATCACGCTGGATGTGAATGCAGCGGTTGCGACCGATGACTCAGGCAATGACAATACCGCGGCAACCCAGGTCGTTGTTGCGCACGATGTGACGGCACCAGGTGTAGCCATCAGTGGTGCACCGGCGACCACCAATAACACACCGTTTAGTATCACGGTGACGTTCGATGAAGATGTGAATGACTTCATCGTCACCGACATCGCGGCGGTGAATGCGACGGTCGGTACCTTAGCTGGCGGCCCTGCGGTTTACACGGCCGTGGTTACCCCAACCGGTGGTGCGATCACGCTGGATGTGAATGCAGCGGTTGCGACCGATGACTCAGGCAATGACAATACCGCGGCAACCCAGGTCGTTGTTGCGCACGATGTGACGGCACCAGGTGTAGCCATCAGTGGTGCACCGGCGACCACCAATAACACACCGTTTAGTATCACGGTGACGTTCGATGAAGATGTGAATGACTTCATCGTCACCGACATCGCGGCGGTGAATGCGACGGTCGGTACCTTAGCTGGCGGCCCTGCGGTTTACACGGCCGTGGTTACCCCAACCGGTGGTGCGATCACGCTGGATGTGAATGCAGCGGTTGCGACCGATGACTCAGGCAATGACAATACCGCGGCAACCCAGGTCGTTGTTGCGCACGATGTGACGGCACCAGGTGTAGCCATCAGTGGTGCACCGGCGACCACCAATAACACACCGTTTAGTATCACGGTGACGTTCGATGAAGATGTGAATGACTTCATCGTCACCGACATCGCGGCGGTGAATGCGACGGTCGGTACCTTTGCTGGCGGCCCTGCGGTTTACACGGCCGTGGTTACCCCAACCGGTGGTGCGATCACGCTGGATGTGAATGCAGCGGTTGCGACCGATGACTCAGGCAATGACAATACCGCGGCAACCCAGGTCGTTGTTGCGCACGATGTGACGGCACCAGGTGTAGCCATCAGTGGTGCACCGGCGACCACCAATAACACACCGTTTAGTATCACGGTGACGTTCGATGAAGATGTGAATGACTTCATCGTCACCGACATCGCGGCGGTGAATGCGACGGTCGGTACCTTTGCTGGCGGCCCTGCGGTTTACACGGCCGTGGTTACCCCAACCGGTGGTGCGATCACGCTGGATGTGAATGCAGCGGTTGCGACCGATGACTCAGGCAATGACAATACCGCGGCAACCCAGGTCGTTGTTGCGCACGATGTGACGGCACCAGGTGTAGCCATCAGTGGTGCACCGGCGACCACCAATAACACACCGTTTAGTATCACGGTGACGTTCGATGAAGATGTGAATGACTTCATCGTCACCGACATCGCGGCGGTGAATGCGACGGTCGGTACCTTTGCTGGCGGCCCTGCGGTTTACACGGCCGTGGTTACCCCAACCGGTGGTGCGATCACGCTGGATGTGAATGCAGCGGTTGCGACCGATGACTCAGGCAATGACAATACCGCGGCAACCCAGGTCGTTGTTGCGCACGATGTGACGGCACCAGGTGTAGCCATCAGTGGTGCACCGGCGACCACCAATAACACACCGTTTAGTATCACGGTGACGTTCGATGAAGATGTGAATGACTTCATCGTCACCGACATCGCGGCGGTGAATGCGACGGTCGGTACCTTTGCTGGCGGCCCTGCGGTTTACACGGCCGTGGTTACCCCAACCGGTGGTGCGATCACGCTGGATGTGAATGCAGCGGTTGCGACCGATGACTCAGGCAATGACAATACCGCGGCAACCCAGGTCGTTGTTGCGCACGATCCTGACTCACCAAGCGTAGATATTCAGGGTGAACCAACAGGAGTAAATTCACTGGCAAGCTTTAATTTAACCATTAAGTTCAGTAATGATGTAACTGGTTTTATTGAAGGTGAGATTGTTTTGGGTAATGCAGCAAGAAGTAACTTTATTGCTGTAAATGGAAATACCTATACATTTGATGTGACGCCAACTGGTGCCGGTGACATTACAATTGATGTGGCTGCAGGTGTCGCACAAGATGGTAGTGGTAATGATAATACTGCTGCTTCAACTGCCACAATTATATTTGACAATACACCACCTGTTGTAGAAATCACCGGTTCGCCTGATGTCAACATCGCGAATCAAAGTGCTGTACCAATTAGTGGTACCTGTACTGTTGGTGATAGTGATGTGCTACTTTTCATCACAATTGGTCCGTTGCCTTTGGCTGTCGATCCTGATCCGAGTTGTGTTCCTGGTGGCACCTGGAGTGCCAGTGTTGATTTATCACATCATCGATATCGGATGGTGATAACTATATAGATATTGGTGCGCAGCAGTTAGATGCTTTTGGTAACTACGGGTAGGCGAGATCTGTAACTATTAGTAAGGATACTGTGAAACCAAGCGTAGCAGATTCAGAACGTACCTGCAATTACGTAAATACTACTGAATTTGTTATTACCATCACGTTCAGATGAAGATGTCAATGGTTTTGATAGTGGGTGATATACGGTGACTAACGGGACCATTAATGTTGGCAGCTTTATGCGGTTGATGCGCAGACTGTTATACAGTCGGTATTGCGCAACGGGTGGAGCGATCACACTTAACGTTGCAGCAGATGTTGCAGCAGGATTGAGTGGGTAATGATAATAATGCAGCAACACCAGTGATTGCTAGTTTACGATATCACTGCTCCAGTGGTTACTATTACAAATGCATGCATTGTGAACGCTGCCAACGATGATAGTTATACCGTTGGTGGTACTTGTGAAAATGCTGAAGGAAATGTTTTAGTGGCTATTGCAGGTGCCGCACCTGCAAGTCAAAGTGTAGTCTGTACGGCGGGTGATGTATGGACTGCGACATTTGATGTGACATTAATTGCCGATGGTACGAACGCCGTAACTATTAATGCAAGTCAAACAGACGCTGCGACAAACATCGGTAATGCGGTTGATACTGCTGATAAAGATGTTGCAATAGCCGTACCTACTGTTGATCTGTTAACAACAAACAGTGCTACGCCTGTCATTACCGGTACGGCTGATGCAGATACCGTATTAACAATCGTTGTTGGCGGTGCCAGTTATACACTAACTGCTACAGCAGGTGGTTCATGGAGTCTGGATACGGCTGTGGCGATACCGGACAGTGGTCCATTTGCTCTGCTTGTTGGTCAGAATGAAGTTGCTGTAACCAGTGTTGATGCGGCGGGTAATAGTGCTAATGATGCAAGTACTAACGAAGTGACCCTGACGGTCGATGATGATAATGACGGTATTCCTAACTCTGTCGAGTGTCCTGCAGGTCCTCCGTATGATGTCGCTACCTGTACTGATACCGATAGTGATGGTACGCCAGACTTCCTGGATGTCGATAGTGATAATGATTTAATTCCTGATGCAACTGAAGCAGGTCTTGATAGCAGTAATCCTATTGATTCTGATGGTGATGGTACACCTGACTACCAGGATACAGACAGTGATAATGACGGTATTAATGATATCGTTGAAGGTGCTGTTGATACTGACCTGGATGGTATTCCAGATTATGTTGATGTTGGTTCGACCGATGACAGCGATGGTGATGGTATCCCAGACTACTGTTGAATGTCCGGTATACCCAACAGACTGTGCTGATACTAACGGCGACAGTACACCGGATTATCTGGAAACGGATTCTGATGGTGATGGCATCGATGATGCGGTAGAAGCAGGTATTGATCCAACTTCACCGATTGATACCGATGGTGATGGCACACCGGATTATCAGGACACTGATAGTGATGAAGATGGTACAGATGATAATACAGAAGGCCTGACTGATGCTGATGGTGACGGTATTCCAGATTACGTTGATGTAGTAACGACTGGCCCTGGCGCTGGAGACAGTGACGGTGACGGTATTGCCGATAATATCGAGTGTGAAATTTATCCACTGTGTCCGGATAGTGATGGCGATGGTATGCCGGATTATATGGAAATCGACAGTGATGACGATGGTATCCCTGATGTAATTGAAGCGGGTACGGTCAATAATGATGCTGACAACGATGGTATCGATGATGCGTTTGATATCGATATCACCGGCCTGGTAAATGGTATTGACCAGAATGGTGGTGGTGTTGATGGTACACAGCCAGACGGTATCGATGATACCCAGCCATTAGATACTGATGGTGACGGTACACCGGATTATCAGGACACCGATAGTGACGGTGATGGCATCAGCGATCTAGCTGAGTGTCCTCTAGGCATTCCATGCCCGGATGCGGATAATGATGGTATTCCGGATCAGCTGGATGCGTCGATCGGTAATGCTACAGGTAATGGTATTCCAGGTACGGGTGACAGTGATGGTGATGGCATCAGCGATAAGCTTGAATGTGCTGCCGGTCTGCCTTGCCCTGATGTCGATCAGGACGGCACGCCAGATTATATGGATGCGATGCCAAATGATGGACCGATGGCTGACAATGATAATGACGGCATACTGAACTATCTTGACCCTGATGACGACAACGACAATATTCCTGATGTTGTGGAAGATCCAAACTTTGATGGAGATGATAATCCAGCAAGCAATCCACTGGACTCAGACCTTGATGGTATGCCGGATTATCTGGAGACCGACAGTGATAATGACGGACTTTCTGATGCAGCAGAATCAGGCGCCAGTGGTAACGACAGTGACGGCGATAACATCGATGACAGTTACGACATCGATGTAACCGGCGGAACTGATCTAAATGCCGATGGCATCGATGATGATGTCAGACCGCTTGATAGTGATGGCGACAGCTTACCGGATTATCTTGATACCGATCCTGTCGGTGATGGTTCGCAAGATAGTGATAATGACGGTATCCCAGATAATGTCGAATGTCCCACATTCCCGACGGATTGCCCTGATACTGATGGTGATGGCACACCGGACTTCCTGGAAACGGATTCAGACGGTGATGGTATTGATGACAGCGATGAAAAGGGCTCCTTAGACTCAGGTGTGCTGCTAGATACCGATGGTGATGGCATACCTGATTACCAGGACCTGGACAGTGATGGTGACGGCCTGCCTGATGCAACTGAAGGTCTGGATACTGACAGCGATGGTGATGGTATTCCTGACGCGCTTGATGCAGACAGCAGTGGCGCACCTTTTGGTGGCGACAGTGATGGTGACGGCGTTGCAGATATGGATGAATGTAATAGTTATCCAAACTGTGCGGACAGTAATAATGATGGCACACCGGATTACATGGATGCGAGTTCGAAACCGTATGATCCAGATGCAACTATCAATACTGCATTGAACGGTATCGGTGGTAATAGTCCATGGTCGTTGTTATTTATAATCACAGCGTTAATGCTACGAAGAAAAGTGATTCAGAAAAATAAACAGGTAGTGCGCAAATAATGATAATAAAAAAAACTGGCGTATGGTTATGTGCGTTTACATTGCAGGTCTCAATGGCTTCAGTTATTGCTGAAGAATTTGATGAGACTAAACAGCGTACCTGGTATCTGGGCGCAGGGTTAGGTATTACGGAATTAGATCCTGATACGAATAACACAGGCTACAGTGTTAGCGATGAACGTGATTCAGGGTTTAAATTGTTTGGCGGTTTTGATTTCAGCGAACGTTTAACTGTCGAAGGTTTTTATACTGATTTAGGATCTGCGCAGATAAGCAGTCCATCACCTTCTCAGCCGGATGGTGCGATCGATTATTCAACACTGGGTGGGTCAGCATTATGGTACTTCTGGCGTAATGCTGAAAGCAAAGGTTCAAGCTTACGTAAAGGATTGCAGGCTTATGCACACGGCGGTCTTTCCTTTATAAATAATAGTTCTTCGGTTAATTACAATAAGAATAACAGTTTTCAGATTCAATATGGTGCAGGCCTGGAATATGGACTGAATGATGGTATTGCATTACGTGCCGGTATCGATCTGTATGATAAAGATGCCGGTATGGTTTTTGTCGGTGTATTGAAGCGCTTTGGCACAAAAACCAAACGTAAAGTAATCGTTGAGCCGGTACCTGAGCCGGTCATTGAAGCAGCACCTGAGCCTGTCATCGAGCCTGAGATTATCGTTCCTGTGGTAGTCGTGGTTCAGGATGCAGATAACGATGGTGTTATTGACGCTGATGATCAATGTGCAGATACGCCAGCAAATATCACAGTAGATGACAAAGGTTGTTCGAACATTTTTGTAGAAATGGAAGGTGTGAACTTCGAACCTAATTCATTTGAACTGACAGAACAATCGAAAGTGATTCTGGATGAAGCAATCGTTACCATTAGTGCAAGTCCAGAATTGCATATCGAGGTGCAGGCACACACCGATTATAAGGGTTCGGGCGAAGCGAATCTTGAGCTGTCAGATGCAGCGCGCGTTAAGTGTAAAAGCGTATCTGGTCTCTAAAGGCGTAAACGAAAATCAGCTTACTGCAAAAGGATATGGTGAAAGCATGCCTATTGCAGATAACAAAACAGCAGAGGGCCGTGCAAGAAATCGTCGTGTAGAACTAGTCGTCATAAAAGACGAAGTAAAAGGTTTAGATGTAGAGAAATCGGATCTCATCGATGCAGCTGAACCTGAGAGCGGGTCGGCGGAACCAGCAGATGAATCTGTACCTGCGATGGAAGCACCTGCAGAAGAGTCGATAAAACCAGATGTTGAACAGAAAGACTCAACGAGTGATGTAGAACCGGATGAGGCGATTGCGCCAGTAATGGAAGCACCGGCAGATAATAAACCAGTCGTTACAGAATAAAATATAAAACCGTCATTGCGAGCAGAGTTCTCTGTTCGCAATGACGGTTATGCTATACCGTGTTAAACAAATCTTGCTATCAATGCTTCACTTCTATACGGCGGGAAACAGCTACTTCCTGTTTTGGTATAATTATTTTCAAAACACCATGCTCTGATTTCGCTTCAATTTTTTCGGCATCAGCGCTATCAGGCAGGTTAAAGCGACGGTAAAACTGGCCGCTCTGGCGTTCAACGCGACGGTAGTTTTCACCTTCTTCAATGTTCTCAGAACTGCGTTCACCTTTTATCGTCAACACACCTTTTTCCATCGATATCTCGATATCTTTAGGTTCAACACCGGGTATATCTGCGAGCAGGGTAAAAGCATTATCATTTTCGCTGATATCGACCGAAGGTGCCCAGTTCGCTGTAGCAACAGAGGCGTCGTCATTGTTTAGCTGGTTGTACTCCGGGTTGTATAAATCACGCTGTATAGAATTCAGTAGATTCCATGGGTTGTTATAACGTCTTAAGCTCATAATATATGACCTCCAAATAGGTTTTGTTCGTTGTTGTAAGTTAATTTGTGGACGCTGGATTAAAAAACAAGTCATAAATGAAATATTTTTAATGAGTTTTTATTTGGCATTATTACCATCCGTCTTCTTTAGCATTTATAATGTCGATTTATCAGTCTTTTATATTATGTCCTCAGCACTCAAAAACAGTCTTCAAGCGATACGTTCGGTAATCAAGGATATTCAGGCTTACCAGGTCGCAGACGCCAGTGGATTAATCAAGCTGGATGCAATGGAAAACCCCTATCAGTTATCAGAGGCGCTGCGTGCCGAATTACGAGTAAAACTGAGCGAGGCTGACCTCAACCGATATCCGGATCCGTCGGCAGGTCGTTTACGTAACAAGCTGAAACAGGTGATGCAGGTCCCGGAAGATAAATCGATCGTGCTCGGTAACGGTTCTGATGAACTGATTCAGATGTTGGCGATGGCGGTTGCTGAAGATGACGTCTGTTTGATGTCATTTGATCCTGGTTTTGTGATGTACAAAATGATCGCCGATTTTGTCGGTATCAAATATGCAGGTGTTGCATTACGTGAAGATTTTTCACTTGATATGGAAAAAACTCGCCAGGCAATTAATGAACATCGTCCGGCGATCATATTTATCGCCTATCCCAATAATCCTTCGGCAAACTGTTACAACGAAAATGAGATCGAAGAGATTATCGCCATGGCACCGGGAATGGTAGTGCTCGATGAGGCCTACCATCCTTTTGCGCAGCGTAGTTTTATGCAATGCCTGACCGAGTTTGATAATTTACTGGTGATGCGCACTGTTTCAAAAATGGGTTTAGCAGGCTTACGTTTAGGTCTGCTCTGTGGCCATCCAGCTATTATCAATGAGATTGATAAGATCCGTTTACCCTACAATATAAACGTATTAACCCAGATCTCTGCCGAGTTTGTATTAGACAATATCGATGAGTTAGATCAGCAGGCAAAAAAAATACGTGATGAACGAGAGCTGTTATCGGAAGCTATGAATGCTATAAGCGGGCTGGAAGTTTTCCCCAGCCAGGCGAATTTTATTCTGTTCCGGGTGTTAGATGGTGGTGAAAATAGAAGCGCTAATGATGTTTTTGACAGTATCAAACAGGCCGGCGTATTGATAAAAAACATGAAGACTGATAAAGGATTGCTTAAGAACTGCCTGCGGGTAACGGTAGGTACTGCTGAGGAAAATAAGGCATTTGTGGCTGCACTTGTAGCAGCAATGAAAAATGCAAAAGTGAAAAACTAAACAGTTATATCATTCTGAATAGCTGTGAAGAATCTTGAAGTTGGGTGCAGCATTTAATCGTTAAGATCCTTCACTATCGTCAGGATGACATGCCTGGTTAGAGTAGGTGTTTCTCATTTTTCACTATTCATTTTTCATTGCCCTTGATGAGCCGCTAGCGGCTCATCAAGGGCCTCTGTCCAAGAATGGCTTTTGTCGTAAAACTCTGGCGTTGTCTGATGCCTTCGACCACAAATTCATCTCCGGGTCTCCCTGCTGCGATCAGGTTTAAAATATCATTGGTGTCGATGATTTCTTGCTGATTGATTCGTGTGATTATGTCGCCGTTTTTTAAGCCGGCAAGATCACCGGGCCCGTTTTTATCGATATCGGTAATCAAGATACCGTTTACTGGATCAAGTTCGAGTGATCGTAATATCTCAGCGGTTACTTCCTGTCCCTCGACACCTAGCCAGCCTCTGATCACAAAACCATGCTGAATGATCTGTTCAGCCACCTGCTTTGCCAGATCGATCGGTATAGCGAAACTGATGCCCTGGAAATTTCCTGTATTGGAATAGATGTTTGAGTTGATGCCAACGATCTCGCCATCGGTGTTAACGAGCGCGCCGCCAGAATTACCGGGATTGATAGCGGCATCGGTCTGAATAAAGTTCTCATAGGTGTTCTGCGTGACACTGGTTCTACCGGTCGCACTGATGATGCCCTGGGTGACGGTCTGACCGATGGAGAAGGGGTCGCCGATAGCCAGTACGATATCACCGACGCGAAGTTTCTTCATGTCTGCAGATGTTAGCGTGGGTAAGTTTTCGACGTTTACTTTCAGCACGGCAAGATCAGTTTCTGGATCAGAGCCGATAAGTTCAGCATTAGTTGATCTGCCATCGTGTAATCGAACACTGATCTCATCGCGATTTGCGACTACATGGTAATTGGTTAAGACGTAACCGGTACTGCGAATGATGACCCCGGAACCTGCACCTTTTTCTGCCTGACGTTTTGGTCGATGCGGTGAGTTTTTGCCTAAAAAGCTTTTAACCGTTTCTGCGTCTGTTTTTGTCGTAAGTTCCTGTTCTTTCCAGATAGTGGTCTCGATGCTCACCACCGCGGGTGCAGCTTTCATCACCGCATCAGCAAATCCGCTGTGTTTATATTGAGTCGTATTAGCCGTTGCCGGCAATGTATCATTGCCGCCATTTGGCTGCTTGATACCGATACTGATGTCGCCCCGGTAGAGCAAAATAATCAGCCCAAAAAAGGTGCCAATGATGAACCAGGCGAAAAAATACACAAAAGAGTGATTTTGCTTCTGCATGAGTCTATTGTATCTCCTTGTTTTTATTGATTTTGTTATATTAAACTTGGCTAAAAAGCTAACTTACGCTATCCTATGCGCCGTTTGCAACCAGTGTGCCCCTGTTTTACGTGTGTATTTATCTTACTCACGTTTATCAATTAGCAGGGTGATTATGCACGAAAAAGAGGTTGCACTGAATTACTGGTGCTAATTGAAACACTATTTTTCGATTTTATCCCACTAATTAGCAAATCGAATTTTTATTTAATATTTGGAGATATCCAATATGTCTACTGACAATGTAGATACAGGTCGACGCCGCTTTCTGGTCGCTTCCACTTCGGTGGTGGCAGCAGTCGGTGCCGGTTTTGTAGCCGTTCCATTTTTGTCCTCATGGATGCCTAGTGAAAGAGCAAAAAATGCGGGTGCTCCCGTAGAAGTTGATATCAGCAAGCTTGAAGAAGGACGTTTGATGATCGTTGAGTGGCAGAGCAAGCCGGTATGGATTGTTAAGCGCTCTGACAAGACACTGTCTGATCTTGACCACGCTTGATGCCAATCTGAGTGATCCTGCTTCAGAAAATGTAGATCAGCAACCGGGTTACGCGCAAAATGCCAATCGCTCGATCAAACCAGAAATTCTGGTGCTGGTTGGTATCTGTACGCATCTTGGCTGTTCTCCAACTTTCCGTCCTGACATGGCAGCAGCTGATCTGGGTGCTGACTGGTTAGGCGGATTCTTCTGTCCTTGTCACAGTTCTAAATTTGACCTTGCTGGTCGTGTATTCCAGGGTGTTCCTGCACCGACAAACCTGGTGGTGCCGCCGCATAAATATTTAAGCGACAACGTCATCATTATTGGTAAAGATGGGGAGGCAGCATAATGGGTAATCTACTCGGATGGATAGATGATCGTTTTCCACTGACAAAAATGTGGAACGAGCATATGGGCGAATATTACGCGCCAAAAAATTTCAATTTCTGGTACATATTTGGTGTATTAGCCTTAGTAGTACTAGTTATCCAGATTGTTTCAGGTATTTTCCTGACCATGCATTACAAACCTGATGCTGCATTAGCATTTGCCTCTGTCGAATACATCATGCGTGATGTGCCTTACGGCTGGTTGATACGTTATATTCACTCAACGGGTGCTACCGCGTTCTTCGTCGTGGTTTACCTGCACATGTTACGTGGCCTGATGTATGGTTCGTACAAAAAACCGCGTGAATTGATCTGGCTGTTTGGTATGTTTATCTACCTGGCACTGATGGCTGAAGCTTTCATGGGTTACTTATTACCATGGGGTCAGATGTCTTACTGGGGTGCGCAGGTTATTATTTCACTGTTCAGTGCGATTCCTGTTATCGGTGATGACCTTACTCTATGGATCCGTGGTGATTTCGTCATCGGTGATGCAACCTTGAATCGTTTCTTTGCGCTTCACGTTATTGCTTTGCCATTCGTACTGGTGTTCCTTGTTGTTGCCCATATTCTTGCTTTGCATGAAGTGGGTTCAAACAATCCAGACGGTGTTGAGATTAAGAAAACTAAAGATGCAAATGGCATTCCATTAGACGGTATTCCTTTTCATCCTTACTACAGCGTTAAAGATACTCTGGGCATTGTGGTATTCCTGTTCTTCTTCAGTATTGTTATGTTCTATCTTCCTGACGGTGGTGGTTACATGCTGGAGCATGCAAACTTTATTGCTGCTGACGCACTGAAGACACCTGAGCATATTGCGCCGGTATGGTATTTCACACCTTTCTACGCGATCCTGCGTGCGGTACCTGATAAGTTGTTAGGTGTCGGTGCGATGGGTGGCGCGATCGTGGTGTTGTTCTTCCTGCCATGGATAGATCGCTGCAAGGTTAAATCTATTCGTTACCGTTCAGGTATCTATAAAGCTAATCTGATCGTGTTCTGCGTCAGCTTCGTGGTACTGGGCTGGTTAGCTATGCAACCTGTGAATGAGACGATCACTTTCTTGTCTCGTCTGTTCTCTTTCTTATATTTTGCTTTCTTTGCTGTGCTCTATGTCACATCTAAAAATGAAAGCACCAAGCCTGTTCCAGATAGGGTGACATCATGAAAAATAAGCTAATTACTTTATTTATGGCCGCTGCGGTTATGTTGATGCCTGTGCTGGCAGCAGCATCAGGTGGTGCGCACCTGTACAAGGCGCCGATTGATATAAACGATAAAGAGTCATTGCGCCGTGGTGCAAAAGCTTTTGGTGATTATTGTTACAGCTGTCACGCGGCTTCGTTTATGCGTTTTAATCGTATCGCTAAAGACCTGGAAATGTCTGAAGAAGATGTCCGTGATATGTTGATTCATACTCGTGGCAAAAAAGGCGATCCGACTAAAATCGGTGAGTTGATGAAAGTATCGATGACCGCTGATTACGCGAAAAATGCGTTTGGTACAGCAGTACCTGATCTGTCATTAGCAGCACGCGCTCGTGGCGCTGACTGGGTTTATACTTACCTGCGCAGCTTCTATGTTGACTCGTATCGCCCGACAGGTTTCAATAATACTGTATTCCCTGATGTTGGTATGCCACACGTGTTATGGCGTCTACAGGGCTTACAGGAGCCGGTCTATAAAACCGTTAAACATGGTGATGTAGAGGTAGAAGAGCTGGACGGCTTCGAGCAGGTCCAGGCAGGCACATTAAGCCGTGTTGAATACGACATGTTCCTGGGTGACATGGTTAACTTCATGGTGTATATAGCTGAACCAGTGCAAGTTGAGCGCCGTAGCCTGGGCTGGAAAGTATTGCTGTTCCTGGTGGTATTCTTTGGTTTTGCTTATGCGCTGAAGAAAGAATACTGGAAGGATGTTCACTAAAGTATTTTTGAACTGTTTTGCTGGTTTCTGGATATGATCATGTATCCAGGGCCAGTAAAAAGTACCACCGAGCTGTTTTTCGGCAATCTGTTTTAATCGTTTCTCTCCGACTGGAAAAGCTATGAATTTATATACCACGGCATCATCAATTGAGTGTCACCGTACCCGTATCGTTCTAAACGAAAAGGATATTGCCCACGAACTCATTCTGGTCGATCCTAAAAAATTACCTGAGGATTTGATCGATCTGAATCCGTATGGCAGTTTGCCGACATTGATCGACCGTGACCTGGTGTTATATAACTCGCGCGTTATCATGGAATATCTGGAAGAGCGCTTTCCGCATCCGCCACTGATGCCAGTAGGGCCAGTGCAGCGTGCGCAGACACGTTTAACTTTATTTCAGCTGGAACATGACTGGTATCCTCTGGTGGATATTATTGAAACCAAAGGTGAAAAAGCCGTAGCTAAAGCAAAAAAAGATCTTACTGATAGCCTTGCTTCTATTGCTGAAGTGTTTGAAGTGACACCTTATTTCCTCAGTGAAGAGTTTACTCTGGTCGATGCCAGCATTGCGCCGATATTGTGGCGTTTACGTCATTATGGAATCGAGTTGCCGAAAGAAGCGAAAGCGATCAATACTTATGCTGATCGTCTCTTTGAACGTGAAGGTTTTATCCTCAGCCTGACTGAATCAGAGCGTGAACTGCGTTTATAAAAGCCGGGAGACAGACCTTCGGTCTGCCCCCGATTATTGAGATAAATGCTGTAATATAGCTATTATGCAGATGACTTCCAGCCGCCCTTATCTTGTTCGTGCCATGTACCAGTGGATTGCTGATAATGGCATGACGCCACATCTGCTGGCAGACGCCTCGGTAGAAGGTATTCAGATACCGGCTGAACACATACAGAATGGTAAGATTATCCTGAATATTGCGCCGATGGCCATCACTGGACTGGTGTTAGGTGATAATGAAATTACTTTCAGCGCACGTTTCTCAGGTAAGTCATCGGGGATATATATCCCGATCGATGCAGTATTAGCGATATACGCAAAAGAAAATGGCCAGGGCATGATGTTTTCTGAGGATGATGGAGCAATTTCATCATCCGATGACGATGAGCCGGAACCGGATCCTGATAAGCCTAAACGTCCCTCTCTGAGAGTCGTAAAATAAATTCTATAAAAACAGGGGACAGACCTTAGGTCTGTCCCCAATGCGTTAACCACCCATGAGCTGATGATCAACCAGATCGCATATGCAATGGATCACCAGCAGATGTACCTCCTGAATACGTGCGGTTGATTCGGACGGCACACAGATCTCGACATCGTTTAATGACAGTTTTTCAGTCATTTCACCGCCTGATTTTCCATCTAGAGCAATAACGGTCATCTGGCGGTCGTGAGCAGCGTCGATGGCCTTATTAACGTTGTCCGAGTTACCGCTTGTACTAATAGCCAGTAATACATCACCGGCGTGCCCCAGGGCTGTTACCTGCTTTGAAAAGATCAGGTCATAGGCATAGTCGTTAGCAATCGATGTCACCGTAGAGCTGTCTGTAGTCAGTGCTATCGCCGGCAGGCCTGGACGTTCCATTTCAAAGCGATTGAGCATCTCAGAAGAAAAATGCTGAGCATCACCAGCCGATCCACCATTTCCGCAGGATAGTACTTTGCCGCCATTGAGGAAGCTCTGTGTGATAATTTGAGCTGCGCGACTGATAGGCTCAGCAAGAACTTCAGATGCCAGCTGTTTGGTGCTGATACTGTCCTGAAAATTCTTGTTTATTCGTGAGATTAGATCCATAACATAAAACCATATTAGACTGCGGGACAGACCTAAGGTCTGTACACGATATTCATGTAATGTGGATTAGAAAGCATTCATTATCCACTCAAAAGTGTATTCTTGCCTGTTTTTATTAGTTTGATTGTTTTTCGACATAGAAACAACATCAAATCGAGCGTTTTTATATCGTTGTTTTGTTGTAAGTATAGTTCAGCTGTTTTGCGTAACTTCTGTTGTTTTGAGGCGTAATACTCTCCAGGCCGCCACCAAAGTTATTGTTTTTGCGGAAACGAACTTCAACAAATACCAGTACCTTTTCGTCCAGCATGATGATGTCAATTTCACCGTAGCGACAGCTAAAGTTACTGTCAATAAGTTTCAGGCCCTGAGATCTGAGGTGGTCACAGCAGGCGAGCTCCGCATCTTCTCCCTGTTTTAGATGTAACGCCTTCAATATTTATTCGGATGGGGACAGACCTAGGGTCTGTCCCCCTTTTTATTTTCTGATAGCTCGGGTTTAGCCGCAGCAGGTTCAAAATAAATCGGAGTACCATTGTTAAATTTGGCCCAGAGTAATGTCCTTGTTATCCGGTGGTTATCATCCAGCTGGATATTGCCAGTCTGGCCTGAGTAAAAAGCGTAATCATTATTCTCCAGATAATTAAGATTGTAGACCAGGTGATAGGCGTCGATACCGAGAGCAAATAAACGGGTAAGTGATTCCTGCTGTGGCCAGTTCTGGCTGAAGACTTTTGCTAAAGGAGAGTCATTTTGCAGTATCCAGGGTGAGTCACAAAATATCAATCCATTAAGATCACGATCAAGGTCACGGTTTATTTTACCTGTGTATACATGTGAGGTTGAGTAGACAGGCAAGTCACCGGCATGATGAAACTTGAAGGCAGGCATGATGCTTCTTGCAGAGCGGTGGGTCGCAGCAAGGAATATCATATCGATATCCTGACGACGAAAAGGTTCAGCGTGCGTGTTTTTGCTGATAACATTATTTAATTTGCGATGCCTGATAGCGCTCTGGTCAAGATTGAACAGGCTTCTGATCGGACGTCTGTAATCATTGGTGTCGACAGCGTAGTTCGTTGCTGTTAACACCTTGCCGCCTAATAATTCGTAATGTTGGGTGAACGCCATGCTCAAGCGTTTACCCCAGTCGCTGTCAGGGTAGAAAACAGCAGCACGTTTCTTATTCTGTTTGATGGCTAATTCAGCGACCTGGTGTGCTTCATCGATGGGTGATAATCCAAACTGATAAAGGTTCTCGGTCTGTGAGAATGTATTTTCCGAGTAATTTAGTGTGAGCACGGGGATATCAAGTTCGCTCTGTTGTGCGAGTTGATTGATCAGGACCTTGTTAAGAGGGCCAATGATCGTAGTAGCGCCATCATCAAGAACCTGTTGGTAGAGTTGCTGAAAGCTTAAGTTTTCATTACTGCTGTCATAAAAACTGATGATCGGTTTGATTGTCGAGTGGCTGTCGCTGTAATAGGCGCTTAATAAGCCGTTTTTAATCGTTGCTGTCACATTTGATAAGTCACCCTGCATGGGCAGTAGAACAGCGATGTGTTTTGTTTGTGAAATATCCGTTTGGTAATCATTGATGATCTCACTTAAAAATAGCTCGTTCACTGGATGTGACGGGTGTCGGGTGCCCCAGTCGAGTAGGTTATTTTCCAGCTGATTAATATTTTGCTGGCCACTGCGCATGACCTTAGCCAGATCTAACCAGCCTGTAATGACTGGATTGCTGCTTTTCTGATTATTTAATTGTGTCGTTGTCAGGCTTGATAGTATCGCCCAGATTTTTTTATTATTTTGACTTTTACCCTTTACGTCAAGGATGTAGGTGTCGAGCTGAACGCGTCGATCAACGGCAAACATAAACTTTCCGTTTAGATATTCTATGTCTGCTTTGAGTGAATAAAATTTTATCTGTTGCGCGCGAGTTATCGGTTTGACTTCAGAGATAATCTGTTCTGCTGCTGGCGCATCCGTTTCCGCGATGGCTATTTCTGCAGCAAGAAGTAATATCGAGGCCGTGCTTGACTCTGAGACGGGTCTGGCCGCTGCCGTTATCCCGGTTGCATCAGATGGGAAAAGACCTTCTAGTATGTTGAGCTGTTCTTTCGCCAGGTTTATTTTGCCGGCCTCGATGTATAGCTGTGCCGCCTGAACACGATAGCTTAGCTGTTCTTCGTCAGTATCGCTGTCTTCAGCAAGTCCGAGTAACCTGTTGGCTTCTTCTGTTAAAGTCGCCTGTCTTGCAGTGACGGTGGATAATTCGATATCAGTTGTCTGCTCGGGTTTTACTGGCTGTATATCACACGCTGAGATTATAGAAATACAAAGCAATAAAAAGAGTTTTAATGTATAAGGTTTCAAGATAGTATCAAGTGGTTCTGTTTTGTTGTTATTAATGAAGTAAGTATGTTTTGCGAGCCTGAGAGTGTCAATCGATATCCCTAAAAATAAGTCTACGCTGTCAAATTCTGACTTATTGGAGTCAGCAGTTTTACCGGCTACATTGTATCTTGTTGCTACTCCAATAGGAAATTTAGCAGATATTACACAGCGTGCAATATCCGTTTTAGAGCAGGTGGATATTATCGCAGCTGAAGATACTCGGCACAGCCAGCGATTATTATCTCACCTGGGTATCCAGACCAGATTGCTGGCTTACCATGAACATAATGAAGATCGGATGACGGCTAAACTGCTTGATTATCTTGAGTCTGGAAAGTCTATAGCCCTCATCTCTGATGCAGGAACGCCGCTGATCAGTGATCCTGGCTATCGACTGGTCACGGAGGCGCATGACGGAGAAATTAAGGTGGTGCCGATACCGGGTGTTTGTGCTGCCATCGCGGCACTGAGTGCTGCCGGCCTGGCAACGGATGCTTTTGCATTTGCAGGTTTTCCGCCTGCGAAACAGGGTGCCCGGCTGGCTTATCTGGAGCAGTTTTCTGGGCAGAGACAGACGATGATTTTCTATGTTTCCTGCCATAAGATTATTGAGACATTAAGAGATATGCAGTCCGTATTCGGCGGTGCCAGGCGGGTAACTTTTGCCAGGGAGATAACGAAAACTTTTGAAACCATTAAAAGGATGGAGTTGTCGGCCTTGATCGACTGGGTTGAGGCGGATAGCAATCAGCGTAAAGGTGAGATAGTACTGATCGTCGAGGGTGATATGGCGGCAGTAAAAGATAACACACAGGTCGATCATTATCTTTCAATATTGCTTGCCGAATTACCGGTAAAACAGTCGGTGAGCCTGGTGGTGAAACTAACAGGTGAGCATAAGAATGATGTTTACAAACGCGCGCTGGAGTTAAAGCAGGGCTAAAAACATGATCCGACAGCTGCTGATTTTTATAAGTCTTTTTGTTTTCTCATATGCTCAGGCAGCAAATGATAAAGCTTTTATCTGGCAGGTCAGTTCTGATGACTCGATCGTCTATCTGACAGGCTCGATACATTTTGCAGATACTAGTTTTTATCCGTTAAGACAGGAGATTGAGGAGGCCTTTAATCGTTCCGACTACCTGGTGGTAGAGCTGGATATAAGTCGCATGGATAACGATGCATATAATCAGTTGGTGGCAGAAAAGGGTATGTATAAAGATGGTAAAACCATCAAGCAGGCTCTGTCTGCTGAGACATGGAATCAACTAAAGCAGCGTTTGCAACAGCTTGATGTCGATTACGACACGATAAAAAATTTCAAACCGGGCATCCTGGTGCTGACATTGAGTGCGGTCCATGCCATGCAGATGGGGCTTGAGCCGCAGTTAGGTATCGATATTCATTTCTTGCACAAAGCAGCAAACAACCCGGAGAAAAAGATCATTGAGCTCGAGACGATGGAGCAGCAGATCAGTTTATTTTTGAATATGCCAAATGCTGACCTGTTGCTGAAAGAAAGTCTGTACTCGCTGGATGAGGCAGAATCATTGATGACAGATATGGTTCGTTACTGGAAGCAGGGTGATGAATCACAGATGCAAAAACTTCTGTTTGAAGATGCGATCGATCAGTACCCGGCGTTTAGCGAGATATATGACCGCCTGTTTTATGAAAGAAATCGGCAGATGACTGAAAAAATAGAAACCATGTTAAAGCAGAAGTCAGCAATAAAAACATCTTATTTCGTTGTCGTCGGCAGCGGACACCTGCTTGGTGAAAAAGGTATCGTTAATGCTTTGCAGGAGAAGGGTTATAAGGTAAAGCGTTTGTGATGAAAAAATTACGTCATTGCGATACCTGTATCCATATAGGTATCGCAATGACATTTTATTTATTCTGGTCGTTGCGTTAGGCGTGAATCAGAATAATTAAAGGCCAAGTTTCTTCTCAAGGTAATGGATATTCGTGCCACCTGCCTGAAAATTCGCATCGCCAATAATTTCTTTGTGTAAATCAATATTAGTATTGATTCCGGTGATCATGATTTCATCAAGCGCGCCTTGCATACGTGCAAGCGCTTCTTCTCGGGTGTTTCCATAAGAAATCAATTTACCGATCATGGAATCGTAATGCGGTGGCACGGTGTAGCCGCCGTAGATATGGGTATCGATACGAATACCAGGTCCACCGGGTGGATGATAACGTTCGATTGTTCCGGGCGAGGGGATAAATGTTTTTGAGTGTTCTGCATTTAAACGACACTCTATGGCATGGCCTCTGATCTCGATGTCACTCTGTTTGTAGCGTAGCTTTTCACCGGAAGCGATGTAGAGCTGCTCTTTGATGATGTCCACGCTGGTAATCAGTTCGGTCACCGGATGCTCTACCTGTACACGGGTATTCATTTCGATGAAATAGAATTCTCCGTCCTGATATAAAAATTCAAAAGTACCAGCGCCGCGATAGTTCATTTTGATACAGGCATCGACACAGCGCTGACCAATTTTTTTGCGTATTTTTTCTGTAATCCCGGGAGCAGGGGCTTCTTCCACTACTTTCTGGTTACGTCGCTGCATAGAACAATCACGCTCACCGAGATGAATCGCGTTACCCTGGCCATCGGACAATACCTGTATTTCAACGTGGCGTGGTGTTTCCAGGTATTTCTCCATGTACACCATGTTATTACCAAAGAAGGTGCCGGCTTCCTGTTTGGTCAATACGATAGAGCTATGTAACGTCGCATCAGTATGCACCACGCGCATGCCGCGACCACCACCACCGCCTGCGGCTTTAATGATAATGGGGTAACCAATTTTTTTAGCCAGTTCCTGGTTGACATCAGCATCATCACCCAGTGGTCCGTCAGAGCCGGGTACGCAGGGAACGCCAGCACTCTGCATGGCTTCGATAGCAGCGACTTTGTCGCCCATGGTGCGGATGGATTCGGGTGATGGGCCAATAAAAATAAATCCACTATCTTCGACGCGCTCGGCAAAATCAGCATTTTCAGATAAGAAACCATAACCTGGATGGATAGCTACGGCATCTGTGACTTCTGCTGCGCTGATGATTGCCGGTACGTTCAAATAACTTTGATCAGACGGGGCCGGTCCAATACATACGGACTCATCAGCCAGGCGGACGTGTTTGAGGTCACGATCTGCTTCAGAATGAACAGCGACTGTTTTGATGCCAAGCTCGCGACAGGCGCGCAGAATGCGCAATGCAATTTCGCCTCGATTGGCGATAACAACTTTGGATATCATGTGACTATGCCTTATTCGATAACGATAAGCGGTTGGCCAAACTCAACCGGTTGAGCATTTTCAACAAGAATGGCTTTAACCACGCCTGACTTATCGGCTTCAATCTGATTGAGGATTTTCATTGCTTCAATAATGCAGACGGTGTCGCCTTCATTGACGCTGTCACCGATCTTGCAAAATACTGGCGCGCCGGGTGATGCAGAGGTATAGAAGGTGCCAACCATGGGTGCGTTTACTGTGTGGCCGCTGATCGCGGGAGTTTCAGCTGGGGTTTCAGCTGCAGCAGGTGCGGCAGCCACAGGCGCAGGTGCCGGTGCAGCAAATTGCTGAACAGGTGCAGGTGCGTTGCTTGAGTATCGTGAGATACGAACGGACTCTTCACCTTCGTTGATTTCAATTTCAGCAATGCCGGATTCATCCAGCAGCTCGATTAATTTTTTTACTTTACGAATATCCATAGAAGTTAACCCTGACTTTTTTGGTCATGTTGTAATTGAGTGATCGCTGCCTGTAACGCCAGTTCATAACCTTGTGCACCAAGGCCAGAGATAACACCAACAGCAATATCAGAAAAATAGGAATGTTCACGGAACGCTTCGCGGGCGTGAACATTAGATAAATGAATTTCAATAAACGGGATATCAACACTACTTAAGGCATCACGCAGAGCTACACTAGTATGAGTGAATGCGGCTGGATTGATGATGATAAACCGTACATTACTTTTGGCTGCACTGTGAATATGCTCGATCAAGTCTGCCTCAGCATTGCTTTGCACGCTGATTAAACTTAGATGGTTATTTGAGGCGATCTGTGACAGCTGCTTATTAATGCTGTCGAGCGTATCGGTACCATAATGTTCAGGCTCGCGAGTGCCTAACAGGTTTAGATTGGGGCCATTGATAACGAGTAAATCGGGCATTCCGGTGATTTTTTAGCCAAATGTTTTTATGAATATAGAATTGTGCATAAAAACTGGTTAAATGTCTACTATTTCGTCGAATTTGTAGCGAAATTCGTAAAATAGTTCGATTTGTTCTAATTTATAAACGAATTCCGCGTTCTGCCAGTAATTCTTTTGCTCTTATCTTGCTGAGTTCTCCCCTGAACGTGTCGCTAATTTCGCCGTCACGATTGATGATTACAGTGTATGGAAGGGCTCCAATACCGTTTCCGTAACGTTTTGCCAGCAGCACACCGTCTGCTTCTGCTACCAGGGATGGATAATTCATGCCGACTTCTTCGACGTAGTCACGAACGGCCTCTTCATCATCAATGGCGATACCGACAATCTGGAATCCCTGTTCACCGTAAGTGTTTTGTAATTCGATAAATTCAGGAATTTCTTTCAGGCAGGGCGGGCACCAGGTTGCCCAGAAATTAAGAAAGACTATCTTGCCGTCCCATTCTTTGATGTTGCGTAGCTCTCCGTCCAGATCGGGCGCAGCAAACTCAGGGCGCTGCAGGCCGATTGCGGGGTTGTTCTGTACTTGTGCCTGCACTTCTACGGGTGTCTGGTTAAGGGATTGTTGTAAGGCAAATCCCGTGCTGCCGGCGATAGCGATAGCGGCAATAAATATTATGGTGTTTTTCATTTTATGTGAGAGTGGTTAAAGCTGAAAAAATTCAGAGTATTTTATATGAAAACTGGTTTCGGTTTTACATTACTGTAGGAGCGGAATTTATTCCGCGAAAATCTTGTTTTAGCTGCGTGGTCTGGGTGTTGTGTTATCCAGCTATTGGTGTTTGTGTTTGTGACAGTTTGTATTGTTTACTTACTTAGGCATTGCGGGTCTCGCCCTGCTGGCCGTATTGTCTTTTGATCCTTCTACACGACTTTTTAAATTTTAACTCGTGCGTTTCGCCTTTTACGGCGAGTCACTTTTCTTTATGAATAACATCCATGTTATTCACCCTTCGGGTCGAGCAGAGCTCGTTCAAATTTGTTCCAAACAAATTTAGTCAGTAGCAAAAGAAAAGTAACCAAAAGAATGCCATCCCATTTCATTTGCCCCGAGAAAAGCTTCGGGGTGCCTGAACACTCAGGCGTTGCCTACGAGCCCGCCTTGACGCGCTATCCATGCGCGCAAGGCTAAATTCGCCTTCCCTGGCGAATTTACTCTACCAACACCCGAGTCTTCAGCAAACGAAAGGGGAATTCAAAACGAACAAACACAAACAAAAGTCATTTCTTTAACTGCAACCTTTGAAATTAACGCTGCTTTTCTTTTGATCTTCCTTCCACCTTAAGTAAGCCATTGAGGCAGTGCGGTTATCATGAGTTTTCTGTGAAAACTGTCTGAGCGCCTTCTGCGAGTTTTTTCACAGCATGAAAACTGTGCTGATTCAATGGGGACCCCTGTGTCTTTTACAGGGGCGCAACTGTAGTGGCGGCCTTTTCTGGTTACTCTTTTGGGCTGTTGCAAAAGAGTAACTCGCCCGCGAGGCGAGACTCGCAATGCCAATAAAAAATCAACCGTAAATATATAAAGTACGTAAATATAAAAAAGTGATAGATTGAAAGATTATCGGTTCTTTAATAAAAAGGATGATAACCAATGCACTAGGAGAGAATTATCGTTAATTTAATGCCCGTTCAACATGCTGACTAAATTGCTCCGCAGGCATATAACCAACGACTCGATAATTCCTGCGCTCTAAACCATCGGCACCAAAAAACATGATCGAAGGTGGCCCGATAATGCCGAAGTGTTTGTATAGTTCGGTGTCTTTATCGTCATTCGGCGTAACGTCCGCTTGCAATAAAACAACACCAGCTAAAGCAGCTTGTACAGCAGGGTCTGCAAAAGTCAGTGCTTCCATCTCTTTACATGAAACACACCAGTCAGCATAAAAATCCAGCATCACCGTTTTGCCGGCAGCTTTGGCTTTGGCCAGTTCTGCATTTAAACCATCCACACCTTTAATCTGTGTAAAGTTTAAATGTTCAACAGCGACCGTGGTGCCAGATACTCCGCCAAGACCTTTTAAGGGCTGGAATATGTTCCGGTTACCGCCGGCCAGCCCGATCAATAAGATGATGCCATAGATAAGCAGTAATACACCCAGACCTTTCCACAGTTTTTTCCAGCCGCTGCCGCCTTCGGTTAAACCATCAACTGCTCCCATATAGATGGCAGAGACAATAATCAATGCCGCCCATAGCGCCATGGTAGCACCGGCTGGCGCGACCCTTTCTAGCAGCCAGATAGCGAGTCCTAGTAACAACACGCCAAACACGGCTTTGACCGCATCCATCCAGGCGCCTGCTCTGGGTAAAAATTTCCCGGCTGAGGCGCCGATAACTAATAACGGTGCGCCCATGCCCATGCTCAGTGAGAACAGGGCCATGCCGCCAAGGACAGCGTCACCGGTTTCTGCAATATAGATGAGAGCGCCGACCAGGGGAGCGGTCACGCAGGGTCCAACGATGAGCGCAGACAGGAAGCCCATGATGGCGACACCAACGATGTTGCCACCTTGCTGGCTGTTACTAATATTAACCAGTTTGCTCTGTATGCTTGCCGGCATCTGCAATTCATAAAAGCCGAACATAGAAAAAGATAGAGCAACAAAGATGGCGGCAAAGCTGCCGATGATCCACGGGTTCTGGAACCATGCCTGGATATTTTCACCGGACAATCCCACCAGTATGCCGACGATGGTGTAGGTCATCGCCATGGCGAGCACATAGACCAGTGACAGATAGAAAGCTTTGCGGGTGGTGATATCTTCACCCTGACCAACGATGATGCCGGACAGGATAGGGACCATCGGAAATACGCAGGGAGTAAAAGCTAACAACAGTCCCGCGCCAAAGAATATGATCAGTGTCAGCCAGGTATTGCCGCTGCGTAATGCGTTGGCAATCTCGTCCTGTTCAGAGACGGGTTCTGACTGGCTGCTGTCGCTGGCAGCGGCCTGCGCTTCTGAAATGGGAGACAGTGTAACTGTAAACTTTTTGGTCTGCGGCGGGTAGCAGATACCTGAAATTTCAGAACATCCCTGGTATTTAACCTTGAAAGTGACTTCTTTGTCACCACTATCAGTATATTGGTAGGGCAGTGCGGCATCAGCAAAGTGGTGGTAAACATAGAGTGTCTTGTTGAATATCGGGTCATCTTTGGCTTCACCAGCGGACAATACCAGTGGTTTAGCAACCACGCTGGCATCACTGGCACTGATCTGCATCTTGTCACGATAGAGATAATGCCCCTCGGCGATCACCCAGTTAACTTTGAATTGTCCTGGTTGTGAGTCATAGCTGATCTGGAAAGCCTCATCAGGGTCGAGGATATCATCCTGGCCGCCCAGATTATCTAACAGGTTAAAGCCTTCGGCAGCCCAAACAGGTAAACTAACGCTGAGCAACAGTAAAAGAGTAAATATTGATTTAATAGGTTTTGTCATATTGGATGCACGTCTGTCTTACGATGGTCGGGGTTTTTAGTTAGACACGTTTTATATCGCAGATTCAAAAAAAACTGCTAATGGCATAACTAAAAGCTAGTCACTAATACTAGCAAACAACAGCTTAATAATATCTTAAATAACGAAAGAGTAACTAATGATTCGAAACTGGCCTTTATTGTTCATCATCATCCCACTGGTAGAGTTGTACGTCCTTATCGCTGTCGGTGAAGAGATCGGTGCGCTCTGGACCGTTATCCTGGTATTGCTGACAGCAGTGATCGGGGTGAATCTGTTGCGTATGCAGGGCATGAGTACCCTGGCAAGAGCACAGAAAAACATGGCGCAAGGTACCATCCCGGCGATGGAAATGATGGAAGGGGTAGCGCTGGCTGTAGCCGGCGTATTGCTTATCACACCGGGCTTCATCACTGATACGATCGGTTTTCTGTGCCTGTTTCCAGCCAGCAGGCAGGCCATTATTCGATATCTCATGGCCAGGGCGACGGTACATACTAATTTAGGTGGTTTTCATTCAAATCAGCACCATGATCCCCGATCGAAGCCATCTGAGACTGATCACAGCAAAACAGGCCGTACCATCGAAGGCGAGTATCGACGCGAAGATTAGGGGTGATAACGTCAGGCAGGAATTAACCGATATGTCCGGGTAATAAAATAATACCTAAAATTTACCTCTTTTTTATCGCTTGCCCCTTGTAATCTCTAATTTCGACCACATCTAGTCAAACCATCAGACCTTTTGAGTAACCGGGATATTTCCGGGTCGAATACTTGACTCTGTAGGTTTCGTCATTATGATTAGCACTCACATCGAGAGAGTGCTAACTAATTATTAATACTATTTATAATTTTAGAGGAAAACAAAAATGAAAATACGTCCATTACACGACAGAGTTGTCGTTAAACGTATGGAAGAAGAGCGCACAAGTGCCGGTGGTATCGTGATCCCTGATTCAGCCACAGAAAAACCAGCAGAAGGTGAAGTTATTGCGGTTGGCAATGGCAAAGTGAATGAAGCAGGCGAAGTTCGTGCGTTGGATGTAAAAGTCGGCGATAAAGTTTTATTTGGCAAATACTCAGGTACAGAGATCAAGATCGATGGTGATGAAGTCCTGATTATGCGCGAAGAAGACATCCTTGGTGTAATAGCTGCTTAAGCTGACATCATTACAGATACAGAATTTATAAGTTTTAAGAGGAATTAAATATGTCAGCAAAAGACGTACGTTTTGGCGATGACTCACGTCACCGCATGGTTAATGGTGTGAACATTCTTGCCAACGCAGTAAAAGTAACCTTAGGTCCTAAAGGCCGTAATGTCGTATTAGAAAAATCATTCGGCGCTCCAACCATCACTAAAGATGGTGTTTCAGTTGCTAAAGAAATCGAGCTGGAAGACAAGTTCGAAAATATGGGCGCACAGATGGTGAAAGAAGTTTCATCACAGACATCTGATATCGCGGGTGACGGTACCACGACGGCGACCGTTCTGGCACAGGGCATCGTTCGTGAAGGCATGAAATCAGTTTCTGCTGGCATGAACCCGATGGATCTGAAGCGCGGTATTGATAAAGCGACTATTGCAGCAGTTGAAGCACTGAAAAAATTATCAAAACCTTGTGCAGACACCAGCGCCATTGCACAGGTAGGTACTATCTCTGCAAACTCTGACTCAAGTGTCGGCGACATCATTGCTGAAGCAATGGATAAAGTCGGTAAAGAAGGTGTTATCACCGTTGAAGAAGGTACTTCTCTCGATAACGAACTGGATATCGTTGAAGGTATGCAGTTCGATCGTGGTTACCTGTCACCTTACTTCGTCAACAACCAGGAGCACATGACTGCTGATCTGGAAAATCCTTTTGTTTTACTGTTTGACAAGAAAATCTCAAACATCCGTGAATTACTGCCAACATTAGAAGCAGTGGCTAAATCAAGTCGTCCGCTGTTGATCGTTGCTGAAGATGTTGAAGGCGAAGCGCTGGCAACATTGGTTGTAAACAGCATGCGCGGTATCGTTAAAGTATGTGCGGTTAAAGCACCTGGTTTTGGTGATCGTCGTAAAGCGATGATGCAGGATCTTGCTGTGCTGACTAAAGCAGTTGTTATCTCTGAAGAAGTTGGTCTGTCATTAGAAAAAGCAACGCTGGAAGATTTAGGTACAGCAAAACGCATCACCATTACTAAAGAAAACACAGTGATTGTCGACGGTGCAGGTACTGCCAAAGATATCAAAGCACGTGTTGATCAGATCCGTACACAGATCGAAAACGCTACTTCTGACTACGACATCGAAAAACTTCAGGAACGTGTAGCTAAATTAGCTGGCGGTGTTGCAGTCATTAAAGTTGGCGCTGCTACTGAAGTAGAAATGAAAGAGAAGAAAGCACGTGTTGAAGATGCTCTGCATGCAACTCGCGCAGCGGTTGAAGAAGGTGTGGTTCCTGGTGGTGGTGTTGCCTTGATCCGTGTCTGTGCAGCCGTTGATAAAGTGACTGGTGATAACCATGATCAGGATGTTGGTATCGCAATCGCACGTCGCGCAATGGAAGATCCATTACGTCAGATCGTAGATAACGCTGGTGAAGAAGCCTCTGTAGTACTGGCTAATGTTGCAGCGAAAAAAGGTAACTACGGTTACAACGCAGCAACCGGCGAATACGGTGATATGATCAAGATGGGTATTCTTGATCCAACTAAAGTAACACGTACTGCATTACAGAATGCAGCATCTGTTGCTGGCCTGTTGATCACAACCGAATGTATGGTTGCAGACCTCCCGCAAAAGGATGATGCGCCAATGGGTGGTGGTGATATGGGCGGCATGGGTGGAATGGGCGGCATGATGTAAGCTGCGCATTTATCTATAATGTATAAAAAGCCCCGCACATGCGGGGCTTTTTTATGGATGCAGTATAATTGTCATTGTGAGCGAAGCGTGGCAATCTCATGTTTATAGTCTCACCGCTTACATAGATTGCTACGATTAGTTTGCAATGACGTGATAAGGTTTACTCTGTTTTCGGTGCTGCGTTACTGCGTGGCTATGAAGGTAAATAATCATGAAAAAATTATCAGTACTAGTAAAGATATTTTTTGTTAATCTACTTGTGTTAAATACTGCAAACGCAGATGTGCCTGCAGGCCAGGTTAAGGAAGTTAATCACCTGTTAGCTTATGTGAAGAACAGCGGTTGTGTGATCAATCGTAATGGCACGGATCATCCGGCAGAAAAAGGTATA
>CAVWAI010000008.1:0-102128 GCA_963752725.1 uncultured Gammaproteobacteria bacterium
GACAAGAGACTTCGCTGTTGAAGGAGAACAAAAGGAAGAACAAAAAGAACAGAGAACAAAGGCAGAGAACAATAGGAACAATAGGACAGGCACTATTCTGGTGGGCAATACTGTCCGACTCAAGCTTACCGACGAGTTGAGGTAAGGCAGATTGGCGCGGCATCGCGGCAACGGTTACTGCCGGTCCGTGAGATGATGTGCTGGTCGAGTCAGCTTGTCTACAGAACGCATGCGGGCATGTGCTGGGCGTAAGGACGCGACTGTTCGCCCGCTGATAGCAATGAGACCGGTTTGACGTTACGCCTACGCGGCTCGACGGCCAGCGAAGTTATCGAGGTGATGCACGCCGCGGACGGCAGCCACTGTTTTCAGCCGCTGGCGGCCGCTGGCGAAGAAAGTTCCCTGGGCCTGGCAAAAAGCTGTTTCATACGATCCCACCAGATTGGCGCTCGTGCCCAGCCGATCCAGAATGCAGGCCACCTCACACGTGCCTTTTCCTGACGACAGAGGCGGCTCGTGTAGTCGACCAGCAACAAGTAGCTGCGCAAGGTAAATGACTCCAGTATCCCCCTTCCCAAGCTTCTTGGCGCAACGTTCACGACCGACGCGAACACCGCACTTCTCAACGCGGTCGATTTCCCCGCCGCGTTTTCGGAAATCCTGTTTCTGGCGGCGGTCTTTTTCACCGCCGCATGATAACGGCAACGATCACCGAGCCGGAACGATAGATCATCCATTTCAAAAGCACGCGCAAGTCCGGCTTCGTGTGCATCGTATTGGTACGCCCGGCATGGGCGTGATGTTGTGGGGTGCGTTCCTCTTGGGAACTAGTCCCCTGTACGAGTTAGGGTGTCTTAAGGAGGTCAGTATACCAAGTGATCGCTCCGATCGACAAAGTACGAGGTGAGGGCAACTGCGTGAGGGTGACCGAGCGTGGGGAGGAAGCCTGCGAATGTGCCGTGAAGCCGACAAATGCTATCGTCGTCGGCCACATTCTCACCCAAGCTGCGAGGCTACGAACAGGAACGTCATATAAGGCCGGTTCGGTTACGTAACCACGGCACTGAACAGCGGCAGCGTGTGCGTGCTTTACCTTGTGCCTGTGCTAACTTCGGGTTAGCTACTTAGTAACTTGCGGAGGCAGGATGCCAGAACCCTTTTCGGATGGCCCCAACACAGAAGATGAGAACGATGCAAGGACCTAAGCCAGAGGATTACGCCTGGATATCGAGAACGTGTTGAAGATGCTCTCGAAAGTTGTTTTGATGCGGCTGATAAAAGCTCAGGTGATGATTTCCTTCCCGATGTCGCTCGCCCCAAACTCACGTCTAAGGAACTAGTCAAGGGCGCATCAAAAGCACGTTGAGTACCATCAGGCAGGGTAATAACAGGGTTATTTTGTGGCATGTTTTCTCCAGTGGCGACCACTACGAAAGGCCGCTTGTGTTTTTGTTCAGAAGCATCATGTTGATGCATTTAAAATTGGTAGGCACGAGTGGATTCGAACCACCGACCTCTTCCATGTCAAGGAAGCGCTCTAACCAACTGAGCTACGCGCCTAAAGGTCACAACTTATTTCATTTTTATACTCAATATGAGTTTACGCAGCACGAGTGGATTACTCCGGGCTTCCTGCCCTACGCCCTGCGGGCCGCCTATAAAACAGGCGTTCAAAATCGTTCCTGACGATTTTGTCGAACCACCGACCTCTTCCATGTCAAGGAAGCGCTCTAACCAACTGAGCTACGCGCCTAAAGGTCATAACTTATTTCTTTTTTATACTCGATACGAGTTTACACGGCACGAGTGGATTACTCCGGGCTTCCTGCCCTACGCCCTTCGGGCCGCCTATAAAACAGGCGTTCAAAATCGTTCCTGACGATTTTGTCGAACCACCGACCTCTTCCATGTCAAGGAAGCGCTCTAACCAACTGAGCTACGCGCCTGTAAGGTCGCGAACAGTAACAAAATATAGTGTTTTACTCAAGAAACTTTTCACTATAAATATTAAATAGCTAAAAAACTAAATCATAATCTCCGCTCAAATATGCTTTCATTTACCGCAAACCGAACTACAATAATTGAGTTATAAGCCCAGAATAAACACGGGTTATATTTGTTATAAGTTTAAACCACAAGGAGATACCAATGAAAACATTTACTAGCTTTCCCTTTTCATCAGCACTTTTATTAGTTGCATTTTTTATTACTGGCTGTAGCAGTGGTGGCGGTGGAGCGGCAGCACCCGTTACTAGCTATACTGGCAGCACCACACCAGCCGCAATCGACGCTGATAACGCAGAGACAATAGGAAAAGCATCCGGAGAAGCTATTCAAATAGCAAACTCTTCCACAGGCTTACCCGTTGGTATTTCTATCGACAGTAATACCGCTGATAACTTGACTGAAATCAACAACATCATCATTTCAAATCTGGATATTTTAACGCTACCTTCCGCTGTGGACATATCCGCTAATTATTGCTCTACAGGAACGGCTTCAGTGACAGAACCCGGAAATGTACAGTCAGGACCTGTCGACATTACTGCTACATTTAGTAATTGTGCACTTTTATATTCTGATATAACAATAAGTGGTACAGCCAGAGTGCATTATGATGACGTTGCAAACCCAAATGCTGATTTTTCCATCACCTATACAAACTTTAAAGTTACCGATGCTAATGGCACGACAACAATTAACATGTCGATGGTTTGCACATCGGGCTCAGCATGTGTTTTCAATTCTGATTATGTAAGCGCTGATGGCACAACCCACCGTGTGAGCAATTTCAGTTTTTACGGTAGCGCTTCGACAGGATACAATGGTACTGCAACCTTCTACCACGGCACCTTTGGTAGCGTGAGCATCACAGCCACCAATATTACTTATGGTAGCTGCGGCACTTATCCAGATGGTGGCGACATTAGTTTCAGCAGTAGTAATGGATCTTCTGGAACAATCATATTTGCTAGTGACTGTTCTGTATCAGGCACCTGGAATAATGGAGTTACTACCGGCAGTTTCTAATAACATTTCAACTGAGATAAAAAAATGCGGGCATTTTGCCCGCATTTTTTTTGCCCCGGTTTTATCATCACTATACTCAGCTATACTTCGCCTATGTTTTATATAAAAAGAATAATTTTCTATATATTCATTTGCTGTTTGCCAGCATCACAACCTCTGGCAGACACAACGATAGAAGCATCAGCCAGATTGCTCAATTTTAATTATGAGGAATTTGACCAGTCTGGCCAATCGTTTAATAAAGAAACCGGGGTGATTCCGGGACTCTCTATTACCGCATCAAAGAGATTGAACAGCTATACCAATACGATCGGTGTTGAAGCTTATAGTGGTCAGGTCGATTATGATGGATACACACAGTCAGGCGTGCCACATTCGACCGTTACTGATGAAAAACTGTATCAACTGTTTTACCAACTCAACTGGTCACTCGCCGATACCAGCAGTTCTATATACGGCAAAGTAGCATGGCAGCAATGGGATAGAGACATTCACTCTGCGAATAATATCTCAGGCCTGTTTGAGCAGTATCGATGGTGGGCACTTGAGGCAGGTTTATTAGCGACTTTACTTGAAAACGATATAAACAAATGGCAATTTGAGTTTGGCGCATCCAAAATTAGTAATGGCACGATTAAAATTGATTTAGATAGATTTGGTTACGGACAGCCAGTACTTAATCTGGGCGATGGTTACGGACTCTCAGCCGCATTAAAATTTCTGCATAATCTTACCAACAGAGATCAGATTGAACTAAGCCTGCAGCATCGATACTGGACCTTTGGCAGAAGTAACAGTGAGACCATTTCTAATGGCACGACCACGATAATCGTTACCGAGCCGCGAAGCGTTTCCAACCACACCATCTTCTCAATCAACTACAGATATTATTTTTGAAGCCTGGCAAATTATGACTACTGGATGTCATGTAGTGATAACAAGACTATAATCATCAACCATAATGAGAGAAAAAAATCGTTCTCAAAGTCTCGCTGCACATCTTAGCCTGTGGATCATTTCACTGGGCGCTCTTATTTTCATCGCTGTCTTGAGTGCAAATTATTTTCTCTCACGATTTTTACTTGAAGATTATGTAGCGATCTGGCCAAAACCAAAACATCCTCGACCGTCCGGAAAATTGAAACCACTTTCAATACTGTCTCATCCAATGCTGACGCGTTAGCGTCTGTAATAGCAAGCAGCGACGTTACTGAACGACAGATCCATCAAACGATAAAAGCCTTTTTAAATACCAACCCGATATATTTGGTATGACGGTTGCGTTAGAACCGCATTGCGATTGATCGAATCGGTGACTTTTCACCTTATTACTACAGAAAAGACAACGACATCGCATTTTCTGACCTGGCGAACAGTAGCTATCAATATAAAAACTGGCCATGGTATAGCGAACCGAAAAAGTTAAATGCGCCGGTATGGTCAGAACCCTATCTTGATAAAGGTGGCGGCAATGTTTTAATGACCACCTACTCCACGCCGATATATCTAGCCGATGGCAAAACCTTTGCGGGTATAGCAACGGCCGATATCGAACTAGAATGGTTAGATGAAATCATCAGGGAATTAAAGATCGGAGAATCTGGATTTGGCTTCATCCTGTCTAACAAAGACACCGTGATAGCGCATCCCGATAAGACACTAAACCTGAAAAAGTTAAACCAGACAAAAGTTAATCCACAAAACTGGCAGAACTATCTGGACAGCAAAAATAAATCTTCAGCCGTCTACCTGAAATCTCCCTGCAATTATCGTGATGGCGATTGCTGGATCGTGATCGAAACCTTAGGAAAGACCGGGTGGAAAGTAATCATCATCCTTCCCGAACAGGATCTCATTGCTGACATCAACTCGCTGACAATAAAAATCTCTGTTATCGCCGTCATAGGTTTACTCATCCTACTGCTTGTCGTCATCCTCATCACCCGTCATTTGACCAGCCCTCTGGCAAAACTTGCGACTGCGACTCAGGACATAGGTGCAGGTTATCTTGATGTTGAGTTACCCAGACCGGTACGTGAAGATGAAATTGGCGCACTGACAGATGATTTCAGCTCGATGAGAGATGCACTAAAAACGTATATCGCCGAAATACAGGAAACCACCGCAAAACAGCAGAAACTGGAGAGTGAGATCCAGATCGCCACCGACATCCAGATGTCGATGATTCCTGGCGCGGGTAATGCCTTTATCCAGAATGAGCACTATCAGTTATTTGCCTTTTTACAACCCGCCCGCTCCGTCGGCGGTGATCTGTATTATTTCCAACAGACTGACAATGTACTGCATTTTATTATTGGCGACGTATCAGACAAAGGTGTTCCTGCTGCTTTATTTATGGCAAAAACCATCACACTTTATACCCGCGCATTGAAAGATAATCTTACACCTGGCAAAACATTTACTATGATGAACGACATACTGTCGGAAAATAATGATGCCTGCATGTTTGTCACCGCGCTTTGTGGAAACATCGATCTCGATACTGGCTCGATAACGATGGCGAACGCCGGTCACATGTCACCGATCATCAAACAGGACGAGCAGACAAATGAACATGAAATAAAAGGAGCGACCGCTCTCGGCTTAATGGAAGGTATAGATTATCCAGACATCGAATTCAAACTGGACAACAATTCTTCATTAGTTATGTATACTGACGGCATATCTGAAGCACATGATAGCGAAGACGGACAATATACTGACGAAAGGCTGCTCGAATTCGTCACCGACTTAGCGCCCGTGTCCGTCGAAGACACCGGTAACAAAATCATAGAAAGCGTCTTCACTTTTGCCGCAGGTACGGAGCAGTTTGATGATATAACATTGCTTATCATCCATTTTGAATAAACCCGCATGAATCTATCACAACTCCACAAACAAACATTTGTCGTGCAGAGCAGGACATCAGAATGCGCTCACCTTGTAGAGCTACTCGCTGCGTTTATCAAATCGAATGATATAGCTGATGAAATAAACAATGATCTGCGACTGGTACTCGAAGAGGCATTTGTCAATATCGTAGATTACGCGCACCCAAAAGACAAAGATCATAGTATTACTGTAGAGTTTAATAACAATGCCGACTCGATCAGCATCACCTTTATCGATTCGGGCATAGCGTTTAACCCATTAACTGACTGCGATGACGAATATCGAAACCGATGATCATTGCGAAGGCGGCATGGGTATCCACATCATCAAGTCACTAATAGATGAGCAGAAATACGATAGAATCAAACAACATAATGTATTTACTGTAACAAAGCACTATACTAAGTAGCACAAAATTATAGAAAACAGGAGAGAACCATGTCATTAGTAATCACCGTCACCCCCGAAGCAAATAATGGCAAACGAGTCTCGATCGCAGGTAGTCTTGATAGCAATACAGCACCACAGCTACAACAAAGCATCAATGCAGAAATCAATGATTCAGTCAGTACCACGATCATCGACTTTAAAGATCTCGATTTTTTAAGCAGTGCCGGCTTGCGAGTGATCTTTAAAACAAAAAAAGTGATGGATAACAATGGCGGTAAATTTTTGCTTGTTAACCTGCAACCTCAGATCAAAAAGGTTTTTGAAATCATCAAGGCACTTGATGGCATGAACGTGTTTAAAGACCAGGACGAAATGGATGACTACCTGGCGGCGATGCAAAACAAAGTGAAAGAAGGTGAGTAAAACCGAATCAGCCACTGAATAAGAAGCATGACTACGATTTAAAAAACGCTTTACTCTCGCCAGCTATTGAAGCGATAACTGGTTATTCGTTGGCTGCCCGAACATCATCAAAAACAGAATAAACATCGCTTTCCCAGCGTCTGAACATCACTTTCCCGGCTTCATCATCGATCATATCCGCATACACCATCGGGTTAATGGTAACCAGCACTGTTTCCCCGCCTTCGGCAAAAATAGAAATCTTTGGCGGCATATATGCCGACAGTACCGGATACCTGTCAACCAGATGCTGTATCTCCTCCGGCTTACCAACAAACACTACCCGGTATTTATCGGTTTCATATCCCATTCCGGTTAAACCGATATCGATGCGTTGCACACGTGTAACTGCATAACCATGTTCTTTGATCGAGGTCTGCAAGGTCAACATCGCTTCAGGAAAATTTTGTTGCGTACGAACCATTAACATATCACTCGCCGCTACCGGGCCTGCGATACAGACCAAAATGATAACCGTCAGGTATTGAATAATGATTTTCATAAGGTTGCATCCTCTAACAGACCGCTATAGACCTCATACATCTGTTCGCATGACTCATCCAGCTCATCATTATTGAACAATTTACTCAAACGTTTGGGGTTTATTGTCGTCAGCTGCACCTTGCCATCTTTTTCGACAACGGTGACTCTACAGGGAAGAAATATACCAACACGCGGGTCGATGGCCAGTGCCTCAAACAAGAAGCCAAAGTTACAGAAATGCAGCACTACCTGATTTTTGTTTTCCTTACCCGCTTCAACAAGACCATGCTCAAGATAATCGGTGCGTATCAGAGTGAAATTCTGGTCGGTAATAGCCTGCTTTAAGTTTTCCACCGTCTCCTCCAGACCGTAGGGAGAATCGACAACGATGATCGGCGGTTCATCTTTACTCTTATTCAAGTTTTGCTTTAACTCTGCAGCTGTTTTTTCAAAACTTCGAATATAGGCAACGACATCATTGATATCCTCTTCTGACAGACCGGCAACCAGCATCGATGTCATTGGCGTACCTTCACGCCCAAAAGTAATGGTATCGCGTATCATGACGTCACTGGCTGCTGCCAGGAAGCCGTCATTATTCAAAGCCGGAGCGATAACGGGCAGGTCACGTTTCCTGGAAAATGTTACACCAGTACCCTGGCCGCCACGCCCATCTTCACCATGGCATTGTGCACAATATTTAGCAAATAACTGTTTGCCATGCTCACTGTTGCCTTTAACGATGCTGCTGTCTTCAACAGGCGCCGGTTTATCAGACCAGCTACGGATATAGTTAACGACAGCATTGACCTGGGCATCGCTCAGGTCATTAAATGCTGGCATGATCCTTCCTGGTCGGCCTGCACGTATTGTCTTTCTAAGGTATTCGTTCGACACGCTGCTTAAAAACGAAGGTAACGCGATAGGAACACCTACCCCGCCCTTGCCGTCCATACCGTGACAGGAAGAACAATACCGGCCATACAGCTCATCGCCATGTGGCGCAGCAAATGCAGTCAGACTAAAAGTCAGAAAAAAGAGAAAAGCAAAAGTTTTCATAGATAAATTTAATGCAAACAGGTCATTTATAATACGTGCACATAACCCGGAGGCCAGGTCATGCTACGTCCACCTAACAGGTGCATGTGAATATGAAAAACAGTCTGCCCTGCTTTTTCGTTACAGTTAACCACTAACCGATAACCGTCATCAATGCCTTGTTGAGAAGCAATCACTTTTGCAGCAGAAAATAATTTACCCATGATAGCTTCATCACCAGCTTCGATATCGTTGACGGTAGAAATATGTATTTTTGGGAATAATTAAGATATGGACTGGTGCCTGCGGATTAACATCATTAAACGCCAGCACGTCATCATCTTCGAAGACAATATCACCCTGGATCTCTACCGTCTCGAATCTTGCAAAACAAACAATCACTCATATGTGCACCTCCTGTCGAGTAATTAGAACTCAAACGTACGATAAACATGTTGATTTTAATCAATATAAAATCAATCGTAGTATCTATCTTCAAGAATCGAAGCGCTGCCTGCCGCTAAAAGCATGTGCTAACGTACCAACATCAATATACTCCAACTCGCCGCCCAGTGGAACACCGTGAGCAATTCGTGTTGTCATCACCTGATGCCTGGCCGCCATGTCCGAAATATAATGCGCGGTGGCCTCACCTTCAACCGTAGGGTTTGTTGCCAGAATCAACTCTTTAATCTCGCCACTTGCCAGCCTGATTTCAAGTTGGCCTAATCCCAGTTCAGCAGGCCCGATACCATCGAGAGGCGATAGATGCCCCATCAGAACAAAATATTTACCGCGAAACTCTGCCGTATGTTCGATGGCATAGACATCTGCCGGTGTTTCGATAACACATAAAGTGCCGTTCTCTCTGGAAACACTGTTACAGATTTCACATACCTCTGTTTCGCTCAAGGTTCGGCACATCGAACAATGTCCGATTTTTTCTACTGCTTCAGTCAGTGCTGAGGAAAGTTTTTTTGCACCTTCTGTATCGCGTTCAAGTAAATAGAAGGCCATGCGTTGCGCAGATTTAGGACCGACGCCCGGCAGACACTTTAATGCATCGATCAACTGTTGAAGTAACGGTGACATAAAATAATGACCGCAGGCCTAAAAAGGCAACTTCATACCGGCTGGTAGATTCATGCCTGCAGTTACACCAGACATCTTTGATGCTGATTCCTGCTCTATTTTTCTCACTGCATCGTTTACCGCTGCGGCCAGAAGATCTTCGATCATCTCTTTATCATCCTGCATCAGGCTATCATCGATATTAACGCGACGTAATTCATGACGGCCATTCATTAAAACTTTCACCATGCCGCCGCCAGCCTGCCCTTCAACTTCCATATTGGCGATTTCCTGTTGCGCTTTTTGCATATCTTCCTGCATCTTTTGCGCCTGTTTCATCATGTTGCCCATTGCACCTTTCATAACTACCTCTTTGATCTCTGTTTTCTTTGATCTACGATCTTTTAATCTAAAAGTTCTACTGTCATTTCGAGCATCGGAAGAAATCTTATAATCCTGGTTAATAAGATCCTTCGGCCATAGCTCCCGTATTGCCTTACTACACTGTATTCATGCACGGATCGCTATCGCGCAGGATAACCGGTTAGCCCGATTCATCACTGTCAGGTTACCGGTTTCACTGAACCCGGGATGACCTCAGCATTAAATTGTTCTTTTAATGTCTGCGTAAAACTGTCTTCATTGATTGCCTGTTCAGCCTGCTGCTGGCGCTGATCCGTTTCTCGCTGAGCAGTCTGTGCTGGCGATTCACTTACTCTCTGATTTGCTACTTCGATTTCCAGCTGTGCATCGATATTAAAATATTCGCCCAGCGCCTGCTGCAAGCGCTGTTTCGCTTTCGGGTTGATCAGATTTCTGTGCCCGCTTTCGATCTGCAAAACGATATTGCAGTCATTACGATGTTTCAGAGTGCAGTTGATCGCCAGTTGTTTTACCAGGCCACCTAAACCAAGCGCATTTACCACGTCTCGCCAGTCGCCCGAAGCAGCTTGCCTTACCGCCGCTGGGGCCGTCGTAGATGGCGCTGTCTGCAGCTGGTCACCATATTCCATGTTGCTGCCGCCACTATCAGCAACACCACTACCCGGCGTGGCAGTTGTCTCGGCATGAGCAACCGGTGCTCGCGGTGCTGTCTGTGCCGCTGTAACATTAGCAGGTTGCGTCGCCGGTGATGCTTGAGCCTGCACCTGCGGCTGAACATTTGCCTGCACGTTCGACTGATTATTTGTTTGCGTGATACGCTGAGCCTCAACACTTGCCGGTCTAAAGGCAAGCATGCGTAACATGATCATCTCGAAACCATTTCTGGCATCAGGCGATAATGGCAGATCTCTGCGTCCGATCAGGGCGATCTGATAGAACAGGTGCAGATCTTCTGCCGACACCTCCTCACTTAGCTTAAGTAAGATCTCACGCGCACTGACAAACTCATCTAATGCTTCAGGTACCGTTTTAGCCAGACTCATGTGATGTAATAAGCTTAATAATTCAGCCAGTACATTTTCAAAATCAGGTGACATCTCGGCCAGCTCGGCAACCACTTTCATGGTCTGCGTTGCATCTCGCTGTAACAGCGCCTTGACCAGGCCTATAACTTTGTCGCGCGAGACACTGCCCAGCATATCGCGAACTTCCTGTTCTCTTATCACACCGCCACCGAAGGCAAGCGCCTGATCGAGCAGACTCAGCGCATCCCGCATACTGCCGTCTGCCGCTTCTGCGATAAGCTGCAGCGCGGAGACATTATGCTCGACGTTTTCTTGCGTTAAGATGTGCTGCAGATGGCTGATGATTAAACTTATCGGCAGACGTTTCAGATTAAACTGTAAACATCGCGAGAGGATGGTTACCGGCAATTTTTGCGGATCGGTCGTCGCCAGTAAAAATTTTACATGCGGTGGCGGCTCTTCTAAAGTTTTTAGCAGGGCATTGAAACTGCTCTTGGAAAACATGTGTACCTCATCGATAAGGTACACTTTATAGCGTCCACGCGTCGGCGCGTATTGAACGTTTTCCAGTAGCTCGCGGGTATCATCGACACCGGTGCGCGAGGCGGCATCAACTTCGATCAGATCAACGTATCGACCTTCAGCAATCTCAACACAGGTGGCACACTGACCGCAGGGTGTGGAGGTAATGCCGGTCTCACAGTTTAAAGATTTTGAGAAGATGCGTGCGATGGTGGTCTTACCAACACCGCGGGTACCGGTAAACAGATAGGCATGATGCAGGCGGTCATCGTTTAAGGCATTGACCAGAGCACGCTGCACATGTTCCTGACCGACCAGTTCCTGGAAATTTTGTGGCCGCCATTTACGCGCTAGAACCTGATAACTCATGGCCGACAACTCACGTGGGATAACTCACAAGGGGAACAGCAATCAAAATATAAAATCATGCGTAGATTCTATCGAAGAAAGCAGCTCGGTTACAGCTAGAAATGGAAAATATAGAAAATAAGGTGGTAACCTGCCCCAGCCACACCTCGGCACCCGAGATCACTGCTACCGTTGCTTCCTTCCGGACCTGGCGGAGTTCACAGTTTATCGTCGCGAGGGAACCAGAACAGGTCACCATAAGCCGGGCATTATACATCAAGCAAGCTGAAGGTGAAGACAAAATTCACCCTTATAACAGCCAACTATTCTCCCGCTTGTTAAGGTATAATGCGCCTTTAATTTTTCAAACATAATTCATTTACACCTCTTTGATGAAATCAACACTACGTATTGCAACCCGAAAAAGCCCACTGGCATTGTGGCAGGCTGAACACGTTAAAGCACGGTTAATGGACGCACATGCAGGTTTAAACGTAGAGCTGGTCACCTTCACCACCAAAGGTGACAAGATACTGGATACGCCTTTAGCAAAAATTGGCGGCAAAGGCCTGTTCGTTAAAGAGCTCGAAACGGCGATACTTGAAGGCAAAGCAGATATTGCTGCGCACTCTATAAAAGATGTGCCGATGGAATTTCCAGAGGGTTTATTTCTTTCCACCATTCTCGAACGTGAAGAACCCTGTGATGCCCTGGTTTCAAATACCTTTGATTCCGTGCAGAACCTGCCCGAAGGCGCTATCGTCGGCACCTGCAGCTTACGCAGAAAATGTCAGTTACTCAGCAAACGGCCTGACCTGATAATCAAAGACTTACGTGGTAACGTCAATTCAAGGTTAGAAAAGCTGGACAATGGTGATTATGACGCAATCATCCTCGCCTGCGCCGGCCTGGTAAGACTGGAAATGGCAAACAGGATCAAACAGCGGATATCCTCATCCTGGATCCTGCCTGCCGTCGGCCAGGGTGCAGTCGGACTTGAAGCCCGCGAAGGCGATATAGAAACACTCGAGCTAATATCCGTATTACAGCATGAGGACACCAGAGATCGAATCACTGCAGAACGCGCATTAAACAAACGCCTTCAGGGCGGCTGCCAGGTTCCTATCGCCAGCTACGCGATGCTTGACGGTGATACGCTACATCTGCAGGCCCTGGTCGGCGAACCGGACGGCAGCCTGATCATTCAAGGAGATATCAGCGGACACCGCAACGATGCAGAAGAGCTCGGCGAGAAGTTAGCTGATGACTTATTATCTCGCGGTGCTAAAGAGATACTGGAAAAGTTATATAACGCTGAAGATTAAAAAATTCTAGAGCGGTGGCCGACAAAATTGACAGGATCAATTTTGAACATGGTTGCTTTTTACCATGACCCAAAGGGTGAAGGAGCAGGAAGCCCGGAATAGCGGCTGACTAAAATCGTCGGGAACGATTTTGATCATGATCAGCCTTACCGATCATGACCACGAAGTCGCCTACATGGATGTAGGTGGTAGAGTAACGCAGGAGCAGTTACCGAGGTGAGGCACACGATGTGCCGAATAACGCGCATACGGCGTGCGCCTTGGCTCATAAAAAACCAGAATCATTTAGTAAAATACAAATAGAAAATTTATAGAGAGGTGGCCGAGCGGCTGAAGGCGCACGCCTGGAAAGTGTGTAAACCGAAAGGTTTCGAGGGTTCGAATCCCTTCCTCTCTGCCAATGACAAAGCCCCTGTACAGGGGCTTTTTTATTGGTTTATAGTAAGACGTAGCCGTAGCTTTGTATTCAAAGTTCAGCAGGAAAGGCAAAACGGAATTTAACGCCATGGCCTTGTGTGCTTTCAGCGGTGACCCTTCCCTTAAGGGTGCCTGTAATAATATTGTATACGATACTTAAACCAAGACCGCTACCACCCGATCCTCGACGTGTAGTAAAAAAGGGAGTGAAAATTTCTTTCAGGTTTTTCTCGCTAATACCTTTACCATCGTCGGAATATTCTAAGACTATATCGCCACCATCCTGATATGTTTTAATATTGATGGTTCCCTCGGCGTCCTTATCATAAGCATGCGTTACCGAGTTAATCACCAGGTTACTAATAATCTGATATATCCCACCAGGATGGGTTTCCAGTTCGATGCTGTTATCGCAATCATTGACGACTTTTATTGCGGAACGTTTAAAACTTGGACCGATACTGATCAGGACTTCATCGATATAATTGCTCAGGTTAATTCTGCGAAGTTCATCAACAGTCTGGTCGACTGAAATCTGTTTGAAACTGCGAATAAGATCCGAAGCACGAATAAGGTTTGTATGCAGGATCTTACAGGCCTGGTTGGCATGATTGAAAAATGTTTCGAGTTCGGTGCGCTTGAGTGTGTCATCGTTAAATTTACCATGCAAGATAGCAAGCTCTTCATGCATGGCAGTCGCCGAAGTAACACTGATACCCAGCGGCGTATTTATCTCGTGCGCGATGCCGGCAACCAGTCCACCAAGCGATGCCAGTTTTTCCGATTCGACCAGTTGTATGTGCGTGTTACGCAGATCAGAAAGCGTGTTTTCAAGGTTGCGATTATTTATTTCCAGCTGTTGTTTTGACTCAGCCAGGTTTTTGTTCAATTGATGTATATCGGTGAGATCGCGAACACTGATCAATATCTCTTTAAAGCTGCCATCTTCATCTAAAATTGACTGCACGTTTTTTGAAATGTGCACTGTCGAGCCATCTTTACGTTTGAAGATGGTTTCCTGATCATGACAGAAACCATGCTCCTGAACCTCTGCCATGCAGACATTTAAAATATTTAAATCACCGAGGTATTCAGTGATCTGGCTACCGATAAGCTCATCAGCTTCAAAACCAAGAATGCGGCAGAACGCCGGGTTTACGTAACGAATTTCGAGCTCTGAGCTAATAGTAAAAATACCATCAGGCGAATTATCAAGGATCTGTTTTAAGTAAGTATGTTGTGAATTTGTTTTAGCGAGCATAATGCGGTCTCGTAGATCCTGCGTTATTTTATCTTAGGCATGCATGTATATAGTTTGAATAGAACTATTTTTCCTTGTCTGGATAAAGCTCACGTACCTGTTTTATTGAATCGATATTGTCGATTACCCAGTCAACTAAAACAGGATCAAACTGCTTGCTGCGCTGCTCTTTCAGGTAGCTGATGACCTGCTCGATCGGCCAGGCATCTTTGTAACAACGTTTACTGCCAAGGGCATCAAAGACATCAGCGATACCCCCTATTCTGGCATAGATATGAATGTCTTCGCCTTTGATCCCTTGCGGATAACCAGAACCATCCCAATGTTCATGGTGCTGCCATGCAATAACTGCAGCAGCTTTCAGAGTTTCACGATTTGAATTATTGAGTAACTGATATCCGATCGTTGCATGAGTTTTCATCACTTCCCAATCTTCACTATCCAGTTTTCCTGGCTTATGCAAAATGCGATCAGGGATACCAATCTTGCCGAAGTCATGCAAAGGAGATGCAATTTCGATGACATCGGCTTCACGTTCTGTCAGACCAACACCTAACGCGATAAGTCGGCAATAGGCTGACACTCTGCGAACATGCTGCCCGGTCTCTTTGGAACGGGTTTCGATGGATTCACCGAGCATATACAACACTTCACGCTGGGTGCCCTCAATATCATTACGCAGGATGATATTCTCATAGGCGATGGAGACGTTATGCAGAAATAACTCTATCATGCCAAGGTCTCGTTGACTGAGCGGATGATGGCTATTGACGTAGATCACATCTTCACGGCCTTTGTGAGGCTCAAAATATCCGACAAATTCCTTTTCTCTTAAGATAGATTGCTTTTTGATATGTGCTTCATTGATCAATTGAAAAACATGTGGTTCTAGCGAATCGGCCGGCTTTTTTCCAATGCTATCCGTAAAACGCCCGGTGGCAGCGACCACGGTTGCTTTGCCCTGATCATGCTCGTAAGCAAGACACTCACAACCAACATAAAAAGCATCATCCTCGAGATAAAGCAGGGCAACCAGCTGCTCGAGCACACCCTGGATGAACTCATTAAGATTCGGCAGGGCAAATAATTGCGCGGAAGCCTGAATAACATGCTTTAATCCGCGACGGTTATTATTCAGTGCAATCAGGTCACGATAGGAACGCAGGCTGGTAAAGATAGTGCTGTAGAGCTTCTGCGAAGTGAGTTCAGTTTTTTCTTTGTAATCATTGATATCGTATTCTCGAATGACCTTGCGTTCAGGTGCCTGCCCCGGCTGTCCCGTACGTAATATCAATCGTATAAATTCGTCACCCAGTTCTTCACGTATGTACCTGATCAGGTCAAGCCCGGCATGTTCGTTTTCCATCACGACATCGACTAAAGCAACGGCAATATCATCTTCTTCAAGCAGGATCTCTTTTGCCTGCTTAGCAGAATAAGCATTCAGAAATTCTAAGCCACGACCACCAAATTCAAAGCTTTTAAGACTCATCTGCGTGACAGCATGAATATCCGGTTCATCATCAACAATGAGAATCTTCCAGGCAGTACCATTGACGACTTTGTCAGCAGTGTTGTCGTCTTCTGGAGCGTATACCAGGTCTGACACTTCTCGAGAGATTTTTTGTGCTCGCATAGTTGTTGCCAAAAAACTTGTTGAAAATGTTTGTGATTTATAAATAGTCTAGACCATGCTGCCGACTTATGATGAACCGGCAGCCATTTCAGGAGATTAATCAACCACATACATTCAGACATCTATTGCTATTTTGATCAATATCCAGTGCCTGGATTCTTGTTCGTTCATTTTCGTTCGATTGTTAGAAACGAATATTTCTCTTATATATCAATAAATTATAATAAAACGATGACTTATAGACTACAGAATAGCAAAATTTCAGGCACGGTTGTAAGCCGCTTTGTAAATTATTTGTAAACTATTCCTGCGTCACGGCAAGCCTTTGCATCTCCATTTCCTTATCGAAGTCCTGTGCAATCAGCGAGTACATGACCGGCACAACAAACAGGGTGAAAAGCGTACCAACACTCAACCCGACAGTGATCACCAGGCCGATGTTATTACGTGATACTGCGCCGGCACCCGAGGCCAGAACAAGTGGCATAACACCCAGAACCATGGCAGCAGTAGTCATCAGGATAGGCCGCAAGACGTAGCGCCGCGGCTTCTTTGACCGCAGTGATTTTATCCATGCCCCTGGCGCTGCAGCTGGTTGGAAAATTCGACGATCAGTATGCCGTGTTTGGAGATCAGGCCAATCAGTGTAATCAGTCCGACCTGGGAATAGATGTTCAGCGTGGCAAAACCGAGAAACAGCGGGATCATGGCGCCAAAGATCGATAACGGCACCGTGATCAATACCACAAATGGATCACGGAAACTTTCAAACTGCGCCGACAGCACCAGGTAAATCACAACCAACGCCAGCACAAACGTCACCATTAAAGCCGAACCCTCTTTTTCAAACTGCCGACTCTGACCGCCAAAATCATGCATGAAACCCTGGGGAGCGATCTCACGCAAGGTTTTACTTAGATAAACATGTGCATCGGCAATGGTGGCAACACCCGGCATGGGTATCGCTTCGATGATCGCCGAGTTAAGTTGCTGGAACTGGGTCAGGTCATTGGGTACCACTTCCTGTGAAATTTTTACCACACTGGATAGCGGCACCTGCTGACCATCCCGGGTTCGTACATAAAGCTGATCGATCGCTTCTTTGGTCTGCTGAAAACTTTTATCTGCCTGCGGTACCACTTCATAACTGCGGCCCTGCATATCAAAATAGTTGCTGCGAAAATCTCCCAGTTGCGTTGCCAGCACGCCACCGATATCTCGCATGCTGATGCCCAGCTGCCCCGCTCTGGCACGATCGATCAAAACATGCACCTGCGGTTTGTTCATACGCAGGGTATTATTCATCATCATAAACAGCCCGCTCGCCATGGCTTTTTCTTTCAGCGCTTCGGTGACTTCGAACAGGGTATTGTAATCACTGGTCGTGGTGACAACAAAATTAACCGGCATGCCCATCGGCGTACCCGGTAATGACGGCGGATTGATCGCAAACACATTCATGCCGGCGATGCCTGACAGCTCACCCTGCAACTGCGGCTGCAGATCCATCTGGCTGCGTTCACGCTGGCTCCATGGGGTTAGCACCATACCTGCCATGACATTGTTCTCCACCGGCATACCGGCGATAACAAAAGTCTGATCGTATTCCGGATAGGTGCTTAGAATTTCTTCGATCTGCTCAGCATAAGTCTGCACATACTGCACACTGGCATTATCCGGTGCGATACCCATGGTGAGGATAAAACCCTGGTCTTCCACCGGTGCCAGTTCTGACTGGGTCATCATAACCATTGCGGCAATAGCGAACAGTAGAATAACTGCACCAATCACTATCGCAGCACGGTAATAAGTCAGCGTATTATCGAGTAAACGTGAATAAACGTCCTTCAGGTTATTAAAGATCTTATCGATAGCGACGACCAGCGGTTTTTCCAGCGCCTGCTTATTGAGCAGCTTGCCACTCATCAGGGGCGACAGCGTCAGTGCGATAATACCGGAAATTAATACCGCACCTGCCAGGGTAAAGGCAAACTCACTGAACAGCGTGCCGGTCAAGCCCCCCATAAATCCGATAGGGGCATATACTGCCGCCAGGGTAATCGTCATGGCGATAATCGGCATGGCGATCTCGCGTGCGCCGATCACCGCTGCACGCATCGGTTCGATACCTTCTTCGATATGACGATGCACATTCTCCACCACCACGATAGCGTCATCAACCACCAGCGATATAGCCATCACCATCGCCAGCAAGGTCAGCAGATTAATGGTGTAACCCATCATTAACATGAACAGCGCAACACCGATTAATGACAACGGTATAGTGACAACAGGCACCAGTACCGAGCGCGGCGAGCCTAAAAACAGGAACACCACCAGCACCACGATCATGGTTGCTTCGATCAATGTTTTTATTACTTCAGTGATCGACTCTTCGATGAACATGGTGGTGTCATAAGCCAGGTACTGATGTAAACCTGCCGGTAGATCATTGGCAATTTCAGGCAGCAGTTTTTTAACGCCATCGGCAACATCCAGCGGATTGGCACTGGGCACCGTTTGTATTCCCAGGTATACCGCGGGTTTGCTCTGATAACTCACGATTTGCCGTTCGGTATTAACAGCAAGTTCGACACGAGCAATATCACTCAGCCTGACCACACGCTGACCATCACTGCTGATGATGATTTCAGCAAACGTTTTTTCATCCTGCAACGAGGTACTGGCACGGATCGAAGTAACGGTATAACTGTTACGCAATTCGCCGGCGGCTGACTGAAAATTATTGGCCAGCAGCGCATTGTTTACCTGATCGGCACTGACATCAAAAGCACGCATTTTTACCGGATCGAGAAAAATACGCATGGCATATTCTTTACCGCCAAAAATCGCAGCCCGGGACATGCCCTGAACTTCTGCCAGCTTGGGTTGCACCACCCGGCGCAGGTAATCGGTAATCTGTGTTTCGCTCATGCGGGTACTTTGATAAGCGATATACATGATGGCATCGTTGCCGGCACTGGCCTTGGTGATGATCGGATCACTGATATCCTGCGGCAAGCGTCCCTGCACTTCGTTGATCTTACTGAGCATTTCAGCCATAGCGATGTTTACGTCGTAACCCAGCACCAGAAATACTTCGATCATGGAGATACCGGCACGAGAACTGGCCTTGATGTAATCAATACCTTCTACACTGGTAATGGTTTCCTGTATCGGCGTGGTAATAAAACCTTTCACCAGTTCTGCATTAGCGCCAGGATAAGCCGTGGTTATCGTTAACTGACCATTTTCCATTTCCGGGTACTGGCGCACCTGCAGATCATTCAGTGCACGCAGACCAAAGACCAGCAACAGCAGGCTGAGGACGATGGCAAATACCGGTCGCCGAATAAAAAAGTCAGTAAATCTCATTATTCACCGCCTTCAATTTCAGTCTTCAGTCGCGTCTGCTGATTAATACTTACCGGACTATTGTTCGCCAGTTTGCTGACGCCTGCCTGTACCACCTGTTCGCCACCACTCAAGCCCGATGTGATCGCGACCAGGTCACCGCGCTGCTCACCGATAGTGATCTGCACACGACGTGCAATCATGTTGCCCTCGTCGTTTTTCTCTACGACAAATAAAGCATCACCAAAAGAACTGTAGACGATCGACGTCGCCGGCACCACGATACGCTCCGCTGACTGGTCCAGCATTAAAGCGATATCCGCATACATGCCTGGACGTAACAGACCGTCTTCATTGGCCAGTTCTGCGCGCACACTGATATTACGTGTAGCCTCATCAACCTTGGCATCAACTGCCTGCACTTTGCCGACGAACACGCGGTCGTCATAAGCACTGACACGTAAGTGGACTTCAAGCCCCTGCGTTAAATCCGGTAGATGTTTTTCCGGTACGGCAAAATCGCTATACAGGATACTGTAATCCTGCAGGCTGACCAGCATGGTGCCGGGAGAGACATATTGCCCGGTACTGACGTGCCTGATACCCAAGACACCATCAAAAGGCGCACGGATAGACTTTTTGGCAATACGTGCGCGTGTCTGACTGACATTGGCCTGGGCCACTTGCAGGTTGGAATAAGCATTATCGAATTCAGTTTCAGAAATGGATTTTTTCTTCCACATATCTTCGTTACGTTTGAATAACGTTCGGGCAAGTTTCTCCTGCGCCTTGAAACTGATCAGGTCAGCCTGCTCGACATCATCATTTAATGACACCAGCAGATCGCCCTGCTTCACCTGCTGGCCAGACTCGATGTGAATTTTTTCTATGATACCTTCAACTTCGTTACTGACATCGATACCTTCACGCGCAGTCAGGGTACCGACGGCTGAAACACGAGGTTGCCACTGTGTATTCAATACCGTAGTAACTTCCACACTGGCTGGCGGCGGTGTATTGGACGCCATCATCGCCATGCCCTGCTGAATCTGCTGATATTTGATGAAACCCAGTCCTGCAATCACCAACAGCAGTAAGAAAATAAAGATGACGCTACGCTTGAACATAACTCTGACCCCGGATGACTATCTGGCGATATCGAATTTACTTGAATGATCTGAATCATACTAAAAGTACACTCAGGAGTGTAGTTTATTACTGGATATTGAAAAAGTAAACTACTTAGTGTACTTTTATTGGCATCGATCAATGCAACGACTTTAGAAACATCATGAACGCTGAGAAAAAACTGACCGAACTCAAACGTGAAGACATCATTGAAGCTGCGGCGAAGGAGTTTAAGATTTCTGGCTTCAGGGCCACCAGTATGGATCGTATTGCTGCCACCGCGCAGGTTTCAAAACGCACGGTATATAACCATTTTGCAAGCAAAGAAGTATTATTTCAGGCCATAACTCAGGAGCTGTGTGATCGCGCTATGCAGATATCGGAGTACCCATATAATCCCGAGATTCCAGTGAGGCGTCAACTGCAAACCATTGCCCACCAGGAAATATCACTGTTAAGCTCGGCTGAATTTCTCGACATGGTAAAGATGATTACTTCGGAATCGCTAGCCTCTCCCGATCTGACCAGAGCCAATTTTGAAAATTTTCAGGACACTGGCATCGGCGTGGTCAAATGGATCATAGAAGCCAGTAAAGATGGCAAGCTTGCGGTAACTAACCCCGTCATTGCAGGCAAACAGTTTCTGGCATTAATTGAAACCTTTGCCCTATGGCCACAGTTATATGGCGTCAAACCGATTCCTAAGAAAGAAGAACAACAGATAATTATCGATTCTGCTGTCGAGATGTTTCTGTGTCGCTATGGGGCCTCTGAGTAGAGCTGTTTATAATTTTTTAAAATACCAGTTTAAGTCACATGTCGAACAAGCTCACAACTTTAGCTGCAGACAAACCCTGTACAATACCCACATGACTCAATCACAACACTCACCACTGCTCGATGATGACAAAAAATACGTCTGGCACCCATACAGCGCAATAAATTCAGACACGCCCATTTTTCCTGTGGCATCAGCTCACGGCGTAAAGATAACCCTGGAAGATGGTACACAGCTGATCGATGGTATGTCGTCCTGGTGGTGCGCGATACACGGTTATAACGTGCCGGCATTAAATGCAGCCATCAAACAGCAGTTAGATAAGATGGCCCATATCATGTTTGGCGGTCTCACTCATGCGCCTGCCGTTAAGCTCTGTAAAAAACTCGTCGAGATGACGCCGGATAACCTGGACAAGGTATTTCTTGCCGATTCAGGCTCTGTTGCTGTCGAAATAGCCATGAAGATGGCCGTTCAATACTGGCAGGCCAGGCATCAGCCAGAAAAACAAAAATTTATCAGTCTTAGAAATGGCTATCACGGTGACACTATCGGTGCGATGTCAGTGTGTGATCCAGTAACCGGTATGCATACACTGTTTACCGAGATTCTGGCAAAGAATTATTTTGTGCCATCACCGGAGTGTAGATTCGGCGAGTCATGCCGAGCAGAACAGCTTGATGATTTATCCACTATTTTAAGCACTCAGCATGCATCGATTGCCGCGCTTATCCTGGAACCCATCGTTCAGGGTGCTGGTGGTATGAAGTTTTATTCGGCTGATTATTTACGAGCAGGCCAAATCATTATGTGAAAAATATGATGTATTGTTGATCGCCGATGAGATCGCAACCGGTTTTGGTCGCAGCGGTAAACTCTTTGCCTGTGAACATGCGGCTATCTCACCCGATATCCTGTGCCTTGGAAAATCGCTTACCGGTGGTTATATGACGCTTGCGGCGACACTATGCAGTAATGATATCAGCAATACTATTAGTGACCATCCACCACATGTATTCATGCATGGGCCCACATTTATGGCTAATCCGTTAGCCTGTTCTGTCGCCCTGGAAAGCATCCGTTTATTAGAAGAGTCAAACTGGCAAGCCAACGTTAACAGGATCGAGAAAATATTAATTAAAGGACTGGAACCTTGTCGCCAGTTAAACGATGTCGTAGATGTACGCGTTTTAGGCGCTATCGGTGTCGTCGAATTAAAAAATGCGGTTAATATGCCGAAGATTCAACAGGCCTTTGTTGATGCTGGTGTCTGGATCAGGCCATTCGGCAAACTTATTTACCTTATGCCGCCATACATCATCGGAGAACAGGACTTAACCACTCTCACTAATGTTATTTTCGACACGCTTAATAATGGAAAACACGTATAAATCTCATATAATCTAATTAAATACAAATCTTTCGTTGTTTCACACATAGATAGTTACCAGGACGCTACCATCGAAGCCAACAAATCGCTTTGCCGACCGTTATTTCTGTCACTTGCCGTTATCATCGCAAGCATTATTTTCGTCTTTAACGTTCTTCCAAAGCTTACTAATCCGACACTACTCGAACAAATAAAAAGTGACGGGCAACTTGTTGTGCTGACAAGAAACAGTCCGACAACATATTATGAAGATGTTAACGGTCCTGCCGGTCTCGAGTACGAGATGGCGAAGATGTTTGCAGATGATCTTGGTGTCGAATTAACGCTGCTTATTCCCGAATCTTTTAATGACCTGCTCTCCAAGATAAGCGATAACTCTGCCCATCTTGCTGCTGCTGGATTAACCATCACTGAAGAACGTAAAAAGATATACCAGTTTGGTCCTGCATACCAGGAAATCGTCGAACAACTGGTTTATAACGCCGCTAATAAACGACCGAGAAGTCTATCTCGACTGAAAAACGGCATCCTGGAGGTGGTGGCTAATTCAAGCCATGACGAACGATTAAAAAATTTAGCAGAAACCATTCCCGACCTGAGCTGGAAAACTAATCTTGAGCTTGAAAGTGAAGAATTATTGCAGATGGTCTCTGATGATATCATTGACTACACCATCGCTGATTCAAATGAACTATCACTAAATCAACGCTTCCTGATTAATTTACGGGTCGCTTTTGATATCAGCGAGCCTCAGTCGCTCGCCTGGGCCATGCCTAAATCTGACGATAATAGCCTGTTACTGGAAGTACGAAAATTCTTTAAGCGGATAAAGAAAAGTGGTGAATTAACACGCATGATCGAACGCGCCTATGGTCACGTTGAAAACTTTGATTATGTCGGTACTAAAATTTACAGGCGTCATATAGAAACAAGATTACCGGAGCACCGGGCCTTCTTTGAAAAAGCCGCTGCCGAGAACGGGGTGGACTGGCGTTTAATTGCAGCCATGGGATACCAGGAGTCTCACTGGGACCCCGATGCGGTATCGCCAACCGGTGTAAGAGGCATCATGATGCTGACACTACAAACAGCGAAAGAGATGGAGATAAAAAATCGTCTAGACCCCGAAAGCAGTATTTCAGGAGGCACCAAGTACTTCAAAAAAACCCTGGAACGTATCGACGAAAGTATTACAGAACCCGATAGAACCTGGATGGCGATGGCGGCTTACAATGTTGGTTACTCTCATCTGCAAGACGCGCGCAAGTTAGCACAACAACTCGACAAAAACCCGAATCTCTGGATTGATGTCAAACAGACATTGCCGCTTTTAGCCAAAAGAAAGTGGTATAAACAGACACGATATGGATTTGCCAGGGGTTGGGAACCGGTACAATATGTCGAAAATATTCGCAGCTATTACGATATTCTAAAATGGGTTGATGATGCCAGCAACACTAAATCGGCACCTGCGCCTGAAGATTTTTTGAAAATACCAAATAGTTTGTAACAACCGTCAGATCACAAAAGAGCTGAATAAACTCAGCTCTTCTGGCGATAAAACAAACCTGCAGGATGCTCTACACGCTCCAGGCGGTCATTAAAAGCCACCACGCCCTGGTTACTTCCAGTAACGAAAATACCGCCCGATTTCAGCAACTCTGAAAACCGTTTAAGGATGCTGGCTTTCACGCCATTGGAATAATAGACAAGAACCTCAGGACAAATGATCAGATCCATCTCACCGAGAGACTGAAAATTATCTTTTAGGTCGCACTGGCTAAAACTAATCAGTTGGCGAACCTTGTCTTTGATCTGCCCGCTGCTCTCTTCATTATTGAACGAGGTATATAGTTTTCTGTAGTTGTCACGAAGACCTGATAGTTGCAATGCGCTGTATGTTGCAGTTTTAGCCCTGGCTATTCTCTTCTCTGAGATATCCGTCGCAATGATTTGAAAGTTTTTAACATCGCCACTGCGGTTCTCGTATTCTAGTGCTTCCATAGCGACAGAATAGGCCAGTTGCCCCTCGCCACAGGAGACCACCCAGATTCTTGCTTTATCAGGCAGCTGGGCAAAGATATAATCATTAAGCAGCTTGATCACTTCAGGACTTAGGTTCCAGCTCGTCTGGCGCTGAGATATTACTTCTAACACACTGCTAAGAATGCTAGATTTTCTTTCATCAGATTGTCCACCGGTCATGGCCTCAGCAAGAGAGGCCAGAGAATCAAACTGATAAGTTGATAACAGTGGCTCAATTCTTTCAACCAGACAACTGCGTTGTTCCTCAGGAACAACAACGCCCAGCACGTTTTGCAGGGCCACGAGTAGGGTTTCATAATCATCAATCGTATGAGATGCAGCAGATGGCATATTCAGACCTTCAAAGGGATAGTAAAAGCTCACTATAAAGCATAGAAGGAAATTGTCGAACTTCAATAATCAGTGCTATTTATAACCATTATTCATGCAAATAATTTATCTGCCGTTTCGACCTGGAAACACGACGATGACTGACTTATAAGCGAGGTACTAATTAGTTCTGCATCAGCCCGACTGGCCTGAACAATTCCCTGCTTTTCAGCTTCTTATTACCCAGATGATGATTGATGACATATCGCATCAATCGTTTTAATTGTGCTAGATAGAGAGAATTTTCTGCTATTGCCTGATATTGTCCATCTGCCAGCGCCAGCAGACAACTGCCTGAAATTTCTGGAACATTAGCTGCTGCAGTTTTACTGCCTTTTACCGGCCCATGTTCAAGATGATAGCGATAGCTCGAATCGGCCAGAATTTTCTCTCCGGTATCGGCTTCCGCATGCAGGTTTAGGCCAAAACCCAATAGTTCCAACAGTTTTATTTCAAATTGCCGCAGTGTTATCTCAAGGTTTTTATCGTTTTCCAGTGAGTACAGGCAGTGATGATATTGCTTAAAAACAGCCTCCTGAACATCATCTTTGTGCAATAAATACATCAATAACTCATTGATATACATAGCGGAAAGAAGAGCTTTGTTTTTTAAAACCGGCGCTTTTAAATCGGCTCTTTCGACACTTTTTAAAAAAGGCATACTGCCTTTACCTTGCCAGCTAACCACTAACGGGGCAAATAACAAAAGACTTCCTGCGGTTTTACTGCGAGCACCACGGCTGCCTCTTGCCATTAACGACAGCCGACCATAATCTTTTGTTAAGACTTCAACAATACTACTGGTTTCACGGTAAGCGCGCTTGTGCAGGATGTAAGCAATCTGCGTATTAACGACATTCATTGCTTAATAACGTTTATTCGCCGTAACCTAATCCGCGTAGGGCACGTTCATCATTTGACCAGCCTTCTCGCACTTTTACCCAGAGGTTTAAGTAGACTTTATTGTCGATCATCTTGCTGATATCTTCCCGTGCTTTGCTGCCGATACTTTTTAAACGGCTACCTTTTTTACCGATGATGATCGCTTTTTGACCTGCGCTTTCAACATAGATAGTGGCATGGATATGTACGATATCTTTTTCTTCGACAAATTTGTCGATATCAACCGTCGAAGTATATGGCAGCTCCTGCCCCAACTCACGTATCAGTTTTTCTCGTATGATCTCAGCTGCAAGAAAACGCGTACTGCGGTCAGTAACCTGGTCATCGGGATAAAAATGTTCATTTTCTGGGAGCAAGGGAGCGATCTTCTGCTCTAGCATTTCAACGTTATCTCCGTTTAGTGCAGAAACAGGAATGATCTCGGTGAAATCATAATGCGATGACAGTTCCTGGATCAACGGCAACAGCTGTTTTTTATCTTCCAGCTTATCCATTTTATTCACCACCAGTACCACTGGACAGCTTACTGATTTCAACTTTTCAACGATGGCCTGATCTTCATCCGTCCATTTTTTAGCCTGAACCACAAAGACGATCACATCAACATCATTCAATACTGAGGTTGCTGCACGATTCATGTATTTATTGATCGCTGTACCACGACGTTGATGGATACCAGGTGTATCAACGTAGATCGCCTGTACATTGCCGGTTGTTTTTAGACCAAGAATCTGATGTCGTGTTGTCTGTGGTTTTCGCGACGTGATACTCAGTTTCATACCCAGGATATAGTTGAGCAAAGTAGACTTGCCAACATTAGGGCGACCGACAATCGCAATATAACCACAATATTTCGTATCTTTAGTCATCGTTGACTCAATCATTTTGCTTGCTTCCGAAATTGGCTTCAACCTCAGCAATGGCTTTTTCAGCAGCTACCTGCTCAGCTTTACGGCGGCTTTTACCTTCACCACTAACGTCTATATTCATTGGTTTTATATTACATCTCACGTGAAAAATTTGTGCGTGTGCCTGCCCTGTAACGTTGGTCACCTGATAATCTGGCAAAGCAAAACGACGGGATTGCAATAATTCCTGCAACTGTGTTTTAGGGTCTTTTAAACTTTGTAAATCGGTAGGTGATGAAAGCCTGTTGGCGTATAAACGAACGATCAACTCACGACAGGGTTCAAAACCACCATCACAATAAACAGCCCCAAAAATACTTTCTACAGCATCAGCCAGAATCGAGGGACGGCGAAAACCACCACTCTTCAGTTCGCCAGAACCCAGTCGGATGACATCACCCAGCTCTAGTTGTTTAGCAATGACCGCCAGCGATTCTTTATTAACCAGATTTGCTCGCAGACGACTCAGATCCCCTTCCTGGACATCGGGATACTGTTTGAATAACTCATGAGCGATAACAAAATTTAAAATGCCATCACCCAGAAACTCGAGACGCTCATTATTTTTAGCCGCATAACTTCGATGCGTCAGCGCCTCGTTTAATAACTCGATATCATTAAAAGAATATTCAAGTTTTTTTAATAAATTATTAATGGCATTAGACTGCGCCATAAAACTTCTCTATGTGAAACCTATCTGTAATATTAGCGGATAGGTATACTAACTTCATGTTTAAAAGTAACGATGAAGTCGAGAGTGCCGATCAACTTTCCGCGCGGCTCATATTCGATGGTCACGATATTTACTCCGCGGCCTTTTTTAACTTTGATGTATTCTGGCTTTATATCGTACACGCTATTTAATCTTAAACGTTTTGTCAGCGATTCCTTCAGCTCTCTTGCCGACAGGCCAGTTGATTTCGGATCCTGCTCCAGTCTCTGCATAACGTCTTTAACACTGGAGTCGGTCATATAGACCGGTATGACATTCATCGCGATGACTGCCTGAAATAATAGGAAAACGATGACCACAACCATGCTGATCATTGTTAATCCCTGTTGTTTCTTAACTGATTTTTTTAACATGTGATTTCCTCACTTATTTAATTATGTTACCGATACGATCGAGATGTAGCTCGTCACTAAAGTGCATCCAGATCATAAAAGCCTTACCTAACAAGTTAGTTTCAGGCACTGGTCCCCAGACACGACTATCATTACTGTTATCGCGGTTATCACCCATTACAAAATACATGCCTTCAGGTACGATATATTCACCTTGCAGGTTATTGGGTCTTGCCGGCAGTAACAGGATAGAATGTTCAGCACCCGCAAGTTTTTCGACATATTCATTAGCATAGGTTTGTCCGGGCCCTTTGTACTGACCGGCAAAGTCTCTTGCCACCGGCTTACTATTTACATATAAAACTTTATTGTAATACGCTATGTGATCACCCGGTAATCCTATCACTCGTTTTATATAATCCAGGTTTGGGTCACGCGGATAACGAAACACGACGATATCACCACGTTCTGGCTGACTTAAATTCACTATCTGTTTTATTGATAACGGGAATTTTAATACCGTAAGCAAATTTATTGACCAGAATAAAATCACCGATATATAACGATGGCAACATGGACCCGGAAGGAATCCGGAATGGCTCGACAACAAAACCGCGCAACAAAAAAACGATCAGTAAAACTGGAAAAAATGATTTGGAATATTCGACGATGACAGGTTCTTTGCCTTTACGGCTAACTTCCACACCCTGGTGGGTTTCCGAGGATGCATTGAATACCTGGTTACGCCGAGGCGCAAGATACCATTTATCGATCAACCAGACAGTCCCGGTAAATACGACGGCTATAAATAAATAAAAAGAAAAATCAATAATCATTACAAGTTCACAATAAAATCTTTGTTAAAGTTTAGGCGGTATTTGTTAATAAGCTACCTTTATGAGTCTACTTTCAGGACAGCTAAAAAAGCTTCCTGCGGTATTTCTACCTTGCCGAACTGCTTCATACGTTTTTTACCCTTCTTCTGTTTCTCCAGTAATTTACGTTTACGTGAAACATCTCCGCCATAACATTTAGCCGTTACATTTTTACGCAAGGCTTTGACGGTGGATCGGGCGATAATATTACGACCTATTGCCGCCTGTATCGCAATATCAAACATCTGCCGCGGAATCAGTTCACGCATTTTTTCTACCACATCGCGACCACGACGTATGCTAGCTTCACGATGCGCGATTATCGATAGTGCATCAACACGCTCACCATTGATCAAAATATCCACTTTCACCAGATCAGCTGCCTGAAAACGATCAAAATCGTAATCAAAGGAAGCGTAGCCACGACTGACTGATTTCAGGCGGTCAAAGAAATCAAGCACGACTTCGCTTAACGGCATTGCATAATTTAATGAAACCTGTTTCCCCATATACTGCATATTCAATTGCACGCCACGTTTTTCAACACACAGTGATATCACATTACCGACGTAATCCTGCGGTACCAGGATATTTGTTTGTATGATCGGTTCACGCAGTTCTTCGATAAAATTTACTTCGGGTAGATCGGCCGGGTTATGGATCTCATAGACTTTGCCTTTAGTGTCCAATATCTGGTAGACCACTGTCGGTGCTGTCGTGATCAGGTTTAAGTCATATTCACGTTCCAGCCGCTCCTGAACGATTTCCATGTGCAACATGCCCAGAAAACCGATGCGAAAACCCAGACCTAAGGCTGAGGAATTTTCTGGTTCATATTGTAAAGAAGCATCGTTCAGCGTGAGCTTGTCCAGCGAATCACGAAAATCATTGTAGTCATCAGAACTGACCGGAAACATACCGGCAAACACTCGAGGCTGAACTTCCTTAAATCCAGCCAGTGCCTGACTCGCCGGGTTATCTGTCATGGTTATGGTATCACCCACTTTTGCCGAATCGATCTCTTTAAGGCTGGCGATAATAAAACCCACCTGACCGGCAGACAAACTATCACGGCTTTCACGTTTGGGGGTAAACACACCGACCTTGTCTACCAGGTAACTTCGCTGTGTAGACATGACGGTCATTTTTTTACGTGGCGTTATCGTTCCCTGTTTGACGCGGACCAGGATAATCACGCCGACATAAGAATCAAACCATGAGTCGATGATCAGAGCTTCTAACGGAGCCTCCCTGGTGCCAGCTGGTGGCGGAATCTCAGCAACGATCTGTTCCAGTAACTCATGGATACCTTCACCGGTTTTTGCGCTTATGCGCAATGCCTTACTGGCATCGATACCGATGACTTCTTCAATCTCTTCACAGACGCGTTCAGGGTCAGAGGCTGGCAGGTCAATTTTGTTCAATACAGGTATCACTTCAAGGCCCTGCTCAATCGCGGTATAACAGTTGGCAACACTTTGAGCCTCAACACCCTGAGAGGCATCAACGATGAGCAGAGCGCCTTCACAGGCGGCCAGAGAGCGGGAAACCTCATAGGAGAAGTCGACATGGCCGGGGGTATCGATGAAGTTCAACTGATAGATTTCACCATCGTCCGCTTTATAATTTAGTGTAACGCTCTGGGCTTTAATTGTGATGCCACGCTCACGTTCAATATCCATTGAATCCAGCACTTGAGCGTCCATCTCACGTTCAGTTAAACCATCACAGGCCTGGATCAGGCGATCTGCCAATGTCGATTTACCGTGATCAATATGCGCGATAATTGAAAAGTTACGAATGTTTTTCATGAAATATTATTATCAGATGCCGGGTTATTTAAAGGTGTTATTTCTCGATGGTATTTTCGATTTCAAGCAATAATGCCGCAGGATCGAGAAAATATTCACAGAGTATTTTTTCATTTGAGGTTAATACTGGTACTTTACTGCCATATCGTTGTTCGAGCTCTGGCTCATTATCAATATAGTGGCGTTTTACTATAATCTTATATTTTTCAATAAATGGCCGTAATTCATCTTCCATGGATTCGCATAACGGGCAGCTACTGCGTGAATAAAGTATGAGTTCCAATGGTGCACCCATTAAATATGAAGATAATTGGCTCATGTCTTCTAATTACAGACAGAAAAAAACCGGCTAAGCCGGTAGTAAATACTAAAGTTTCTACAAACTATAGCCATCCAGACATTACTGCCAACTGCAGTCATCAAAACAAAGACAGAGTTTACCATGATAGTAGCAACTCAGCGAACTGTCATGTATATCCAGCTCACCGCTACCCAGCCTCAGATCAGGTGGAAATCTGCTCGGACAGTTATAAAGAACAGGCATTCATTTAGAAAATAGAGCGATGTTGAATCGATCTGCGAGCTTACTTATTGGCCAATAATTTTTCTCAGCACAACCGGTGCAAATATACGCACACTGGACTCACGTGCAAAATACCATTTTGACAGCAATGAACCCAAAACCAACCCCATCATAGCCGTAGCGGCAATCATCAGGTCTCGGTATAGGGCGTCAGATGTCAACAAATAATCCGCTAGTAAAGCAAAAACCAGCATGGCCAGAATGGGAATTATATACATGACCATGGAACCTTTGAGCAGCGCATCTTCAGCGAGACCAACCACAACTATATCACCTACTTTCGCGTTGACGTTGTTCTCTGCCTGAAAATGCGTGAACTTGCGCCCGACGACTTTAGCTAACAATGACGTACCGCAACCCTTATTTGCCGCGCAACTACCACACGCTGACTGTGTCTGCGCCTGGAGAAATAAAATATCACCTTTTATTTCAATGACCTGAGCTTGCTCTTCAATCATTACGGAGCTTTAGCCTGAGTGGCTTTATACGTGGATTGAGCCATAAGCTGCACCGTTTTTTCAGGCACCTCGCCCACTACGGTAACGAAATAATGATCCACTGCATGGCCAAATGCATTCACCGCGCCCATCGATGACGCCCCCTGTAAATGCTTGTCTGCGCCCTGATTTTCCTCAATAAAAACAGAAACCGAAGCCAGGCCATCAGAATACACCATGTGCAACAGGTCCAGCGCAGGAATCTCTGATACCGAAGCCGCTGAAGATAGTGAATTACGCATAGTGCTCTGTGTTAATTTAAAGCCTTTAGGCAAACGGGCAACTTTCCATTCTGTCTCTGTAGCCTGCGGCACATCCATTTCCGGCTCATCCTGCAGTAACTGCTGCTTAAACTGTTCAAACAGCGGTAATTCAAATGCCTGGAAAGGTTTTACCAACAAATACTCCAGGGAGGTAAACATCATCTGTTCGACAACCGCCTTGTCTTCGTCAACAAGGTCACAACGCAGCAACATGCCGGTGTTTTTGTCTACCCAGTAGCGGTAACCATAGCGGTATTCGTCCTTAGGCAGCAGATCAACAACCAGACTCATATGATTGGCTATACGGTCATCTTCAAGACGGCTCATTGAATAAAATTGCTCGAGTTGCTCGATATTTTCAGGCAGCTGAGGATGCAATGACTGTTTTTTAGAATTATGGCGAATAGTAATTATGGCACGATCCGGGAAAATGGAGATAACCCGATTGTTATGCCTGAGCACTTTCCGCGGCTCGCCATTAAGCGTCTCCAGACTTTCCCAGACACCATTTTCATCGACACCATGTTTCACATGCAGCGTTGAGAGACTATCTGATTTCCTTAAGATGAAGGTACCCTGATAGTTTTGATTCTGATCGGCATCTGACATGCGTTTTAACATGTCAAACAGGTCAGCCGCGAAACTATCTGTACTTAATAAAAAAAGAAATAAAGTAACAAGAGTATTAGGTATTGAAAGCATTAATGGCTTACTTTACTGGTTTATTCTCAGCCTCGTAACTAACTGCTCTGACATATGGCAATCTGCCCTGCAAAGTATCCTGAGTGGCGAACTCCAGATGCTGGTTCACCAGACGCGGGTCTAATTCTGTGGCTTTTTTATCGATTTTTTTATTATCATCAGCGGCTAACAACTGTACTGCAGGCTGTTGATCAATGTTTTTTGCTATCGGTGTATGTGTTCCATTCTCCTGCCCCGACAGGGTAACCACCATGACGACTGCAACCGAAGCGGCCACTGCCATACCGGCTACCGGTTTAAACCAGGCTGATAGATCGAACCGGCCTGCCTTACTGTCGGTGGATGAACTTACCGGTTTTGAGCGACTATCAATAGCGAGGTGCTCATCAGCAAGTGCTTCTCTCACCGCCTGGCTGACATCTATAAAAGAGGCATCACTCATCTCACCACGCAAGACATCACCCATTATTTGATAACGTTGAGCGACCTTCGCATCATCAGGGTCAGCTGATAAAGAAAATGACATCAGTTCATCAGGATGTATATCATCATCCAGGAAAGCTGAAATTTTTTCTTTACGTTTGTTTGTCAAATCACTCATAACCATAACCACATTTAAATATTATTATCATTGCCAGCTTATAATAAAACTGCATCAACACTAAGTTAGTACATTACTAAGCAAAATGGTTCGATACACTATAACTATTATCATCGAGTATCGGTTCCAGCTTGCTATCGATGGCCTCACGTGCACGAAATATCCGTGATCTCACCGTACCGATCGGGCAATCCATAACCTCAGCAATATCTTCGTAGCTCAATCCTTCTATCTCACGCAAAGTGATCGCCTCGCGCAGATCTGAGGGCAAATCCCCCATCGCCTGCTGAATAGTTGCTTCCAGTTCTGAAGCCAGAGCTTCTCGTTCCGGCGAAGCATATTCCTTTAACCATTCACTGGCGCCGTAATCTTCCGCATCCTGAACATCGATGCTATTCGCCGGGTTTTTCCGCGACTGGGAGACCAGATGGTTTTTAGCTGTATTGATCGCAATCCGATATAGCCAGGTATAAAACGCACTCTCACCACGAAAGTTGGGTAAAGCACGGTACGCTTTGATAAACGATTCCTGCACCACATCAGGCACATCTGACTGGTTTCTTAAAAACCGGGAAACCAGCTTAGACAATCGCAACTGATATTTCAGTACGAGTAAATCAAATGCTTTGTTATCACCCTGCTGTACTCTAACGACCAGTTCCTGATCAATCTCACGTTCGCTCATCGAAACCCCTTGTTAATAAGCGACGTATCACCTTGCATGCTGTGACCGAATAATTTAGCTATAGTTCCCATTGCTTATAAGTTTTTGAATTTAGTATAATTGGATAACAAACTTACATTATTTTAGCGCAATCATAAAGTTAAATAACACATGCCAATAACTTACCAACATGACGTACTGATAATCGGCGGAGGCGCAGCCGGTCTGAGTCTGGCTTTGCGGATAGCCGATCAATGCAGTGTGGCCATCATTACCAAAGGCCCCAGTATGGATGGCAGCACCTATTATGCGCAGGGGGGCGTATCTGCCGTACTTAGCGGTGACGATTCATTCCAGTCACATATCGAAGATACCATTAATGTTGGCGGCAGTTTATCCAATAAGGAGACCATTAAATATGTGGTTGAACACGGTCCTGAAAATATCCGCTGGATGCAGGAGCTTGGGGTACCATTCAGCAGCGAAATATTTAAATCCGGTGCACGTGAATTGCACTTAACGCGTGAAGGTGGCCACACACATCGACGTGTCGTCCACGCTGCCGATGCTACTGGCAAAGCGATAAGTGACACGCTGGAAAATCACGCCCGCCATCATGACAACATCGCTTTTTATGAAAACCATATTGCTGTGGACTTGATCACCACGGAAAAACAGGGTTATGAAGACACCCCGAATAGCTGCATAGGCGCATACGTACTCAATACAAACAGCGACCGTGTCGAAACTTTTCAGGCACGGTTTGTGGTACTCGCTACCGGTGGCGCCAGTAAAGTTTACTTATATACCAGCAATCCTGATGGTTCCACCGGAGATGGTATAGCGATGGCATGGCGTGCCGGCTGCAGTGTCAGCAACATGGAATTTAACCAGTTTCATCCGACCTGTTTATATCACCCGGAAGCAAAATCATTTCTCATCAGTGAAGCAGTTCGCGGTGAAGGCGGCAAACTATTATTACCCGATGGTAAACGCTTCATGCAGGAGTTTGATAAACGCGGAGAACTGGCGCCGCGTGATATCGTGGCCCGTGCCATCGACCATGAGATGAAACGCTTAGGTGTGCCCTGCCTCTACCTGGATATCAGTCACCGTTCACCAGCTTTTATCGCTTCACATTTTCCAACTATCCATGAGCGTTGCTTACATTTTGGCATCGATATAACGAAAGACCCTATCCCCGTAGTACCGGCTGCTCACTATACCTGTGGCGGTGTTAATACCGATCTAAACGGACTTACCGACATCGATAATTTATATGCTATCGGTGAAACCGCACACACCGGCTTACACGGCTCAAACCGGATGGCCAGTAATTCATTACTAGAATGCCTGGTATTTGCACAGTCAGCAGCAAAAGATATCTCAGCGCGCGCTGATCGACCCTATAAGTCTCAACAGATTTCGAACTGGGATGAAAGCCGGGTGACTGACTCGGACGAAGAAGTCGTTATCTCGCACAACTGGGACGAGTTGCGCCGTTTCATGTGGGACTACGTTGGCATCGTCAGAACCAATAAACGCCTGGAACGTGCCATGCACCGTGTCACTTTACTGCAACAGGAGATCGCTGATTATTACAGCCACTTCCGTATCAGCAGTGATTTAATCGAATTACGTAATTTAACGCTGGTGGCAGAATTAATTATCCGTAGCGCGATGTTACGCAAGGAAAGCCGCGGTTTGCATTTTTCTCTTGATTACCCGGTGGCAGATGAATCATCTCCTGCGCAAGACACTGTGTTGAAACCAGAACAGAAGCCCGCTACAAAAAAGATTAAAAGAATAAAATAGAGAGCCACACATTGTAAGTGATGCATTGGCTACCACTTAATAACTCATATCCAAAATAGAAATTTCCGGTGTAATTTATGTCACAAGCAAGTTATCTAATCGAACCCGATGATCTTGAATCATTGCTCAATAATGAAAATATCGTCATCGTCGATCTATGCAAAGCCAAACAATACGCACAGGCCCACATCCCTAACGCGCATTTTGTTAATTATGCTGACATTGTCGAAATCGACAAACCAGTCATGGGTTTATTGCCTGACAATGAAAGTTTTTCTGCCCTCTTATCCAGCCTGGGCATCACCAAAAAATCACTTATCGTTGCCTATGATGACGAAGGCGGCGGTTGTGCTGCTCGTTTTGTCTGGACCCTGCATGTATTTGGTCATGAAACAGCGGTAGTACTCAATGGCGGCCTGCATAGCTGGGCAAATGAAGGTCACCCATTAAATAACGTCACACCGGAGAAACCGGTTGCCAGTAATTACACACTGAGAAAAACACACCACCACACTGCAACACGCGCTTTTATCCAGACGCACCTGAAAGATGATAATGTGGTTTTTCTCGATGCCCGATCTTTAGCAGAATATAAAGGCGAAAAATTATTTGCTGACAAAGCGGGTCATATTCCTGGCGCGATTCATTATGAGTGGACCGAAGCGATGAATCAGGCGAATAATCTGCGGCGTTTGCCAGAAGAAGAAATTCAACCGCGACTGGATAGCCTGGGGATCACTAAAGACAAAGAAGTCGATCTGTTACTGCCAGTCACATCACCGCTCTGCTTATTCATGGCTGGTTTTAAAATCTTTGGGCTACCCGAATGTTTTAGGTTATCCAGGTTCATGGTCTGAATGGGGCAACCATCCTGATACCCCTGTCGAAAGATAACCGGCAGCAGACAGCGTTAATTAGCATCACAACCTGGCAACGATCCACTGCTGACTCCTGCCTTTGATTTTTTATATCGTAAGTATATTCTCACGATAGTGCTTGAGTTCAGCGATAGAGTCTTTTATGTCCTCCATCGCCAGATGACTCGATTCCTTGGTATAAACCATTTTCTTTTCAGGTGCCCAGCGACTGGTTAGCTCTTTTAAGGTACTGACATCAAGATTGCGGTAGTGGAAGAAATCTTCCAGCTGCGGCATGTAACGCGCAAGGAAACGTCTGTCCTGGCAGATACTGTTGCCACACATCGGTGATTTCTTTTCCGGCACATACTGTTTTAAAAATGCCAGCGTCAGATTCTCTGCAGTTTCTTCTGAAATTGCGCTGTTACGCACACGACCAGTCAAGCCGGAATCACCATGCTGATTAGTACACCATTCGTCCATATTATTCATAACATCATCCGGCTGATGTACCACTATCGAGGGGCCCTCATCAAGGACGTTTAAATTTTTATCGGTAATAATGGTGGCAATTTCAATAATGACATCTGAATTAGGGTCCAGACCGGTCATTTCGAGATCTATCCAGATCAGGTTCTCATCACTTAATTTCGCCATAGTTTTATATTTATCCTGATTTATCTGTAAGTATCTTAAGTCAATAGTTTTAACAGTGTTTTTTGCTGAGCCAATCAATGGTATATTTGCAAAAGAATAGATAATACAAGCAACTGCTGATAACACAAAGAGTTTTTAATGAACGAGTTACATATTTTCACACTTTTATTCCTTGCCATGCTATTGATATCAACCTTGATGCGTTTATATCTTTCACAGCGCCAGATAAACTACGTCTCACAACACCGCGCAAAAGTACCTGACTCCTTTGCTGAAAACATTTCCTTAGAAGATCACCAGAAAGCCGCCGATTACACCACTGCAAAAGTAAAATTTGGCCGTTTGCCATTATTCTATGAAGTGGCGCTGATACTCTTCTGGACGCTTGGCGGTGGTTTGCAATGGCTGGACCAGAACATTCTGGTGCTAGATCTGCATCCCATACTTACCGGCATCATGGTGATCCTGGTTTTCACCTTTATCTCTTCCATACTCGATCTGCCTTTCTCTATCTACAGCACCTTCGTTATCGAAGAAAAATTTGGCTTTAATCGCACCACGATAAAAACATTTATCAGCGACATGCTCAAAGGCAGTCTTTTAGGGCTGGCTATCGGCGTACCGCTGATATATATCATCTTATGGCTGATGGAACAGGCTGGTGATCAATGGTGGCTATACACCTGGCTCGTTATCAGTGCTTTCAGCCTGTTTATGATGTGGGTTTATCCAACGTGGATCGCTCCGATATTCAACAAATTCGAACCCCTGGAAGAAGGTGATACCCTGAATCGAATCACCCGTTTGCTGCAACGCTGCGGTTTTAACAGCAACGGTATTTTTGTTATCGATGGCTCCAAACGTTCTTCACACGGTAATGCTTACTTTTCTGGTTTTGGCCGGAATAAACGAATCGTATTTTTCGACACCCTGCTGAAGATGCTTAGCGATGATGAACTCGAAGCAGTGCTTGCACACGAGCTTGGTCACTTCAAGAAAAAACACATTATTAAAGGTATCCTGATTTCTTTTGCCACCACGCTGGCTGGCCTTGCGCTGCTGGCATGGCTGATGAAAGCGGAATGGTTCTATACCGCTCTAGGCGTTACTCAGACTTCAACCTATATGGCACTGCTGTTATTTACCCTGATCATGCCTGTCTTCACTTTTGTGTTCCAGCCATTATTCAGTATCTTTTCACGTAAAAATGAATTCGAAGCAGATGCCTTTGCTGCCGAACAAACCGACGCAAAATATCTTATAAATGCGCTGGTCGGACTATACCGAGAAAATGCAAGCACACTAACACCAGACCCTCTGTACTCTGCTTTTTATGATTCTCACCCGCCAGCACCGGTGAGGATCGCACACTTGAACGCTCACGCGTGACTGCGATAAAGATATAACAAAGCAATAAATAACATATTTCAGGAAATAACCATGACAAAACTAAGCAAGAATCAAACGAAACATCTTCTATTTTTATCTATACTGAGCATCAGCAATATCTGTTATGCCAGTGGTGACGAGATTAAAGATCCGATTGCACACGGTGAAAAAGCACATCAAAATCATTGCTACAAATGTCACACCGATGATGTCTATACCCGCGAAAATCGTTTCGTAAAATCTATCGATGCGCTGAGTAAACAGGTAGTACGTTGTAAAGAAGGAAACGATATACCCTGGTTTGATGAAGATGCCGATGCGGTAGTGCAGTTTCTGAATAAAAAATATTATCGCTTCTAAAGACGATATACATGACCGAAGCCTCACCAAGATTAGCATCACGACAGTGTAGCGAACTAACAGATACCAGTTCTGCGCTGAACAGTGATGAAGCTTCGGCGCTATTACAACAGCTAGAGCCTCGATGGCAGCTAGATCAGCAACAGCAAACCATCAGTTACAGCTACACGTTTAAAAACTATTACCAGACCATGGCTTTTGTCAATGTCATCGCACAGATAGCCCATCAACAAGACCACCACCCCGATCTTCAGATCAGCTATAACCGTTGCACCGTGATATATAGTACCCACAGTGTAAACGGCCTATCTATCAATGACTTCATCTGCGCCGCAAAAATTAATGCCGCGCAGAATCTCTAAATTTTCCTAGCATGGCAAAACGTAAATTATCCAAACAACAACAACGTCGCATCGCTTCACAACAGGAGAATAAGATACAGGACGACAAGCTCCAGCTTGATGAATCCAGCACACAAACCGCACGTGTCATCAGCCATCATGGTCGTCAGCTCTATGCCGAAACCGAGAACTTCGAAAAGATAAAGTGCAAGATCCGGCAGAATTTGGGCGACATCGCCTGCGGTGATTATGTTTTGCTTCAGCAGGCGCTCAACGCAACCGGTGAGTCACAGAACGTGGTAATCGCTGTCAAAGAACGGACGAACCTGCTGGTGAAAACTGGTTTTGCCGGTGCCGTAAAACCCGTCGCAGCTAATATTGGACAACTGGTTATCGTCACCGCACTTTTACCGAGACCCAACCCCTACCTCATCGACAGGTACTTAACCTCTGCTGAGAACCTGCCAGCAAAAGCAATCATCGTTATAAACAAAGTTGATCTATTAGACGACGAGACAAAAATAATTGCTGATGAGCTCACCAAACTCTATGAGAGCATCGGTTATCACGTCATCTGCACCAGCATAAAACAGGACATCGGCATCGATGAGTTATCACAGGCATTAAGCAATACCACCAGCATACTCGTTGGTCTATCTGGTGTTGGTAAATCTTCACTAGTGAAGGCAATCCTGCCGAAGGAAGAGATTAAGATCGGTGAGACATCAAAATCAACAGGTGAAGGTAAACATACAACGACAGTCTCGGCTCTCTACCACCTGAAAGACAACGGTATTATCATCGACTCACCCGGGGTTCGCGATTTCACCCCCATCAATAAAAGTCAGGATGAAATCACCCATGGTTTTATCGATGTGAGAAAGTTTAATGGCGCATGCAAATTTGCAAATTGCAGTCACCAGAACGAACCTGGCTGTGCGATGAAAGAAGCGGTAAAGAATGGCGACTTAAACCCGCAACGCTTCAATAATTATTTACGTTTAGTCGCCGAGTTTAATGCGCTGTAAAGTTCAGCTGATCGAAGCCTGAAATTTACCGATATAGGGTTATGATCAGAAGAAGAAACCTGCCATACCTGATTATTTACGATTTCCAGCTGACGATAAAAAACATGGTCGATAGCATTGCCAAAAATATGCGTCTTGTTGTTAACCGGATAGGTTATCTTTGACAACGACAGGCGAGCCACCAGCTGCTCTACTTCCGCCATCCGGTCGTCGCTCCAGCTATTAAAGTCACCGGCCACGATCATCGGGCCGCCATGGTGTTCGATGGCTTCAAATAAACTTTCCAGCTGCTGACGGTAAGTACTAACGCCAAAAGTAAAATTAATTCCGTGAATATTAGCCACCAGCAGTTTATTTTCCGAACCATTAATCTTGTAGTAACTTACCAGGGTTGATTTTGGAATTCGGATCAGTGGTTCGGTAACTTTAAAACCACAACTATGAACGGCGTTTGAATTGGAAACAGTCATCACACCCGCCGAAGTGCCATTGAAATGAAACGCAGTGTTCATTATCCAGCTGAGATCATACGATTCTAATAAACCGGTAAATTCCTCATCTAAGGTGGCCTCCTGGATTGTCATCACATCATGATCTTCAGCAAAAGCAGTTAAATCTTTTTGCCAGTTTTGACCATTACCTTTATAAATATTCCAGTTTAAAAATGCGATATTGGCAGGATCCAGACCCAGAGAATTTCGCACATGCTTATTCATGTCAGGTAATGGATCACACGAATGAAATTCAGTGATGGTCTTTACACCATTTGACGTAAACTCATTTTTTTCGTTGATATTAACGCATGCCGAAAGCAGCAATATTGTCAGGATAAGCAGTGGGCTTGTAAATCTGTTAACCATATAAAATCCGGTAAGGTAAATGCATCAAGAACAGTCAAGATGAAATCTGGTTTTGAAAGTCAGATTATGGAGAGATCTGCTGTTAAAAATTCGACCCACCGTTTTTTTACTTCTATTAATTAATCTGTTCTAAAGTGTAAGCTGATCGTCCGTGATAACTTGACTATGAGCGCCAACAGTTTGGCATGCGTAAACTAAAACATCACATAGTTGACCTAGTATGTCGTCTAAATCTCAGATTACAAGTCGCTTATTAATTAATGTAATTATATCAATCACTTGATTTTAAGTTTTACTGAAAAACTGGATGTTTTTAATTGGCTCACTGCTAATTGAAAGCTTTTTTATAGAGAAACGTTTTTACCGCTAACGCCAGGCATGGCCAAACTGTAGATAAAAGGCAGTATCTTCAGGACCTTTTGCGATATCAAAACCCACGTGTGCACCAAAACGGCGAGCAATAAAATAACGCAGGCCCACACCTTTACTGTATACCGTCGTAATCTTGTCATTATCAATTAAACCTGTTGTCCGGCCGGCACCACCAAAACCTAACACTGTCCAGCGACTGGTAAAATTCCAGCCTAACTCCGCTTCTGCGACACCGACTGTCTCACCCTGGTAGCGCATTACCGGTATACCTCTCAGGCTTACATCTGGGTACATGTAGAAAGGTATATCGTCCGGATTACCATTTATCGTTTCGACATCACCGCGTAAACCTAAAACAAAGGTATTCGAGAATGGTGTGAAGTAATATATCTTGGCTTTATATTTTTCGAAATTTGTATCACTGCCCACCGCTTCGCGGAACAATGTCGCTTCGACCGATGAGCTGATGCCGTCACTCGGTGTAAAGATAGTATTGCGGCTATCATAATCAAGACTAAATATTACCGCGGCATCACGACTGTTACTCTTAAAGCTCGGATCGATGCCTGAGAACCCAATTTCACTGCTGGTATCCAGTAATAAGTAACTAGCGCCGGCAAAAAACTTCGAACCAGCCAGTCGAAACTTAAGACCCTGATACAAAATATCGGGCTCGATAGTAGAATCGATTGCAATATCGTTGCCCAGGATATTGCGATAGAACTTTATATTGATAGAACCGGTTGCCAGCGCACCCGTATAACGAATCTTGTCATTTTTCCAGACACCCATGTGGGCGCCACCAGCCATCCAGGTATCGTTCTCAGTATACATACCAAACAGTGCTGAAACACTTGGCGGAATCAACCTGCCTTCGGCATCTTTTGATTGCGGGTCATAGGTTTCACCTTCTGGTACACGACCGGCTAACGGGTCATGCAAAAAAACCAGTGCTGCACCCAAACCGTAACCGATGGCTGGCTCTGTAATTATGATGGGTACTGGGAAAAAACCTTTCTTCTCTGCCAGCCAGTGACTGACATCAAACATACCGTCTTCCGGATCGGTGAAGCCATCCATCATCGATGCGGCCTGTGCAGCAATAACTATCGCCAATAGAAAAAATGCAATTATTATTTTTAATGCTTTCTTCATATCAATACCGTTTATTTCTATTTACTTTCTTCGCGATTGAAAAAAGTTTTGCAACATGGTTTTACTTTCCTCCGCCAGCACACCCGATATCACATCAAAATTATGATTGTGCGCATTGGACTTTAGCAGGTCAAAAGCGCCACCTAAAGCACCCGTGCGAGGCTCTGATGCGCCATACACCACTTTTGAAACACGAGCATGTATCATGGCACCGACACACATCGAACAGGGTTCTAAAGTGACATACATTATGGTGTCAATTAAACGATAATTATTGAGCTGTTTTCCGGCTTCACGCATCGCCATGATTTCAGCATGTGAGGTCGCATCATGACTGGTGATAGGTTGATTCCAGCCTTCTGCGATTAACTGGTCGTCTTTGACGAGAACCGCACCGACCGGAACTTCACCTGCTGCTTCTGCCTTACGCGCAAGCTCGAGTGCTTTTTCCATCCATTTAATATCGCTTTCAGTAGACATAGAAGCACGACACTTTTTTAACTTGAGTGATGTAATTTTACTTCAGCTACAAGGCATAAATAAAAATGGAAACGGAGCGTACTAACGTACGTGAGTATTACATTTTTATTTATAACGCCGTAGATGGAGTAAAAGTGCATTGATCAAGTTAAAAAATTATTCCCACTCTATAGTGGCTGGCGGCTTGCCGGAGATGTCGTAGGTAACACGTGAGATACCATCAACTTCATTGATGATACGCGTCGAGACATGTCCGAGGAAATCATATGGCAGATGTGCCCAGCGTGCGGTCATAAAATCGATGGTCTCGACTGCGCGAAGTGCGACAACATAATCATAACGACGGCCATCGCCCATGACACCGACTGATTTAACCGGAATAAACACGGTGAACGCCTGGCTGACCTTGTCGTATAAATCGTTTTTGTATAATTCTTCGATAAAGATATGATCGGCAAGACGCAGTAGATCGGCGTACTCTTTTTTAACTTCACCTAATATACGTACACCTAGACCCGGCCCCGGGAATGGATGGCGATTGACCATGTCAGAAGGCAAGCCTAACTCGACACCGATCTTACGCACTTCATCTTTAAACAGTTCACGTAACGGTTCGACCAGTTTCAATCGCATATCTTCCGGCAGACCACCGACATTGTGGTGCGATTTGATCAGGTGCGAATTTTTACTGTCAGCTGATTCGATCACATCCGGATAGATCGTCCCCTGCGCTAACCAGTTAGCATTGGTTAACTTATTTGATTCTTCTTCAAAAATTTCAACGAACACGCGGCCGATAATCTTTCGTTTTTGCTCGGGGTCATTTATACCGCTTAACTCTGTCAGAAACCGCTGCTCGGCATCAACACGGATAACTTTAACCCCCATGTTTTCAGCGAAGGTGGCCATCACCTGGTCACCTTCACGATAACGCAAGAGACCATTATCGACAAACACACAGGTCAGCTGTTCGCCGATGGCCTGATGTAACAGAGCAGCAACCACAGAAGAATCAACACCACCGGACAGACCTAAAACAACCTCGTCACTACCCACCTGCTGGCGGATACGATCGATGTTATCCTGAATGATATTACCAGCCGTCCAGTCGGCAGCACAGCCGCAGATATCATGCGCGAAGCGCTCGATGATGCGCTGCCCCTGTTTGGTATGGGTGACTTCAGGATGAAACTGCAGGCCATAAAAATGGCGCGATTCATCTGCCATGCCCGCGATAGGCGCGTTGTCTGAACTGGCGATACAGACGAAGCCCTCTGGCAGTTCATCGACTTTGTCACCGTGTGACATCCACACATCCAGCATGCCGAAACCTTCTTCGGTGACATGATCCTCGATGCCTTTCAACAGAGCACTGTGATTGCGCGCACGTACCTGCGCATAACCAAACTCACGATGCGTAGACGCACCGACCTTACCGCCCAGTTGAGCTGCCATGGTCTGCATACCGTAGCAGATGCCAAGCACTGGCACGCCCGCTTCGAAAACGTACTGCGGTGCAACCAGGGTATCGTCTGCTGTCACTGACTCTGGCCCACCCGATAAGATAATACCGTTTGGCTTAAACGCTTTTATCTCGTCAGTTGTCATACCGGTATGATGCACTTCACTATAAACACCGGCTTCACGAATACGTCGCGCGATGAGCTGGGTATATTGCGAACCAAAGTCGATGATTAGGATACGATCTGAATGAATATCATGCATAGTGGTATTTATATTTAATTAAGAACAAAAATATTTTTTCACCACAGAGACACAGAGGGCGCAGAGATTGTTATTTGTTTGGTCGCGCCGTAGGCGCGACCAAACAAAAATAATATATCCTCTGTGCCCTCTGTGTCTCTGTGGTTCAATCTTTTTTAAGAAGAACGGTAATTCGGCGCTTCTTTGGTGATGGTCACATCATGCACGTGAGACTCTGACATACCGGCACCGGATATACGGACAAACTCAGGTTTGGTGCGCATCTCGTCGAGATTTTTACAACCGACATAACCCATGCTGGAACGCAGACCACCCATCATCTGATGCACGATCGCGCCCATCGGGCCTTTATATGCGACTCGGCCTTCGATACCTTCGGGGACCAGTTTTTCACTGCCTTCAGAGTTATCCTGAAAATAACGGTCACTGGATCCCTGTTTCATCGCGCCGATCGAACCCATGCCACGGTATGATTTGTAAGAACGGCCCTGATACAGGATCACATCACCCGGCGCTTCTTCAGTACCGGCCAGCATGCCGCCAACCATGATGCAGTAACCGCCAGCAACGATGGCTTTTGCCATATCACCTGAATAACGGATGCCGCCATCGGCGATAAGTGGCACACCGGTACCTTCAAGTGCTTTTGCCACATTCGCTACCGCGGTAATCTGTGGCACACCAACGCCGGCGACGATACGTGTAGTACAGATAGAACCCGGGCCAATACCCACTTTCACACCATCAGCGCCGGCTTCGACCAGGGCTTTGGCTGCAGCGCCGGTAGCAATATTGCCGCCGATTACCTGTACATCGTAATTTTTCTTCACCCATGACACCCGATCCAGCACTGCCTGTGAGTGGCCGTGAGCAGTATCGACGACGATAACGTCAACACCCGCCTTACAAAGCGCATCAACGCGCTCCTCTGTGCCCGCACCGGTACCAACAGCGGCACCAACACGTAACCGGCCTTCTCCGTCTTTTGCTGCGCTAGGGAAATCCGTTGATTTCTGAATATCTTTTACCGTAATCATGCCGCGCAGCTGGAAATCATCATTAACCACCAGAACACGCTCTATACGATGTTCGTGCAATAAAGCCAGTACATCTTCTTTGGATGCGCCCTCTTTTACGGTGACCAGTTTATCTTTCGGTGTCATCACATCGGTAACCGGTTTATCCAGCCCGGTTTCAAAACGAACATCTCGACTGGTCACCAGGCCGATGAGCTCATTGCCCTGGACCACCGGCATACCCGAAATCCTGTATTTCTCGCGCAGTGCCATAACATCACGAATCTTCATATCAGGTGTTACGGTCACAGGCTCGGTGATTACGCCACTTTCATATTTCTTGACGGTATTAACCTCTGCCGCCTGTTCTTCAGGTGTCATGTTCTTATGGATAATACCCAGACCACCTTCCTGAGCCAGTGCGATAGCAAGACGTGATTCAGTAACCGTGTCCATGGCAGCGGACAGAAGTGGTACATTTAAGGCGATATCACGAGTGACTTTGGTCTGCAGTGATACATCTTTTGGCATCACCACCGAGTGTGCAGGAACCAACAAAACATCATCAAAGGTTAAGGCTTCTTCGACTATACGCATAACAATTCCCGCTTGGATTTGAAAAGCGGCTAATTATAAGCCTCGGCGGCATTTGTAACAAGATTTCTCTGCTATTTAGCAGCAAAATAATTACCCAGAATCAGTATTTTGGCGAATACATCGGCGTTCTTTAAAACAATACTCAACAATCAGACAGGCCTGTCTAAAAAAAGGTTAAAACTCAGCGAGTCGATAATTAAAAAATAAATGATAAACCCTGTTATTTTTGTAAGAGATTACAGGCTTTTTTTATGCTTTAATGGCGGCATGCTCAGAAACCCCGATAGTAACAATATTTATAGCGTCAGCACGCTTAATCAATCCGTAGCCAACCTGTTAGAACGGGAGTTTGGCTTTATCTGGGTGGAAGGCGAGATATCCAACCTGGCGCAGCCTGCTTCGGGACACATATATTTCAGCCTGAAAGATAACTCGGCACAGGTCAGCTGCGCCATGTTTAAGGGGCGCAAGCAAAGCCTGAAATTCCAGCCTGAGAATGGTAACCAGGTGCTGGTACGTGCCAAAGTCAGTCTTTACCAACCTCGCGGCAACTACCAGCTGATTGTTGACCGCATGGAAGAAGCTGGAGATGGTGCATTACGTCGTCAGTTCGAACAGCTCAAAGCTAAACTTGCCGCTGAAGGACTATTTGACGAAAACAGCAAACTGGATATTCCAGAATTACCTACCAGCATCGCGATTATCACCTCAAAAACCGGGGCGGCCATACATGACGTCCTGAGCGTCATCGAAAGACGATTCCCTGCTATCCCGGTGAGACTATTCCCGGTACCGGTACAGGGTAACGACGCAGCCCCAGCAATTTGTAATGCCATCAGGCTGATCGATGAAAACGTCTCTAACGGCAATTTAAATTGTGATGTCATTCTACTGGTACGAGGCGGCGGTTCACTGGAAGATCTGTGGTCATTCAACGAAGAAAGTGTCGCGCGTGCAATCTTTGATTGCACCGTGCCTATCGTCTGCGGTGTCGGTCATGAAGTCGATGTAACTATCGCCGACTTTGTTGCCGACATTCGCGCTGCCACCCCGACAGCTGCTGCCGAGACGGTCACGCCGGATCAGTCTACCTGGTTGCAGTCATTTGACTGGTATCAACAACAATTACAGCAATTATTAAAAAATAAAATTGAACGCCAGCAGGAAAGAGTCCAATGGACACATCGCCGCCTGCAGCAACAACACCCCGAAAATCAGATACAACGTTCCAGACAACGGGCAGATGAACTTAAAAATCGATTAATTCGCCATTACCAGTCAATGCTGCATATACAGCAAAGCAGACTGGCGACCAACTATGCCAAACTCAACGCACATAACCCGATGTTACTGTTGAAACAAAAACAGCAGTCAGCACGTTTTTTAACTTCAAGACTACAACAGGCGACGTTTAACCTGGTCACTCAGAAAAAATCACGGCTGAGCAATACAGCGAGAACATTAAACGCCATAAGTCCATTACAGACACTGGAACGAGGTTACTCGATAACCCTGAACGACAAAGGCGCTGCCCTGTTGTCAGTTAATCAGGTTAAAGCAAAGGATAGAATTGAAACACGCTTACATGATGGTCGTATTATCAGCCAAGTGGAATCCTGCATAAAAAATGATTAGTTAGCATTTCAGCCAGCATGGATTTCTCTACCGATTTTTTGTTAGCCAGGCAAATAAGAAAAAAGAATCAAAAATATACCTCAATATAACTGGTTAGCTGGCAATTATGGTTTATTCTATGTACTTGCAAATGGTATTTGCAATGCACGACCAAACTATGGTAAAAAGTCGCTCGCAATTTATATGTGCATCAGCAACAAAACCTAAGTTGTTGATTTTTATAAGTTCAGCTATCAGCAGATAAGAAACATTTGGAGTTTTTAATGGCAAACACAGAGCCAAGCACAAATCACGGTATCAAGCCTTATAAAGAGAAAAAGGGCGAAGAATACATGAGTGAAGGACAAATCAAACACTTCAGAGAGATTCTTGAGGCCTGGAAAGCAGAATTGATGTCAGAAGTCGACCGCACCGTGGATCATATGAAAGACGAAGCGGCCAATTTTCCAGATCCGGCTGACCGTGCAACACAGGAAGAAGAATTCAGTCTTGAGCTGCGTACCCGTGATCGCGAACGCAAACTTATCAAAAAGATTGACGACACTATGTCACTGATAAGCTCAGGCGAATACGGCTACTGCGAGACCTGCGGTGTCGAGATCGGTTTACGCCGTATGGAAGCACGTCCGACAGCAACACAATGTATCGACTGTAAAAGTCTGGATGAGATCAAAGAGAAACAGACTCGCGGTAAATAATATTAACTTAGCGTTTGAATCTAAAAGAGCCGATATTTTTATATCGGCTTTTTTATTGTCCAATAGATAAAAACAAAAAATCTTTAACCACAGAGACACAGAGGACGCAGAGAAAATCTCTAACAATTAGTTTTTAAAAATAAAAAACTCTGTGCCCTCTGTGTCTCTGTGGTAAAAATCTGTCTAAATGCCACGACAATCAATCACAAAAATATATAGGTCGATTCGCCCCTTCCCCGACCGGCCCCGTGCACTTCGGCACACTCATTGCCGCCGTCGGCAGTTATCTGCAGGCTAAAAAAAATCAGGGCAAATGGTTGATGCGCATGGAAGATGTTGATATCACACGCAAGGTTGATGGTGCTGATACTGATATCCTGCATACACTTGAAGCTTTCGGTTTTGAGTGGGATGGCGCAATCATCTATCAGTCCAGGCAAACCGAATATTATGAACAGGCACTAGAGCAATTAGTATCAGAATCCATGGTGTTCCCCTGCACCTGCTCACGAAAGAAGCTGGCAGAAACAAACAGCAATATCTATCCCGGTTTCTGCCGTTCTGCTCATCTGCCAGTAAAAAGCGAACATGCGTTACGCGTTTTAGCCGACAACATCAACATCGAATTTGATGATGCCGTGATGGGTAAACAGAGACAGAATATCGAACAGCAATGCGGTGATTTTATTATCAGGCGGCGTGACAATCTATTTGCCTATCAGCTGGCGGTAGTGGTTGATGATGCCCTGCAAAATATCAGCGAAGTTGTGCGCGGCGCAGATCTGCTTGATTCAACGGCCAGGCAGATCTATTTACAGCAGCTACTACAGTATCCGACACCTGATTATTGTCATTTACCGCTCGCCGTTGATGCTGCAGGCAATAAGATCAGTAAATCAGAAGGTGCAGCAAGCGTCGGCCTGAAAAACAAAGAAAAGTCACTCATCAGCGCACTGAATTTTCTTGGTCAGCAGGCGCCAGTCGAGCTCGTAAAATCACCCATAGATGACATATGGAAGTGGGCGATCACTCACTGGGATATCCAGCGGGTCCCCCGGGTGAAGAACATAAAACTATGATTCACCGTGCTGCTTCTTGCGACATTTTTGGCTGGAACTCATAAGCGATATTGTAAATACACTCGGACTTCTCTAGCCGAGGTAAATCCTCAGGTTTCATTAGAATTTTCCCCAGACACAGTGTATGCTAAAGCAAAATAACAAGTGTAAAAACAGAGGAAAACACCGTGTCTGGTATCGAAATTAATTCAGTCTTAACCGAAAACCGTTTATTTGAACCCAGTGCTCAATTCACTGCAAAAGCCCGTCTAAAAGCCGATGATCTAAAAGCCTTGCACCAGCATGCTGAAGAGGACTATGAAGGTTTCTGGGCAGATCAGGCAAAACAGCATATCGACTGGCACACCCCCTTTACTAAAACACTGGATGACAGCCAGGCGCCGCATTACAGATGGTTTAGTGACGGTTTGATGAACGTCAGCTACAACTGTATCGATCGTCATCTGGAAAAAAATGCGGACAAAACCGCCATCATTTTCGAAGGTGAAGCCGGTGATACCCGAAATATCAGTTATCAGCAGCTGCATGATGAAGTCTGCCAGTTTGCCAACGCATTAAAAGCCAAAGGCATCAAAAAAGGTGACCGCGTAGTCATCTACATGCCGATGGTAGCAGAAGCCGTGGTAGCGATGCAGGCCTGTGCACGCATAGGCGCCATCCATTCGGTCGTGTTTGGCGGTTTTTCCGCAGAATCCTTACGCGACCGTATCGAAGACGCACAGGCGGTGATGCTGATTACTGCTGATGGTGGTACCCGTGGCGGTAAAACCGTCGAATTAAAAGAAGCGGCAGACAAAGCCTTAAACAATGGCTGCAGCAGCATTAACCATGTCATCGTTTTAAAACGCAGCGGTCATGATATTACGATGCAGCAAGGACGCGACACCTGGTGGTCCGATGCCGTTGCCGGCATGGACAAGACCTGTGAACCTGAATGGGTCAACGCGGCCGATCCTTTATTTTTGCTCTACACCTCTGGCTCGACCGGCAAACCCAAGGGCATCCAGCATTCGAGTGCCGGTTATCTACTGAATGCGATTATTACCAACCTGTGGGTGTTCGATCTACAGGACAAGGACGTTTTCTGGTGTACCGCAGATGTCGGCTGGATTACTGGTCACACCTACGTAGCCTACGGGCCACTCGCCACAGGCGCGACTATCGTCATGTTCGAAGGCGCACCCGTGATACCTGATGCAGGTCGCTTCTGGAAAATGTGTGAACAGCATAAAGTCACTGTTTTCTATACCGCACCTACTGCCATTCGTGCCTTGATGCGATTCGGCGACGAGTTCCCCAATCGTTACGATCTTTCTTCACTGCGCCTGCTCGGTACCGTCGGTGAACCGATCAACCCCGAAGCCTGGATGTGGTATCACACCGTCATCGGTAAAGAACGCTGCCCGATCGTCGATACCTGGTGGCAGACCGAAACCGGCGCCAATGTGCTCACGCCTATTCCCGGTGTCACCGCTACAAAACCCGGCTCCTGCACTCTACCGTTACCCGGTATGGACGTCGATGTGGTCAATGAAGAAGGCGAATCTATTACCGAAGCGAACAAAGGCGGTTACCTGGTCATCAAAAAACCATGGCCTTCTATGTTAAGCACTATCTGGGGAGATGATCAGCGATACATCGATACCTACTTCCCAAAATTTGGCGGCAAATATTATCTTGCCGGTGACAGTGCACGCCGTGACGAAGACGGTTATTTCTGGATCATGGGCCGTATCGATGATGTGTTAAATGTCTCCGGTCATCGTCTTGGTACCATGGAAGTAGAATCTGCACTGGTGGCTCACGAAGCGGTGGTCGAAGCGGCGGTTGTCGGACGTCCACATGAGATCAAAGGTGAATCCATCGTGGCTTTTGTCATCTGTCAAAATGAACGTCCGGTGGGGGAAGCCGCTGAAAAGATGGTCGCTGAATTACGCAACTGGGTCGGTGAACAGATCGGTGCCATCGCCAAACCTGATGATATACGTTTTGCAGACGGCTTACCTAAAACGCGTTCCGGCAAGATCATGCGGCGTTTATTAAGAACCATTGCTGCCGGCGAAGAGATCACTTCGGATATATCAACACTGGAAAACGAAGCGGTGGTTGCACAGTTACAGGGTGAAGCATAATACTGCCGTCAATTATGGTGATCTAGCATAGGAGACTAACTGATGAATAAGTGTTGCTCACAAAAAGAAACAACAGAACATTACCCGAAGTCACACCACTGTCCTGCCAATGGTGAAGCCTATGCCAGCGTTAAACGCAAAACCTTATTACACCATGTCTCACAGCCATGGCTCTGCTCACTACCCGAGCAGGGTTATTACTTCTGCACCGATCCAGACTGTGATGTTGTTTATTTTGGCCAGGACGATACTGTCATCCATACAGATGAACTGAGAACCGCTGTTGGCCAAAAATCACATGATAGAGATGCGGCTATCTGTTATTGCTTCGGTGTAACAAAGGCTCTCGTCAGCCTGGATAAAAATATTAAAAACTTTATTAGTCAACAGACAAAAGAATCACTGTGTTCATGTGAAACCAGCAATCCATCGGGTCGCTGCTGCTTGAAAGACTTTCCAGATTCATAACCTTGATATCGAAACCGTGACAAGGAATAAGCCAGATTGAAAAATAAACTCACGCAATACCTCGGGATTGAGCTATACCGTGTTAGCCATACAGAGAAACTTGTTTCTGCTTTAGGTGCCTTTTTTGGCATCCTGCTAGTCTTTTATAGCAGCGCTTATTTTGTTACAGGCACCGCAACTTACCTGGTAGTCGCTTCTATGGGAGCTTCTGCCGTATTACTGTTTGCCGTGCCTCATGGTCGACTTTCACAGCCATGGGCGCTCATTGGTGGCCATCTGATATCGGCCATCGTTGGTGTTAGCTGTGCTAAATTTATTCCCGACATCTTTATCTCTGCCTCTGCCGCTGTCGGTATAGCGGTCGCAGCCATGTATTACTTTCATTGTATACATCCACCGGGGGGCGCGACCGCTTTATCAGCAGTCGTAGGCGGCAGCGCTGTGCATGATCTGGGTTATCAGTTTATATTGACACCGGTACTCATCAACGTGATCGCCATAATCAGCGTTGCCATTAGCATTTAACTACCTGTTTAAATGGCGGCGCTATCCTGCCTACCTTGCACAAACACATACCGCCTACCAGTAAGGCAGGCACTGACTCAGGCATACGACGCAATCACGCATGAAGATTTTGTTTATGCCCTGAGTGAGTTCGAATCATTTATCGATATCTCAGAAAATGACCTGTTAAAGATTTATGACCTGGTCACTCAACGTCATATAAGTAGCGCTATTCATTACCAGGAATTAAAACACGGGCATTATTATAGTAATGGCGCATATGGTGATCTCTGGTCTGTACGGCAGATCGTAGACTGGGCTGAAACGGATGATGCTGGTGAAGAAAAGTTAATCTACAAAGTTGTTGCCGGCGCTGACAGACGTAATTCAGGGGTAATGACAAAAAATGAATTCTCCCGCTGGGCAAAACACGAAGTCGTACGCGATGAAAACAACTGGCGAACGGTCGATGAGTCTGAATGAAACTTCAGATAAAGGTCATCCCCTCTTCGTCTAAAGACTGTATCGTTGGCTGGTTAGAAAACACGCTCAAAATAAAAGTCAAAGCACCCGCCGACAAAGGCAAAGCCAATAAAGCGGTTATCAAATTATTAGAAGGAAACCTTGAGCTTGCAAAAGGATCCATCAGCATCACCAATGGAACAACCTCAGGCAATAAGATTATTGAAATAGATGGTATAAACGATGATGTTATCCATCAGAAGTTAACAGCCATTTTAAACAACTAAAGACGACGACTCATTTAAATTTAAGCCAGCCTGTTACAAACACAGGACATGTTTTGTAACAGGCCTCCACGCCTAGATCAAATCACCGTTACTGTGCATTCTTCCTCATCTGCGGCCTGATGCGCAGCAAATTCCTCTGCGCTAATTTCTCCGTCACCATTTGCGTCGACAACAGAGAACGGCGGAGCCATAGCAGCATTCTTCATCTGGTAGCCCTGTTCTGCCCTTTCACTCATCCTCTTATTGCGCGCCTGATAGAATTCCTCTTCAAGTATTTTTCCATCGCCATTCAAGTCGCAGTCAGAAAATGCAGGCATATTCATTCCCTTGTTCATACCACTACCCATTCCGCGACCTTGCCCCTGGCTCATGCCATATCCCATACTACGGCGTTTTTCCATTTGCGCCTGTTGTCCAGCAGCCAGTTCATCCTGGCTTAATTGGCCATCGGCAGTTTTTATCAAATTCTGAAAAGGAAGGTGCACTTGCCGCTCCGCGCATCGGTCTACCATCAGCCGCCTTTTCAGCCATGCGCTGTGCCCGAACCGTATCGAACTCTTCTTGCGTAATGAAACCACTGCTATCCTGATCGAAAGCAGAGAAAGGAATCGGGCCACGCGCAGGCAGTTCTTCCGACTGAGCACTAAGCGGAGAAATAACACTAGCGACAGCAATAATCAGTCCCAGAGGGACTGTTTTGTTAAGAATTTTCACGACGAATCTCCTACATTTATATTAAAACCAACATATTGTTAATAACTTACTGCAAAACAGACGAATTGAACAAAATGTAGTGATTTGGTCATGTTTCCTTTATATTTGCCAGAACAATTACCGACTGTTTGCGCCTAAAATCTTAGCCCCGGCAATCAGCCTGTTTTAAACCATGTTGAAAGCCTAAGAACCTTGCACATAATTAGACATATACTCTGTGACAAATTCAATCTAGTAAGAAATAATTTGATGCTGTTATTGATTTGGCTGTTATCTTCATTCTGTGATGTTATTACCTGTGTAGATGCAAGTGAAAAATAGAACACAGCATTGCCTTTAATAATTCTCAGCAGTACAATGATTCTCATTACAGGTGAAATTATGTCAGCCGTATTATTCGACCTTGATGGTGTTTTATATGAAGGTGACAGTCCCATCGAGGGCGCCGCCGAAACGGTTAGCTGGTTTTCTCAAAACAACATCCCTCACCTGTTCCTGACAAATACCACATCCAGATCACGCTTACAGCTGGTAACAAAACTTGCTGATTTCGGCATCGAAACAAAACCGGAAGATTTTCTAACACCGCCCGTTGCGGCCCGACAATGGCTGCAGACAAATAACTTAAACAACATTGCACTGTTTGTTCCGGAGACGACGAAAGAAGATTTTTCAGGTTTCAAATTGATCACGGACGAAAATAGCGATATCGATGCTGTGGTGATCGGTGACCTGGGCGAAAAATGGACATTTGAAATCATGAACCAGATCTTTCGGATATTAATCGAAAACCCAAAAGCAAAACTTATCGCCTTAGGTATGACACGTTACTGGAAGACCGCCTCCGGTTTACAGTTAGATGTTGGACCGATGATAAAAGCCTTTGAATATGCAACCGGTATTAATGCCATCGTTACCGGCAAACCGGCAGCCGAATTTTTTCAGGCGGCACTCAGCCTGCTTGGTGAAACAGATAACATTATTATGATCGGTGATGATATCTGCGGCGACATTGAAGCTGCACAGAAAGCAGGACTAAAAGCCATACTGGTACGTACCGGTAAGTTTAGTGATGCCGATCTCGAATCAGGGATTGAACCTGATGGTATTCTTGATTCAGTTGCTCAGCTGCCTGAGTGGTGGCAGGTAAATATACAAAGTTAAATGCTAAAGAGTCCAGATTTATTTATACTTTATAGAAAATAGACAGCAAGGCAAAGTTTATAACTATTCTAATAGATTGTGAGTCTCGCCTCGCGGGCGAGTTACTCTTTTGCTACAGCCCAAAAGAGTAACCAGAAAAGGCCGCCACTACATCTACGCCCCTAAAAAACAGGGGTTCCCATTGAAACGGTACAGCTGTAATGCTGTGAAAAAACTCGCAAGAAACGCTCAGACAGTTTTCACAGAAAACTCATGACAACTGTACCGCTTCAATGGCTTGATTAAGGTGGGAGAAAAAGAACATAAACAGCGGGGACAGATTTATTTGTCACAGCCGATTAAATTTCAGGCGGTAAGCTCCATAATGGCATCGACCAGGCTGCGCTCACTGAAATATCCTTTCTGGAAAGCTCTGGTCACATTAACCATATTATCAGTAACACTGTGTGACGAAAAAATCACAACAGGTATCTCAGGGCGGTTGACCTTGAAGTCTTCAAGAATCGTCATGCCTGAACCATCGGGTAGCGTCAGATCAAGTAAAACCACATCATACTGGTTCTGTTTACTGAGCTCCTGTGCCTGTTTTAGCGTTGAAGCCTGGTCGATATCAGCGATGCCATCAAGGATAAGTCTCACGTAGCTGCGAAAATCCGGATCGTCTTCTACATGTAATATTTTTTTATTGGGTATGCTCATAGGATTACTCTATAACTGATTATATTGTTGCCACTTTTACTACTAATAAAACAGTGGCAGTAATCTCGATTATAGATTAAATACTAAAACATATTGAGATTGGGACGGATAACTCTTGATAGTAAAGATACTGTGATCACGATGAATTAAAGGGGACAGATTTATTTACACTTTATCGAAAATAGACACAAGACAAAGTTCACATCTATTCTTAATAGATTGCGAGTCTCGCCTCGCGGGCGAGTTACTCTTTTGCTACAGCCAAAAAGAGTAACCAGAAAAGGCCGCCACTACATCTACGCCCCTAAAAAACAGGGGTTCCCATTGAAGCAGTACAGTTGCCATGCTGTGAAAGCGTCGTTCTTGCGCTTCCTGCGCCCACGACATTAGTGCGTCCATGCACGTCAACTCGCAAGAAACGCTCAGACAGTTTTCACAGAAAACTCATAACAACTGTACTGCTTCAATGGCTTGATTAAGGTGGGAGGAAAAGAACATAAACCACGAGGACAGATTTATTTAGAAAATTCTAAATAAATCTGTCCCCTTTAACTCGAATACCTGCTTCAGGATTATTCGAGGTCTATTTCATCGGCAACCCATCACCTCGTCTCATCATCCTGAATTTTTACCAGCTGATGGTGTCGCTGCAATGACTGTCTATCAATGCATCTGATATCGCAGCAGCGCATTAGTCAATATCATTTTCATCTTCAAATCTGTAGTACGCTGACTCAAAGTCAAATGTCAACTCCAAGAACCGTCATAGTTCCATCTGATGAATCACCCAATGGCATGCCGTCGCATATCCCTGCACCACAATGTCACTTAACTCTTTAACTTCAACTTCAGTTGCAGTGATGCCACCCTCTCCATCATCAAAACCCCGCACTTCTACAAAGTCCTGGCTTACTGACAAGGTGAATTAAGGTAAATGGTTCAATTTTAGTCACATCATCTTGAAGTTGCGTATCTGTTGTTACTGTAACAGTAATATCGTTGTCCTGTTACAGGTGTAAGTTTCAAAAGTACTTGCCCGCTGCATTTACAGATGTGACCTTGGCATGTACTTTTATTTCACCGCCTTCAAGCTCGATTTCTGTCGCGATTAATACGCCATTGACGATGGCACCTTCTGCCTCTATACGCAGATCGTCTGCAAGGCTCAGCGTGGCCGGTTCAAGAGTCGCATTACTGGCATCAACACTGATAGTACCAATCTTAAAGATACTATTTATATCGGTGTAACCGCTAACCAGGCCTTCGAGTTCGAACTCATCGGTATCTTCAACTGAATCATCTTCAGCCTCTACACGGGTTGCATTTATAGTATCGGTCCCATCGAATGTACCTTTTACTTCAACCAGCTGATCGTTGACCAGGCCATTCGGCAGGTCTTCAATTGTCGCTTGTGATGCATCAACGATCAGACTTCCCAGGTTAAAAGTTGTATTGCTAAGATTCGTAATTATTCCTTTAACTTCAACGATACTGTTCTCATCAAAATCAACGTTTTTGAGTTCAACACGTGTCGCCTGGATATCTCCGTTTGAATCAAAAAAGCCACTGACTTCAACATTATTATTATTTCGAATAGTGTCAAAATCGAATGCCACAGGTGGATTTGTAACATCACCTGAAATATCAAATGTTGTGCTGCCACTATCGATAATGACGGTTATACCTAACACGCTGAATGAACGTTTTAACGTCATTACGATGTCCTGTATGTCTGATACCGGTCCCTGTAACTCATCATCAAAACTGATGCTGGTCGCCGTGCCGCTTATACCATCATCATTAATACTGCCACTGACCTTGACGATCATGCCGATTGCCAGATCATCCTGTGTACCCGAACTACCATCAACATCGAAGGTTGCGCTATCAGTCTCAAATTCGACACCATTGACAAAGACACTGCCAAAGCCGGTGACACTGCCCGAGGAGACATAACCTGAACCACCAATACCCGCCAGTCCGCCAGTACCGCTGGAGCCACAGGCAACGACTGTTAACGCTATTGCTGCACTTAAAGCAGTTCTAGTAATTTGTACTTCATTTGATTTTTCATTTCATGTCTCCTGAACATTACTGTTCGTAAAAATAGATCCCGAGGCTGACATATGTCGCGTTGTCGTCATCCGGGGAAACTTCGTGTTGTGATAACCAGGTATCGAGTTCTTCTAACAAGGCCTGCGAGTGTTTGTTTGATAGTGTTTTAAATTCTTCTACTGCTTTACTGTCAAGCACTTTGCTAGACACTTTTCGTTGAAAGCGTTTGTCACCATTTTCCACCGTCAGGTTATAATCGATGGTATTGAGCAGTTCATTGGTATCGGTTCCCAGGATTCGTATTATCTCGGCAGAATCTTTTCCAGGTACGTAGGCATGTTTGATCAATTGCACCTTGTCGTCTTCTACCTGCACGCAATCTGCCGCAAGCAGTAGATCCAGCATGGCTTTGGTCGGAATATCTCCGCTATACTGTTTTACCAGTGCGGAAAAAGAATCAGCATATCGTCGAGCTGTTAATATTTTTTCATTTCCCAACGCGTCGACAAAGTTTTTATCATTTACCCAGCCACTGATTACCTGCACTGCGCGATTATATTTTTGCTCAACTTCGACAGCCTGATCATCTTGCAGTTCAGATAAACGTTTTACTTCTTTACGTGATAGTCCGGTCTGTGCTGAAATACTGGAGATGGTGGTCTTTTGCTGGTTTTTATTTCCAATAGAGAAGGCTTCATCGACATAGGCTTTGCGCACCAGCTCTTCGAAACTGCCACAGGAAACACCGTTACGCAGCAACACGCGTACCAGCGGACGCAAGATTTTAAGCGCGCTTTCATTTAGGATACTGTGCAATGAATAGCTCATGTTTGGGATTATATTCCCAAATATTGAAAATGTCAACTATTATTTGGACAATATAAGATAAGATTCGTGGAATGTATCAGGGCTATTATTATGCATTTTTAATAACAAAAAGATACCATTGCTACAACCACATAATGTGATTCAGGACATTAATGCAGTGAATAAGACCGCACCTCATACATCTAAAATCTACATCAGTATCTATATCACTCTTTTACTGTGCTGTAGCGCTACCCTGCCCATCAATGTGTACGCAGATAAAGCCCAGTGGGAACTAGGCGTCGGTGCTTACTGCGATGAATATTCCCCTGTATCCCGGGTTCCGCAGAAGACAAGACTTATGTATTTCCTATACCTCACATCCTGTACCGCTCGGAAAGGCTGGAGATAGACAATGGACTCGAAGCGACATTCCTGAAAACCCAGAGAACCCGTTTGAATATAAGCGCCGATTTCGGTGTACCGGTTAACAGCAGAGACAGCGTAGCACGTGCCGGCATGCCAGATCTTGACCTGATCATACAGATAGGGCCTTCACTTGAAGTCACATTAGCCGGCGGACGCTTCAAACCCAGTCACTTCCGCCTGGAGCTGCCTGTCAGGGCCGCTGTGGCGACCGATTTTGGCTCAGCGGAACATGTTGGCTGGGTATTCGAACCGCGATTCACCTATGAGACACGCCGTCCATATAAGACCGGTTTTGCTTATCTGGTATCTGCCGGACTGCGTTTTTCGACACAGGAACTGCATGAATATTATTACGATGTTAAACCCGAGTATGCAACAGCAGAAAGACCAGCGTATGAATCAGCTGCCGGTTACAGCGGTCTGTTTGTCGATTACATCGCCAACTGGCGCACTGATAACCTGATCTTTTTTGGTTTGCTGCGTTATCAGAATCTGAGTGGCGCTGACTATGAGGATAGTCCGCTGGTCGAAGAGAAAGATTATTTATTAGTCGGTGTAGGAGTCACCTGGATTTTTGCCAGAAATCTGTAATTAAGGCATGAGCACTTCAGCATAAACTCAATGGGACCGTTTTTTATGGAGAGAAAAAAGAGCAGTCACTCGTTATGTATTTTACGTACACACTAAAGGCATGAGCGATAATCACTCATCATCACGTAATATCACTAACTGACAATCACCTTCAAAATCAACGTTCAACTGAATTCTAATCGGCCGGCAGCAGACCGAACAGTCTTCATAATAATCCTGTTCTGAGGCTGAATCATCGATCAATAATTCGATATTCTCACCACAGTAAGGACAGGTAATATTACGATTCAATAATTCCATGATCAGGAAATATTACGATCAATGTCGAAGTTCGACCAGGGTCATGGTTAACGCCGGCCAGTAAGTAATGATCAATACAGCTACAAACAGGATCAACATGAACGGAATGGTCGCATGATACAGTTCGGTAATCGGTTTATTGAAACGGTAACTGGCAATAAAAAGATTCATACCCACGGGTGGCGTGAAATAACCTATCTGCATATTAGCCAGGAATATAATACCGAAATGTATCGGGTGAATACCGTAACCGACTGCGATAGGCAAGGTTAACGGCACAATGATTACCAGCGCTGAAAACACATCGAGCATCATTCCTAAGATGAGCAGGAAGATGTTAAGCAATATTAGAAACGTGAGCTTACTGTCTATATGCTCACGGATGAAATCAAATAACCTTGATGGTACTTCGGTATCGATCAGATAGTTAGTCGAGGCTAATGAGACACCCAAAATGATTAATACACCGCCGACCAATACCATCGAATCACGCATGATAGTCGGTAACTGTTTAAACGTCACTTCACGTAATATCAGCACATCTACCACTAACACATAGAATACAGCAACAGCAGCGGCTTCTGAAACCGCAAAGTAACCACTATAGATTCCCCCTACCAGGAGGATCGGCAGTGGAATTTCCCAGATCGACTCACGAAACGCACTAACAAGTTCTTTAGCATCAAAAGTCGTGGTCGGTATTTTCTCACCGACACTTCGATACATACTCCATGCCACTAACAGCACGAGCATGAGAGTACCTGGCAGTAATCCCGCGAGAAAAAGATCATCAATAGACACTGACTGCTCAAGTTCCATCTGCTGCGCGATGACACCATACAGAATCAACGCAATCGACGGTGGAAACAGTAATCCCAGGCTGCCTGATGAAGTGATCAGACCGAGGTTAAACCGTTCCGCATAACCTGCCTGTTTCATCGCCGGATAAAGTATCGCACCGAGCGCGATAATGGTCGCACCCGAGGCGCCGGTAAGCGCTGTGAAGAATGCACAGGCGATTAATGAAACAACGGCAAGCCCACCCGGCATCCAGCCGAGTAAAGCATTCGTCATTCGAACCAGGCGTTGAGATGCGTTGCTTTCACCCAGGACATAACCGGCAAAAGTAAATAATGGGATAGCCAAAAGGATCGGAGTATCGACAATACGATAGATTTCAATTGCGATAACCGATAAATCGATACCTTCGCTGTAAAAACCGATCAACGCGCTGGTCGCAATAATGGTGAACAACGGTGCGCCCAGGATAACCAGCAGGATAAGTACGATTGCACTCGCCATGATTAACTTTCAACGTCCATATAAGGTTTTTTTATCTCAGGCGAAATAAATAACAGGGCATAGCGAAAGGCGATGAGGGTAAAACTGACAGGAATAATCAGCGCTGTTACCCAGGCAGGAATGCCTGCGAAAGCAACGGTAGCATATTCGTATTCACTATAGACAAACCGGGCCGCATGCCAGCCAATCAACAGACATATCAGCAATGCAAATAAATAAACCGTACGCTGTACGTAGGGGAGAATCTTACTCGGTAAATATTTAGTGAACACATCGATACGAATATGTTTATCTGATCGTGTTGCGACCACCGCTCCTGAGAGGCCGACCCAGAGTACCAATGTTCTTAACATAGGATCGATCCAGACCAGTCCTTCAGAAAACAGATTCCTGGATATTATCTGGTAAACCGCAAGACAAATCATACTCGTCAGTATTAAAATGAGTAATCCATCTTCAATCCTGTTGATCAAACTGATGATTTTATTATTAGTTGCACTCATACTGTAGAAAAGATAACGGTACTGATGATTTTATAATTTTTACTTCATCCGTAGTGAATCAGGCATATTAACCAGTACGGCATTATAAAAGTCTTTATGGTATTTATATTTAGCGTTCATATCATCGATAACTGACTTGCGTATTTCAATCCATCTATTTATTTCGCCATCATCTAATTTGATAAATTTAACGCCCTGATTAATCAAAGCTTCACGTGCAGCAATATTATCCACCATGTTTTGTTTATCAATGGTCTGGTAAACTTTTGTCATCACGTCACGCACGACCAGCTGATCAGGCTCACTTAACTTGTCGAACACTTTTTTGTCGATAATCATCATGGCAGATAGATAGTTTATCGGCTCATCCGTAACGTAATTAATATGTGTATGCCACTGCAATGCCAGTGCGCCTATAGGTGATGTGATTACGGTATCGATCAGATCAGTCTGCAATCCGGTTAACACATCAGACATCGCCAGGGTTATCGGTGTAGCACCTATATAGCGAAACACGGACAGACCAACGTCACTATTCTCTGGCACCCAGGATTTTAATTTTTTTAAATCATCAGCGCGGCGAATAGGCTGTTTTGACATCAGGTAGGAGAAACCGCCCTGTGCGAAACCAAAATTGACGAACCCATCCTCTTCGATCTGTTTGCTTAAAATAGGATCCGTCGTTTTTCTGATTTCTGCAGCCTCCTCTAAACTGGAAAAAAGCAGAGGAAAACCATAAACAGTTGTATCAGGTGTAGATTGAGACAGGTTACCGATAGTTACCGCACCACCATGCAATTGTCCTATGCGGATTTTTCTTAATACATTATCATCATTACCCATTACACCACCGGGATAAAATTTAAATTTCACCCTGCCCTGTGTTTTTTCTTTGATCTCTTTAGCGCCCGCACGCATCTGTTGCATCCAGAAAGTTCCTTCAGGAGAAAGAGTAGCAATCTTGATTGTTGTAGCCTGCACGGCATTTATCGGCGTGATAGCAAAAAATGCAATCAGCACGGATAAAACTTTAGTAAATTTTTTATTCATCTTATTTGCTCCATGGATGCAGTAGTTGAAAATTGTCTGCAACAATTCCAGGGTGATTTTTGTTTAATTCTTTTGTTTGATTACGCGACTAAAAATAATCATCCGCATCCTGTAATAAAACCTTAGCTTTTTGTTTAGCGAGTGTATTAATTAAAATTTGATCATTTTCACCTATATCAGATGCGACGACCTGTTTCAGTAACTCATCATGCAATTCACGATCAAAAATAAGACGGGCATATTTTTCAGCGTATAAAACTTTTGCCATCAAATTAGTACCGTGTGAGATTTCAATAGCACGATCAAAATGTTTTTTTGCAATCTCTGGTTTACCGCCTAATGATGGTGGTAACAATGACTCCATGACAGCCATATATAAATGCGCATTTCCGTTTTTAACGGTTTCATCGAGTACCAGTACTCTTTGTATACTCGTTTTAACTTTTGGCAGTTCCGCGATGGCATTCCAGTCTGAACTATTGGCTTCTATAACACTCGCCCAGCTACTCGCGTATATAAATAGATGACCCGCTTGTGTTTCATCAACACTGTTGAGTAATTTCTCATATTCAAAATAAGAAAGACTACTGACATCACAGAAACCGGAACGTCGCAGACACATTGCACGACTCGAATAATCGAAAGCTCGATTAGCTAATGCTTTTCTGCTATCAGCTGTATCGGTAAAACCTGAAGCATATGCCCCATATAACTGTGCACCGGCTTCAAGTAAATCAGGATTCTCAGGGTCGCTCTTTATCATGCTACTGACCAGGATCAGATATGCTGGCACACCTTTTTTGATTGTTTCGGGATCATCAAATTCTAAAATCGTCGCCGTTAGATCTTTAGAAAACTCTAATTTTGCATTGCTGATGACACGTCCACACGAACTAACACTCAACAGGATAATGAATAATATTATCGATTTAAATAACAAGGTATCAAACAATCTGCTTTTTATTGCACAGGTTCTCATGTAAGGACTTAGCACGCTGAGGAAATTTTAAAACTGGACAGATAGTACCTTAATTTAGTTGCAAGGTCTCCCCAAATTTATCGGTATTAAGCCGGCCACATCTAGTCTGGTAATAATTTCGATATAACTGATGAAATTTTTAACACGGGCACAAAAAAAGGCCGGAAACCCGGCCTTTCTATAGAGAGTCAATTAGACTATTGCGCTACGATCTTCTGTAGACCAGCAACTGAACGAACCCATGGTTTTGAACCCGTTTTCATTTCCAGGTCAGTGGCGGCCGCATTCGCAGTAGCACGGTCTGGATGGATGTCTACCAGCACGTATACTATAGAGCCTGAACGGTCTGTTTTAACTGCCATCAAGTTATACAGGGCATTATTGTTTTTGAAGTTCTCAACACTGTCTATGGTATTACCCGCAAAGACCTGTACCGCATAATTTGATGCTGGCATCGCCATGACTTCCTGCTCAGGTGTCAGTTCTTCCACCATCACAGGAGCAATCATTTCAGGTGCTGAAACAGCTTCAGGTTCCTGCCATACGATTGGCTCCGGTTCCGATAAAAGCATTGGATCATTCAGCTCTGTATCGGTAATCGTTTCTTCAGAGAAGCCTGTTTGCGATTCTGCTTCACGTTTAGCTCCCCATGGATTTTCTTCTGCTTGCGTCCATGGCGCAGGCGAACTCGAACAGCCCACAAGTCCAAGAACGATCAAATTAGTTATGGCTGCATTACGAATGGTTTTTATTGTTATTTCCATTTTTATCCCCCAAGGTCTTAATGGTTTTAAAGAGTGTAGTCTATAAAATTTATATTTTCACCTTTCTAAGCACTATTTTAACAGCTAAACAACTGACTTAGATAAGTATTTAGTATGCGGCGGACAACAAAAAAGAGCCGAAGCTCCTTTTTGTTAAAAACATATTACTTTATATAAATTAAGCGGCTTCTTCTTCCACTTCTTTCATGCTTAAGCGTATACGGCCTTGACGGTCTATTTCTAGAACTTTAACTTTAACCACGTCACCTTCTGATAACTTATCACTCACGTTCTCAACACGTTCTTCGCTGATCTGAGAGATATGCACCAGACCATCTTTACCTGGTAAAATTTCAACAAAAGCACCAAAATCCATAATCTTCTTCACTGTACCGTTATAAACAACACCTACTTCGGCATCAGAAGTGATCTGTTCGATTCGTCTTTTGGCTTCTTCCGCAGCAGCTAGATCGCTGGATGAAATTTTAACATTGCCCTCATCATCGATATCAATGACGGCACCTGTTTCTTCAGTCAGGCCACGAATTACCGCACCACCTTTACCAATAACATCGCGGATCTTGTCTGGGTTGATCTTGATATTCAGATAGCGAGGCGCATATTCAGACATTTCCGAGTTAGTTTCAGAAACAACCTTATTCATTTCACCCAGGATAAAGTTACGTCCAGCTTTAGCTTGCGCCAATGCCTTTTCCATAATCTCTTTGGTGATACCGTCGATCTTGATATCCATCTGCAAGGCACAGATACCGTTTTCTGAACCAGCCACTTTAAAGTCCATGTCGCCAAGATGATCTTCATCACCAAGGATGTCAGAAAGAACTGCGAAATCATCGCCTTCTTTGATCAGACCCATAGCAATACCAGCGACTGGTGCTTTAATTGGCACACCCGCATCCATCAACGACAGACTGGTACCACAGACAGAAGCCATAGAGCTTGAACCATTTGATTCAGTGATCTCGGAAACCACACGGATGGTATAAGGGAACTCATCTTCTGATGGCATGACACCTAATACGCCACGTTTTGCTAAACGGCCATGACCAATCTCACGACGTTTTGGCGTACCGACCATGCCGGTTTCACCAACACAGTATGGAGGGAAGTTGTAATGCAACATGAACGGTTCGCGATATGAACCACCAAGTGCATCAATAATCTGCGCGTCACGAGCTGTGCCTAATGTAGTAACAACCAACGCCTGTGTTTCACCACGAGTAAACAGTGCTGAACCATGCGTACGCGGCAGAACACCTGTACGTACAGTAATCGCACGCACATCTGAAGTCGTACGACCATCGATTCGTTTTTCACCAGCAATATAACGTCCACGTACAAGTTTCTTTTCTAACTTGCCAAATGCGCCTTTTACTTCATCCTTTGACCAGCCATCATCTGACTGAAGCGCTTCTACCGCTGCTCTTCGGGCCGCTTTCACCGCGTCCTGACGTGCCATTTTTTCGGCAATCTGGTATGCCTCGGTAAGCGTTGCTGTACTTACTTCAGCAACTTTAGCCGCCAGTTCTTCATCTGCAGGAGGCGGAGTGTATTCCCATTTAGGGTTACCGACTTCAGCTGCAAATTCACTGATCGCAGTGATCACGACTTTCGACTGTTCATGACCGAACATAACAGCACCTAGCATCACTTCTTCTGAAAGCAGTTTCGCTTCAGATTCAACCATCAATACCGCGTGACTTGTACCGGCAACAACCAGATCAAGTTCTGAAGTTTCTAACGCTGCTGTATTTGGGTTTAATATGTATTCACCGTCTTTATAACCTACACGTGCCGCACCCAGAGGACCGGCAAACGGCACACCAGCAATACATAAAGCCGCAGAAGCACCAATAATTGCTGGAATCTCAGGATCGATGTCATCACTGACTGAAACCACGGTAGCAACGATCTGACATTCGTTAGTAAAACCTTTTGGAAATAATGGACGTATAGGACGATCGATCAAACGACAGGTTAATGTCTCAGCTTCACTAGGACGACCTTCGCGACGGAAGAAACCACCGGGAATTTTACCCGCAGCGTAAGTACGTTCCTGATAATTAACCGTCATCGGGAAGAAGTCTCTGCCCTCTTCTGATTCTCTGGAACAAACAACAGTAACAAATACAACTGTGTCGCCCATGCTAATCATTACCGCACCGGATGCCTGACGAGCGATTTCACTCGTTTCCATCGTTACCGTTAGATCGCCATACTGAAATGATTTTTTAATTGCTGTAGGTATCACGTTATTGCTTCCTAATGTTTGGCCCTGGCTTTATTAATACTAGCTGTGAGCAGATGTTGTCTAATTAGATGATAATAAAAACATAAAAAACACTGAATATTGACCCGCTAACGATCGCAGGCTGTACCTTCATTAGTTTTTATTAACGACGAAGGCCAAGGCTTGAGATCAGCTCTTTATAACGATCAACGTTTTTACCTTTAAGGTAATCAAGCAATTTACGACGCTGATTAACCATACGTAATAACCCACGACGAGAATGATGATCGTGTTTATGCTCTTTAAAGTGCTCTGTTAATTGCACAATGCGAGTTGTTAATAACGCAACCTGAACTTCAGGAGAACCAGTATCTCCTTCTTTTTGTTGGTATTTTGAAACAACGTCGACTTTCTCTGTGGCCGATAAACCCATGAATACTCCGAACTAAATTTTGACAATATTAAAAAAAGAGAGCGATTTTATCACTAATTGAAGCGACACAAAAGCATTGTTTATAAAAGATTTTTCATCATTCTGGCAATCTGATCTCAGATGCCTAGGCACATTGTTTAATCATACGGCGCGGCGCGACCAGCCCGTCATCCTGAATCTCGCCGAGACCCAGAAAATGGCTCTGGTCGTAGATGCGAACCCAGCCCTGGGTCGGCGCATGTGGCACCATCACTGCCTGTCCCTGCTGTACATAAAAAGCCGCATCTGTGCCTAAATGCACATCTGGCCAGTCTGCAACGCCGCTATCGATGGGCTGCAGACAGCTATCAAGTTTCTCTTCACCCTGTGCTGCCAATTCGGTCAACTGTTCGATGGTTAACATCTCACCGTCATAAGGCCCCACGCTCAGGCGTCTTAGCGCAGTAATATGTGCGCCACAATGTAATTTTTTCGCTATATCTTCAGCCAGTGTGCGGACATAAGTACCTTTTGAGCAGGCCACTTCGAGTTCCAGGATAAGCCGCTGCTGGTCATCCGTACGCAGCGAAATAAATTCGATATCATAGATTGTAACGCTTCTGGCTTTACGCTCCACCTCGATTCCCTGACGGGCTAACTTGTATAAACGTTCACCGTTGTGCTTCAGTGCAGAGTACATCGGTGGTATCTGCTCTATCTCACCGATAAATTCAGGTAAGACTGTTTTTATATCCTGCTCGGTTATCGACGAGACATCCTGTGTCTCTAACACTTCACCTTCAGCATCCCCGGTCGTCGTACTCACACCGAGCTGACACTGAAGATGGTAGCGTTTATCTGAATCCAGCAAAAATGCAGAAATTTTTGTCGCTTCACCAAGGCACACAGGCAACATGCCGGTTGCAAGCGGATCCAGACTGCCGGTATGGCCAGCCTTGGCGGCACCGAACAGGTGTTTAACTTTTTGTAAGATATGGTTTGAACTACAGCCCTGTGGTTTATCTAATAATAAAACACCGCTAACATTACGACCTTTGTTTTTACGTCTACCCACAACTAATCACTCTTAATTTCACTGTCGTCATTAGTGTTATCGTCATCCATGTCATCACGCCTGTTGTCTTTCTCGATGGCTTTACTGATCAGACTATCCATAGCAGCGCCACGCATCACACTATCATCGATAGCAAACTTCAGTGTCGGTACGATACGTGCACGAATGCGGCGGGCGATCTCTTTACGAATAAATCCCACAGCACGGTTTAATATTTCGATAGATTCGGCTTGATCTTCAGAATTTAAAACAGAACAATAGATGACGGCATGACTTAAATCACGGCTCATACGCACTTCGGTAAACGAGACAAAACCCAGACGCGGGTCTTTTATCTCATCGCGCACGATCTCAGCCAACTCACGACGGAGTTGCTCTGCCATACGTTCGCTACGTGAAAATTCTCTAGGCATCTAACAGATTATCGGGTAAAAAACGCGAATCTTTACAGCGTACGTGCAACTTCTACGCGTTCGAATACTTCGATCTGATCGCCTACTTTAACTTCGTAATTTTTCACCGCGATACCACACTCGGTACCACTGTTAACTTCTTTCACATCATCCTTAAAACGACGCAGTGATTCGAGCTCACCTTCAAAAATTACAACGTTGTCACGCAATACACGGATCGGCGCATCTTTACGAACCACACCTTCTGTAACCAGTGAACCGGCTACCTGGCCAAATACAGGTGACTTGAAAACTTCCTGAACATTTGCCATGCCGATAATCTGCTCACGGTACTCAGCACTAAGCATGCCGGTCAACGCTTTGGTCACATCGTCAATCAGTTCGTAGATGATACTGTAATATTTAATGTCAACGCCACGCTCAGCTGCTGCTCTTCGCGCTGCGGCATCTGCACGAACATTGAAGCCGATCACGATAGCCCCAGACGCCGCTGCCAGACTAATGTCAGTTTCATTAATACCACCAACACCCGAACCAACGATGCGCACATCAACTTCGTCGTTATCAGCGGCTAACTTCATCAATGAATCAATGATGGCATGCAATGAACCCTGCACGTCAGCTTTTAACAGAACATTTAATTTCTTAACCTGACCGGCTTCCATCTGGTCAAACATGGATTCCAGTTTATTTGCCTGCTGGGTAGCAAGACGCATATCACGCGCTTTACTCTGGCGATTTTGCGATACTTCACGAGCGGTTCGCTCGTCAGCCAGTACCTGCATACTATCACCGGCATCTGGCGTGTTAGATAAACCGATAATAACAGCCGGCATGGATGGGCCAGCGCTTTCGATACTATTTCCAAACTCATCATACATCGCACGCACACGACCGAAATCTTCACCGGCGAGCATGATGTCGCCTTTTCTGATAGTGCCTTCCTGCACCAGTACGGTGGTGGTAACACCGCGGCCTTTATCCAGCGCTGCCTCCAGCACCACACCTTTGGCCAGACCATCTGATGCAGCCTTTAACTCCATTAATTCAGCCTGCAGAGAGATAGTATCCAGTAACGCATCTATACCCTGTCCGGTCAACGCTGATACATTAACGAAGATATTGTCGCCACCCCACTCTTCTGGAATGATCTCATAGTTACCCAGTTCATTTTTCACACGATCAGGGTCAGCACCTTCTTTATCCATCTTATTAACAGCAATAATGATCGGTACTTCAGCCGCTTTAGCATGTTGAACCGCTTCTATCGTTTGCGGCATGACACCGTCATCGGCAGCAACGACGATGATAACGATATCGGTAGCGTTGGCACCACGCTCACGCATGGCAGTAAACGCAGCATGCCCAGGTGTATCTAAAAATGTAATGACACCCTTATCGGTTTCTACGTGATAAGCGCCGATGTGTTGAGTGATACCACCCGCTTCGCCAGAAGCAATCTTTGATGAACGGATGTAATCGAGTAAAGAGGTTTTACCGTGATCGACGTGACCCATGATGGTCACCACGGGCGGGCGTGTTTCCTGTTTCAGATCTGAGGTATCACGTGCGAGCAAGGCATTTTCATAATCATCTTCATTAACGACAACAGGATTATGTCCCAGCTCTTCGATAACCAGTACCGCAGTATCCTGATCGATCACCTGGTTAATCGTCGCCATCACACCCATCTGCATCAAGACCTTGATGAGCTCACCGGCTTTCATCGACATGCGTTTCGCCAGATCATCAACCGTGATGGTATCGGGTACAGTTACGTCATGTACGATGGCTTCAACAGGTTTTTCAAAACCATGCTTAGCATCGGCTGAAACCAGCGTTCTTCTCGCTGATTTACCTTTTTTCTTATGCCGTTTACCACTTTGACCTGTGGATACATGTAATTCTTTACGGCCATATAAAGTAGCTTTATCTTTATGCTCGGTTTTATGCTTTTTCGCCGGTGTTTTCTGGTCACGCGCCTGTTGCGCCTGCAACTCATCAGGTGTATGAGTTTCTTCTTTTACTCCAGCCGCTTTTGCCGACTTGGCAGCTTTCTCATCTTTTGGTTTTGTTTCGGCTTCAGCATTCGCTTTGATCTCAGCCAGGCGAGCTTCTTCTGCCAGTTGATCCTGGTCACGTTTCTCAGCGCGCTCAAGTTTTAATTTACGCTCTTGCTCACGCAACTCTTCACGACGCGCCTGGTCAGCACGAAGTTTTTCCAGTTCTGTAATTGCTGTTGGCGTTTCCTGAACAGCTTCTGACCCTGCTTCTGTCGCCGTTTCCTGAATAACCGGTCGCGAGATGCTGCGTTTACGTCGCACTTCGATAGAAACGGAGCCTTTACCTGAGCCCGGTGCTTTTACTGCGCTCACCGATTTACGTTTGAGCGCAATCTTCCGCGGTTTTTCATCACTTTCAATATTACTGTCTTTGCCGTGTCGGCCACGCAAGAAAGCCAGCAATGTCATCTTATCCGTATCAGATACCAATGAATCTGGCGAATCAATGTCCAGACCCGCATCTTTTATCTGTTCAAGTAAACGTTCGACCGGTGTGCCAACGACACCTGCAAGTTGTTTTACTGTTACTTCAGCCATAAAATATCTCAGTGAATAATTACAATAACGCTATTATTTTTCTGCTTGCTCTTCTTCAGCAAGCCCTTGCTCTTCTTCAGCAAACCATGGAGCACGCGCAGTCATAATTAATTCCGACGCACGTTTTTCATCCATTCCATCTATTTCCATCAATTCATCAACCGCCTGTTCTGCCAGATCTTCCATCGAACAAACCCCTTTGACGGCCAGCGAATTGGCAAGTTCAAGATCCATGCCTTCCATTGTCAACAGATCTTCCTGCGGTTTATTTTCTTCCAGAACTTCTTCTGTCATGATCGCCTGCGTCAACAGGTAATCACTGGCGCGGTTCCGTAATTCAGCAACGACATCCTCATCGAACTCTTCGATGCTTAACAATTCTGATTCTGGCACATAAGCGACTTCTTCGATGGTTGAGAAACCTTCAGCAACCAGAATCTCAGCCACCTCAGTATCCACATCCAGGAGCTCGGTAAAGACTTCAAGGTACTTGGCACCTTCTTCTGCGCTTTTCGCTTCAGCTTCCTGCTCGGTCATCACGTTGAGCTCCCAACCGGTCAACTCGCTTGCCAGACGTACATTCTGACCGCCACGCCCTATTGCCATGGCAAGTTTATCTTCTTCCACGGCGATATTCATACTGTTAGATTCCTCATCGATCGACAGAGAAAGAACTTCAGCGGGTGACATGGCATTGATCACAAACTGCGCGACATCCTCATTCCATAAAATAATGTCAACACGCTCGCCGCCAATCTCATTCGATACTGATTGCACACGTGAACCACGCATACCAACACAGGCACCCACAGGATCGATACGGCTATCAAGTGATCTAACAGAGATCTTTGCACGTGAGCCCGGATCACGGGCACCACCGATGATTTCGATCAGGCCCTGATCAACTTCCGGCACTTCCAGTTTGAACAGCTCGACCAGGAACTCAGGCGCAGTACGGCTGATAAATAATTGCGGACCGCGTGTTTCTGAACGTACTTCTTTTAGATAACCGCGCAGGCGGTCACCAGGCCGCACTGCTTCGCGAGGTATCATGTCGGACTTAGGAATAAAACCTTCGACGCCACTGCCCAGATCCAGGTACACGTTGCCACGCTCGACGCGTTTTACCGTACCCATGACCAGCTCGCCTTCACGACCCTGATAAGCTTCGACGACACGCTCACGTTCGGCTTCTCGAACCTTCTGCACGATGACCTGTTTTGCCGTCTGTGCTGCGATACGGCCAAATTCTACTGAATCGATCTGCTCTTCGACATAATCACCCACCTGGATATCAGGTTCGTCGATCTGAGCGGCATCTAGTGTGGTTTCACCCAGAGGATTTTCCATCGGCGTATCATTTTCGATCACCAGCCAGCGTCGGAATGTATCGTATTCGCCTGTCTCACGATCAATATCCACACGTACTTCGATATCTTTACCGTTTTTCTTACGTGTCGCCGTAGCAAGTGCTGCCTCGATGGCCTCAAATATAATCTCTTTTTCAACGCCTTTTTCATTAGAAACGGCATCTGCAACGTAGAGAATTTCCTTGCTCATGATGTTAAAACCTCATTAAATAACTGTCTATTGATCAAACAATAATAATTTTACAAATAATACCCGGTTAAAATTCCGGAACGATACGCGCCTTTTCGATGGCACCCATCGGTAAACTAATTTCTTCTGTGTCAGTTTCTATGACCAGAGTTTCTTCACTGGCTGCTAGTAAGCGGCCTTTAAAATTACGCTGCCCTTCCAGTGGCATCACTGTTTTCAACTTAACGGTCGAACCGATAAAACGCTGAAAATCCTGTAACCGTCGTAGTGGGCGATCTAACCCTGGCGATGAAACCTCCAGGTTAAACTGGCCACGCACCGGTTCTTCAACGTCGATCAAAGCACTTATCTGACGACTCACACTGGAACAATCATCAACATTGACGCCGCCTTCCTTATCGATATAAAGACGTAAGACTCCGTGTTTCGGGTTAGGAAAATGCTCGATTTCGATCAAATCGTAGCCCATACCACTAACTACCGGCTCAAATAATTCCCACAAATGTGCTTGATCTCGTCTCATACCACTCGTTCGTGCGACCGCCACAATATTTTTTGTCAGTAACAAAAAGGCCCCGTAAACGGAGCCTTTCCAAAATTCTTGAATAGTTAGAACTCCGAAACCACGCTCCGGTAAATCTATGCCACCAAGAAAACAAATTTTGGTAGCGGGGGCAGGATTTGAACCTACGACCTTCGGGTTATGAGCCCGACGAGCTGCCAGACTGCTCCACCCCGCAACAACAAGTCGCGAATATTACGTACTTACGCGGATAATTGCAAGGTGCTATGTCGAATAAACACAAATTATTATCGAAGAGACGCACAGACACAGAGGGAAGTATATTAAAACAACAGATGAAAAATATATTATCTGCTACTTAGCGTCTCGGCGGTGAAATATAACTCTTAAATCAAGTATAAAGTCGCTTAGTTAAAAACGGAAATACAGAGCGACATCAAAGCCGCCGGGTAAAAGCCTAACGCCAGGATAGCCAGACCATTGGTACTGAGTGCGATCTGCATGTCACGGCCGCATTCCAGTGGCCGGGTATCAACGGCATCATCAAAATACATCACTTTGATAATACGCAGATAATAGAAAATACCAATGATAGAGAAAAATACTGCGATGATCGCCATCCAGACCAGGTCAACATCAACCACTGCCGTCAGTACTGCAAGTTTTGCCCAGAATCCTACGGTCGGCGGTATACCCGCCATAGACAACATCAGGATCATCATGATGAAAGCAAACCAGGGGCTACGCTGATTAAGCCCGGCCAGGTCACTGATGTTATCTGCCTCGAAACCCTGTCGCGCCATCAACATAATCACTCCGAAGCCGCCCAGTGACATCAGAGCATACGAGATGGTATAGAACATGGCCGATGAATAACCTTCTGACGTGCCGGCAATAATACCCAACAGAATAAAACCGACATGTGAGATCGTAGAATAGGCCAGCATACGTTTAATATTACTCTGTGCGATGGCGATGATATTACCTACCGCCAGTGATAACACCGACAGGACGATAATCATCTGCTGCCAGTCGGCCTGCAGACCACCCAGTGCCTCGACCATCAAACGCATGATCATGGCAAAACCGGCCAGTTTAGGCGCCGTACCGATCAAAGCGGTGACCGCGGTAGGTGAACCGTGATAAACATCCGGCATCCACATGTGAAATGGTACCGCACCCAGTTTGAACGCCAGCGCTACGACGACAAAAACCAGGCCGAATATCATACCGATGTTCTGCGCGTTATCTGCCTCTGCCGCCTGAGATACCGCAACGGCAATCTCGGATAATTGCAGACTGCCAGACAGGCCGTAAAGGATCGACATGCCATAGAGCAGCATACCCGAGGCAATCGCACCCAGGACAAAATATTTCATCGCCGCTTCAGAAGCATTGCTATTATCACGATTGAAGGCGACCAGTGCATACAGACACAGCGATAACAGTTCCAGCCCCAGGTAGAGCATGAGCAGGTTATTTGCCGATACCATCAGCATCATACCGACGATACTGAATAGACCAAGGACATAAAACTCGCCTTTGAATATATTACGTGCCTGCAGATATTCTCTTGAATACACGAACACACCAAAACTGATGATCATGATAAACATTTTCAGTGTATCGGCCATCGCGTCCTGCACAAAAAGGTCATTGAAGGCAAGAATGCGTGTATCGGTCTGATTACTCATTAACAGGAGAAGAGAAATAATCAATGAGAACTGCGTTAACACGTAGGTCAGGTTTCTTTTATCTGCTGGCAGATAAACATCGACAACCAGTATCAGGCAGGCCATCGTCAGTAAAAATACTTCAGGTAAAGCGATAGCTATGTTGAGTGATTCAAATGTCATTCTTTTATCCAGTAATAATCTATATTTTTATCGCGTTTTATATTTTTGAAACCGCTATGTGCTGCAGGAAGTTTTCAACACTTGCATGCATCACATCAACTACCGGCGCAGGCCACAGACCTAAAGCTAATACGGCGACTGCCAGAATAGACATGATGGTTAATTCACGCGAGTTAAGATCTTTTAACGCGCGAACACCGTCATTAGCAATCTCACCATAGAAAACACGTTTCACCATCCACAGGGTGTAAGCCGCGCCCAAAATAAGCGTTAATGCGCCGAGGAAGGCATACCAGAAGTTAGCCTGGAAGCTGGCGATGATCACCATGAACTCACCGACGAAACCAGAGGTGCCTGGCAGGCCTGCGTTCGCCATAGAAAAGAATACAGCAAAAGCAGCAAATATCGGCATGGTATGCACCACACCACCGTAGGCATTGATCTCACGGGTATGCATACGATCGTATAATACGCCGATCATCAGGAACAGCGCACCTGAGATGAAACCGTGTGAGATCATCTGGATCATGGCACCTTCGACTGCAAGCGCTGCAGCACCACCAGAAATATTCGCCGGGTTTTCCCAGATCTGGAAAACAACAAACAGACCGAGAGTAACAAACCCCATGTGTGCGATCGATGAGTACGCCACCAGTTTCTTCATGTCTTTTTGTACCAGTGCGACAAAACCGATATAGACCACTGCCACCAGCGACATAAAGATGATCAACCAGTCGAGTGAATGCGCAGCATCCGGGGTTATCGGCAGACTAAAACGGATGAAACCGTAACCACCAATTTTTAACATGATCGCTGCCAGTATCACCGAACCACCTGTAGGTGCCTCGACGTGTGCATCGGGTAACCAGGTATGAACCGGCCACATCGGTACCTTCACTGCAAAAGCGGCGAGGAACGCGAGGAAGATCAACACTTGTTCGTTAAAGGTTAACGGCATGGCGTGCATGTCTAAAATCGCAAAACTGCCGCCTTTGTAATACATGTAGATCAGCGCGACCAGCATGAATACCGAACCGATGAAAGTATAGATAAAGAACTTGATGGTGGCATATACACGCCGTTCGCCACCCCAGACACCGATCAGGATAAACATCGGTACCAGCATCGCCTCCCAGAAGACATAGAAGAAGATAGCGTCCAGTGCGGCAAACACCGCTACCATCAAACCTTCCATGATGAGGAAAGCCGCCAGGTATTGTGCAGGTTTTTTCTTGATCACTTCCCAACCAGCCAGTATCACTAATATCGTAGTGAACGTCGTGAGGATGATCAGCGGCATAGAAAAACCATCAATACCAAAATGATAATTAATACCAAAGCTGGATATCCATGGCGTTTTTTCTACGAACTGCATCGCTGAGGTTGATGAATCAAAGCCAGTATATAAACCCAGACTCAGGACAAATGTAGCAATGGAGATGACTAAAGATAAAACACGAACACCATTGGCATCACCTTTATCTCCAGAAAGCAGTACAGCCACGCCACCAAAAATTGGTAACCAGACAATCAAGCTTAATAATGGTAAGTCAGCAAACATAGTGTTCCCGTTAAATAATGTTATTTCGTAATAAGTTAATTGCCATCGTGCCTATATAAACAGACCCATCGCCAGCAGCATCAATACCCCAATGATCATCGCAAACGCATAGTGGTACAACATACCTGTCTGCAACTGACGTGTGACACCAGCAAACCAGGCCACCAGTTTGGCCGAGCCATTAACCAGCAGGCCATCGATGAATCTCACATCTCCAAACTGCCACAGACGACCGCCCAGCCGACGACTACCACCAGCAAAAAACGCTGAGTTAAATTCATCGAAATAGTATTTATGATCGAGCAGGTTATAAATCACAGCAAAGCGCTGTTTCAGGCTCTCGGCAATACTCGGCTGCTTCATATAGATATACCATGAAGAGACAACGCCCGCTGCCGCCAGATAGATCGCCGGGCCAGCGAAACTGTGTTCTACAAACGCCCAGGCACCATGGAAATGTTTACCGACCTCTGCCAGGCCAGGATGAATGTCTGCAATGTACACCGCACTACCGAAGTAATCGCCGAACAGCATATAACCAATCGTTAACCCACCGATGAAGACCGATGGAATCGCCAGTGCGATCAACGGTCCCGTAACCACCCAGGACGGCTCACGCAGGTGGTCTTTCGTGTGTTTATCCATACGCTCTTCACCATGGAAGACCAGGAAGAACATGCGGAAAGAATAAAATGCGGTAACAAATACCCCAAACAGTACAGCCGCATAAGCAAACTCATGACCCGGAATATTTGAGTGATGCACCGCTTCGATGATGGCATCTTTGGAGAAGAAGCCTGAGAACCCAGGAAAACCGATCAATGCCAGTGAACCGATCAATGCTGTCCAGTAAGTGATCGGCAGGTATTTTTTCAGGCCGCCCATCTTGCGTATGTCCTGCTCATGATGCATGGCGATAATCACCGAACCTGCAGCAAGGAATAACAGGGCTTTGAAGAAAGCGTGTGTCATCAGGTGGAATACCGCTGCAGAATATGCTGAAGCACCCAGCGCGACCGTCATGTAACCCAGCTGTGACAGCGTCGAGTAGGCAACCACACGTTTGATATCATTCTGCACGATACCGACAAGTCCCATCAGGATGGCTGTCAACGCGCCGATGACGATAATAAAACTTAACGCCGCTTCTGATAACTCAAACAGTGGTGACATACGCGTCACCATGAAGATACCGGCAGTCACCATGGTCGCTGCATGGATCAATGCAGAAATTGGAGTCGGACCTTCCATCGAATCGGGCAACCAGACATGTAATGGCATCTGTGCTGACTTACCCATGGCACCGATGAACAGCAAGATACAGATAACACTGATAACATTCCACTCAACACCAGAGAATATGCTCATGGTCTGCTGTGACATATCACCGGCTTGAGCAAACACTTCGTAATAATCCAGACTTCCGGAATACATCACGACGGCCGCTATACCCAGGATAAAACCAAAATCACCGACGCGGTTAACCAGAAACGCTTTCAGATTTGCGTATACCGCAGTTGGTCGAACAGACCAGAAACCGATCAATAAATAGGACACCAGTCCTACGGCTTCCCAGCCAAAGAACAACTGCATGAAGTTATTCGACATCACCAGCATCAGCATGGAGAAAGTAAATAACGAGATGTAACTGAAGAAACGCTGGTAGGAGTTAGTGCCTGCGAGACTCTCTTTTGGCCAGTTATGCAGATCATCAGCCATATAACCGATAGTGTAGACATGCACCATCAATGAAACACCGGTCACTACCGATATCATCATAACGGTCAGGTTATCGATTAAAAATCCCACTTCGAAACGGATGCCATCGGATACCATCCATTCATACACCGAATGGTTGTATGCCGGTGCACCATCCCACACATGATGACTCAGAGCGATCAGCGATAATATAAATGACGTACCCACACCCAGTATGGTCACCGTGTGTGCACCTTTACGGCCTATCTGCGCGCCGAAGAAACCGGCGACGATGGCACCAAAGAGTGAGGCAAGTGGTATAGCGAGATATAAATTTTCCATCAGACCTATCCTTTCAATGCGTCGAGGTCTTCGACATCAATGCTGTGACGACTACGGAACAGGGTAACAAGTATCGCCAGACCGATAGCCGCTTCTGCCGCTGCGACAGTCAGGATGAAGAAAACAAAAACCTGGCCGGCTGAATCATTCAGATAATGCGAGAAAGCGATAAAATTAATATTGGCAGCAAGCAACATCAATTCGATGCACATCAATAAAACCACGATATTTTTTCGATTAAGAAAGATGCCCGCCACACTGATGGCAAACAAGATTGCACCCAGGGTTAAGTAACTGGTCAAACCGATCATTTCAGTACCTCGGCATCCGACTTGATTATTTTAAGGCGGTCATTACGTTTAACTTTTACCTGCTCAGACGGGTTCTGATGTTTTGTTGTAGGCCGTCTGCGTAGCGTTAAAGAGATAGCCGCGATGATCGCCACTAACAAGATAATTGCCGCGATCTCAAAGGCAAGCACATAATCGGTATAGAGGATCTCACCTAAGGCTTCGGTGTTACTGTAGTCAGCCGCATGTTTAACGGCGTTATCCAGTGCTGCGGTAGCCATCACATCCGGATCCAACCGGGCCTACCACGTAGACCATGATACGCCAGCATCAACACAGCAAATAAAATACCAATCGGAAGATAGGATACAAAACCTTCGCGCATCTTTGCCGCGTTGATATCCAGCATCATCACCACGAACAAAAACAGCACCATGACTGCACCGACATAAACCAGAACTAGAGTAATGGCTAAAAACTCTGCTTCCAGCATTAACCAGATAGCCGAGCAAGCAAAAAAGGTCATAATTAAAAACAATACAGAGTGCACCGGGTTTTTTGATAACACGACACCTAAAGCAGCAGCGATTACCGTACCGGCGAAAACGAAAAATAGAAAATCAGTTATACTCATATCCACAATTATCCTATCCAGTCTAGCGGTAAGCCGCGTCCGCCTGTTTATTGGCAGCAATTTCAGTTTCGTATTTATCACCAATTTCAAGCAACATTTCTTTTGTCATTACCTCTTTGCCACGTTCTTCGAAATGGTATTCAAAAATATGCGTTTCTACGATGGAATCCACCGGACAGGCTTCTTCACAAAAACCACAGTAAATACATTTAAATAAATCAATATCATAACGTGTGGTGCGTCGCGTGCCATCCTCACGTTCTTCAGAATCAATGGTAATTGCCAGGGCGGGACAAACCGCTTCACACAGCTTACAGGCAATACAGCGTTCTTCACCATTGGCGTATCGACGCAGCGCATGTAATCCACGAAAACGGGGTGACAATGGCGTTTTTTCTTCTGGATACTGCACGGTAATTTTTCGCTTAAACAAATATTTACCAGTAACGCTCATGCCCTGTAATAATTCCCAGAAGAGGAAACTTTTGAAAAAATGTTTTATTGCATTCATATCGTTATACCGCCCAAGGACCAACTTCAGCTACAACCATCACACCTTCAACAAATAACCAGACGATAGTTACCGGAATAAATACTTTCCAGCCCAGACGCATGATCTGGTCATAACGATAACGCGGGAAAGTCGCACGGATCCACAGGAAACAGAACGCAAAGAAACAGGCTTTAGCAAAGAACCATAATACGTTTGAATCACCTAACCAGTGATCTGCACCGACAAAACCTTCTAATGGGGATAACCAGCCGCCTAAGAACATCAATGATGTCAGCGTAGAAATTAAAATAATATTAGCGTACTCAGCAAGATAGAAAACCGCATACGCCATACCAGAATATTCCACCTGGAACCCGCCAACAATTTCAGATTCACCTTCTGCCATATCAAAAGGCGCACGGTTGGTTTCTGCCACGCCCGATATAAAATAAACAAAAAACAAAGGCAATAACGGCCAGATGTACCAGCTGGATATACCACCTGCCTGGCCCTCAACAATAACACCCAAATTGAGACTACCGCTGGCCATCACCACACCGACCAGCGCGAAACCCATCGCAATTTCATAAGCAACAATCTGCGCGCCAACACGCAACGAACTCATGATGGCGTATTTAGAATTTGATGCCCAGCCAGCAATGATAACGCCGTAAACACCCAGTGAAGTCAACGCCAGAATATAGAGCAATCCCGCATTCAAATCGGCAAGCACCCAACCACGATCAAATGACATCACTGCCCATGCTGCCAAAGCAGGCATAATGGCTAAAGCAGGTGCCAGTAAAAATAAAAACTTATCGGCCTTTTCCGGAATGATGATCTCTTTAAACATCAGCTTTAACGCGTCAGCGATCGGCTGCAACCATCCGCGCGGGCCAACACGGTTCGGACCAATGCGCACCTGCATATAACCTATTATCTTACGTTCGGCATAAGTGATATAGGCCACACACAACAGTACTGGCACCAGTATCAATACGATTTTACCCAGAATCAATAACAGCGTTTGCCAGTCAGCCGGAAACCAGTTCCACACTTCAAGGCCGGTCACAATCAAGTTATCAATCATTTCACTCATGCCCCAGCTCCGTCATTTCCGACCCCTTCAATGCTCACCTCTTGAAATGCTGCCCCCAGTATCTCATTACCTTCGACCGCTGATGGAATCCATGCACAGGCATCCGGGATAGTATCGTCGATGACCAGTGACAAGGTTGCAAAATCTTCGCCCTGTTTGACGGTGACAGCACTCGCCGCAGCCACGCCCAGACGAGTTGCCTCAGCAGTATTCAAACGCACACATAAGCGTTGCGCATCCAGCGTTTTCTGCAGCGAATCTGAACGGCGCACCACGGCATCAGTGGCATACATGGGAACATCGCAGCAACGATACATCTGTGTAGATGACGCACCACATTCAACGCTGACCGGTGCCTCAATCGCATTTGACAATTCGATCGCTTCGCATACCGAACGCACTTCTTTTTTCACATCTTCCGAAGAAATATAATCAAAACCGTCAAGGCCGGTAAGATTGCCCAATACACGTAAAATTTTCCATGCCGGACGCGCATCGCCTTTTGTCTCTAACACAGCGTTAAAACCCTGCCAGAAACCTTCTGCGTTAACGTAAGTACCCGAGGTTTCCATGAAACTGGCGGCTGGTAATAAAACATCAGCAACATTGTTAACTGCAGCCGAGTTATAAGCCGAGACTGAAACAACAAAATCAGTCTGGTCTAACATCGACATCAATGCTTTTGCATTCAAGGCATCAGTATCGGGCTCAACATTTAATAACAGGCAAGCAGCCAATTTTTCAGTAGATAGTTCGGCAATATTTTTACCGCTAATAACATCATCGCTGGTACCAGCGACTCCACGATGTGGTACTGCTCCTGCCAACCAGGCACCGGCGGCATTACAGCCATCGGTCAGGTAACCAAAGGTGCTGTTACTTTCTTTGGCAATAGCTTCTGCCAATACACGCAGAGCAGAAAATTGCGGATGCATACCGGCAATGTTACCGAGTAAAACGGTGGCAGCTGCAGCATCGTTTAAGTGTTGCGCGATCGCTTTATGCGCATCGTTAACGTCTGCTTTCGAGATCACTTCAGATAAGTTTTTCGGCACCGGGTTACCGCTTAACTGATATGACGCCGCTGCAATCGCTGACAGCTCTGCCACCATATTTTGCTGTGCGACAGATATATTATTGGCCACCGGGAAGTTGAAATCATATTGACGTGGATTAAGGAACGATATCTGCGCGTTGTTATTCACCGTTGCCTTGCGTAATCGGAGGTTTGCGATCGGCTGCTCTTTACGAACATTGGATCCGATCAGCAGAGCTGCATTAAGTTTTTCCAGTTGCTCGATGTCCTGCCCCAGCCATGGCATCACTGGTGCCGCGTCCTGATCTGAAAAATCAGACTGGCGTAAACGGAAATCGATATTGCCGCTACCCAGGCCGCGCAATAATTTTTGCGCCAGGTATTGCTCTTCCAGTGTTGAATTGGCAGATACCAGTGCTGCCATCTCTGCGTTAACCGGCTCAGCACTGTCTGCATCCTGTTCAGCGTCTGCGTCTGCAGCTTGTCGCTGCTTTGAGTTCTGCAACCGCTTTGAACTTGTCAGCAACAAGCTGCAATGCCTCATCCCAGTTAGCTGCCTGCCACTGGCCATCACGTTTGATCATCGGTGTGGTTAAACGGTCGGCTGAATCAATACCTTCATAACTGAAACGATCACGATCCGATATCCAGACTTCATTGATGGCTTCATTTTCGCGTGGCACCACGCGTACGATCTCATCACGTAACGTATGCACATATACATTCGAACCGATACAGTCATGCGGCGCAATGGTCTTATGCTGAACCATTTCCCAGGCACGACCTTTGAAACGCGAAGGTTTCGCCGTCAGCGCGCCAACCGGACAGACATCGATGGCGTTGCCCGACATTTCTGAATTAACGCTCTCATCGATAAACGTGGTGATCAGCGAGTTTTCACCACGACCGGTCATACCCAGTTCGCGGATACCAGCGATCTCACGACCGAAACGCACACAACGCGTACAGTGGATACAACGGGTTAACTCGGTAGCGATCAACGGACCGATATTTTTATCAAAGGCGACATGTTTGGGCTCGACAAACTGGGACACGTCCTGACCGTAAGCCATGGCAACATCCTGCAGCTCACACTCACCGCCCTGATCACAGATCGGGCAATCCAGCGGATGGTTGATCAGCAAAAATTCCATCACGGACTTCTGTGCATCTTTGGCAATCTGTGACTGGGTACGTACGACCATGCCGTCCATTACCGGGGTAGCACATGCAGGCAGCGGTTTTGGCGCTTTTTCGACTTCGACCAGGCACATACGACAGTTAGCAGCCACGGCTAGTTTTTTGTGATAACAAAAACGTGGCACTCTAATATTTTTTGCGTCGGTCACTTCGATCAGCATGGCACCTTTAGGCGCCTGCATTTCCTGTCCATCGACAGTAATCGTTACCATGTCTTCGGCTTGATTATTTTCTGGGGCTTCTGACATTATGCCGCCTTCACCATGCTGTGTTTATGTTCAACGTAATATTCAAATTCACTTCGGTAATGTTTCAGGAAACTGCGCACCGGCATCGCCGCGGCATCACCCAGAGCACAGATGGTTCTGCCTTCGATCTTGCTGGCAACATCATCGAGTTTATCGATGTCAGCCATCGTACCCTTACCTTCGACGATACGTGTCAGCATACGATATAACCAGCCAGTACCTTCCCGGCATGGCGTACACTGACCACAGGATTCTGAGAAATAAAATTGCGAGATACGACGTAGTACCTGAACCATATCAGTGGTTTCATCCATCACGATGACCGCACCGGAACCTAACATTGAGCCCGCCGCAACGATGGAGTCATAATCCATATTAGTCTGCATCATGATATCGCCAGGCACCACAGGTACGGATGAACCACCGGGGATAACTGCTTTTAATTTTTTACCGTCTTTTACACCGCCCGCCATCGCTAACAGATCGGCAAATGATGTACCCATCGGTATCTCAAAATTACCCGGATTATTGACATGCCCGGAGATGGAAAATAATTTAACACCACCACTGTTGGGAATACCTAAATTCTGAAACCAGTCACCACCATTGCGCATGATGGCAGGAACCGATGCCAGCGTTTCCGTATTATTGATGGTTGTAGGTTTACCATAGAGGCCAAAGTTTGCCGGGAACGGCGGTTTGAAACGTGGCAGGCCGCGTTTACCTTCCAGGGAATTCAACAAGGCAGTTTCTTCACCACAGATGTAAGCACCCGCACCCATTGTGGCATGCAGATCAATCGTCACATCAGTGCCTAAGATATTTTTACCTAACAGGCCATTTTCATAAGCTTCCTTTAAAGCCTGTTTGAAGTGTATCGCCGGCTCATCCATAAACTCACCGCGCATATAGTTGTAACCCGCTGTTGCGCCCATGGCGTAACAGCCTATGAGCATACCCTCAACTAGAGCATGCGGGTTGTAACGCAAAATTTCTCTGTCTTTACAGGTACCTGGCTCACTCTCGTCTGAATTACACACCAGATATTTTTGCACCGGCGCAGTACGTGGCATAAAGCTCCACTTCAGACCGGTAGGAAAACCTGCTCCACCGCGGCCGCGTAAACCAGATTTTTTAACTTCCGCAACCACATCTTCTGGCGAAATCTTGTCTTCAAGAATTTTCCGCCATGCCTGGTAACCACCCGTTTTCAGATAGTTCTCATAGGACCATGATTCACCTTCGAACTGCAGCGTGGCAAAACACACCTGCTCGTTTCTGGTATTAACCTCTGGCTTGGTCACTTCAGGTTTTATCTGATTAGTTGATGACATAAGACCCGTTACTCCAGACCATCTAATATCTCATCCACTTTTTCAGCGGTGAGATTTTCATAGTAAACGTGATTAACCTGCATCATCGGGCCACCGGCACATGCTGCAAGACATTCTTCTTCTTTCTTAAGATAGATGCGACCATCGTCAGTACTTTCACCAATCTTGATATTTAATTTTTTCTCGACATGGTCAACGATGCTCTGCGAACCCATTAACATGCAGCAGACATTGGTACAGATGGCGACATTGTTACGTGCCACAGGTTTCAATTCATACATCGAATAAAAACTGACGACTTCATAGACTTCAATTTTTGCCAGCCCCAGATAATCAGCCACCAGGGTCATCAACTCTTCGCTAAGAAAACCTTTATTTTCATGCTGAACAATATTAAGCGCACCCAGCAACGCTGATTTTTTTTGCTCTGCGGGAAAATGCGTTAACAACTCATCAATTTCTTCACGCGCGTGAGATGATAACTGTTCTTTTACATCAACCGCAGAAGTTTCAGCTTTAATTGTTTCAGTAGTCATTATCTATCAATCTCACCAAATACAATATCCATGGTACCGATCACGGTAACCACATCTGCCAGCATGTGTCCACGTGCTATTTCATCCATAGCCGATAGATGCACAAAACCCGGGGGGCGAATTTTCAATCGATAAGGCTTATTAGCCCCATCTGAAATCAGATAACAGCCGAACTCACCTTTGGGATGCTCAACCGCAGCATACGCTTCGCCTTCGGGAAGACAGAAGCCTTCGGTAAATAATTTAAAATGATGGATCAATGATTCCATATCGGCTTTCATCTCTTCACGTTTAGGCGGCGCGAGTTTATGATTTTGCAGTATTACCGGACCTTCGTTATGACGTAACCATTCGATGCATTGTTTGATGATACGATTTGACTCACGCATCTCCTGAATACGTACCAGGTAGCGGTCATAACAATCACCATTGGTACCAATCGGAATATCAAATTCCATACGATCATATACTTCATACGGCTGTTTCTTGCGAAGATCCCAGGCGACGCCGGAACCACGTAACATCGGCCCGGTAAAACCTAGCGCCTTCGCGCGTTCGGGAGAAACGATACCGATATCCACTGTGCGCTGTTTCCAGATGCGGTTATCAGTTAACAGGGTTTCATATTCATCAACATGAGTCGGGAAACGATTGGTGAAATCTTCCAGAAAATCGAGTAATGAACCCTCACGATTTTCATTTAATTTATTGACTTCGCGCTGACTATGCCATTTTGATTTTTTATACTTCGGCATGCTGCCAGGCAGGTCACGCGCGACACCGCCAGGGCGGTAATAGGTAGCATGTAAACGTGCGCCGGATACGGCTTCGTAACAGTCCATTAAATCTTCACGTTCGCGAAAGGCATAAATGAACATGGTCATGGCACCGACATCCAGTGCGTGCGCGCCGATCCATAACAGATGATTCAATATACGAGTTATCTCATCAAACATAACACGGATGTATTGTGCTCGCTCCGGCGCTGCAACGCCCATCAATTTTTCCATTGCCAGCACATAACCGTGCTCATTACACATCATGGAAACATAATCCAGTCGATCCATATAACCGATACTTTGATTATATGGCTTGGATTCCGCCAGTTTTTCTGTCGCGCGGTGCAATAATCCAATATGCGGGTCAACGCGTTCAATCACCTCACCATCCATCTCCAGCACCATGCGTAGCACACCATGAGCTGCAGGATGTTGTGGTCCAAAATTTAAGGTGTAGTTACTAATTTCAGGCATCTGTTTTCTCCACCACGGCTTCAGAGCCAGCGTCATCGCCAAGATCATCAAAGCGCCCATCATCACGTATTACACGTGGTACAAGCACACGCGGTTCAATGCTGACAGGTTGATAAATAACACGCTTCTGCGCTTCGTCATATTTCATTTCCACATGACCAATAAGCGGGAAGTCTTTTCTAAATGGGTGACCGACAAAACCATAATCAGTCAATATACGACGTAAATCCGGGTGGCCTTCAAAGATAATACCAAACAGATCAAAGGCTTCACGTTCAAACCAGTTTACTACTGGCCATACATTAATTACTGAAGGAATCACTGGCAGGGTATCATTTTCACAATAGACCCGAACACGCAAACGATGGTTATTGGCAACCGACATCAGGTGATAGACTGCAGCAAATCGTGGTCTATCCGTGTTGACATAACCAGGCTCGTCACCAAAACGTAAACGTGCGCCTACATTCGGCCCAACTCCACGACTAAAACCGGTAGTGGTGCTAGATTCAGTTGCCCACTCCACATTGCCGTATTCAGAATAATCGACACCACAGATATCAATTAACTGTTCGAATTGTAAAGAGCTTTCATCACGCAGGGTTTCACAGACGGAGACAATATCTTTAGCTGCAACTTCTATGGTTACTTCGCCATGAGCAACAACATTGGACAGCAGTTTAGAGGAAAAGGTATCAGCTAAAGCCAGTGATAATTCTTGTACTTTCATCTAGCCCTACCTTAAGCCGAAGCTTCTGCCGACTTTTCAATAGCCGGGTCGTCAACAGGTTGTCTTGCAATGGTATTGGTACGACGAATATTGTTTTGTAACTGCAAGATACCGTACAACAATGCCTCAGCCGTAGGCGGACATCCGGGTACATAAATATCAACCGGCACGATACGGTCACAACCACGCACCACGGAATAAGAATAGTGATAATAACCACCACCATTGGCACATGAACCCATGGAGATCACCCAACGTGGCTCAGCCATCTGGTCATACACTTTACGCAAAGCCGGCGCCATTTTATTGCATAAAGTACCGGCAACAATCATCACATCGCAGTGCCGCGGACTGGGTCGAAACATAATACCAAAACGATCCAGGTCATAACGTGACGCACCCGCCTGCATCATTTCAACCGCGCAACAGGCGAGACCAAAAGTCACAGGCCACATGGAACCGGTACGCGCCCAGTTAATGAGCTTGTCAGCGGAGGTAGTGACAAAACCTTTTTCTAAAACACCTTCTATTGCCATTCCAACGCTCCTTTTTTCCACTCATAGATGAAACCAATCACCAGAACACCGAGGAATATGCCCATGGCTAATATACCGAACAAACCAATTTTATCCAGCACAACGGCCCAGGGAAATAAAAATGCAATTTCGAGATCAAAGATGATAAACAGAATAGCAACCAGGTAATAACGCACATCAAATTTCATACGTGCGTCTTCAAAGGCTTCAAAACCACACTCAAAAGGCGAGTTTTTAGCTGCGTTGGGCCTTGAAGGCCCAAGCACAAAACCACCAATAAACATAGCACCGACACCGACCATCATACCAATCATAAGAAAGATCAATACAGGCAAATAATTCTCGAGCATTTTCTCGACCCTTTATTTTAATACTTATCGTATATACGTAAAGATGCATTTCAACAAACACACCTCATCCAACGCTTCCTGCAACCCCAAATTTATTATTGGCTTATTATCTGGCTTCCTGCACTATATATTTAATCTGGTGCCGATGGCCGGAGTCGAACCGGCACAGCTTTCGCCACACGCCCCTCAAGCGTGCGTGTCTACCAATTTCACCACATCGGCGATAGTCTTTTAACTACTCACCTGCTGGAGGCGGCACGTCCGCTGGTGGCATATCAGTCGCTGCAGAATCATCAGTTTCTTCAGCTGAGGGTATATCCGCTACCGGTACATCTTGCATCTCAACCGAATCAGCCGGTGCTTCAACAGGCACACTCAATTCGGTTGCTGGCGCAGTCAATGCGTCCAGGACGCTATCCGTCTGCACATCACGATTTGCTGCCAGGTAAGCCAGCACCAGGCTGTTTACAAAAAAACCGATGGCTAAAAACGCGGTTGTTTTACTTAAAAAGTTAGCTGAGCCGGTAGCACCGAAAACGCTGCCGCCACCGCCGCCGCCAAAAGCAGCTCCAGCTGATGCACCTGCACCTTTTTGCAACAACACCAGGGTAATTATCCCCAGTGATAAAAACACATGCAATACAAGAAGTATAATATCCACTAAATCAATCTCTCTTAAATAGGGTCGCTTACTGAATCAGTTAGACTTATTCAGCAGCCTGGCAAATCGCCAGAAAATCTTCGGCTTTCAGCGAAGCACCACCGATCAAACCGCCATCGATGTCCTGCTGGCCGATCAGATCTTTTGCATTGCCGGCATTCATGCTGCCACCATAAAGGATACGCAGGCCTTGAGCAACTTCAGCATTCAGAGCGGCTATCTTACCGCGAATAAAGGCATGCACTTCTTGAGCCTGATCAGGTGTAGCCACTTTTCCTGTACCGATTGCCCATACAGGTTCATAGGCAATCACACCGTCAGCCAGCGCTTCAACACCTTCTAATGCGATCACTGCATCGATCTGACGCGCACAGACATCGTTAGTGACGCCGGATTCACGCTCTTCCAGAGTTTCACCGATACAGAAAATTGGCTTTATACCATTACGGCGTGCTGCGGCAAAACGTCTGGCAACCAGCTCATCACTTTCGCCATAAAGCGCGCGGCGCTCAGAATGACCGATGATGGCATATTCACAACCGATATCTTTCAACATATCTGCAGAGATCTCACCGGTAAACGCACCGCTGTCCTGATCGCAGATATTTTGCGCACCCACTTTAATGGCTGTGCCATCAGCGGCACCACAAACCCGAGCAAGGTAAACCGCAGGAGGACATACCACAACTTCAGCTTTTGTCACCGAGGCCATGCCGTCTTTGATACCGGCCATCAATTCTTTGACTGATTCACTGGAACCATTCATTTTCCAGTTGCCAGCTACCATTACCTGTCGCATTACATTCTCCGACTATGACTATGTTTTAAAGGTTGAGAAGGATACCTGTCAGCACTCAATAAATCAATGATGATAAAGGGATTTTATCAGGTAAATATGTCAGGAAAGACAACTACCTGGCGATTTATTTCTATATCAACAGCTTATAGGCGCTATAGATCGACGATGCTTATCAGCCCATAGATAAAATAAGCGGATAAGCTGCAATAACTAACGGTGAATTAAAAGCTTAAGGTTCGACCAAAGGCTGACGGCTCAGGCGGCCTGCGCCGCCTGCTCTACCTGGGCAGCAATATCATTTGCCAGCTGCGTGACCAGCAGATGATCCTCGCCTTCCACCATGACGCGAATCAATGGCTCGGTACCCGACGGTCTGAGCAGGACTCGGCCTCGACCCGCTAATTTTGCTTCAGCATGAGCCACGGACTGCTGTACTGCCACTGACTTCATCGGATCAGAGTTACCAGCCAATGCTACATTGATCATTATCTGAGGAAATTTTTTCATGCCGGACCGGGCTTCATGCAAACTCATTTTTTCTTTCGCCAGGTAAGCCAGCACCTGTAATGCTGAAACGATACCATCACCGGTAGTGGTCCTGTCCAGACAGATGATGTGTCCCGAAGATTCACCACCGATGGTCCAGCCGTTCTGACTCAGAGTCTCGAGCACATATCGATCACCGACCTGGCTGCGGGCAAACTCCAGACCCAGCTCTTTGACCGCCAGCTCCATGCCTAAATTAGTCATCAGGGTACCGACCACACCACCGATGTTTTCGCCTTCACTCAAACGTGAACGCGCGATGATGTATAACAGCTCATCACCATCAACCACTTCACCCTGATGATCGACCATCAGCACCCGGTCACCATCACCATCGAAAGCGATACCCAGATCAGCCCCTTCAACCTTAACCCGGGTGACCAAACGCTCAGGATGGGTAGAACCACAGTCCAGATTGATATTCAGACCATCTGGCTCATCACCGATAGTCACCACTTTTGCACCCAGCTCGGCAAACACCTTTGGCGCGATATCGTAGGTAGCGCCATTCGAGCAATCGAGAACCACTTTCAATCCGTTAAACCGTACAGCTATTGGAATAGACGCTTTACAGGCTTCGATATACCGCCCCACTGCATCAACGACACGATGCGCTTTACCCAGCGTTGAGGAATCGACGATCTCCATCTCAGACTCAAACATCGCCTCTATCTCATGCTCGAGATCATCACCCAGTTTCTCGCCATCAGGAGAAAAGAACTTAAGGCCATTATCGTAATACGGATTATGTGACGCACTGATGACGATACCTGCCGAAGCACGCAGGGTACGTGTCAGATAAGCAATGCCGGGGGTTGGCATCGGGCCGAGCAATTCAATGTCGACGCCAGCAGCGGATAGCCCAGCTTCCAGCGCAGACTCAAACATGTAACCTGAGATGCGGGTATCTTTACCGATGACCACTCGATTGACCCGGCCATGATCGTTGTCATGTGATGCCAGTACACGGCCAACCGCCCAGCCAAGTTTGAGTACTTTTTCAGGACTCATCAGACCGGTACCGACTTTTCCGCGAATACCGTCTGTACCAAAATATTTTTTTGTCATCTCAATTTCCACACTCATAAATTCTATTCAACTGCCGCGCTCAACTTCAGGGCATCACAGGTTTCTGCCACATCATGCACCCGAAAAAAACGCGCGCCTTTCTGATAGGCAATGACCGCTGCCGATACACTGGCAATCAGCCGTTCATCAACCTCTCGATCAAGTAGTTGCCCAAACATGCTTTTTCGCGAGATACCGACCAGAACCGGTATCTCCAGCGCACAAAACTGAGCAATCTCTTTTAACAAGCATAGATTATTTTCCAGCGTTTTTCCAAAACCAAAGCCGGGATCAATAATAATATTTTCTGCCCTTATTCCTGCAGCAACACAATACTCCACACGTGAGACCAGGTACTGTTTAACCTCATCAACCACATCATCATATTGCGGGTTAATCTGCATGTTCAGCGGTGAGCCCTGTTTATGCATCAGGCAGACGGGCACCCGGTATTGAGCACAGACTTCGCTGGCGCCAGCCGCATGCAGAGCATTAACATCATTGACCATGCTGGCGCCAGCTTCTATCGCCGCCTGCATAACCTCTGGCTTACTGGTATCAATAGAAATAGCCACACTGGAGTGCTCTCGTATTTTTTCGATAACAGGGACAACGCGGCTCAGTTCTTCATCGAGCGATATCAGCGTTGCACCCGGACGTGTCGACTCACCACCGATATCGATAACCTCAGCACCTTCCTGCTGCATCCGCAAAGCCTGCTTCAGGGCACTATCTGGCCGATTGAACCGACCACCATCGGAAAATGAGTCGGGCGTGACATTCAATATGCCCATCACCACCCAATGACCAGAACGAATTTTTTTTAGTAAATCTTGCACGACACTTCAGCTAATTATAAATTGATAACTATAAAACAAAAAAGGGGCATAAGCCCCTTTTTTGTGGATACCATCTGCTGACCAACAACTATTAATGCTGTCCTGCAGTACCGCCGATAGTACCGTCTTTACCGACATCTTTTTTCTCAGTCTTACCAGACGTGGTATTCGTAGTATCGTCATCATCCAGATCTATCCAGTCTTTTGGTACCGGTACCTCTTTGCCTGCCATCAATGCGTCAATCTGATTAGCATCGATAGTTTCATACTTCATCAATGCATCGGTCATCGCATGCAGGATATCCATACGTTCTTTCAGAATAGTTTCAGCACGTTCGTAGTTACTATCGATCAAACTACGGATCTCCTGATCAATAATACGCGCGGTATCATCACCCATGTTTTTATGCTGGGTCACTGAACGACCGAGAAAAACTTCGCCTTCATCTTCAGAATAAGCCAACGGACCCAGACGTTCAGACAGGCCCCATTTTGTGACCATGTTACGCGCCAGGTCTGTCGCACGTTCGATATCATTGGAAGCACCGGTAGTCACACTGTCTTTTCCAAAGATCAACTCTTCGGCAATACGGCCACCGAACAGGCTGGAAATCTGACTTTCCAGATGTTTTTTTGTGTAACTATAACGATCTTCCTCAGGCAGAAACATAGTCACACCCAGGGCACGGCCACGTGGAATGATACTGACTTTATAGACCGGATCATGCTCCGGCACTATACGACCAACAATCGCGTGGCCGGCTTCATGATAAGCAGTGAGTTTCTTCTCTTTTTCAGACATCACCATGGATTTACGCTCAGCGCCCATCATGATCTTGTCTTTAGCCCGCTCGAAATGAGACATGTTGACCGACTTGCTATTTTCACGGGCAGCAAACAATGCCGCCTCGTTGACCAGGTTAGCCAGGTCAGCACCCGAGAATCCCGGAGTACCGCGCGCGATGATCGCAAGCTTCACATCATCAGCTTCTGGCACTTTACGGATATGCACTTTAAGAATCTGTTCACGGCCACGGATATCAGGCAATGGCACGACCACCTGACGATCAAAACGTCCCGGTCTTAACAACGCAGGATCAAGTACATCCGGGCGGTTAGTCGCAGCGATGACGATAACACCTTCGTTACCTTCGAAACCATCCATCTCAACCAGTAACTGGTTTAAGGTCTGCTCGCGCTCATCATGACCACCACCGACACCGGCACCACGATGACGACCGACAGCATCGATCTCGTCGATAAAGATAATACAGGGCGCATGTTTTTTAGCGGTCTCGAACATATCGCGCACACGTGAGGCACCGACACCGACAAACATCTCAACAAAGTCTGAACCTGAAATGGTAAAAAACGGTACTTTTGCTTCACCCGCAATCGCTCTTGCCAGCAATGTTTTACCGGTACCAGGCGAGCCCACCATCAGAACACCACTAGGAATCTTTCCGCCAAGTTTCTGGAATTTAGTGGGATCTTTCAGAAAATCGACCAGTTCAGAAACTTCTTCTTTTGCTTCTTCTGCACCGGCGACATCTTTAAAGGTCACCTTTATTTCATCTTCACCCAGCATACGTGCCTTGCTTTTACCAAAAGACATCGCGCCACGACCACCACCGCCACCTTGCATCTGGCGCATAAAAAAGATCCAGATACCGATAAGCAACAGGAAGGGGAACCATGAGATAAAGATCGTCATCAATAATGACTGACCTTCAGGCGGAGCCGCTGTAATCTCGACGTTATTATCCAGCAGGTCACCGACCATCGCGGTGTTGCTGGTCTCAGGACTGTAGGTCTTGAAGATGCTGCCGGTATTGGTCTTACCTTTGATATCACGGCCTTCGATGGTAACTTGCGCTACCTGACCTGACTTGACCATTTCAATATAAGTCGAATACGGCAATGCCTGCGTACTGCCTGACTGCTTACTGAAATTACTGAAAACTGACAGCAGCACAACCGCTATTACAGCCCATAAAACTAAATTCTTTGCTAGATCGTTCAAAAGATCACTCCAGATAACATCCGCCATTAAAAGCGAACAAATAGATGTTTCTAACTTACAACACTTTAAAGCCAGTTGCCAGCGCGTAAATCTCTCGACTTCGCGCTCGCGAGGCCTTTGGTTTACGCATTACAACCCTGGAAAAACTGGACTTTAATTCTTTGTTGTAGGCTTCAAAACCTTCGCCCTGAAACAACTTCACCAACAGAGCACCACCGGGTTTTAATACCTGTCTCGCCAGATCCAGCGCCAACTCACACAGGTAGTAGGCCCTGGGCATATCGACAGAACCCATGCCACTAATATTGGGGGCCATATCAGAGATTACAAGGTCTGCCTTGTCATTTCCCATAATCGCCATCAATTGCTCAAAAACAGCGTCTTCGCGAAAGTCACCTTCTACGATAGCGACACCGTCAATTGGTTCCATCGGCAGTATATCCAACGCCACCATGGTACCATTTTTACCCAGTTTTTTTACACAGTACTCCGACCAGCCACCAGGCGCTGCACCGAGATCGATGACCGTCATACCGGGTTTTACCAGGTGGTCTTTTTCATCGATCTCTATGAGTTTGTAGATGGCGCGTGAGCGATAACCGTCCTGCTGCGAACGGCGAACATATTCATCATCGAAATGTTCTTTTAACCAGGACTTGCTGCTTTTGCTTTTTGCCATGAGGTTTACGCGTGGGTTATCGTTTTATCCCTTGGGTAATTCGATTACCGCTTTATCAGGGTTTACACGATAGATAGACAATGTCTTGCCTATAGACTGCACTTCCTGCGCTTGCGTCTTGTCACATATTTCAGCGATCAACTGTTTGCGAAGTTCACGGTCATCGACTGATAATTTTATTTTTACCAGCTCATGATGAGTTAACGCGATATCCATCTCGCTCAAAACTTCTTCGGTTAATCCTTTTTGCCCCATCATGATGACGGCTTTTAAATCGTGACATTTAGCACGCAGAAATTTGATCTGTTTTTTAGAAAGCGACATCAGATATAACGTATCGCAACGATTTCCAGTGAACGTAAACCACCGGGGGTATGCACTTCTGCAACATCACCTTCTTCTTTACCGATCAATGCGCGCGCGATCGGCGAGCCGATGGATATCATATTGTTTTTAATATCCGCCTCGTCTTCACCGACGATCTGGTAGGTTAACTCATCACCGGTTTCTTCATCAGCCACATCGACCGTAGCGCCAAACACAACTTTGCCGTTGGCGTTCACCGTAGTGACATCAATGATCGTTGCATTACTCAGTTTAGCTTCAATGTCTTTAATTCGACCTTCGATAAAACCCTGCTGCTCACGCGCCGCATGGTATTCCGCATTCTCTTTTAAATCACCGTGTTCACGAGCGGTAGCGATATCTTCGATCACCTTCGGGCGATCAACACTTTTCAGCTGGAACAATTCGTCCTGTAGATTTTTTGCACCGCGTACGGTGATTGGCACTTTATTCACGCTGTCGCCCCTTTTATCTCTTCATGTAACTGCTGTAACCGCGTAACCGAATTCACTGCCAGATAATCCAGCGCCCGAACGGTGGCATTAGCACCTGCGATGGTAGTAGTGTAACTGACCTTGTGCTGCAGTGCAGATGCTCGGATGGTATACGAATCCTGTATCGCCTTCTTACCTTCAGTGGTATTTAAGATCAACGCAATATCACCGTTTTTAATCATGTCGACGATATGCGGGCGGCCTTCGTAAACTTTATTCACCTGCTTAAATTCGATTCCAGCGGCTTTTAATGCGCCACCGGTGCCACTGGTTGCTACCAGATCAAAACCTTTGGCAACCAGTTCACGCCCAAGCGTGACTGCATGCTCGCGATCACGTTCACGCACACTGATAAAAACGCGTCCTTTAGTCGGCAGAACGACTCCCGCACCTAACTGCGCTTTGGCAAACGCCATGCCAAACGTCTCACCCACACCCATGACTTCACCGGTGGACTTCATCTCGGGACCCAGCAACGGATCGACGCCAGGGAATTTAACGAACGGGAAGACCGATTCTTTCACGGCGAATGTTTTTGGCACGACTTCTTTGGTAATGCCCTGCTCTTTAAGCGAGGTACCGGCCATGCAGCGCGCAGCAATTTTTGCCAAAGGCACACCGGTCGCTTTTGATACAAATGGCACGGTGCGCGAGGCACGTGGATTCACTTCCAGCAGATAAATATTTTCACCACCGTCTGCAAACTGAATCGCAAACTGGATATTCATCAAACCCACTACGCCGAGTTTCAAGGCTAACTGACGTGTCTGCTCACGTAATCGATCCTGCACTTCCGCCGACAGCGAATATGGCGGTAGCGAACAGGCAGAATCACCCGAGTGCACACCCGCCTGTTCGATATGCTCCATGATGCTGCCGATCAATACATCGGTGCCGTCACAGATAGCATCAACATCAACTTCGACCGCATCATCGAGGAAACGATCGAGTAATACCGGCGCATCATTGGAAACACTCACCGCATTTTTCATGTAGATACTTAAGGTCAGCTTCGTTGTAGACGATCTCCATCGCGCGGCCACCCAATACATACGACGGACGCACCACCAATGGAAAACCAATTTCTGCCGCACCCTTAACCGCTTCTTCGGTCGATCTTGCCAGCCGATTAGGCGGCTGTTTCAGCCCTAATTCATTAACGACCTGCTGGAAGCGCTCGCGGTCTTCCGCCAGATCGATACAGTCTGGCGTAGTACCGATGACCGGTACACCAGCGGCTTCCAGATCACGCGCGAGTTTCAATGGTGTCTGACCGCCATACTGCACGATGACACCTTTGGGTTTTTCTTTATCCAGAACTTCGAGCACATCTTCCAATGTCAACGGTTCGAAATACAGACGGTCAGAGGTATCGTAATCGGTTGATACGGTCTCAGGGTTACAGTTGATCATGATGGTTTCATAACCATCTTCGCGCATAGCAAAAGCCGCATGCACGCAGCAGTAATCAAACTCGATGCCCTGACCGATACGGTTGGGGCCGCCACCTAAAACCACGATCTTATCGCGATCATCAACCTCGGCTTCACACTCTTCTTCATAAGTAGAATACATGTAAGCGGTGGAGGTGGAAAATTCTGCAGCACAGGTATCAACGCGTTTATAGACCGGGCGAATACCTAATGACTGACGGTATTCACGCATGGCTGTTTGCTCGATCTTTAACAATCCGGCAAGACGGCTATCAGAGAAGCCTTTGCGCTTTAACTGGTATAACTCGTCTTTACTGATACTGTCTAACGTCCTGCCTGCTAACGCCATCTCTTCTTTGATCAGGTCTTCTAACTGCACCAGGAACCAGGGATCGATTTTGGTCAGGTCAAACATCTTTTCGTTCGAATAACCGCGACGATAAGCGTCACCGACATACAACAGGCGATCCGCGCCGGCCAGGCTCAACTCCTGATTGAGGAATGATTCAATCTCATCCTCATCCATCTCAGCATCAAGCACCGGGCTGAGACCATCGATATCGACTTCTAATCCACGTAGCGCCTTCTGTAGCGATTCCTGGAAAGTACGACCGATTGCCATCACCTCACCGACCGATTTCATCTGTGTGGTCAGGCGATTTTCGGCCTGCGGGAATTTCTCGAAAGTGAATCGAGGAATCTTGGTCACCACGTAATCGATGGTCGGCTCAAACGATGCCGGTGTAGCACCGCCAGTTATCTCGTTCTGTAATTCATCCAGGGTATAACCGATCGCCAGTTTCGCTGCGATTTTCGCGATCGGGAATCCAGTGGCTTTTGAAGCCAGCGCTGAGGAACGTGAAACCCGCGGGTTCATCTCGATGATGGTCATGCGACCATTTTCCGGGTTCACCGCAAACTGCACGTTTGAACCGCCGGTCTCAACCCCGATCTTGCGCAGCACCGCGACCGAAGCATCGCGCATGTGCTGATATTCTTTATCGGTCAGCGTCTGCGCCGGCGCTACGGTGATAGAGTCGCCGGTGTGGATACCCATCGGATCAAGATTTTCGATCGAACAAATAATGATGCAGTTATCATTTTTGTCACGTACCACTTCCATCTCGTATTCTTTCCAGCCAGAAATCGACTCTTCGACCAGCAATTCACTGACCGGCGACAGGTCCAGGCCGCGCAGACAGATCTCATCAAACTCTTCTTTGTTATAGGCGATACCGCCGCCGCTGCCGCCCATGGTAAATGAAGGACGCACCACCGTCGGATAACCAACCTGTGCCTGCACCTGGTACGCCTCTTCCATGCTGTGCGCTATCGCCGCACGCGGCATATCCAGACCCAGTTCTTCCATGGCTATTTTGAAGCGCTCGCGATCTTCCGCCATATCGATGGCATCTTTGCTGGCACCGATCATCTCGACACCAAATTTTTCTAAAATACCTTCACGATCCAGATCCAGCGCACAGTTCAATGCGGTCTGCCCGCCCATGGTTGGTAACAGCACATCCGGTTTTTCTTTTTCGATGATCGCCGCCACGGTTTTCCAGGTGATCGGCTCGATATAGGTGGCATCGGCGATCTCAGGATCGGTCATGATGGTCGCTGGATTTGAATTCACCAGGATGACGCGGATACCTTCTTCTTTCAGCGCTTTACAGGCCTGTGCACCAGAATAATCAAACTCGCAGGCCTGACCGATGACGATCGGACCGGCACCGATGATTAAAACACTGTTTATATCGGCTCTTTTAGGCATTTACAGCGTCCCGTGAAGCGACCATCAAGTCGATAAAGTGATCGAATACGGGGGCGATATCATGCGGACCCGGACTGGCTTCAGGGTGCCCCTGAAAACCGAATGCCGGTTTATCAGTACGATGAATACCCTGTAATGATTGATCAAATAATGAACGATGCGTTGCTTCTAAGTTCGCTGGCAGGCTATCACCATCGACAGCAAAACCATGGTTTTGACTGGTAATCATTACTTTTTTGTTCGATAAATCTTGTACAGGATGATTTGCACCATGATGACCAAATTTCATCTTCATGGTTCTGGCACCGCAGGCCAGCGCCAGTAATTGGTGGCCTAAACAGATACCAAACACAGGCAACTCGGTTTCAAGAATTTGTTGAATGGCTTCGACCGCGTAGTCACAGGGCTCCGGGTCGCCAGGTCCGTTGGATAAAAACACGCCATCGGGATTCATCGCTAATACGTCGCTAGCCGGGGTTTTAGCCGGCACCACGGTCACCTTACAGCCACGCTCTACCAGCATCCGCAGAATATTTCGTTTTACGCCGTAGTCATACGCAACCACATGGAATCGCTGCTCAGGGTTTTCATGCGGCTGATTCGTTTCCAGATTCCAGACGTTATCAGTCCACTGGTAGCTATCAGCCGTGGTGACCTCTTTCGCCAGATCCATGCCTTTCAGACCGGCAAACGATTTAGCTTTAGCGATGACGTCCTGATCGTCGATCGCATCACCCGCCATGATACAACCACCCATGGCGCCTTTATCACGAAGGATACGCGTTAAACGGCGGGTATCGATATCTGAAATAGCAACGACATTATTGTCGACCAGGTAATCATGCAGGCTTTTCTCACCGCGCCAGTTGCTCATGATCATGGCACTGTCACGGATGACCAGACCACTGGCATGTACACCATCAGCTTCTTCGTCACCGGCACAGGTGCCGACATTGCCGATATGCGGGTAAGTTAAGGTAACGATCTGTTGACTGTAGGAAGGGTCGGTAAGGATTTCCTGGTAACCCGTCATCGCCGTATTAAATACCACTTCACCGATGGTTTCACCGGAAACGCCGATGGACTTGCCATAAAACAAGCTCCCATCTTCAAGCGCTAGCACAGCTGTGGTCAATACGTTCTCCAGAAGGTGCGGTAGATAATTATAAATCGAGATACCAGGTAAATCGATACACTATATCTGCCCATAGATTATGCAACGATTATGAAACAGATATGAAAAAGGCTGGTACAAATCCTGTCGAATTTGGCCAGCCTCTAGTTTAAGACATCAATCTCAAACAGAAAATTAATGGCGTCCCCAAGGGGAGTCGAACCCCTGTTGCCGAGATGAAAACCCGGTGTCCTAGGCCTCTAGACGATGGGGACACACAACGTTGCAGCATCATCGTTCGGCCCTGCTACAACGGGCGGGAAGTGTACGTGGGAAATGGGATTTCGTCAACACCAAGTGTGCGAAAAAAGGAAAAATAATTAGAAAAAGCTAATATGCGTTCTTATGAACCAGACCGCGAAAAACAGTCATAACAATAATCTTAATATCCAGCCATAACGACCAGTTTTCTATGTAATAAAGATCATGCTCGATGCGGGTATGCAAACAGGTATTACCCCGCCAGCCATGCACCTGCGCCCAGCCGGTAACGCCGGCTTTAACCAGATGTTTTTTCATGTAATGCGGAATTTCATCTTTGTATTTTTCGACAAACATAGGGCGTTCTGGTCGAGGACCAATCAATGACATTTTCCCTTGTAGCACATTAAATAATTGAGGCAATTCATCCAGACTGGTATTGCGCAAAAAAGCACCAAATTTTGTTGCACGGTTATCAAGTTTGCATGACCAGACCGGACCGGTTTCTTTTTCTGCTTCAACCGGCATCGAACGAAACTTATACATCGTGAATCATGCTCGTTCCAG
>CAVWAI010000009.1:0-20840 GCA_963752725.1 uncultured Gammaproteobacteria bacterium
CTGTCGTCTTTCTGGTATTGCGCCTGTACGAAGCCCCACACTTTAGCGCGCGCTGCTGTTCCTGCTGGTTCAGTGCCTTGCAGCATCAACCAGTTCGCTGACTGAGCTGCTGAAGCGCAAGTTAATAACGACGCTCCTATCGCTTTTATCAATAGTTTGTTTTTGTAATTCATTCTTGGTCCTCCCGAAAGGATATAAATTTTTTAGTGGTACAATTTTTTTATGGTTTGATTAGTTTGAAACCCTGATTTTGTAGTTCAATAATACGTACCACTCCGGCAGTAACGGTTACCGCATTACTATTCATTTCAGGTGCATGCCCTAAAATTTTTGTCATGCCAGTGATGGTGTTTCCACATGCTGCGAATTTCACACCGCTGGAAGTTAATCCCTGGATGCGACCGCTATTTACATTGTCCTTAAACATCAAACGTAAGCCAGGACCGAAAGCGACGATCTCGACATCAACTTTGTCCTGTCCATAAGCTTTAATGATGTTTGATGCCACATTAAGAACCAGTGTCTGTTTGAAAGGGTCTGAGTCACTGATCTGTAAGACTATTCTTTCTTCTGCAAAAGGTTTGTCATCTTCTGCTGCCTGTATCTGATAGCTGCTTGTTATCGCTATCAAAAACATAAAAAGTGATAATAGTTTTTTCATATATATCTCCAGTTGTAATTTTTTAAGTTTATTGATCGGTTAATTATTTTTAAAATTCCATTGATAACATGGACGGTGCAGGTTAGTAATTATTCAAAATGATTTTTAAATAAGTACTTAGCATCCTGCACCGTTGTTTAAAATTAATTGATTTGTTACTTATGGTTTTACGTATGCATAACCCATCTGTTGTAGTCTGGCGACTTCTGCAACACCACTAGGAACGATATCGCTTTTATCAACGTTGTATAGATCTGTATCGACATCTACTTTGCGACCTTTAACGGTGTTTTCGCAGACATTGAATTTTATTCCCTGGTCTTTTAGATTATCTATTTTTGCGGTCATCGAACTATCAGCGTTTGCGTGCTTGAATTTTGTGAGGTTTTCTAATGAGTCAGGCTCCAGTAGTAAGGCGAGACCATTTCCGTGCAGGACAACTTTCAGGTCAAGGTTTTCTGCGCCGACAGCATTGATGTGATTTTGTATGTTACGTAATGCGCCAGCCTGTTTTTTGGGGGCATCATAATTAATATGGTAGACAACCTTCTGCTTACCATAACCCTCAGTTGCCTGTGTGGCGCAGCCTGTTGTCATTAACATGCATAAGCTGATCAAAAATGCTGACAGTATTCCTGTCTTTAATGTATTCATAATATTTCCTCTCTTAATTAATGGTTTGTTTCCCCAGGTTATTATTGGTTAGAGCTGTCAGGGGTTTGCAGCTTTGTTTTTATTTATAAAATCCTCCAGTATTTTTTTTGTTACACCACCAACCTGCATGCCTACAATAGTGCCAGCAGGATTGATCAGGTAAGTGGTAGGTAGACCTGCTAAACGGCCCAGGCCGATTTTTTCTGTAATGCTTGAATCGCTTAACAGAATTGGGAAATCGATGAGGTAATCGTCAGCAAAGGAGATCACTTCATTTTTATTGGCGTATCCATAACTTGGGAAATCGATGGCGATACCGAGGACGATGGCATCATCATCTTTATGCCCGTCATGGAAGCTGACAAGCTCAGGCATCTCTTCACGGCAGGGTGGGCAACGAGTGCCCCATATGTTCAGCACAACCCATTTACCATGGCCGATATATTCTGAAAGCTTATGTTTGCTATCGTCTATACTGTAAAGTGAGATATCGAGAGTAGCATTGGCATTAGTGCTCAGCAATGAGAGCAATAATAACGTTATTAGACCTGTTCTATATTTGATTTGGTGCATTTGTTATCATTCATCTACAATATGTTTTGATAGATAAGAGACGGGGCTGAGATATAGAATATTCACAATTATTTTTGGGAATATTTCGCTACTGGCGACGTCTATTATTGAGTTAGGAAATTCTCTGGAGTTTTTATGAAAGTTGTTAAAGATTTGGTAGCTGCTTTTTCATTGAAAGCTGAGTTTGCCAAACGGCGGAACAAGCTTTATCGCATCGCCTATTCCTGGTGTCATGATGCTGCGTTAGCTGATGATCTGGTGCAGGAGACCATCTACAAGGCCTTAAAGAATGCATCGAAGCTACGTGATGTGAATACCATGGATAGCTGGTTATACCGGATCTTGTACAACTGCTGGCATGATTACTTGCGAGTTAAAGGCCGTAATGTCGAGTTTGTCGAGATGCATGATGAAGAGCAGGTTGACCATTCTGAAAACTATCAACAATCACAGATCGTTAAACGTGTTCGGGCATCTATAGAGCAGCTACCCCTGCCGCTGCGTGAAGTGGTGACGCTGGCTGATTTTGCCGGTTTCAGTTATGCGCAAATCGCTGAAATTACTGAAGTTCCGATCGGAACGGTGATGAGTCGTCTGTTCAGGGCTCGGCAAAACTTAAAAGAACAGTTACTAGAATTCGGTTCAGACGATTTATCTGAATTTAAGTTAAGAAGGGTCAAATAATGGATATCAAGAACATATCTGAAGATAAGTTAAATCTATTTGTCGATAAGCAGCTTGATACTGATGAGATGAATGAAATTCATGAAGCATTGCTTGATGATAAAGATCTACGTGAGCGTGTCTGTCAATTAAAAGCAGTGCGCGAGCTGGTCGGTTATGCTTACAGTGACGTGCCGGGTTCAGCCTATGATGGCCATGAACAAAGCAAGTCCAGTTCAATGTTTGCCAAAGCCATCGCAGCTTCTGTGACTCTGGTCGTGGGCGTATTACTGGGTTGGTCAACGTATGAATATAGCCCCAACGCTATTCAGGCCATCTCTGCAGAAAATGCCTTTCAGTATGTAGCCAATCACGTCGATGTCGAGCACGGAAAACGAAAAATTGTATTGCATATTGATTCCAGTGATCTGCAGGTGGTTAATGCCGCTTTAAATGAGGCTGATCAATTACTGGCGACTTACCGTCAAGCCAATACACCGATAGAGCTGGATATTATTACCAATAAAAAGGGTATCAATATTTTAAGACCGGGTATGTCACCTTACATTGCACGTATACAGCAACTGGTTGCGAATGATGGTGTGGCAGTATATGCCTGTGACCGTTCGATTGCCAAAGCGCTCAAACAGGAGGGTGTTGACATTGTTCTGATGCCCGGTGTGGCGAAAGACAAGTCGGCTAGAGAGTTAATTCCGGAGCGTTTGAAACAAGGCTGGGTGTATATCAAAGCCTAGTTGTCTGTGATCGGAGTAGGCTGATTGAGCGCAGCGCCAGGTTTATTTTAATTACTGGTATCGTCGGAAAACAGGATAGTCTCAATGATCCATTCTTCCTCGTTGGCATGGAGGATGAAACATGAGGGGCCGCCGTGGGTGCGAACCTTACCAGAAGCGCCCGGGTTGATGACCCAGGGTTCTGCCTGTTGGTCGATGATACGATGATGGGTGTGACCATAAACGATCAAACGTGCATCTGCGTGATCTTTGCGAAACTGATCATGTTCCGGGTGGTTGCCCAGGCGATGGCCGTGTTCGACAAACAGCGTACCACCAGGTAATTCCAGTTTATCTGTTAGCGGCAATGCTTCGACAACGGCTGTTTCTTCATCTTTCCAGAGACCGGCATAATCGTTGTTGCCAGCAACGGCGATCAGCGCCTTTTTAGGTTCCAGCTGCTCTAAAACATGCGCATTGAAGATATCACCGGCATGCACGATGTAATCACACTGATTAACCGCTTGAGCAATTCTTGGGTCTAAATATCCGTGCGAGTCAGACAATATGCCGACAGTAATGAGACTGGTCATATAAACAGAAAGTAATTATTGCAGAATAGCGGCTTTAGTCATCCAGCTCTTTGCCAGAATCTAATGCGGCTGTTCGTGCAGCTTCCTGCTTTTTATCGTGTTCAGCGATTTCGGACTGCTTGCGGAATTCAAGAATTTCTTTACGTTCTTTAACGCGTTCTTCCCAGGCGCCTTCGCGTTCTTTGATGGTTAGTTCGCCAAAGAATACCTGTTTCATTAGTTTGAAACCGAATTTCATCAGTGCGATGTCATCGGTCTCTAAGGCCGCGTATTCATCGTCATTTAAGTCGTACATCTTGATGAAAGAATCACTCATTACAAAACGACGGAAACGGTCCATATCGTAACTTGCCATGAAAAACATCTGCAGGCTCATATCAGAGGGTTTACCGATACTTGGACCGGTAGACTTCTTCTTCAGGATGATCTGATACCACTCATGATTAAGGTCGTCGTATATTTCGACGCCCTGTTCTTTGCGGTACTCACCGATGGTCTGAATATTATCTTCTTCGTGACCTTTACAGTGTGGTTCTTTTATCAGCAGGAAGTGTCGCTCATCGGTTGATTCACTGATCGATTTCATCGAAAGCAGACCAGAAGGGTAGTAGCGACACGCTGTCGGACGGTTCTCATAGACTGAACAGCCTTCTTCTTTCATGAACAGGCAGGCACCATCGTCATCAGTACGTAACTTCAGGCCGGGAACACCGTGCATGTCGAGTTCGAAAGGCACAGTGTGTTCTTTCAAAAACTCGGTAGAGTCCATGCCGGTAGCTTCTTTCAGGCGGATAACGTCATAAGGGGCAAGGGTGACATCAGCACGAGAACAGCATTCGTTCCAGCAGGAAACACCCCGGTGACAGCGAAATTTTAACTGATCCTCCAGTTCGAGGCGAGTGGGTTGTACTGGACTGGAGTGTGGCAATTCAAATTTAAAAGTATCTTCTTCGCTCATGGTATTACCTAATTATAAAATATATGTGTCTGTCATCCTGAACGATAGCGAAGGATCATTTGTCCTCGGATATAGGATCCTTCGCTATCGTTCAGGATGACAGCATTAAATTTGTAAGTTTTAAATATAGAAATCTAATTATCTGGCCTGCTTATATTTAAAACCTATATAAAGTAAAAAAATCCGGACACCCAAATGGATGCCCGGATTTCTGTAACTCAACTATTCAGGGCTTACTTGAACAGTTTAGACTTGTCTACCAAATCAACGTGCGCACGCTTGAAGCATGTGAACTTTTGAGTTTTCTTGTCGTAAATTGAATTCACGAAACAATGCCAGTTTTCTTCGTCGACAAAGTTCTTGTCTGTACGATAGTAGAAACCTGGGTAACGTGATTCCTGACGGAACTCAATGTGCTTCAGATGAGCTTCAGCAGTGATTATGCGGTGATAGTTTTCCCATGCACGAAGTAATTCGTGAAGGTCTTTAGCACGCATTTTTTGTGCATCTTCTTTCAGCATGTCGATTTTTTCGCCAGCAACTTTCATCATTTCGGCGTTAGTGTTGTAGTAAGTTGCAACACCCGCTACATACTCGTCCATAATTTTTTGCAGACGGAACTGCAGCATTTTTGGAGTGATGTAGTTAGGGTTAACATCGATAGCTGTTGAGTAATCTTTATGCTCAAGGAAAGTACGAACAGGCTGATAGATTTCAGCAACCAGATCTTCAACAGAAGTATCTAATTCAGGTTTGAAATCTGCATTGTCTAAAACGTATTTAAGCATTGATTTAGCACACATACGACCTTCAGCATGAGAGCCTGAAGAGAATTTGTGGCCAGAAGCACCAACACCGTCACCAGCTGTGAACAGACCGTTTACTGTGGTCATACCACGGTAGCCCCAGTTCCAGCCTTGTGGAAGATGCTCAGGTACGCCAGGCTCTGTTTCAGTTGTAGGCGCGCCTACGTCTGTAGGACCAGAAGTCCAGATACCACAACAACCAGAGTGAGAACCTAACAGGTATGGTTCGGTAGGCATTAACTCAGAGTTTTTCTTCTCTGGCTCAATGTTTTCACCAACCCAGATACCACATTGGCCAACACACATGTCAAGGAAATCTTCCCATGCTTCAGCTTCAAGATGTTTAACTTCACGTGGAGACAATGTTTCACGCAGGTTAGCAAGAGCAGTTACAGTGTCCATCCAGATAGGACCGCGACCTTCTTTCATCTCTTTCAGCATCAAGTGGTTACGCAGACAAGAAGCAGGAACCGCAGCATGACCGTATGGAGGGTAGTCATCCAGCATTTCTTTGTTCTTAACCATGTAAGCTTCGCCGTAAGCGTTAGTAGCCTGTGATTTGAACAACAGGAACCATGCGCCAACAGGACCGTAACCGTCTTTGAAACGAGTCGGTACGAAACGATTTTCCATCAGTGTTAACTCAGCGCCTGCTTCAGCAGCCATTGAGTAGGTAGAACCTGCGTTCCATACTGGGTACCATGCACGACCAGTACCTTCACCAACAGAACGTGGACGGAAGATGTTTACACAACCACCAGCAGCCAGAAGGATTGCTTTAGCTTTGTATATAACGATCTTGTCATCACGTGTAGAGAAACCAACAGCACCAGCAATTTTGCTAGGGTCGTTTTTATCATTGATCAGTTTAACGATGAAGATACGTTCCTGGATATTGTCGATACCTAAAGCTTTCTTAGCAGCTTCAGCAACAATCCATTTGTAAGACTCACCATTGATCATGATCTGCCATTTACCAGAACGTACAGGTTTACCACCATCTTTCAATGATGGCATACCTTTAGAACCGTCAAAACGCTCGCCATTTTCGTCTGTTTTCCAGATAGGTAGACCCCATTCTTCAAACAGATGAACAGACTCATCAACGTGACGACCTAAGTCATACGCTAAATCATCACGAGTAATACCCATAAGGTCATTAGAAACCATACGAGCATAGTCAGCTGGATCCTGTTCAGGTCCAATGTAAGTGTTAATAGCAGATAAACCTTGAGCTACAGCACCAGAGCGGTCCATAGCAGCTTTATCAACTAATTTAACAGAAATGTCTTTGCCTGATGCTTCGATCCAGCGTGGAAGTTCGAACGCTGTACCACAACAAGCCATACCACCACCGATAAGAAGGATGTCTACTTCTTCTTCAATGACATCTGGATTACCAAATTCGGCCATTTTATTTTCCTCTATCTAAATACTAAAATTAATTATGTGATCTTGTTACTTACAGATCAGTTCGCTTGGGTCGCCGGCGCGGTAACCGTTTTGCTCGTTATGGTTGAAGAAACCGATGTCTTCAATCTTAGCCATATCAGCTTCTGGTTTGCCACCAAATGGGTCGATAGAGCCTTCAGCAGTAGTACGAATTGGGAATTTGAAACGTTTCATAGTTCCGTTACGGAACTTGATTGTCCACATGATTGAATCAGTACCGCGTAGAGGCTGTACAGAACCGCCCAAAGGTACAACGTCAGCATAGTGACGACATTCGATAGCATTTTGAGGACAGATCTTAACGCAAGAATAACATTCCCAGCATTGTTCTGGTTCCTGGTTATAAGACTTCATGGCATGACCAGTCTCAGAACCATCTTTATCTAATTTCATTAAATCGTGTGGGCAGATGTACATGCAAGCTGTACGGTCTTGACCTTTACATCCATCACACTTTTCAGTACGTACAAAAGTAGGCATTATTATTAACTCCTAGAGTTTTAAAGTTTATGCAATTGCAATTGCGATAGTTTTATCAAAAAAGACGGTGTCGCTATCTCTCTCAATTTCTACCTTTTATCATCTTTCTGGCTGATAGCAGCCTGTTAGAATCCAAATTCTTTTCCAGCAACACTAGCTGATGCTGTTCAGTATTTTTCCTTATAGCTTTATCCGCACCATCGATAAGATAACTCGTTACCAAATAGCCAAAGGCGTTAAAGTTGGGGGGACATATTCTATGCCCAAAACGCCTGTAAAAGCAATTACCCACAACTGAATAGGGCATTCAACAGGCGTGCAGAATAGACCTTCGGGCGCTGAAACACCAAACAATAATACTGTGGTTAGGATAAGTTTTACTTATGACTGGTTGTTTTTATTTATATCTATATAAATCAGTAGTTTGCGAGGTGGAAATTAATTATTTAACTGAGAATCATTATCCTTACGCGAATTAACCTTGTAGTGATCGAAATGCAGGTAGAATATGCATTGATTTTATTAGCCAAATTGTTACTCAAACAGAGCGCAAGTAGTATTTAGTATGTCAGACACAGAAAATAACCACATTAGCCCGACCGAGATTAACCTGCATCAAAAGTCACGTTTACTGGAAATCGCTTATTCGGATGGTTTTCGTTTTAACTATCCCTGTGAGTATCTGCGTGTGTTCTCCACGGCGGCAGAAGTCAAAGTGATGAGTAAACCCGTGCACGGTAAACAGAGAGTGAATATTTCTATGCTAGATCCGCAGGGAACCTATGCCTTGAAAATTGCATTTGATGATGGCCACGATACCGGCATCTATTCATGGGGCACATTGTATGAATTGGGTAAAAACTATGAAACTAACTGGCAGGGATATTTAAAGCGCCTCGAACAGCATGGTCTAAGTAGAGGTGATGCCCGTGTTACCGATGCAACAGGCAAAGTGACTATCAAGCTGCTCTATTTTATTGAACTGGCAAAAATCTCAGGCAAAAATGAAGAAGAAGTGGATGTTCCAGAATCGGTGACCAATGTTGAGACCTTGCTGAACTGGATGCGTAAGCGCGGTGAACGCTGGCAGGAACCGTTCGAAGCGAATCGTTTACAGGTAACGGTGAATAAACAGTTTTCTGAACCCTACACATTGATCGAACATGGTGATGAAGTCGCGTTTGTGCCCAGGGCAAAATAAAAGATTGAACCACAGAGAGCACAGAGCGCACAGAGAAAATTTATTTATATTTGCTGCGCCTAGGCGCAGCTAAATAAAATAAATTTCTCTCTGTGCGCTCTGTGCCTCTGTGGTTAAAAAGTTTTTAAGTTAATAATTGTATGTATGCGTAATACAGAACTAAAAAAAGAAAACGATTTCTGGAAAGGCAGTTTTATGGCGATGGCCAGTCCCTGCGATGTACTGATGGAAGTCGAAGATGAATCTCTAGCGCAAGAGATAGTTAACGCCATCGCCTACGAAGCATGGCGTATCGAAGACAAATTCAGCCGTTATAAAAAAGATAATATTATCTTTCAAATAAATCATTCAGATGGTGAAACTGTCGCCATTGATGAAGAAACGTCACGCCTGCTGGATTTTGCCAATGAGTTATTTGAAATAAGCGATGGTTTGTTTGATGTTACCTCAGGTATTCTGCGCCAGGTCTGGACGTTTGATGGCAGTGATCATCTGCCAGAAAAAAAACAGCTAAAAAAAGTATTAAAGAAAATCGGCTGGCAGAAGGTTAAAAGAGAAACCGGCAGTATTATCTTACCTGAAGGCATGGAAATCGACCTGGGTGGTATAGGAAAAGAGTATGCTGTCGATCGTTGTGTGCAGATCGCACGAGAAAAGACCAAAGAAAGTGTGCTGGTAAATTTTGGCGGCGATCTGGCAGTGACGACAGCACGAAAAAATAATAAGTTCTGGTCAGTAGGGCGTTTGATCACCGGATCAGACGAGGCCTATGGTTTATTTCAATTATATCGTGGCGCCATCGCAACCAGTGGTGATGCGCATCGTTATCTATTAAAGGACGGTATCCGTTATAGTCATATCCTAAACCCGATCACAGGCTGGTCAGTTGCCGATGCGCCACACACGGTAAGTGTTGCGGCAGCGACCTGTGTAGAAGCAGGCATGATGTCGACACTTGCGATGTTGCAGGGTAGTAGGGCGGAAGAGTTTCTGAAGCTGCAGGAAGTTGATTACTGGGTTGATTGAAAAGCTATAAAAGATTTCACCACAGAGACACAGAGTACACAGAGGAAAAGTATTTTTATTTGTTAGTTGCGCCTGCGGCGCAACTAACATAATACAAAGTTTTTCTCTGCGCCTCTGTGTCTCTGTGGTGAAAGGCTTTTAAGGAATAATCGTACCGCCATCCATGGCTCCTTGCGAAATACCGTCCAGTCCCTGGAAAAGCTTCTGCTCACGCGCAGAAAAAACGGCGCTGATATATGAGCGCCTTTTTTTCTAAAAATCTAAATAAAGTTATTTAGTAGCGTCTAATGCCTGATAGTAATCAATTAGAATTTTAGCTACTTCAGGACGTGAGAATTCTTTAGGTGGAGCCATGCCCTGTCCTAACATTTCACGAACTTTGGTACCTGATAAAAGCACGAAATCATCTTTTTCGTGATCAGGTGCTTCACACATCATTACTACTTTATCTAATTTCTTAGAGTAAGCAGTGTGGTCAGCCTTGAAGATTTCGATCTCTAAAGCACCGGCTGGTACATCATTATCAAAGATGGTCTGTGCATCGAAAGCACCGTAGTGATCACCAACACCAGCATGGTCACGACCGATGATGAAGTGTGTCGCACCCATATTCTGACGGAATAAAGCATGTAACACAGCTTCACGTGGACCTGCGTATAACATATCGAAACCGTAACCGGTAACCATGGCACTGTTCTCAGGGAAGTACAGCTCAACCATCTTACGGATAGCCGCGTCACGAACAGGTGCAGGGATATCGCCTGGTTTCAGTTTACCTAACAGCATGTGGATGACCAGACCATCACAGCCTAAACGGTCCATCGCCATGTGACAGAGTTCTTCGTGGGCAAGATGCATCGGGTTACGTGTCTGAAAAGCAACGATTTTTTTCCAGCCACGTTCTGCGATCTCGTTACGGATCTCAACAGCGGTACGGAAAGTATCTGGGAATTCAGTCTGGAAGTAAGAGAAGTTTAGTACTTGAATAGAGCCTGACAGACAAACTTTGCCTTGCTCAACAAAAGCGTCAACACCAGGGTGATCTTCACCGGCAGCAGGCGCGTAAACTTTTTCAGTAATTAATTTGATGTCGTCGTCAGAAAATTCTTCAACCGCCTCAACATCCATAACGGCAACGACAGGGTTGCCTTCAACGTTAGGGTCTTTAAGTGCGATACGGTCGCCAGCTTTGATGCCTGCTGCATCATGGACCAGGTTTAAAACCGGGGTTGGCCAGAACAGACCTGAGGTAGTTTTCATGTCTGTTGCTACAGAAAGAGCATCAGCTTTATTCATGTAACCGGTCAGCGGGTTAAAATAGCCCGCGCCCATCATTACTGCGTTCGCGGCAGTTGCTGAGCTAACAACGATAGAAGGCAGAGTTTCAGCTTCCTTCTGTAGTGCTTCGTTTTCTGCAGAATCGTATACGAACAATGGATTTAGTTCGTCTGAACCATGAGGTTTAATCATGTATTTTCTCCAAGTGATTATCATGCTGGCTTGTCACCTTCGTAAGGCCAGCTCAATATATAAAAAATTCGTTCTCCAAGTGGTGCACCTAATTTTGTGATTTTTATTGTATGAATCACCAACCACTTAAAATGCGCGCGTATTCTACCTTAAAGTTGGAGGTTTTCGTAGTCAGCTTAAATGGGTAGTGAGAATAATTTGATCAAAGTCATATTTAGAGCTTTTTAGCTGGGCAGTAGTGCTCGCTTTATTGATTTATATCAATATGTTATTGGGAGATAGTCGTAATATTTTGTTGTTGATTGTATTTTATGATAATTTATTACAGTCGCTATTTAAGTGATAGTGGCTATTGAAATGAAATGTACCAAAAATCCTAAGGAGGATAGCGCATGAAAATTTTACTTACTGTAGCTGCTGCAGCATTTCTAGTAGCATCAACTTCTGCCAATGCTTGGTGGAATGACAATAACGACAGTAACTGGAACAATAACAATCGCTGGAACAACGACGGCTATGGCTCTGGTTATGGCGACGGCTATGGCGACGGTTCTGGTGACGTGGATGGAAGTTTCAACTTCGGTATGAGTGGTAGCGGCCGTGGTAGCGGTCGTGGTGATGCTCGTAACTCATATTATGGACAAGGAAACAATGCCTGGGATAATCGCTGGGACAACCGTTATAACAGCTACAATGGTTATTATAACCGTCCATATTATGGTCGTGGCCCCGGTTATGGTTACGGCCCTGGTCCTGGTTATGGTCCTGGCCCAGGTTATGGTCCTGCACCAGCAACAGCGCCTGCACCAGCACCTGCTGCGCCAGCACAATAAAATAGTTTAACGACTATTAAACAATAAAAAAGCCGGGTAACCCCGGCTTTTTTATTGGACGCGTTAGTTGGGTTAAAGCTGATTGAGGTATTTTTCAACCACGTTTGCTGGTAGCGGAATATAACCATCTTTGATGACAACTTCCTGACCCTGTTTCGAAAGAATCAGTTTTATGAACTCTTTGTCCAGTGGCGCCAGTTCCTTATTCGGATGTTTGTTTACATAAACATACAGGAAACGAGACAGTGGGTATTTGCCTGATACCGCATTTGCTGGCGTGGCATCAGTATATTCTCCGCCTGGTTTTTTAGTCAGAGGTACTGCGCGTACGCCGGATGTTTTATAACCGATGCCGGAATAACCGATACCGTTAACAGAACTTGACACCGACTGTACCACAGAAGCGGAGCCAGGCTGCTCATTGACATTGTTTTTATAATCACCTTTGCACAGGGCTTTCTTTTTGAAGTAGCCATAGGTACCCGATACAGAGTTACGGCCATAGATCTGGATGTCACGATTTTTCCAGTTGCCAGTCAAGCCCAGATCGCCCCATTTTGTGATGTCTTTGTCGCCGCCACACTTTCTGGTTGAAGAAAATACTGCGTCAACATCAGGGATAGCCATGCCTTTTACTGGATTGTCTTTGTTTACATAAACAGCTAAGGCATCGATGGCCACAGGAATAGCCGTTGGTTTATAACCATAACGGTCTTCAAATGCGGCGATTTCTTTCGATTTCATCTTACGGCTCATAGGGCCGAAATTTGATGTTGCTTCAGTGAGAGCCGGTGGTGCAGTTGATGAACCAGCAGCCTGTATCTGAATGTTTACATTAGGATATGAACGTTTGAATGATTCAGCCCATAATGTCATCAGGTTTGCCAGCGTATCAGAGCCGACACTCGATAGATTTCCAGAGATACCACTAACTGCTTGATAGTCAGGAATATCTTTATCAACAGATACCGCAGATGCCGTTGTTGCTGTCAATAACCCGATGCTGAGGATGGCTGCTGTTAGCGCAGTATTAATTGCGCTAGTGATTGGTTGGTGGTGCATGATGTTTAAACTCCAGTTTAATTAAGTGTGACTATTTTGCGTAGTATTTATGAACACAAAATGACAGCATTGTTACAATATTGTGACGAAGCGCTTTCGGCGCAATTTAATGTTCTATGTATGACAGTGGAAAGTCACAGCGGAAAGTACTGCCTCTGCCAGCGACACTCTGTATGTGCAAGCTTGCGTTATGACGGTCAAGTACATGTTTGACGATAGCCAGGCCAAGTCCGGTACCACCTACCTCTCTAGATCGTCCTTCATCGACTCGATAGAAACGTTCTGTTAACCTTGGGATGTGTTGATAGTCAATCCCTATGCCACTATCCTGTACACCGATCGATAGTGAATTGTCATCGGCATTGGAAAACAATTTTATCTTGCCACCTTCCGGCGTGTAACGTATCGCATTGGTCAGTAAGTTCGAAAAAGCCATGCGTAGTTCTTCATGGCTGCCGTGCATATATAAAACAGGGTTGATGTCCTGATCTTGTTCAATAATTAATTCGATATGATGTTTATCTTTGTCGAGGGAAAGCGCTTCATCATAGACTTCGTTTAATAGAGTCTTGATGTTTACCTTAACGCTGAGATCTACGGCCGTAGAAGATTCCAGTCTTGCCAGCTCGATCAACTCTTGGATGATGTTGTTCATCCGCTCGAGCTGTAGCTGAACCTTATCTAATGGAACTTTTGTTATTTCGTCAGACTTGTGCTGGAGAATTTCGATGTAACCAGACATGACGGTAAGCGGAGTGCGTAACTCGTGGGATGCGTTGGAGATAAAATCACGCCGCATATCATCCAGCTGGCTGCGTGATGTGATATCGCGTGCACTGATCAAGTATTGACCGTCACCATAAGGTGTGATGCTCAGTATTATTTTTTTCTGGTTGATTAGAAGTTGGAGCGGTTCTGAAAAATCTTTTTTGACCAGGTAACTTGCAAACTTTGGCTGACGGATCAGGTTGTCGATGCGCTGGCCTATATCGATGTTGGTATGCAGGCTAAACATCTGGCTTGCGGCAGGATTAAACCACTCGATCTCATTTAACTTGTTTAAAATAATGGTGGCATAAGGTAATGCCTGTGTAGATTTTTTAAACCGGTTGAGGATGGAGGTGAGTTTTTTACGTGACTTTCTTTGCCGTTTGTACAATTGATATAACTGGTAATACACTTCATCCCAGATGCCGATCACTTCAGGTATCTGTTTAGAGGGGTTTGCCAGCCAGCGACTTAATCTGTTCAGGTTATATAAGCTCCAGATCACATAAGCCAGTAAGCCAGTAAAGACGAAGAGAAGGATCGAGTTGTTCATCGCACCTATTACTAACATGAAAAACATCCATGCAGTCAGTAGTAATAATTCTCGGCGTAAACTGGGTGTCATGATCGTTTCGTTATGGCTGTCTGGAGAAGCGGTAGCCGCTGCCATGAACGGTCTGCAGCAGTGAATCTAAATCATGTTTCGCCAGCTGTTTACGTAAACGTCTGATATGTACATCAACGGTACGTTCTTCGACATAAACCTGTTCTCCCCATACCTGGTCCAGGAGTTGTGTCCGAGAGAATACGCGGTCGGTGTGGGACATGAAATAGTGCAATAAACGAAACTCGGTAGGGGATAGCTCTAATGCTGTTTCATTCACCTTTGCCCGATGACTTACCGGATCTAAAAATAACTCACCGATCTGCAAGGGCTGTTCATCAGGCATGACGCGGCGTAGCAGGGCATGGATCCTTGAATTTAATTCGCGCACAGAAAATGGTTTAGTCACATAGTCATCGGCGCCGACGTCGAGTCCCAGGATCCTGTCCTCTTCTTCGGCTTTTGCGGTAACCATGATAACCGGCAACATCGAATGGTATTTTCGAATACGGTGCAACAGATCGATGCCACTGTTATCCGGTAACATCCAGTCAAGTAATACCAGGTCAATGGCCTTGTTCTCGATTTTTTCCCAGCCTTCTTTTACCGTATAGGCTGAGTGTATAGTGTACCCTTCGGCGGACAGAGAATAGGTGAGCATATCCTGTATGCCAGGGTCATCTTCGACGAGCAAAATATTAGCGTGGTGTTTCATATAGAATGCGCATCTAAACCTTGCGTCAGTGATTAACCGTTGGCCTGTTTCATGAATAGATATTTTTTTCAACCTGATCCAGGTCGAGGTGTCGTATATCTTTACCTTTGACAAGGTAGATAACATATTCGCCGATGTTTTTTGCATGGTCACCGATACGCTCTAATGCACGTGCGGCCCAGATGACATCGAGTACTTCGGAGATACTTCGCGGATCTTCCATCATGTAGGTGATCAACATGCGTATCAGATCCTGGTACTCCTTATCTGCTTCGTCATCATCACGCACTACTTTGAGCGCAGCGTCAACATCCAGTCGTGCGTAGGCATCCAGTACATCGTGGACCATACGTTTCACCTGGTCACCGAGATGGCGTATACCTGCGTAGCGGCTACTAAAGCTAGCATCATCTTCTGCCAGACTTAATGCCATCTTGGCGATCTTTTCGGCTTCATCACCGATGCGTTCCAGGTCGGTAATCGTTTTGATGACTGCGACCACCATCCTAAGATCAGTAGCAGCGGGTTGTCTTCTTGCCAGTATCTGTGCGCATGCTTCGTCGATAGTAACTTCGAGTGCGTTGACTTTATGATCTCTAAGAATAATCTTTTCCGCGCTAGCAGCATCTGTTTCCTGTAATGCTTCGATTGCGCCGCTGATCTGCTGCTCTACCAGACCGCCCATTTTTAACACCTGATTGCGAAGGTTTTCCATCTCCTCATCAAATTTATGAGATATGTGCTGGCTTGTACTATTTATTTCCATGATTAAACCTCGTTGCTGTATTCAAATATGACTGGCTGTTTTATTAGCCGTAACGACCAGTAATATAATCTTCTGTCTGTTTTTTTGCCGGGTTGGTGAATATCTTATTGGTTTCACCAAACTCTATCATCTCACCCATGTACATAAAGGCGGTCTCATCAGAGACACGAGCAGCCTGTTGCATGTTATGAGTGACGATAAGAATAGTGTACTGCGATTTTAATTCGTATATCAGTTCTTCGATCTTTAATGTCGATATCGGGTCAAGTGCTGATGCAGGTTCGTCCAGCAATAAGATTTCGGGTTCGATGGCGATGGCACGCGCGATGACCAGACGTTGTTGCTGACCACCGGACAGGCCTAATGCGCTTTCATCGAGGCGGTCTTTTACTTCGTCCCATAAGGCGGCACCCTTGAGTGCCCATTCTACTTTTTCCTCAAGCAGCCGGCGTTTTTTGATACCCTGTAAACGTAAACCATAAGCGACATTTTCAAAGATGCTCATAGGAAACGGGTTAGGTTTCTGAAACACCATGCCAACGCGTTGTCGCAGTGAGGTTACATCGACATCGGGGGCATAGATATTTTTACCATCGAGAACGATCTCACCTTCGACACGAACACTGTCCACCAGGTCATTCATCCGATTGAAGCAGCGAAGCAGGGTAGATTTGCCACAGCCACTGGGCCCGATAAATGCAGTCACATGATTTTTTTTCATCTGAAAGCTGACATCAGTCAATGCCTGAGCTTCGCCATAAAATAAACTGAGTTTGTTAACATCCATGCATATCTCGGAAGTATCTGATGTCGATGCTTCCTTAAACAAGGATGGATCAATTTTTGTTGCTATAGATTCGGTCATAATATGTTCCAGATATGTGCACAGGTGTTAGCCATCAAGGGCACGATATTTTTCACGCAGCCTGTTTCTTAGATTAATTGCGGTTAAGTTGAGTGTTACGATGACCACGACGAGCAGAAATGAGGTGGCATAAACGAGTGGTCTCGCAGCTTCAACATTGGGACTCTGAAAGCCGACATCGTAGATATGAAAGCCAAGGTGCATGAATTTTCGGTCGAGATGCATGAACGGGAAGTTACCGTCCAGCGGTAAACTCGGTGCCAGCTTTACCACACCGACTAACATCAAAGGGGCAACTTCACCTGCCGCCCTGGCGACGGCCAAAATCAGGCCGGTCATGATTGCTGGACTTGCCATCGGCAGTACGACACGCCACAGCGTTTCGGCTTTGGTGGCACCAAGCCCGAGGCTGCCTTCTCGTAAACTTTTAGGTATACGTGATAGACCTTCTTCAGTGGCGACGATCACCACGGGTAAGGTCAGTAATGCCAGGGTAAGAGATGACCACATTAATCCCGGTGTGCCAAACGTAGGCGAGGGTAACGCTTCGGGAAAAAATAATGCATCGATATTGCCACCGAGGAAATAGATAAAAAAGCCTAATCCAAATACACCGTAGACAATTGATGGCACACCGGCAAGGTTGTTTACCGCAATACGTATAATGCGGATCAATGCACCCTGTTTAGCGTATTCACGCAAATACACCGCAGCGATAACACCTAAAGGGGTAACCAGTATCGCCATTAAAATGACCATCATCACGGTACCGAAAATAGCAGGAAATATACCGCCTTCGGTATTGGCTTCACGAGGGTCATCGCTGATAAAAGACCATAGTGAATGCACATAGAAGCCGAGCTTATTAATCACAGACATCTGATTTGGCTGCCAGGCTTTGACTATTTTTTCTAACGGCACGGTGACTTCACTGCCATCCATAACCGTTGCCCGGATCGAGTCACGGTTTATCTGTTGATAGAGTTTCTGTGTCTGTTTTAACAGGACCTCATATTCCAGTTTTAATTCTTTACGACGGTTTTCGATCTTATTACTTTCAGCAGTGCTTAATTCATCATCAAGCTGCAAGCGTCTTTCTTTTAAGCGTAGTCGTTCGAGTTCATAATTAATCGCGCCGATATCACCTTGTTCCAGTTGTAATATCTGCTCTCGAATATCGATGGTCCTATCCAGACGCTGGATAAATTCTGGCCATGCGTTTTCATCACTGGCGATCAGCTGGTCGTTTTCATAGACAGCCTTCAGGTAACCGTAAAAATTTCCCCACTCGATGCGTTCCAGTACCATCAGGTTTTCTGGTTGTTCTTTTTTTACCAGGTCGATATCGTACAACCATCTGAAAGTCACTGCCCAGGATATCGCGGTTGCCGGTCTTCACCAGGTAACGGCTGACGTTACCGTGTTCATCACCGGCTTCAGGGTTTTGAGAATTTTCAACATTGTGTAGTGCTTTGAGGGGTACCGACTCTGACTCGATGATCTCGGCGATGATGGTCACTGCATTATCATTATTCTGGTAATGAAAAGCTTCGACATTCGCTGGCCAGAAATGGCTCATGCCACGAAATAATATCAACAGTAACAGGCCGAAGACGGCAACCAGTGCGATAGAGATTGCCCCGGCATTCAGCCAGATCCACGGGGTACCACTTTTAAACCATTGGCGAATCATAAGCCACTATACCTTTGACGTAAGCGATGACGAATTATCTCTGCGAGGGTATTAAACACAAAGGTGAACAGGAACAGGATCAATGCCGCCAGGAACAGGACGCGATAGTGGGTACTGAAAACCTCAGCCTCCGGGACTTCTACCGCCAGGTTGGCTGCCAGTGTGCGCATGCCCTGGAAGATACTCATGTCCATTAACGGTGTATTGCCGGTTGCCATTAAGACGATCATGGTCTCGCCGACGGCACGGCCAAAGCCCATCATCACCGCAGAGAATATACCCGGGCTGGCAGCAGGCAGTACTACGCTGGTCATGGTCTGCCAGCGGGTTGCACCCAGTGCCAGCGAACCCCGTACCAGGTGTTGTGGCACACTGAATAAAGCGTCTTCGGCGATGGAGAATATGGTCGGAATAACAGCAAAACCCATGATCAGGCCAACCACCAGTGCATTACGCTGGTCATAATTCAAACCCCATTCATTACTCATGTAGCTACGCAGGTCACCATCAAAAAACAGTGTCTCAATCGGTGAGCTCAGACTCATTGAAAGCCAGATTAAAAGCAATACGACGGGAATCAATAATGCGGCTTCCCAGCCTTCCAGTGCTGACTTGTTGGGTACGAAGCCCCACAGCCATGCACATAAAATAAAACCGACAGGTAAGATCAATAACAGGGTGAAGATGCCAGCAAGATGTGTTTCGACATAGGGCGCCAGCCACAGACCGGCGAGAAAACCGAGGATTACGGTAGGCAAGGCTTCCATGATCTCGATCGACGGTTTTACCGTCTGGCGCATCCGCGGTGCCATAAACTGGGCGGTAAACATGGCGCCAAAGATAGCGATCGGCACAGCAAAGATCATCGCGTAAAAGGCCGCTTTAATGGTACCAAAAGATAGCGGCATCAAGCTGAACTTGGGTTCAAACTCATTGGTTGAGGCCGATGATTGCCAGATATAATCGGCTTCGTCATAACCTTCGTACCAGATTTTCCCCCACAGTACGTCCCAGGAGATTTCCGGGTATTCATTATGTACCTGGTACATATGTACCTGATTTTCATTGTCAGTGACTAACAGGTTTTGTGCGCGGGCAGACCACGCCATTTGCTCGACGGAGATATTAGCGGTATTGATATTCGCCAGTGTTCTTTGTGAAGTCGAATAATAAAGTGTGATGTCGCCCTGAGTGTCGGCAACCGCAAAACCTTTGCGTTGTTGTTCGGTTGCTATATAGGTAATGGGTTGTGTGTTTTTATGAAAGTTACGGATGAAGCTTAATTCTCTGCCAGCCTCTTTACGAACCGACATCCACTGCTGAATTTCGCCGTTTTCCATTCCCACCATTAATGATGTACCGCCCAGCAGCAGTTTAAGGCGGGTAATTTCGTGTTTGAAGTTATATTCTTTTTTGTCGCCATCGAAGCCGTCTTCATCCAGCGAATAATCAATTAGAATACCGCCTGCGGTGGCTGCATATAGATGATCCAGGGAAGGGGTAAGAACGATCGAATTGATTGCGTTTTCAAATGTCTGCTCAGAGATGGACTCCAGTTCGATGTTTATTTCTTCGCTGATAAATGATTCTTCACGCAGGTATCGCGCGGACACCAGGCGATTATCGACAGTGGTGGCAGCCAGCCCAACGACGTCATCACTGAGCTGGATAACAATCTGAGATAGGGCTTCACCTGACTTGTCGAGTGTTAAAAGTTGCTCGCCTAATGGATATTCAAGCCGGGGAGTAAGCGTGCGGACATCATCAGGATAACTGAGATCAAATTTATAACGAACGGCGAGGGCGGAACCGTTCTCAAGGCCCAATACGACAAGATCAAGGTTTGCTGCAACAGTGGTTACCCTGGCGGGTAGATCAAGGTCATCATCGCGAACAATATTGCCAGAATCTGTATCAAAGAAAATAATATGGCCAATATCTGTGAATCTGACACCGATCGTACCCTGTTCTTCAAGACCAAGATGCAAAGTTTTACCTGTGCCAGGGGCGCTATAGCTTACGCTTTCTTTTATTTCAGCCGACTCAAACATCGGGATAACGACATACAGTAAATAAAAGAATATCAACAAGATAGCGATAATGACACTGATACCGCCTGAGGCTACAAAATACCGTGCCAGGCGGTCTTTCAAGGCTCTCTGGTTATATCGCGTCTGTAGTAACTGGTCTTTCATGGCGAAAGTTTATCTCGCTGATGTTACAAAGATGTTACAGGATGTGACAATTTGATGAACATCGTTAA
>CAVWAI010000010.1:0-9148 GCA_963752725.1 uncultured Gammaproteobacteria bacterium
TAATGCATCGATATTGCCACCGAGGAAATAGATAAAAAAGCCTAATCCAAATACACCGTAAACAATTGATGGCACACCGGCAAGGTTGTTTACCGCAATACGTATAATGCGGATCAATGCACCCTGTTTAGCGTATTCGCGCAAATACACCGCAGCGATAACACCTAAAGGGGTAACCAGTATCGCCATTAAAATGACCATCATCACGGTACCGAAAATAGCAGGAAATATACCGCCTTCGGTATTGGCTTCACGCGGGTCTTCGCTGATAAAAGACCATAGTGAATGCACATAGAAGCCGAGCTTATTAATCACAGACATCTGATTTGGTTGCCAGGCTTTGACTATTTTTTCTAACGGCACGGTGACTTCACTGCCATCCATAACCGTTGCCCGGATCGAGTCACGGTTTATCTGTTGATAGAGTTTCTGTGTCTGTTTTAACAGGGCCTCATATTCCAGTTTTAATTCTTTACGACGGTTTTCGATCTTATTACTTTCAGCAGTGCTTAATTCATCATCAAGCTGCAAGCGTCTTTCTTTTAAGCGTAGTCGTTCGAGTTCATAATTAATCGCGCCGATATCACCTTGTTCCAGTTGTAATATCTGCTCTCGAATATCGATGGTCCTGTCCAGACGCCTGATAAATTCTGGCCATGCGTTTTCATCACTGGCGATCAGCTGGTCGTTTTCATAGATAGCGTTCAGGTAACCGTAAAAATTTCCCCATTCGATGCGTTCCAGTACCATCAGGTTTTCTGGTTGTTCTTTTTTTACCAGGTCGATATCGTACAACCATCTGAAGTCACTGCCCAGGATATCGCGGTTGCCGGTCTTCACCAGGTAACGGCTGACGTTACCGTGTTCATCACCGGCTTCAGGGTTTTGAGAATTTTCAACATTGTGTAGTGCTTTGAGGGGTACCGACTCTGACTCGATGATCTCGGCGATGATGGTCACAGCATTATCATTATTCTGGTAATGAAAAGCTTCGACATTCGCTGGCCAGAAATGGCTCATGCCACGAAATACTATCAATAGTAATAAGCCGAAGACGGCAACCAGTGCGATAGAGATTGCCCCGGCATTCAGCCAGATCCACGGGGTACCACTTTTAAACCATTGGCGAATCATAAGCCACTATACCTTTGTCTTAAGCGATGACGAATTATCTCTGCGAGGGTGTTAAACACAAAGGTGAACAGGAACAGGATCAATGCCGCCAGGAACAGAACGCGGTAATGGGTGCTGAACACTTCTGCTTCTGGAACTTCTACCGCCAGGTTGGCGGCCAGTGTGCGCATTCCCTGGAAGATGCTCATGTCCATCAATGGTGTGTTGCCGGTTGCCATCAATACGATCATGGTTTCACCGACGGCACGGCCAAAGCCCATCATCACCGCAGAAAATATGCCCGGACTGGCTGCTGGTAATACCACGCTGGTCATGGTCTGCCAGCGTGTTGCACCCAGTGCTAAAGAACCTCGTACCAGGTGTTGCGGCACACTGAATAGCGCATCCTCGGCAATGGAGAATATGGTCGGAATAACAGCAAAACCCATGATCAGGCCAACCACCAGTGCATTACGCTGGTCATAATTTAAACCCCATTCATTACTCATGTAACTACGCAGGTCACCATCAAAAAACAGTGTCTCTATCGGTGAGCTCAGACTCATTGAAAGCCAGATTAAAAGCAATACGACGGGAATCAATAATGCGGCTTCCCAGCCTTCCAGTGCTGACTTGTTGGGTACGAAGCCCCACAGCCATGCACATAAAATAAAACCGACAGGTAAGATCAATAACAGGGTGAAGATGCCAGCAAGATGTGTTTCGACATAGGGCGCCAGCCACAGACCGGCGAGAAAACCGAGGATTACGGTAGGCAGGGCCTCCATTATCTCGATCGACGGTTTTACCGTCTGGCGCATGCGTGGTGCCATAAACTGGGCGGTAAACATGGCGCCAAAGATAGCGATGGGCACGGCAAAGATCATCGCGTAAAAAGCCGCTTTGATGGTACCAAAAGAGAGCGGCATCAAACTGAACTTGGGTTCAAACTCATTGGTCGATGCTGATGACTGCCAGATATAATCGGCTTCGTCATAACCTTCGTACCAGATTTTTCCCCACAGTACATCCCAGGAGATTTCCGGGTATTCATTATGCACCTGGTACATGTGTACCTGATTTGCATTGTCAGTGACTAACAGGTTTTGTGCGCGGGCAGACCACGCCATTTGCTCGACGGAGATATTAGCGGTATTGATATTCGCCAGTGTTCTTTGTGAAGTCGAATAATAAAGTGTGATGTCGCCCTGAGTATCGGCAACCGCAAAACCTTTACGTTGTTGTTCGGTTGCTATATAGGTAATGGGTTGTGTGTTGTTATGAAAGTTACGGATGAAGTTTAATTCTCTGCCAGCCTCTTTACGAACCGACATCCACTGCTGAACTTCGCCGTTTTCCATTCCCACCATTAATGATGTACCGCCCAGTAGCAGTTTAAGGCGGGTAATTTCGTGTTTGAAGTTATATTCTTTTTTGTCGCCATCGAAGCCGTCTTCGTTCAGCGAATAATCAATTAGAATACCGCCTGCTGTGGCTGCATATAGATGATCCAGGGAAGGGGTAAGAACGATCGAATTGATGGCGTTTTCAAATGTCTGCTCAGAGATTGACACCAGTTCGATGTTTATTTCTTCGCTGATAAATGATTCTTCACGCAGGTAACGCGCAGACACCAGACGATTATCGACAGTGGTGGCAGCCAGTCCAACGACGTCATCACTGAGCTGGATAACAATTTGAGATAACGCTTCAGCTGACTTATCGAGTGTTAAAAGTTGTTCGCCTAATGGATATTCAAGCCGGGGAGTAAGCGTGCGGACATCGTCAGGATAACTGAGATCAAATTTATAGCGAACGGCGAGGGCGGAACCGTTCTCAAGGCCTAATACGACAAGATCAAGGTTTGCTGCAACAGTGGTTACCCTGGCGGGTAGATCAAGGTCATCATCGCGAACAATATTGCCAGAATCTGTATCAAAGAAAATAATATGGCCAATATCTGTGAATCTGACACCGATCGTACCCTGTTCTTCAAGACCAAGATGCAAAGTTTTACCTGTGCCAGGGGCGCTATAGCTTACGCTTTCTTTTATTTCAGCCGACTCAAACATCGGGATGACAACATACAGTAAATAAAAGAATATCAACAAGATAGCGATAATGACACTGATGCCGCCGGAGGCCACAAAGTAGCGTGCCAGGCGATCTTTCAAGGCTCTCTGGTTATATCGCGTCTGTAGTAACTGGTCTTTCATGGCGAAAGTTTATCTCGCTGATGTTACAAAGATGTTACAGGATGTGACAATTTGATGAACATCGTTAAATAATGACATTTTATCGTGAGCATAAACTAATAGCCGGTCACGTCACAAGGTCTGTTTCCAACCCAGAGTCGTCGTTCGTTTTTATTGTGATATATCAATGACCAGAGGTCTCCATTATTGTACAAATCAAACTGTATTTCATGAGATAGTGTTTTTGAGTATATATATAAAATATTGGGTTGTATGAAATGAAACGTTTGATTCCAATCTTATTACTGATTTTTTGTGGTGAGTTTGTCTTTGCCGCTCCAGGTGGCGGGCATAATAAAACCACCGCTTATGATTATCACGATTATGTAAATAGTAATATCCAGTCGAAGTCATTCGTTCGATACCAAAATGACGGGATTGTCTATGATGAAGTTTGGAGTTTTGAAAGACCTGGTCCAGGAGAAGTGGTACGTACAGAAATAGCTACCGATGCAGGTGGGTCTATTTTTAGATGCCGGGTTAACATGTTTGAAGCCGCCGCTGAAATGTTCAGCTGGGTGCAACATAATACATGCGATGGCTCAACTCCGCCCGTCTTGATTGGTACGACGGATTATATTCCTCCACTTCCAGTATTTACCAATGCCATGGTTCCTGGTATCGCCTGGGGTGCAGCAGGAGAAATACACACGACATATGCTCTAGATAATTACTATACAGATGTGAGTGAAGTTCTTGCAATCGAGGACGTTACAGTACCCGCAGGAACCTATAGTGATTGCCTAAAGATATACAGGCAACGCGCATTTACAAGCTATATTCCCCGCGTTGAGTGGGTCTGTCCTAATATGGGTTTGGTGAAAAGCGTTAACGGTAGTAACAGGCTGATGGAACTTACTGACGTGACGTTTACTAATCCATGAAAGACTAGGATCTATTGTTGATATTACAAACGACAAACCCCACCAATATATTTAATGTATTTAGGGTCTGAGAAAAAATACATGCCAGTTCGCTCTTGACCAGTAAACGACCATTATGCTGTCCAATCGTTATTGGCTTACTCAAGAGTCGTTAACCGACCCATATGCAATGCATGGGTACTTGTTATCTATATCCCCGATCCTTCAAATTGCCCTAAAAGCCGTATATCGCAAATATGGAGATAGGTACTTGGTATCATTCTCCACGATGCCAAACATGTGAGTAAAACCCACTATCAATATCATAATCAAAAAAGTTGGTTCCATCAGTTGCGCGGAATACAGCGAAACAATTCTCCCGATAACTACCTTTTTTGAAGAAACCAACACAGTATGTATTATTCTTTACATCAAAAAACCATTCCCCCGTTTGATCTTTGAACCCCGTTCTAACGTATGAGCCATCGGGTTTAAAGGTTAGCGTATGTTCTACCCCCTTAACACCTTGGTTGTTTATGATCCCAGGGATGAATTTCTTAAGTTCTTCTAAATTTATACGTTGAAGCCCCTGTGCTTCCGCCTCCTTAAGATTTGGGGGGGCTTTTGGGAAATCTGTGGCAAAAGTATTGGTAGCAGCAGCCATTAACAAGGAAAATAGTATGTTAAATCGAAAAGTTAACATTTTGTACGCCCCTCTAAATTGTGTAAATTGAATATGAATTACCGCCTGAAAAAATGGTGTATGATTTGTTCAAATTATATGCCTGATGTAAATAGTTATGTAGGAACTATTGCAATAACGCGACCTAACTTTTATTTACATTGATTCAAATCAATATGTGACTGCTTCCCCTCTATGCCGTGAGAGCTGTCATTCGTAAACTTGATGAGAAACATGAGTTTTGTTCAGTTATTTTTACAACTATCGGTGATTGACCTAAATCAATATTTCAATATTGAGGGTCAGAGTAAAAACTATCCTGACATAGAGGGATAAGCGACCATTAGTTTATATTGATGTTAATAGTTTGCTCAAAGACTGGTTACCGTCCATTTTCTGATAAGTAAGCAGATCACTGTATTAATTATTCTCGCAACCAGTTATTAATTCATCAATGCGACAACAACGCTAATAATAATGCCCACAACTACTGTCATTATAATTGTTAAAATATCAATGATCATATTACAACTCCCACTTCATCGTTTATTTTAAGAAAATTATAATATAAGTAAATAATAATATATATAGGTGATTCCCTCATTATTACTGGTAAAAATCGGATAAAGAATACGTTGCCTGCCTAACAAAATTTTAACGAACAACTATCCAGAAATGGAGGGGAAGCAGACCATCAAGTTTTATGAAAGTGTTTTTTTATTAACTATTGAATACAGATAACCATGCGCTCAATCGAACAGGTTACCGAACAGCGTGATATCCAGGCTGTGGCCGAATTAGCAAACGAAATCTGGAATGAATACTTCGTCGGCATTATTGGACAAGCCCAGGTTGATTATATGCTCGGCCATTATCAATCTGTTTCAGCTATTACAGCCCAACTTGAATCTGGCCAGGAATACTATCTGTTAAAACTTGATAGCAGACTAGTGGGTTACCTTTCATTGATTTCAGATAGTCCCAGGGACAAGATGATGATTAGCAAGATATATGTCAAGCAGACCACTAGGGGAGAAGGGATAGGCCTCTACCTTCTCGACTTTGTCAAAGACCAGTGTAAAAGGCAAGGGCTTCATTCAATCTGGTTAACAGTGAACCGGAATAACCAATCGACTATTGACTGGTATCTGAGAAGAGGATTTAAAGTGACTGGTGAAACCAGGAAAGATATTGGCGAAGGCTACTTCATGGATGACTTTATCATGGAGATGGCACTCGGATAACAGTTAATAAAAATACAATCATCATTAAGTAGTCATGCTAATTACCGACAGCTATTGTTTGTCGGCTCAACCGGTCGATGCAACACATGCTGTAAATCTTTCTACTAATAGATAGCTCACTTTGCATTTATTGATTCGTTGTAACAATAACGTCGTAACTCTGTAGCAGTACGGTAACAAGCCACGCATAAGCTCCCGTTCGTTAATTTTTCAAACGGGAGTTTATAAATGCAATTAACCACGAACAAAATAATAAAGCTTGCTGTTCTATCAGCATTAGTTACACCTTTGTCTGCTTTTGCAGGCGGCATCACTTATAAAGATGGTGATGATTATTTAAAAGTTGGCGGTCGTATCCAGCTTCAGTACCACCAGGTTAAACCTGATGGCGGCAGTACTACAGATGAAATCTTCTTCAGAAGATTAAGGCCTTATATCGAAGGCAGCACGCATAAAGACTGGAAAGCCAAGATCCAGTGGGACATGGGTAAAGCTGAAAATGAGAATGAGATAGCTATTAAAGATGCCTATTTCCAGTACAAGGGTATGAGCAATACAAAGCTGACTATCGGTAATGCAAACTTTCCGTTTTCTCGCGAGTTCTTAACCTCATCAAAGTATCAGCAGTTGGTCGAACGTACCTTTGTCGGCGATCATAACTATGGTACGCCAGATCGAAATGTTGGTATTCACTTTACTGGTAATACCGAGAGTAAAAAAGTCACCTGGGGCGCGTCAGGTACGATTGCTTCGATCGATCCCGATGCTAAAAAACTGGATTTTGATACGCCGGTAAATGCGAATGAAGATTTTAACGATGGTTTCATGATCGGTGGCCGTGTCGATTTTCATCCATTTGGAAAGCTGAAGTTTGCACAGGGTGATTTTTCTGGCAAGACAAAAGCCACCATCGGTGTAGCGGCATATGGCTGGAATAACGATAGTGACAATAATACACACACGCCTGGTGCGACCAGTAAAGCAGATGTCGATGCGGTAACCGGCCTTGAGATCAGCGGTGCTTTCCGTGGAGCAGGTTTCTCTGTCGATGCGCAGTACAACTCGTTTGATGCTGATACGGTAGAGAAAGGCTTTACAGGCGGTCTGTATAAAAATGGCGCTACAACATTAACCAATGCAGCGATCGAAGGTGGTTACATGATTAACAACACTATCGAGATCGTCGCCGGTTACCAGACGCAGGATGCTGACGGTTATGCGACAACGTGGAATCGTACTTCTGTCGGTGCAAACTGGTTTATCAATAAACATGACACAAAAGTTCAGCTTACCTACAGGATGGGTGAGAGCCTAAACGGCGTCGAAAATAATGACGAAGACGAAGTGTTCCTGCAGACACAATTTGTTTTCTAAACCATGTCATAGCTGACTGAATGGACTCCTGCTTGCCACGGATGGCTTTCTTTTATTTCTCGCCCCACAGTTCAGACAATCGCTTATCACGCCCACAGCTGTAGCGATAGTATTTGTAACGTAATGGATTTTTTATATAGTAGTCCTGATGATATTCTTCAGCAGGATAGAATTTAGTTGCTGCGACTATTTCAGTGGTGATTTCTCCTTCAAACGGTTTGTTCTGCTGCAGTTGCTGTAATGACTGTTTCGCTGCCTGTTCCTGGACTGTATCACGGTAATAGATTCCTGAACGGTATTGGGTTCCTCTGTCACAAAACTGCCGGTTGACAGCCACCGGGTCAATATTTCTCCAGAACATTTCCAATAATTTAGCGTAAGAAATTTTATTCGGGTCAAAGATGATCTGTATCGCTTCAGTGTGCCCGGTGATACCTGCGGAGACCTCTTTGTATGTCGGATTTTCTTTATGTCCGGAGGTATAACCTGAGGTAGTTGAGATTACACCATCAAGTTTGTCGAAAGGGGGTTCCATGCACCAGAAACAGCCGCCAGCAAAGATGGCAATGTCATTATGCTGATCCGGGGAGGGAATATTTGTCTGGTTTGCCGCAAGGGCGGGCATTATAAACAGGCTAAGTGCCAGTAACAGTAATCGTTTCATCGTCGTTCCATATGAGAAGTTGAAAAATAGGACTACTGATGTTCTTTTAAGTTTCTGCCATACTGGAATTAGTTTTGCTGACAGGCAGGAATAAAGCAGCAGAGCCATGATTTGCTTGTTATGGCTCTGCTTAATTATTTATATCATTGTTGATCGATCAGCCTTCAGCGATGTAGTCGTCAGTGTCATTGCCGATAAGAACTTTTTTGTCTTCCATTTCCATCTCCATGTAGATCTTTTTATTGGCTTCATTTTCGAAATAGATCTCCAGGCCATTTTCACCATCACCTTCATACAGGCAGGGGTGGTTGTCAGGGTCTGGAACGTCGTTTAACGAGATAGGGTCTAGCGTTGTGCGAATATGCATGATGTGTTCTCCTGTTGAGTACACTATCAATGATAAATAACCTAGTAAATTAGTCAAGTATTAGCATTAAGGTTCATAGGGTCTTTAGAACATGAAGCCGAAGATAAGACGGGCAGTATCGAAATCCGGGGTGTTACTATTGCCCATATCAATAAAGCTTTTACGGGCTTCGCCTTTCATGTAGAGCTTGCGGTTAAAATCGTAACGCAGGCCGAAAGCAGCCCCGTAAGAGAGCTCCGTAGAGGTGTAAGTCTGTGCCACTGGACCACAGATATATCCATAATAAGGGTACCACCAGCAGCCTGAGCCCACATTTCCCGTATAGACGCCCGAGTCGATATAGGTTGAACCCAGGTTTGCAGTTACATAGGGAGTAAATGGTGTTGTCAGGAAGTTAAATGTAAAACCAAAGTTTATCGTACTGGTGTATATAGAACCGCTACTGGTAACTGCGGATTCAGCTGGATCTTCCGGAATGGCCGTACTGGTATAATTAGTGTCATTTGAGACAAACTCTAAAGCAAGCTCGATATGTGAGTTTAAGTTGTAGCCGACACCAAAACCTAAACTTGAATCTTGTTCTAAA
>CAVWAI010000011.1:0-106672 GCA_963752725.1 uncultured Gammaproteobacteria bacterium
TTGGCAGTTGCGCCATTTTCAAATTGCAGGTTTTTAGAGTCAGTTATCTGTGGTGCCAGGTAAAACTCCCATTTTTTTACTCGAGAATCATAAAAATCTGCCTGAACATTCGAGCTGATCACGGCCAGCAAAATAAGGCAAAGTTTGAGAAGTTTAGTACCTGGTTTGTTATGCATGGTTTTTATCTATAGCCGATAGTTTGTTGAGTTGAATTGCTCAACATTGTATCAACAAACTAGAGAGCTATGAAGTACGGTAAACGAGAATATAAAAGCCGTAAAGGTTTTTAAATAATTATTGGGTACCCTTCCTATTCGGCACAGTCTATGCAGGTTGTTGCATACGGTACGGCTGAAAGTCTCTTTTCAGGTATTTCTGCTCCACATACAGTACATATACCATAGTTGCCGCTTTTAATTCTGGCCAGGGCAGCATCAATTAACATGACCGTCTGGTGCGCTTCGCTATCAATGGCGTGTAAGACATCATCGTTTTCGCGTTGCGTTACCTGCTCAGCAAAGTCTTTTTCTACCGGCTCTTCCTTATGATGAACATCGGACTCAATGGCTTCGATCCGGCTTATAAATTGCTTGCGAAGTGTTTGTAGTTGATCGATATGTTCTTGTGAAGTTGGCATATTGTTTTCCTTGTAACAATGGATATAAATAAACGGGTTTAGCTTCTTAACATGCTATAGATGAGATCCTTAAGGTGCAGGCGTTCCTTTTTTATGCGATCGAGATACTCGTCATTAACGATTTCAATGCCCTGTTCAGCGCGAAAGATGGATTTATCAATACCCTCGTATTCGTGCGCCAGCCGGGAAAAATGTGCGTTATTCATTTTAAGATCACGGATGGCATCTTTATATTCGGGAAATTCTTCAAGTAATGGGTGGTGTTCTATAGGCATCTGATACTCTCTCTGTGACGTACATATAGTTGACTCTATACGAATATTATTTGCCTTGATTAAAATCAACTTATTCTTTTAATGCTAGAGCAGCCTTTTGAATAGTGATACCTGACAGAATCATACAGATAATATGATTTGATGCTTGAGGTTACCTGCTATTTAGTTCGATATCTGTTTTGAATGTGTCGCGGGTTGGTTTAAATAATGAATACACTGTTTAAAGTGAGTGATAAAAAAAGCGGCTAAAAGCCGCTTTTTTTATCGAACAAGAATATACTGCCTTACAGTAATGGCACCATCATCAGCGCAACAATGTTGATGATCTTGATCAATGGATTGATCGCAGGGCCGGCTGTATCTTTGTAGGGGTCGCCTACGGTATCACCGGTAACCGCTGCTTTATGTGCATCAGAGCCTTTACCGCCGTGATTACCATCTTCGATGTACTTCTTGGCGTTATCCCATGCACCACCACCGGTAGTCATTGAGATAGCAACAAATATACCTGTAACGATGGTACCGATTAACATGCCGCCCAGTGCTTCAGCGCCGAGTGTAAGACCGACAATAATCGGTGCAGCAATTGGTAATAATGAAGGGATCATCATTTCCTTGATTGCCGCTTTGGTTAGCATGTCTACCGCTTTAGAGTAATCAGGCTTTTGGGTTTTATCCATGATGCCTGGCATTTCTTTAAACTGGCGACGTACTTCATTCACGATACCACCCGCAGCACGACCCACAGCTTCCATCGCCATGGCGCCAAACAGGTAAGGAATCAAACCACCAATAAACAGGCCGATGATGACCATATGGTTTGATAAATCAAATGATGCGACTTTGCCAGCAGCTTCGAGTGTATTGGTGTAATCAGCAAACAATACCAAGGTTGCTAAACCGGCAGAACCAATCGCATAACCTTTAGTTACAGCTTTAGTCGTATTACCTACAGCATCAAGTGCATCCGTTGTAACGCGAACGTCTTCAGGTAGTTCAGCCATTTCTGCAATGCCACCCGCGTTATCGGTAATTGGACCATAAGCATCTAGTGCAACAATAATACCTGTCATAGATAACATTGAAGTTGCAGCAATGGCGATACCATATAAACCAGCAAGTTCGTAAGCTCCCCAGATAGATGCGCAGATAACCAGTACAGGTGCAGCCGTTGATTTCATCGAAATGCCAAGACCGGCGATAACGTTAGTACCGTCACCGGTTAATGATGCGGCGGCGATGCGTCTAACAGGGCTGTATTCAGTTGCTGTGTAATATTCAGTAATAAAGATCATTGCCATGGTTAAAGCAAGACCAATAAGTGCAGAATAAAACAGGTTCATTGCGTAATAACCTGCCAGGTCTGACATCATTCCAGTGGTTACAAAATAGAATGCAATCGCTGAAAGTACCGCTGAAATGAATGTGCCTTTATAAAGCGCATTCATGATTTTTCCGCCATCCGTTGTTTTTACAAAGAATGTACCGATAATCGAAGTGATGATCGAGATACCACCCAGCATTAATGGGTAAGTTACGGCTAGATCGCCAGCATCTTTTAATAACAGGCCGCCCAATAACATAGTAGCAACCAGTGTTACCGCATAGGTTTCAAAAAGGTCAGCTGCCATGCCCGCACAGTCGCCTACATTGTCGCCGACGTTATCAGCAATTACCGCTGGGTTACGTATGTCATCTTCCGGAATACCCGCTTCGACTTTACCAACGATGTCTGCACCAACATCTGCGCCTTTAGTGAAAATACCACCACCTAAACGAGCAAAGATCGAAATTAAAGAACCACCAAATGCCAGACCAACCATGGAATGCAGTGCTTCTGTCATTTCAAAACCCATGGCTAATAAAATGCCGTAGTAGCCGGCAACACCTAACAGAGCAAGGCCGACAACCAGCATACCGGTAATGGCGCCGCCTTTAAAGGCGATATCCAGTGCCGGTGCGATACCATCACGTGCCGCTTCAGCAGTACGTGAGTTTGAGCGTACGGAAACGTTCATGCCGATAAAACCAGCCAGGCCAGAGAATATTGCACCAATAGCAAATCCTATGGCAGTGGTTGCATTCAATGCAAACATGATAACAATGAAGACAACAATGCCGACCATGCCGATAGCCGTGTACTGGCGTTTCAGGTACGCCTGAGCGCCTTCCTGTATAGCACCTTGTATGCGTACCATTTCTTCATTACCCATGGGTTTTGAAAGTACGTGGAAGATAGTGAAAATACCGTAGCCGATTCCGAGTAGAGAACAGGCGAGGGCAATTAGTAGTTCAGTAGACATTATTTAAGTCTCCGCAGTTTGAAATTCTTAATTGTAGGGTATATTTTATTTTTAGTTATATATCATACAGCTGTCTTTGGCGCTATATGATATGCCTTCCATACTATGGTTAAAAAACCTGAAAACAGGTCTTTTACATGTAGTAATCAATTATCTAATGCGTTAAAAATAGCATCTCTAATATCTTCAACACCACCGATACCGGCAATGTGGTGATACTTTGGTGAGTTTGCTTCACCTGAGTTTGCCCAGTTGGTGTAGTATGCAATTAATGGCTCTGTCTGGTCATGATATATATCAAGTCTTTTCTTAACAGTTTCTTCCTGATCATCATCACGCTGGATCAGATCTTCACCGGTTTCATCGTCTTTACCTTCCACTTTTGGTGGATTAAAAACGGTATGATAAGTGCGGCCAGAAGCAACGTGTACACGGCGTCCAGACATACGTTTGACGATTTCAGCATCATCAACGTCGATCTCCACCACTGCATCAATTTCGACACCTTGTTCTTTCAGTGCGTCTGCCTGTGGTAGTGTACGGGGGAAGCCGTCAAATAAAAATCCGTTTACACAGTCATCTTCGGCAATGCGGTCTTTTACCAAACCGAGAATGATTTCGTCGGTGACCAGGCCACCTGCATCCATTACTTTTTTAGCTTCCAGCCCCATTGCTGTGCCGGCTTTCACTGCTGCACGCAACATATCACCGGTTGAGATCTGAGGGATGTTATATTTTTTAGTGATGTATCCGGCCTGAGTGCCTTTGCCAGCACCAGGGCCACCTAATAAGATTAATTTCATTTTATCTCCAGAATAAAAAAAACACTGAACAAGTCAGTGTTTTTTATTTTTATTAACTTTTAAAAGCGCTCTCGAACTTAGTGCCGGGTTTTATTTCCCACTGCTGCTCAAGACCGTACTCTCGAATCAGCTGATCAACAACTTCCTGACCGAAGTCACGCATGACTTCACCCAGTACCATTCTTGCGGCATTTCGATTGTAGCCACTGCCCAGACTAGAGTGCATGGCAATCAGTTCATGTGCTTTTTCAAGAGTCATGTTCAGTTTTATTTGATGTCAAAGTCAGGACACTTTTTGGCGACCATTACTTTTTTCAATTGAACATATTTAGGCATACCATTTTTATTGTATGCAGGATAGTCTTCGCCCCGGATTAAAGGCTCTAGATATTCACGACATTTTTTAGTAATACCGAAACCGTCTTTTGAGATAAAGCTCTTAGGCATCATCTTTTCAACGTTAGCAACTTTTTTCAGTGGTGCCATTTCAATCTTCCATTTATACGGTTTATTGCTGGTACGTTTAATCGCTGGCATAACCGAGTTGTGGCCCTGTATAGCATATTCAACAGCCGCTTTACCGGTTGCATAAGCTTGCTCAACATCTGATTTTGATGCGATGTGACGTGCTGCGCGTTGCAGGTAGTCGGCAACCGCCCAGTGATATTTGTGTCCCAGTTTTTCCTGGATCATGCCAGCAACAACAGGTGCTGCGCCGCCTAATTGACTGTGACCAAAGGCATCTTTTAAACCAGTTTCGGCAAGGAACTTACCATCTGGCCATGCAACACCTTCAGAGACAACAACGGAACAGTAACCGAATTTTTTAACTTTTTCGTCAACGTTCTTGAGGAATTTTTTCTGATTAAATTTCACTTCAGGGAATAATACAACGATTGGGATTTCATGCTCATCGGTAGATGCCATTGCACCTGCTGCAGCGATCCAGCCAGCATGACGACCCATCACTTCAAGTACGAAAACTTTTGTTGATGTTTTGCACATAGAAGCGACGTCATAACTTGCTTCCAGTGTTGATATCGCGATGTATTTGGCAACTGAACCAAAACCCGGGCAGTTGTCAGTGATAGGCAGATCGTTATCAACTGTTTTTGGAACATGCACTGCAGTGATAGGGTAACCCATCTTTTTACCGATCTGAGATATTTTCAGACAGGTATCAGCAGAGTCACCACCACCGTTGTAGAAGAAATAACCGATGTTGTGTGCTTTGAATACTTCGATCAGACGTTCGTATTCTGCCTTGTTATCTTCAAGACTTTTCAGTTTGAAGCGGCATGAACCAAAAGCACCCGATGGGGTACTACGTAAACCGGCAATGGTTGCTTTAGTTTCTTTGCTGGTGTCGATGAGTTCTTCGGTTAAAGCACCGATGATGCCGCTGCTGCCAGCATAAACTTTTCCGATTTTATCTTTGTGTTTGCGTGCAGTTTCAATTACACCACATGCAGATGCATTGATTACTGCGGTTACACCACCAGATTGTGCATAAAATGCGTTCATTTTGCTCATAATGTTCCTCGAGTTGTATAAATTATTAGAATTTTCTTTACCACAGAGACACAGAGTAAGCAGAGTTTGATTATTTTTGCATCGCGTAAAATAAACTAAGAAAAATTTTCTCTGTACTCTTTGGCCTCTTTGTTGAATGTTTATTTAATCTTTTTCTGCTTCCTGGCGTAGATCTGTTTCTTTGTCAGCATGGACCTGTAACAAGGTGGTTATGCAATCGGCAATATCATCAAATTCTGATTTGCCGGTACCGTACTGTTGATAACCCCGGTAATAAAACTGGCTGCGATATGCTCGGTCACCAACTTTGATTATGATGAAACTGGTCTCTCCAACCTGCCAGAAAATTGCCGGACAGACGGTTAACTCTCGATCATGCGGAAACATTTTAATTTCGACATCAGCGAGTTGTATATCTAAATCCTTATTTGGCCAGCGTTCCTTTAATGTTGTACTAACGGCCCACTGTTCAGCATCTGAAAAATCGTTTATTGTTGACATTAGACCAGCGTACAGTTTTTTTCTTGGTTGGCGAGGATACCTTAAATTGCCCTGAATTTCAGCAATATATCCCGAAATAGTGGTTTAAATTCTTTGTTTTAATGCAGTGCATTCATATTTTCGACACCATTTTTCAGCTCGCTGGCTGTGGCATCACGAACTTCTTTTACTGTGATGTTATAGGTGATGGATTTACCTGCAAACGGATGATTACCGTCAACCGTTAACTTGCCATCTTCCATATGGGTCACACGGAAGATTTTGCTTTCTCCCTGATCATTCTGAAACTCAACTTCTGCGCCGATGGAGTGAAATTGCGGTGGTACGTTGTTGATGTCATCAGAAAACGTCAGTTCAGGCTGATGTGCGCCAAAACCTTCTTCCGGGCTTAATGTGACGTGCACCAGATCGCCTTCGTTATGACCTTCTAGCGCCTTTTCAATCTTTTCGATCACCTGGCTTCTTACGCCCTGGATGTACTGGATAGGCATGTCAATGCGCTCCAGGATGTTGTCATCCTCATCGGTGATGGTGTAGACGAGTGAAACAAACTTGTTTTTACTGATTTTGTCTGACATGTGTTCGGTATTATGGCTGAGAATAAAAGCGCGTATTTTACACGCTTCTACAGCCTTTTGCATTTGCCTAAAGTGGGTGGTTTTCTGACTTACGCATCTTAAAAAAAGACTATTTGAACCACAGATTAGGGCGGGATACCTGAAAGTACGTTCAATGCCGAAGACGTTAGCGTGCGTGTCAGCTAATAGAGGACTGAGGGGACGCAGACCGAGCAATACTATCGCTGTGATGCCTTCTTACGGCGCCCAGCAATTATCACTGCGTATTGCTTTATTACCGTATAGCCTAAAAACGTGCTCAGCCTGCAGCAGGCAGGTATAATAGGCGGATAATTTTAACGGGTGGTTTTATGGAATCTAGTGGTGGTTGCGCGGCGAGTGAGCCGTTTGCTCTTCGAGTTCTGGGCGACAGTATGTTGCCTGAATTTGCCGAAGGTGCGGTTATTATTATTGACCCTGCCGGTGCAATACGTGACGGCTGTTACGTAATGGCTGAATATGAGAATGAGTATATATTTCGTCAGTTACGAATCATGGGTGACAAGTATTATCTGCAGCCACTAAATGATTTATACGATACGGTTGAGATCAGTGGCCAGGAAGTCATACAGGGCGTGATCACGCAGAAGGCAGGACGACGCCGTAAGGAACATAAACATTACGGGAAAGATTGATTTCCTTCTTTTCATTTAATAACTTTTATGGTTGGTTCTTTTAGTTAGGCATTGCGGGGCGAGACCCGCAGGCGAGTCACCATCTTTTTAGCTTTTTTAGATTCTATTGCCTACATGACTGACTATTTTAAATTGATCTCTTTAGTTTCGCCCTTGGCGAGTCACTTTTTTTCAGCAGCCAAAAAAAGTAACCAGAAAAAGCCGTCACGTACGGCTGACGCCCCTGTAAAAGACACAGGGGTTCCCATCGAGGCATGACATTTATCATGCTGCACCAGAACTCGCAAAAGACACGTGGACTCAGACATGCTGGCGCAGAAACCCCATGATAAATACCCGCTATGCTTAAATGGCTTGCTAAGGTGGAGGAAGATCAAAAGCAAAAACAAAAACAAGCCATATTTTAAGCTCTTGATACAAAGCCAGTATTTTCACCCATAACAAGTTTTGCACCTATCTTTTGATCTACCATCCACCTTTGACGAGCCAGTGAGTTTGACCCGATGTCATGGGCTTTCTGTGAAAACTGTCTGAGCGATTTCTGCGAGTTTTTTCACAGCATGATAACGGGTCAAACTCACTGGGAATCCCTGTGTCTTTTACAGGGGCGCAGCTGACGTGGCGGCCTTTTCTGGTTACTCTTTTGGGCTGCTGCAAAAGAGTAACTCGCCAGCGGGGCGAGACCCGCAATACCAAATCAAAAGTAACCGGTAAATGTTATAAAAAAGAAAAGAACATGAAATAACCACATTCGCTTAACTCTATATCGCGGAATAAAGTCCGTTACTATGAAAATAGTCTAAACAGAGAAAATTAAGCCATAATCGTACGTCTGTCAGGATGCATAAATGTTGAGCAGAATCCGGCCTTGAGCATCTCATCAACATCATCCGGATCAAGCTGTTTCTGCTCCAGATCGTATAGCGGTAATTCATAATCATTCCAGCCGCGCAGACCGGTTTTCATCGAAGCTATATTTTTAAAGCCCATCATCTGTAGCATCTGTGTGGCCAGCACACTGCGCAGACCTGATCGACAGACGATGATGATCTCTTTATCACGGCCATGTACCAGCGGTGGCATGGCATCTTCGTATTCTTCTTCACAGGCTGATTCCAGTATACCCCTGGGGACCAGCATCGAACCCTTGATATGGAATCTTGCAAACTCACATTCTTCTCGTATATCGATAAGCATCAAGTCTTTGTTTTCTTTGATGCGCTCTTCTACATCCCAGGGCATGATCTCGGTGATGGTTTTACTGGCTTCTGCGACTATCTGTTTAAATGTTTTCATGATTGATTCTTATCTAAGCGTAAAAGACAAAAGATATAACCACAGAGACACAGATTAGGGCAGGAGCCCGTCAGTAGAGCAACGCAGGAGCAGTTGCCGAGTGCACAGAGTTTTTTAAGATTTTACAATAAGCTAAAAGCTTTTCTCCGTGTACTCTGTGTCTCTGTGGTTAGAGATTTTTTAAGTTTGTTCCTTGTTTTTATGGCGCAATCCGTGCTCGACCGCCATTACAGCGGCTTCTACACGTGAATGTATACTCAGCTTCCTAAGGATCGCTTTAACATGCAGTTTCACCGTGCCATCAGAGATGCCCAGGTTTCTGGCGATGAGTTTATTGCTTTGGCCTTCGGCGAGCAGGCATAGGATCTCGGTTTCACGTGGTGTCAGTTCGGAGAAGGGGCCATCATCGTCATCGATCGTTGTTTCACCTTGCACCATCCTGGCCAGCGCATCGGTTAGATCGGCTGCCACGACACTTTTACCGTTTTCGATGTCACGCAAAGCGCCTACCAGTTCTTCTGGTTCCATGTCCTTTAACAGGTAACCTTGAGCGCCAGTACGTAAGGCTTTAATCAAGTCACTTTCATCGTTGCTCGTGGTTAACATCACGACAGGGGTTTTTGGTAGTTCTTTGCGTAATATGGGAAGTGTATCCAGACCTCCCATGTTCGGCATGCGTAAGTCCAGCAGTATGATGTCAGGTAAAATCATTTTTGCCAGCTCGATGCCTTCTTTGCCATCTGCGGCAACCCCGGCAACATCAATATTACGTTGTTCGAGCAGACCTTTCAGGCCGTCTCGAAATAGTGCATGGTCATCAATGATTATTACGCGCATAGTTATTATTTTTCTGGAGGTAAGTTTTTAGATGCTGAATTTATCATGTTTTCGTATTATCTTCCTTATATTGGAAATTTAGCTCAACACGGGTGCCTTCATCAGGCTCACTTTCAATCTTAAGTTCACCGCCCAGATGTTTAGCTCTTTCTTTCATGATGGTTAATCCCAGGTGCTCGCCTTCAGAACTGTGTATCTTACGCTGATCGAAGCCGTTACCATCATTTTCTATCAGGATATGAATGTTGCCATCGATATCACAGTTTACCAACACCCGTACGATATAGGCATTGGCATGTTTTTTGATGTTGGTGAGGGCCTCCTGTACGATACGATAAGCATTCAGCTCCATGTTGGAAGGTAGCAACAGTACCTCTTCATTACTCTGCAACAGGATGTGTATGCCGGTATCTTTGCGAAATTTTTCCACCGCACGTTTTACTGCCGGTATCAGGCCTTGCTCTTCGATCGGCACGCGGCAATGAGCGATAAGCTCGCGTAAATCGGTACTGGCTTCATCGAGACCATGTTCGACGGATTCGATGGTTTTAAATGCCATGAAATCACCGACCGGTTGCAGGCTCTGGTCAAGAATACGTACCTGAAAACGCAGTGAAGCCAGTGTTTGTGCCAGTGAATCATGTAGTTCGTTGGCGATAATATTGCGTTCATCCTTGATCAGTTGGCGGCGATTTTTCTGTTCGATGTTCGCGCGTTCAAAAAACTCACCCAGATGGGCACCTAAAGAAAGTAACAGATAAGCAAGTTCTTCGGTGATCTCTATCTCATTTTCAACAAACAGATTGATAACACCGAGTGTGCGAATTTTAAACCGTACCGGAATACATAATTGTTTTGGCGGCAGGGTATCGATAGCCAGTTCGTTTTTGCGTATCTGGATCTCATCGATGACATCGGTTTCAAAACTAAAAAGATGGCCATCGATGGGCGCGTGCTGAATACTGTTAGCCTGGTCTTCGGTGATGCCAAAATAGGAGATCAGGTCCATCAGGCCGTCATCATTAATTAACTGGATGGAGCCGGCCTTAGCATTAAAATGTTGTTTTAATAAAACTAAAAAATCATGAAGAATATCCTTTTCTTCATTAGCAGAGCTTAAGGAACTGGTTATCCTGTAGAGCAGAGCCAGTGATGGTGAACTCCATCCGAATGATGATGTTTCAGCCATGTACTATCTTATTCATATGGCCTGAGTTATTCAGAAGGAGGTTTGTAATTTGGATCGTTAGGATTCATAAAAATGAACTGGAATTTATTAGGCTCAAGTTCAACAAAATCAATCGTGGTATTTTTCAATAACTCAGCGCTGCTTGCAGACAAGATGATCTCAATATCCTCTGCCGGGACAGTAACATCATCTTCTTTGCTATCGTCAAAACCCATGCCGTAGTGAATGCTATTATCATCATTGCGTGAAGCAGCTATGCGCAAAGACATACCTTCGGTTTTGCCCTGTTCGGCAGAAAGTTTGATTTGTGCAGCAGCAGCTGGTGTGATTGTAATCATAGTATTTGGCTATTCTTTGGTTTATCTAGCTTTTGGCTTCCTTTCATTTGTTTGCAGTCTCTGACAAAACTGATGAATCTTTCTGTCCATGGATTATTTCGGGTATTACGTTGATGGGTATAGTTGGCCATCAGATTTTTGTAAATATACCCATCAGCTTTTCCGTTGATTCCGGTGCCACGTTTTACATGGAAGGCAAATTGTACATTTTTATCAACTGTTTTAAAACGTGAATAATGAAATTCGTGGGCATTGATGACTTTTTCTGAGGCATTTGGCCACAGGCTGTGTTCAGTTTCCTGCAATTGTACATAACCGCGGCCCTGAGGGCGGCTTTCCATGATTATCTCGGCATCGATGCATCCGACCATACTGCACTTATCATCCTTCCACTCGATAGAACGTGCCAGGTACATCAGTCCACCGCATTCTGCATAGGCAGGCAGGCCATCGTCGATAGCTGATTTAATGGCTGTCCGTAAGCCTTTATTGGCTTCGAGTTCATACATGTGGGTTTCAGGGAATCCGCCACCGATAAAAAGCGCATCAACCTCAGGCAGAACCGTTTGGTGACAGGGATCGATCTCGATTAACTCAGCACCGGCATCCTGCAGCGCCTGCAGGTCGTCAGGATAATAAAAACCAAAGGCTGAACACCTGATCAGTCCAAGTCTTATATCTTTTGGCTGATTATCGGCTCGAATCTCAATGCTGGCGTCGTCCGTGTTTAATTTTTCCGCCTGGCCAGCTATGTTTAGAATAGCGTCAAGATTTACCTGGTCGTTAACTGCATTAGCGAGCAAGCCGATCTTATGTTCACAAAAAGGGTCTTCATGGCCTGGCACGAGTCCCAGATGGCGCTCTTCTATATCGAATCGCTGGTCATTATGGATGGCGCCAACAACTTCAACGTCGGTATAGTGTTCGATGACATTACGTAGTTTGCTTTCATGGCGTGAACCGCCGAGACGGTTGAGAATGACGCCCTTGATCGAAACGTTCTTATCAAATGCCTGGTAACCCAGGATCAATGGTGCGATACCGCGGGTCATGCCTCTGGCGTTTAATACCAGTACAACGGGTGTCTGAGTGAGTGTGGCTAATGCTGCATTACTATTGCTGCCATCGAGATCCAGGCCGTCGTATAGCCCTTTATTACCTTCTATCAGGCTGATATCGGAATTCTTTGATTTTTCACTGATCAGTGAAAGTATTTCATCGCGTTCCATGGTGTAGAAATCAAGGTTATAACAATCTCGACCGGTCGCCTGGGCCAGCCAGTACGGGTCGATGTAATCCGGGCCCTTTTTAAAACTTTGCACGACGAGATCACGTTGTTTCAATGCCGCACATAAACCGATGCTGACAGTGGTTTTACCTGAGGACTTATGGGCCGCTGAAATAAAGATTCGTGACATGGCTACAGGTTACAGTAGAAAGCAAAAGAAAAATACATTTCACCGCAGAGACGCGGAGGCGCAGAGCTTTTTTATTGTTAACTGCGCCTTTGGCGTAATTAACAATAAAATAGGTTTTCTCTGCGTCTCCGCGTCTCTGCGGTAATTCTTGGTGGTTTTTATTTAGCGTGTGGGTCTGCTACAGAGTCTGCCAGTGAGACTGGCAGAAAACGTAAAACTTTGAGCGCGAAAGCAACGATGAACAGAGACATCGCGATACCGCCGATACCTAACAGTATTTCAGGCAGGCTGGGTGTGTAGCTGTTGATTACGCCATCGTAAAAAGAGCTGCTCATTTCGTAACCAGGGAACATTTCCAGCGGGAAAGCCTGACCAGCAATCAGGATGGTATAGACCTTGGCTAAACCACCGATGATGATCATGGCACAGATAAGACCCAAGGTAGTACGGCAATTCTTAACGCTGGGCGCATAGATCAATGCCAGTGGAATCAAGCCACCGATCAGAACTTCGCCGATCCAGAAAACGCTAGTGAATATACCACCGTCCAGCAGCAGGAATCTTTCTACATCGTGGTGTTGTGTGGCATACAGGTTTGTCAGATGATAAACCGCAGTAAAATACAGTACTGAGGCAACAAATATACCGAGCAGGTTTCTTAGACGGTTAACAACCACATCACCCAGTTCCATGCCTGTCCATTTGTAGGAAGCCATTAATACCAGGATGAAGATTGCCAGACCGAAAGAGAATGACATGATGATGAACATAGGTGCCATCAGCGCAGCGTCATAAGCCGAACGTGCGACCAGAAAACCGAAAATTGAACCAGTACCAGTCGTCAGGATTAAACGCCATACAAACGCAGAGAAGCCGGCGTAGGGTTTAAATTTATAGACATTATGATCCATCATGGTCCACAGGTATGCACCGACAAAACCAAAGAAACCAGTGTATAAAATGATGTTCCAGGCAAAGATAGATTTGAAATTGTAGTAGGTCATTGCCACGATCAAGCGATCAGGACGCCCAAGATCAAGTAATAATACCACCAGGCCACCAGCCAGAAGAGCAATAGCTAACAGCGCGGATAAGCGCGCCATCGGTTCATATATTTTCTTTCTGAACACGGAGGCGATGGATGCAACGTTCAATGCGCCTGATGCCGCGACGATAAGAAAGATAGCAAATACATGTGGCATGCCCCAGACGATCTGGTTATTCATGCCAGTGACATAATGACCATTGTGCTCCATGTACCAGACGGCTAATAAAGCTAATAACATTACAAAAGCTAAACCGCCAAGTAGAGCGAAATAAGCCAGGCTTTTGCCTTGTACTGCGGTGTATTCTATTTTACTCATTATAATCTCTTATAAATCTTATCTATTATTATCGTGGCTCTTACAGGCCCTGGTAACGAACGCCGGTATTGAGTGCCAGGTCGGGACGGATCTGTTTACCGCCGCGATTTTTCAGTTCTACAGAAATTGCGCTGTTTGGATCATTCAGGTCACCAAAGACCATCGCGTTATGATTTTCAGCGGTGCAGGCTTCAACACAGGCAGGTATTCCGCCTTTATCAACACGTGTCACACACATGGTGCAGGCTTCAACCGTGCCTTTACCACGAGGTGAATTCAATGTTTGATTCTTAACTTCTTCATGCACGAAAGAGCGTGCCTTGTACGGACAGGCCATCATGCAGTAACGACAGCCGATACAGATGTGTTTGTCGACCAGCGCAATGCCATCCTCACGCACAAACGACGCACCGGTAGGGCATACGTCTGCACATGGTGCGGTTTCACAGTGCTGGCACATCAACGGCAACGAACTCTCATGGCCTGTCGCTTTATCTTTTAAGGTAACCTTGCGTATATACTGGGTATCACTGGCAGGACGATCATTACCGATTAAACCATGTTCTTCATTACAGGCATCGACACAATCGGTACAGCCAGTCGCACATTTAGCCGTATCGATCAGCATGCCCCAGCGGTTTTCACTGCTTACGGCTTGATCGTCTGCTTTTGTCGAGGTCGATGCATTGGCTGTCTGGTGTAACAGAACACCCGGTGCGATGGTGATAGTACCGGCTACAGCAGCCTTTGATAGAAACTCGCGTCTGGAGTTATTCACAGAATTTTTCATTACTGATTGACTCCTTCGCTTGATGGATCTTGTGCCGCCAAAGTATGTTGCAACATCTGTCTGATAGAAGACGTATGTTTGCTACGACTGATATATTTTTGCGGACGATCAGCATGACACTGGAAACAGTCGATCTGTACCGAAGCATATTGATGGCAGGCATTACAGAAGTGTTCATCACTCTCGATACCGGCAATTTCGCCTTTTTCGTTCGGCTCGACATGGCAGTCGATACATTTTGCCAGACTATCTGTTTCCGTCCGTATGCCTTCGTACATCGTAATGTCACGTTGGTGCAAGATGTAGTTCATATGATTTCTACGCATTTCATCTTCCGGCTGAATGCATTTCAAGCTTTCATCCGTGGGTTCATGAACCGTAGGGAAGGGCGTTTCCGCTATCGCCGAAGTCGACAATAGCGTGAAGCCAATCAATACATAAATTAAACGTAAAAATCTTGTCATCAGATTACCTGTTATGTAGATACCCTTAAATATTTCGTGAGTAACTTGCTTTACTATGAGACACCCAGTGCCATATCGATGTAGCCTGTAGGACATACATCAGCGCAGATGTGACAACCGATACACTTATTGTAGTCAGTGTCTACGTAACGACCTAAGGTTTTGCTGTCTTTCTTAACACGGAAGACTGCATCCTGTGGACAGTAGATAACACAGTTATCACACTCGAAACACATGCCACAGCTCATACAGCGGCCGGCTTCAGCAACAGCTTTTTCTTCTTCGAGGCTGAGCTGACGTTCAGCAAAATGACCAAGAACTTCATCAGAAGAAGGTACATCTGTGTCACGATGGTTACGTGCTTCATAATCGAAGTGACCCAGGAATAATTCATCAGAAGTAATAATTTCCTGCTCTGAACGATCTTCGTAGTTATGGATCGCGTAGTTGTCAGTATCAGTACCACGTTGACCATCATCTTTGTGCTCTTCAACGTTGTAAGCATCAACACTTAATCCAGACTCAACTAATTTGTCAGTCAGGTCAAAGTGGTGAACGTCAACTTTAGGACGTTTTTTCATAACAACCTTGTTGAAATCGTTTTCTATAGTCTCAGAAACGATGTAGGCCTGACCGATAGCAGTAGTCAGCAGGTGAGGACGAACGATATCACCACATACATAGTGATTTTCCTTACCTGGTACGCGGAACAGATTGTCTGCATCCATCAGGTTACGACCGTTGTTGAAATCTTCAACACCGGAAAGATCACCGCCTTGTCCAATCGCAGCAACGATGATGTCTGCTTCTACGGTGTACTCTTTACCGCCTTCAACAGCAACAGGAGCATTGTTTTCCCAGGTAGAGTCGACAAATTTCATGCCAGTTGCGCGACCGTTGGCATCACGGATGATCTCAACAGGCATCACTTCGTTCATGATGTTAACGCCTTCGATAGTCGCGTCTTCAACTTCATGTGGTGCTGCGGTCATCTCTTCTTTCTTGAACAGTGCAGTCAATGTGACTTGTTCACAAGGAATGTTCTTAGATGAATCGTGGTCAGCATGAGACACTTCGCCGTTAACAACCGCTTCAGGTGTTTCAGTAGAATCAGGGGATGTACCGATACGACGTGATACAGACACAACATCGATAGAGGTATCACCACCACCGATACACAGTACTTTTTTACCGGTGTATTTCATTTCGCCTTTGTTGAACTGCTCGAGGAATTTAACTGCAGATACACAGTTAGGTGTTTCCTCCCAGCCTTCCAAAGGAACACCACGACCTGTCCAACAACCTAAAGCCCATAATACTGCATCATGTTCTTTTTCTACGTCAGCAAGTTCAACATCACGACCAACACGTGTTTCCATACGTGTTTCGATGTTACCCATGTCTAAAATACGCTGACACTCGTTATCAAGGAAGTCGCGAGGAGTACGGTAGCCAGGGATACCGTAACGCATCATGCCGCCAAGTTCAGCGTGATCATCAAAGATTGTAGAAGCGATACCTTTACGACGCAGTTGGTAAGCTGCAGCCATACCAGCAGGGCCGCCACCGATGATGGCAACTTTCTTGCCGGTCATCTCAGCGCTATTATCAAATTTGAAGCCTTCTTTAAATGCAGTATCACCGATGTATTGCTCGACAGAGTTAATACCAACGAAGTCTTCGACGTTGTTACGGTTACAGCCAGTCTCGCAAGGCGCTGGACATACACGACCCATCATCGATGGGAAGGGGTTAGCATCGGTAGAACGACGGAATGCATATTCCTGCATAGAAACACCTTCAGGAGGAAGTTCGATACCACGAACGATGTCTAACCAGCCACGGATATCTTCGCCTGACGGGCAGCTACCCTGACATGGTGGCGTACGGTGTACATAAGTAGGACACTTGTAAGTTTTGTCTTCATTAAAGATTTGTTCACCGAAGTTTTTAGTGACGTAATCACCCTCTTCATATCTTCTGTAGTTTAACTTGGTGTTTTGCATATCTTCTTTGGAAGTGGCCATGCCAGTTCTCCTGTTGCTTGAACTTAAGGACGTTGTCCCGGTTCTATGTCAAAAATAATTGTTATATATAAGCTTTTACTTAAATCTTTTATGCGGCTTCGTCACTGTCTTCAGCTTCTTCGCCTTGTCCTTCAAGAATAATCGCATTGCTCACTAGCTGGTGAACACTGACGATCTGATCCATGGTCATGCCGTAATAGGGCAGGACTTTCGTAAACTGCGATTTACAGATGGCGCAAATTGCTGCCATGTGTGTGACGCCATGATCCTTGCTGACGTTTTTCAGTGCTTCCATACGTGGCTGAGCACCTTTGATCCGCAGTTCCATCAGGTCGTCAGTCAATAGACCGCCACCGCCGCCACAGCAGAATGTCTGATCATGGATCGTGTCCTGCGACATATCGTGGTAGTTGTTACATACCGCCTGTATTACCTGACGCGGAGTGGTGAACTGGCTTCCAGGTGTATCACCGATGCGTGAAGCACGCGCGATGTTACATGAGTCATGGAAGGTCAGCGTCATGTGGTCATTTTCAGACTTATCGATATTTAAAATATTGCGATCCAGGCAGTCCTTGGTGAATTCAAGGATATGCTGAGGAATAGGGTAGTTCTGATCGAGGAAGTCCCATGGGCCAGCCAGTGTATTCAGATGGTTGTAGGCAACACGCCATGCATGTCCGCACTCACCAAATACCAGACGTTTTACGCCCAGTTCTTTCGCCGCGTCACGAATACGCAGTGAGATCTCACGCATGTGTTCATAGCTACCGATGAACAGACCGAAGTTAGCTGCTTCCGATGCTTTCGAACTCATCGTCCAGGTAACACCTGCTGCATGGAATACTTTAGCGTAACCGATGAGGCCGTCGATGTGTGGCTCAGCGAAGAAGTCAGCAGAAGGTGTGACCAGTAATATTTCAGCGCCTTTTTCATCTAGCGGGAAACGTACTTTTACATTGATGTCTTCTTCTACTTCTTCTTCCAGACCTTCCAGTGTGTCAACCAGCGCTGGTTCAGGTAAGCCCAGGTTATTACCGATCTTGTGTACTTTAGGGATGATCTGGTTAGAGTATTTCTGTCCCATACCGATCTGAGCCAGTATGTCACGTGCAGCCATGGTCACTTCTGCGGTATCGATTCCGAAAGGGCAGAAGACGGCACAGCGACGACATTCAGAACACTGGTGGAAGTAGCCGTACATGTCTTTGATGGCTTCTTCTGTTAAGTCGATCGCACCAACCAGTTTAGGGAAATACTTGCCGGCAAATGTGAAATAACGGCGATAAACTTTGCGCAGTAAATCCTGACGCGCCACTGGCATATTTTTCGCATCACCGGTACCGATAAAGTAATGACATTTATCAGTACAGGCGCCACATTTAACACAGGTATCCATAAATACCTGTAGAGAACGGTATTTACCGAGTTTGTCTTTCATTAACTCAAGAAATTTTTCTTTCCAGCCATCAATCAGATGATGCTCTTCATCACCTACTGGATAACCCATGTCGGTCTGAAATTCTTCACCCGCGATAAATGGTGAACTGTGCGCCATCGCACCTTCCATGACAGAAGGAATGACGGGAAATTCGTGCGTTTCTGGTATTTCGTAATCAGCCATTATTATATTTCCAGTCTTATGCCCAGTTTATTTCTTAAGCGTTACGGCCATCTTTGGCTTCAATTTCAGCGCCCCATGGAGACAGATGACGCTTCTCACGTGGGTTATCAAGCTGATAACGTGTTGGAGCCATAAATAATCCCGGTGCGTGTAACAGTTTGCTGATCGGGAAAATTATTGCTAAAAACAGTACCATAGTAAGGTGTGCTAACAAAATCGGATCACTTGGCAGGTTCTGCCAGTCGAGCAGGAACAGCCCCATGATGAAACCTTTGAGTTGAACGATGTCTGTGTGAGCAACATAAACGATCGATAATCCAGTGCCGGCAATACCCAGGATTAAAAGCAGCATCAAGTAATCAGAGGGTGACGAGATGTAACGTACACGATCAACAAAGATACGACGTGCTAATAAACCTAGCAGACCGACAACCATTGCAAAACCAGCGTAGTGACCAAAGCTTTGTACCACCATGTTGTTTACCAGTGGCCAGAGAAAAGAATCAGGTGAGATCACGTAACGTAAGTGACGGAAAAATGCGAGCAGTAAAGAAAAATGGAACATGAAACCGAAGATCCAGGTCCATTTTGTTGCGCGGAACAGGCTGTTAAAAAGAACAACCTCGGTAAAAAATCGGTAGGCAACGCCTCTTCTGGTTAAAGGTGCAGGGGTAACGGCGATTTTTAGCGGCGCAGGAACTCGCTTGTATTGCAACATCTTGTTGGTGATGCCGGCTACTAATGTGATCATCGCCACATAAAAAAGTATGACATACAAAATACTAAGTGCGCTCATTGATAATATCTCATTAAGTGAATCTCAATAGTTTTAGTTAATACTACTAACTAAAAACTGCATTTGCTACTCGTCATTGCGAGCGAAGCAGATCAATCCATTCGAACGATTAAGCCTTCAACGCGAGATTGTTTGACTCTTCGCAGTGACAGTCTTATATCGCCAGATTGCTACTTCTACTAAACCTTAAATAAAACACATCATGGTTAAAAAATGTGTCTTATTTAAAGTTGCGAGGGTCATGCAACAACCCTCGAACTTATTAATCTCTGATCTTATAAAGCAATGGCTTTATAAAAAAGTTAGAGATTATACACAACCAGTTGGTTTTGGCAGACCAGCATATTTACATGCTTGTTTACCTGGACCGTATGGGAACAATTCGTATAGGTACTTGCTGTTTCCTTTTTCTTTACCTAGACGTTTACCAACAGCTTTAGTCAGTACACGTACTGCAGGTGCAATCTGGTATTCTTCATAGTATTCACGTAGGAAGTTGATGATGTCCCAGTGCTCTTCTGTTAAAGGTTGGTCTTCAGCAGCAGCCATTGCTTCACCTATAGCAGGCTCCCACTCGTTTAAGTTAGCTAAGTAACCTTCTTCGTCGACTTCAAACTGCTTGCCGTTTACTTCGATTGATGACATGTTTATATCCTCGTTAAAAATTGAATAATCGTGTTGTTGATAATTTAGCGCTTAGAGCCAAGATTGAACAGAGTCACTCTCAGCTACTAAATTTACAAAGCCTTCATAATCGACGACTTTGATACCATCAGCCAGCTTGCCTTCAAGTCCACGAGCCTGAAGGTCAGGACCGAGTACGGCAAATGTAACACCACTGGCGTTTTTGATTTTGTCTGCTGCACTGTTACCAGTCGTTGCAGCATATACACCGTCTTCGATGAACAATACGGTAGAACCGTCTTTTGCATAACCGAGGCAGGTGTCGAATGTGTTAGATTCGAACGGAGATTTGTTTACTGTGTGTAATAGTCCCATGATTAATCTCCTAGAAACTTAGTATTATTTCTTGTTCAGCCATAACATCAGCTAACTCGGCGCGACTTACCATACGGATAGAGTCTTTTTCAGCCCAGTCTTCATCTTCATCTTCCCAGACCAGGTGCTGAAGATCATCTAATGTTAAACCACGCTCTTCCAGTGATTCTTTTTCAACGTAAATCTGGTTTACGTCGTAATCACCTAAAGCAGAGTAGACGGGTGAGAAGTTTTTCTGACCGATCGCATCTGTGTTTTGATTTTTAGTCAGTTCGTAAACACCGTCACCGATGAATGCAAGGCTAACGTCCTGATCAAAAGCTGCGCCAATTAAAACAACCTCTAAAGATTCCAGGGCATAGACTGAGCCATAAGGAGCTTTGCGGTTGACGTACATAAATTTTTTAACTGCCATCTCTATATCTCCTCGACCTTAAGCACCGAAAACGACCAGACGGTCAGACTCGATACCGGCTTCGATCAATTGACCCAGGCCAGAAATACGGAAGCCTTCGATCAGGTTATCGGCATCAAGGCCTTGACGTTTTGCTTCATCAGCATCCATGATGCCGCGACGTTGTGCTGCAGCAATACAGACAACCAAATCCAGGTTGTTTGCAATTGACAGTTCAGACCATTGTTTTGCAATGTTACGATCATCCTGCGGCGGAACCGCAAGACGTGTCGCATTGTTCACACCGTCGTGATAGAAGAAAACACGAAATATTTCATGACCGGCAGCAATAGCAGCTTTGGTAAACTGATACGCAGTATCAGCAGCTTGATGCTGATAAGGGCCTTCGTTAACTTGAATACTTAATTTCACAGTAATACCTTCCTAGAAACGGATGTGAGTTGAAGCATTCAGGCTGTTACGAGCACCGCGCCAGTTATCGATGTGATACTTGGTGAAAGGCAGGTTAGTCACTTCGAAGAAGCGTGGCCAGCCGATGCGCTCGATCCAGTCATTGATACGTTCCCAGTCTTTGGCATCGTTTTTGTATGCTTTAAGAATGTTTTTCACGATGGCAGTCGCTTCAGGCCAGCGTGGTGGATTGTTAGGGATACCAGCAGCAACCAGTTTCTGGAAAGTAGGTTTGCTACGTGCATTTGAGTGATTACCACCAACCCAAACAGCCAGTTTAGAATGCTCAGCATCATTGATCTGCATTGGAGGACAAGGAGGGAAACATGCACCACAACAGATACATTTTTTCTCATCAACTTCCAGAGAAGCTTTACCGTTAACCATTGCAGGACGAATCGCAGCTACAGGACAACGCGCAACAACAGAAGGACGCTCACAGACGTTAGATACCAGATCATGGTTGATCTTAGGTGGTTTAGTGTGCTGTACGTTAATCGCGATATCACCCTGACCACCACAGTTGATCTGGCAACAAGAGGTAGTGATATGTACGCGGTTAGGCATGTTACATTCACGGAACTCGTCGATCAGCTCATCCATCATAGATTTCACAACACCAGATGCATCTGTACCTGGGATGTCACAGTGTAACCAGCCCTGTGTGTGAGATAGCATGGTGACAGAGTTTTTAGTACCACCAACGATGTAACCAGCGTCTGTAACTGCTTTGATCAATGGCTCAACTTTCGCTGGGTCAGAAACCATGTATTCAACGTTACTACGGATAGTGAAGTGGATGTAACCGTCAGCGTATTCATCGCCAAGGTCACACAGTTCACGTAATGTGAATATATCTAAAATACGTTGTGTACCAACACGTACAGTCCAGATCTCGTCGCCGCTGTAACCTACGTGGCGAAGTACACCTGGTTTTGGATGCTCATGGAATTTCCATGCGCCGTAATTTTTACGCATCACTGGATGCATATACTGGAAGCCATCTGGGCAACCAGATTCAATTGGAGAACGAGGTTTTTGTCACTCATTATTTATTCCTCAAAAATTCAATATTTGTTTGAAGGGGGCTGGTTAGAGCCCCCTCTTAAATCAGATTACGGGTTGATTATGCGTTAGCAGCTTCTGCTTTACGCTCAAACCATTTTTCAGCTTCTTCGTCCCAGCCATCCATACGGACGTAAGAACTTTGACGAGGATTGCCGACCATGTTTGGATCTACTTCAAGACCGATGCCTTCCAGGTAGTTAACCAGACCGATACGCTCGATCATCTCACCTGTACGCTCGTGCTCAAGACCATTTTCAGCCCAGAAATCGATCATTTCTTCAGCCAGTTCTACCAGGCTTTCGTAATCTTCTTCAGTTTCCATTTTCTTGAATGGAATAACTACGGTACCCATCAGGTCACCAATTTTCAGCGTACGTTTACCACCGACCAATACAGTCACACCGTGGTCATCACCTGGGTGAAGTGCTTTAGGCATAACGTTTAAGCAATGCATGCAACGTACACAGTTACGGTTGTCTACTTCTAAGGTGTTATCTTCAGTGATAGACAGTGCATTAGTTGGGCAGCGAGATGTCATGTTGTCAATATAGTACTGACGACCGTTTTCACCTTTAGCATCGATGTAGTTCTTAACTTCTGCCTGGTCAACCTTCATGTCATCACGCCATGTACCGATGATAGCCATATCGGCACGTTCGATAGCATTTTGACAGTCGTTAGGACAGCCAGATACTTTAAATTTGAATTTGTATGGCAGTGCAGGACGGTGAACGTCATCAGTAAAGTTGTTTACCAGGTGACGGTGAATACCATGCTCGTTTGCACATGACATCTCACAACGTGAAGCACCAACACATGACATAGCAGTACGTACACATGGACCAGCACCGCCTAAGTCCCAACCGTATGAGTTGATGTCATCAAAGAAATGCTGAGTGTTTTCAGTCGTTGTACCGATGAACATGATGTTACCAGTCTGACCGTGGAATGTTTGCAGACCAGAACCGTATTTTTCCCAGCTATCGCCAAGCTGACGCAACATATCTGTTGTGTAGTGGTTACCAGCTGGTGGCTGAACACGGATAGTATGGAATTCTTTTGATTCAGGGAAAGCAGAACCAACTTCAGAGAAACGAGGAATAATACCGCCGCCGTAACCGAATACAGAGACAGTGCCGCCTTTCCAGTAACCTTTACGAGTTTCGTAAGAGTGTTCCAGCTGACCAAGCAGGCTGCTGGTTACTTCCTGGATGCGTGAATCAGGATGGTCGTCACGTAATTTCTTGATACCTGAAATAAAACTCGGCCAAGGGCCGTTTTCAAGCTCGTCAAGCATGGGGGTTTCATAAATCTTCTTGGCCATGGAATTTCTCCTGTCTGCCGCTATGGTTATGTCAGTAATATACTGGTTGATTTGGTACTTAGGGATGGAGATTCTAGTACCAATCTATTTTTTTAACAATATCCCAATGATGTAATTTCACTACACTGGGGCTTTTAAATTTGTGGGACGAAGTTTAGGTGTCGTTGCCACTCGGTAGAATCCTACGCATGGGAGGGTTGGCAAAATATGGTTTATCCCCTATGGGATAGTGGTTTTTGTTCCTGCCCCGACGGTTTGTTATTATATATAATAAAATCAGTGACTTAGATATAATTAAGCAATGTCTAATATGGCTCTCTAGTTCAGACATATATATAATGTATAAAATAATAAATATCACCTGCCGATGTTGGTATTGTGAAGTCTGGCATTATTAGGCATGATTTCACGCACATAAAGATCAGCATTGTTGTGAGATAGTACCCTATGCAGCCACAAGTTAACCCGTCAATGATAACAGATTCGCCTTTTAGTCTAAATAATGACGACGCTTATTCACAGTGGCGTGACCTTAAGTTGCGCTATCAGCGACCGGAAGCAAGTGATCTGCTGGTGCAGATAAAGGATCCCTACCGCTTGTCTGCTGAAGAGAAGGCGGCAATTATCAGGCGCTGTGATGATTTTAATATGGCCATTTACCAGTTGAGTAATGCCGATATTCAGGACAAATCACTGGTGCACGCGCTTGGTAAGCAGCTTGGACTGACTGCGCTCGATGCAAATATACGTGCGGATGAAGACAGCGTAAGTAGCCTGGAAGTACGCGAACAGGCAGGCAATAAATATATTCCCTACACAAATAAAGCATTAAGCTGGCATACAGACGGTTATTATAATGCCCTTGATAAACAGATTTTTGGCATCATTATGCATTGTGTGAGGCCGGCTGATACAGGTGGTGTGAATTCATTGCTCAATCCGGAAAATGTCTACATCGCATTAAGAGATGAGAATCCGGCCTATATTGAAGCATTGCTGCAGCCTGAAGCGATGACCATACCGGATAATGTAGAGGCAGGCAAAGTGATACGTAAAGCTCAGACAGGGCCGGTATTTATGCTCAAACCTGATGGTCGCCTGCATATGCGTTTTTCGGCACGAAAACGCAACATTATCTGGCGAGACACAGAAAATACACGGGCTGCGGTTGAGATGATCAATCACCTGATGGCAGATGAAAAAAATGTATTCAAGATAGCGCTCAAAGCAGGACAGGGCATCGTCTGTAATAACGTATTGCATAACCGCAGCGGGTTTACCGACAGTGAGAGCCAAAAACGCCTGATGTATCGAGCCAGGTACTATGATGCTGTTGGATGAGAAACAAAACATGATTCACCGCGGAGACGCAGAGAAAAACTTTGTATATTTGGCGCGCCGAAGGCGCAACCAAAAATAAACCTCCGCGTCTCCGCGCCTCTGCGGTGCGCTGAAATCGTTCCAGACGATTTTCAGCATACACTCCATCCGTGGAGATAATATTATAATTTTTTAGAGGTTTTAGTGATGTTGTGGTTAAGTGAAGTGATGATTCAAAATCCCGAGATGAAGGATTTTGAAGAACTTAAAGTTGAAATTAAGAAACGCGCGAGTGCGGGCGAACTGTTTTTTCGTATGGATGTAAAACCGCAGTTTGAAGATACCCCCAAAGACTGGGAAGATAAGCTGGAAGCTGCGTTTACCTCTAAGTTGTAACGGGCAAAATTAACTGGACACAGTGATAAATTATTATGTACTGGCAAGAAGACGATAAAAAAAACGACATTAGCACCTCTGACAGGGTGGTCGATTTAAGTTACAAAATCACCTGTAAGCAGATTCCGACATGTCATGCCTGGGAGCTGTCGCAAGCTTTGTATCAAGCCTTGCCCTGGATGAAAGATGAGCCAGAAGTTGGTGTGCATCAGATTCATGGTGCAACTTCAGGTAATGGCTGGGAGCGTCCGCCCGATGGCGAGTTGATTCACCTCTCTAAACGCACTCGGATGCAGTTGCGCGTGCCCACCTCGCGTATAGATGATGCCAGCAACCTGGTCGGAAAAACCCTCGATGTTGCCGGCTACGAGGTAACGGTCGGTAGTATGACGACAAAAACGATTGATCCATTTTCGACTATCTTTTCGCGTTATATTGCCGTGCCCTCAGTGATGAGTGAAGACGACTTCCTGCACTGGGTAGTGGACGACCTCAAGTCGCGTGATATTTTGGTGCGCAAGCTGTTATGCGGCATAAGCCATGAGTTTGAAGCCAACGGTGAGAAAATTGAAACCCGTAGTTTAATGGTGGCAGACCTTGATAAGTCAGCCTCTATCGCGCTACAGGAAGTGGGAGTCGGCCCGCACCGGCATTTCGGTTGTGGTATATTTGTGCCGCACAAAGGTATAAAGGCAGTGGGTGAGACAGAGGATAAGTCTCATTTTTCAGGTAGTTAGCAAACACTTATAACGTAATTTTTATTTGTAGTAGAGGGGTGTGTCAGCCTATCTCTTCTTGTATAAAGGCATAACTACCCCATAAGCAATACTGGAAACCGGCTTCTTATTCGGCTAACATTTGCGCAAATTTTTTACATAACTTTATTTAATAAGGTGAATTAATTATGGCAGCACTTGATTCAGTAGATAGAACCGCAAACGGCTACCTGGAAAACATTGCAGATTGGAACGAAGAGATAGCCGCAGAAATCTTCGCCGAAGAAGGCATTGAGCCTAACGAAGAACACTGGGATACAGTTAGATATGTACGTCAGGAAGTTCTGGATGGTAATGAGCCGAATGAGCGTAGCATCATGAAAGCCATGGGCAAACTTTGGGGTCGTAAAGTGTCTTCCAAGGAAATGTACGAAAAGTTTCCTGGTATGCCATCAAAACAGGGTCTAAAAATCGGCGGTTGCCCACAGAGTACTCGTAAAGGCGGTTATTAATAATAGATTAGTTTTATCCCTGTGTTCGTTCTTCCCATTTGTAGATATATGGGTAAGATATGGCACAGGCTAAAATTCTTTTATTAAGTTAGTTAAGAATATAAACAAGAATTTATTGGGTCATATCAATGATCCGTTCACACATAAAAGGTGAGAAACATGAGCAGCAAACAAGAATTAATTAAAGAGATGCTAGAAATGCAGAAGAAGTTTACTAGCTATGAGCAGGCAAACGGTGTTGATCCACAAGAGTACTTCACACCAGAAGCTGGTTCTGAACTCGACGGCTACCGTGCTAAATATCAGGAACTGGCTAACAAAGTTGTTGATATGGCTCACGAAGAAGCTGGTTCTGAGCGTTAGACTTTAGAACTGATTGCTACCAAAAAAGCCGCGACATTGTCGCGGCTTTTTTTTATCTCATCGTCGATTATTTAAATATAGGGGGCTAGACCATACAGCGCCAGAATAAATATTGACATAAAGATAATGGCTAAAATCATTCCCCTGGTTTCGGTTTCAGCAGTATTTTCCGGTTTCATTTTTCATTTCCCTTAAGTTATATTGAAAATTAACTCATAATGGTCTTCCTATATAAAAACCTGTAACCATTATTCAGATAAACCTTATTCACTTCGAATCGAATAAGCAATTTCCACCCACAATTGTATATATTAGCCCTGTTACATAGCAATAAGGGGTTCCCCCATATTCCATACATCATGCAACCAATATTCTTATTTAGCATAGCTGCTGCATGGTCCTTAATTATGTCTCGTACTATGCAAGCTCGGTACAGAGCTAAATCAGGCAATCCCTGATAGTAAAATCACTCATTGTGTAAATATAATTGTTTTTATATTATGGCTGCGTTGTAGTCCTGGTCTTTTTCAGATCTGGCAATCATCGGAGGGCATCAGTAAATGAAATATCTACATACTGAATCAGCAGAGCACCGTTACAGTGAGCGCGTGCCATTACGGCAGGATGTCTGGATAATGCATGGTGAGCGTAAGCTGGGACCGTACCGCACTCGTAATGTCTGCCGCGACGGCATATTTATCGAGAATCATGATGCTGAACTGTACCCCAATGATATGCTTAAAGTGGTGTTGTGTGCTGATAAAAACGGAAACTCGCAAGAACCGATAGATGTCATCGTCACTCACCGTTCCAGTGATGGTGTTGGAGTACTTGCTTCTAAATATCACGTCGATCTGCAGAAATCTTTACAAATTGCTGAGACCGATATTAATGAGATTATCAGCTAACCATTCCTGGCTGATAAAGCTGCTGAAAACAAACAGGTGCTCAGGCGATCTACGCACAAAATCAACCCGATGGACCAAGCAGAAGTACTGGTCAGTAAGGAAGATCACCCTGGCCGGGTAACGGTGACGGTCAGGGTGGGCCGTGTGCTGGACCTGCGTGCAGTCGAGCTGATGCGCAACGCCAGCATATCTGCCAATCGCTATAATGCAGCAGGTATCACTGTCGACCTGTCCCGTACCGATCGCATTCAGGATTCGGTTCTGGCGATGCTGTTGTTGAAAAAAAATCTGGGGCGGCAGATCAGAAATATCAAACTCATTAATACCGGTCACTTAAGCCATAGTCATCTTGCTTATCTGCCGATATCATTTGAAATTAACTGAGAATATTATTAGGAGAAGAAAATGCCTAAAATTAGCAACAAGCGATCTAAAAAAGCAGGTCCTTCAGAACAGGTGAAGGCTATAGAGGGTAAAAAACGGCGAGAGATGATAGCGCGCGAAGCCTATCTGCGAGCAGAACAACGCGGTTTTCATGGTGGCGACCCGGTGCTGGACTGGCTGTTGGCAGAAAATAAAGTTGATGAGGTCATCAACCAGATGCTTAACAAAACAGCGTGAGTTGTTCTCGTGCTGGATTGTTTTCGCTGCAGATGTCTTTTACTTAAAACAGAAGGTTTTGGCGACAGAAAAAGCTGGCAGCAAAATACAGTGGTTCAGTTTTAATGCAGGATACGTCGTCTTTTGTAGAGGGACAGGATACTCATACTCAAGGCGACTTTAGTTTCTGATAGAGATATCAAGTAGCCACTGCTGCAATGATAATTATATTATTGTCTCTGTTAAGCGTTTGCAGCGTACAACCGTCCCATTACCCGGTGACGATACGATGTCCAGCTGGCAGCCAATGACACCTGCACGGTAGCGCATGATGCGCAAGCCGAGATTTTTACTGAATGTTTCGTCGCTAACTTCAAAGCCTTTACCATCATCACTGATCATGATTTCAAAGTGATCAGTGTTTTCCAGTTTGATGTGGATGTTCTGCGCGTTGGCATGCTTAATCGTATTATTAAGGGCTTCCTGAATGATACGGTATATCTGGGTACTGATGGTAAGATCATGGATATTTGCCGGCTGTTGCATATCAAGATGGCAGTTAATGCCTGTTGTCTTCTGAATATCCTTAGCCAGTATCTGTATCGCATCCTCCAGTCCCAGCGTCTCTATCGACATGGGAGCCAGTCCACGTGATAGCAGTCGGGCATCCGCGGTCGCCTGTTGCAAATATTGGACGATGTCATCCAGTTGTTGTTTTTGCGGTATATGCTCTCGTACGAGTTCGCGTTGCAGGCTGCTTGCCATCAAACTTAAGCCCGTCAGTTGCTGACCGAGTCCGTCATGAATATCCTGTCCGATACGGTCCTGTTCCATGGTGCTGATATCGGCAACTTCTTTTTCAAGCAGCTTCTGTTCACTCAGATCACGCATGATGCCACAGAACAGGCCGATATGATCAATCTTGGCGACTGACAGCTCCAGTGGAAATGTCGAACCATCTTTGCGCAGACCGGGCAGCTCACGTGGACTGCTCATGATGCGGGATATACCGTTGGTTAAGTAGTTGCTGATGTAGGTATCATGCTGCTCACGATAAGGCGAGGGCATCAGCATGCTGACGTTATGACCGATGGTTTCGTCGGCGCTGTAACCGAAGATTTTTTCCGCTGCCAGGTTATAGTCGGTGATCAGGCCGGCATCGTTGATGACGATGATGGACTCTGCTGCGTTATCCATAATCGCACGCAGGCGTTCCTCGCTCGTCCTCAAGGTTATTTCGTATTGCTGGCGTTCGGTGACATCGTGCATCAGCCATACTTCATGATTGTCGAAGCGGTAGGTGGTGAATTCGATAAAACGTGTGTCGCCGTTTTTGCAGGTAATCGTGGCAGGTCCAGCTCCTTTATAGGTGTCGGTTTTACGCTCCAGTTCGTACAGCTGTCGGATCCTGTCTGCACGTTTACCGTATAATTTGGCAAACCACTGATCCAGGGTTTTAAGCTCGTCGCGTTTATAGCCGGTGATTTTTTCGGCAGCCCGATTCAGGGTTAGCTTGCCATTTTCGACGTACACCGCCCCGGCCGGCAGATGTTCGATAATACTCCGTAGGCGTTCACCCTCCAGGCGCAACTGGTCGATGTACTTACGCTCGCTAATATCGCGTTCAGTAGTGGCAATGGCCGTAGCCTGACCGGTCTCATCTTTCAGCAGGGTTATGGTCATCCATATGCTAAGGACTTGTCCGTCTTTGTTCACTCGCTGGGCATCATACGATTCTATGAGCTCGCCTGCAGCGGCCAACCGGAGATGTTCCAGTTCTTCTTGCTGCACGTTAGCGGGTATCAGCTGGCGGACATTCATCTGCAGTGCCTCACTTTCAGTGTAACCGTAGATCTTTTCTGCGCCGTGATTCCAGATGATGATATTGCCAGCAAAATCCTGCACTGTAATAGCGTCGTTGGAGTCACGCATCAGGGTTGCCAGTCGCCGTGACTGCATCTCGGCGTTGACGCGTTCTGTAATATCGATAAAGGTGATGACTACACCCTCTATTCGATTATCAGGGGTGCGATAAGGCAGACAGCGTCGTAAGTAACAATGGTTATCACCGCTGTGAACTTCACTTTCAATCGGCGACAGTTTTTCCAGAACGTGGCGAGCGTCATCCGATAGCTGTGTGCCGGTAAAGTCTGTAGCGAAGGTATTAATGTCCCGCCCGATGTCACTGCTGATCAGCTTGAGCAGCTTGCCGGTCGCTGGTGTGAACTGCCGGATATGTAATTCATTATCCAGAAACAGCGTTGCGATGTCTGAGCTGTTGAGCAGGTTGATCATATCATTGTTCGCTTTGTCCAGCTGTTCAACTTTGTCCTGTAGCTGGTTGTTGACTGTGCCCAGTTCTTCATTAAGCGATTGCAGCTCTTCTTTGGAGGTCTCCAGTTCCTCATTTGCCGACTGCAGCTCTTCATTCATCGACATGATTTCTTCGTTTGAAGCTTTTAGCTCTTCATGAGCGCTCTCCATTTCTTCGATCGTGCTTTGCAGGTCTTCTCGTGTGGATTTGAGTTCATCTTCCAGCTGGGTGACCAGAGAAGATTCTTCTTCCATTTTATGTGCTGGTTTTGTAGTTTCAGCATGTGGTGCCTTTTCCTGTAACTGGAATGTCACCAGCAGTAGTCCTTCGTTGTGTTTTGCGTCCTCAACGGGTTTGACGGTGATGGTGCAGTGCAGCCACTCGCTATTGCGTTTGAAACGTATGCTGGAATCCACCACCGATTGATTTTCACGTATCGCCCGGCGGCAGGCGACACGCAGCTTGGTACGTAATCCCTGGCGTGCCATGTCTATCAGGTCGCGGGTTGGTTCACCCGTGGGTGGTTGCAGAAAATCGCCGGTGGCGCCATAAAAATACAGGACTTCATGTCTGCGGTTGATCAACGCCGAGGCGGGGCCATAGTCTTCCAGTAACTGGCGCTGGGTCAGCTCAGCAAAGTCAGGTCGGTGACCTGTGCCGGGTTCTTTCAGCGGCTGTAATAATCCGCGGCGCTTGTAACTCGAAGCAATCGGGAAGTTGATAGCATCGCGTCGTGTTTGGCCTATGCGCCGGAATATACGCCACTTTTTAGAAACGGTTTCAAACAGGTCCAGCTGCCGGCCGACAGTTTCCGAGGAGCCGAGAAACAAAAAACCGTTTTCGTGCAGCGCAAAGTGGAACAATGAAATTACTTTTTTCTGTACATCGGGATCGAGGTAGATAAGCAGGTTGCGGCAGCTGATCAGGTCGAGTTTTGAAAAAGGTGCGTCACTGATCAGGTTCTGGGTAGCAAACACTACCGATTCACGGAGTTGTTTATTGACCTGGTAATGGCTATCGGTCGGAGTGAAGAAGCGTGTTAAACGTTTCGCCGAAATGTCGCTGACAATGCTTTCCGGGTAGATCCCCTGGCGTGCAAACTCAAGTGCGTTTTCATCGATGTCTGTGGCATATATCTGAATATTAGGCTGTTTCTGTGCCGCTGAAAATTGTTCGATCAACAGCATGGCGATGCTATAGGCTTCCTCGCCGGTAGCGCAACCGGGTACCCAGACGCGAACCGGGATATCACTTGCATTACGCTCGAGTAATTGTGGTATCACCTGCTGTTCCAGCTCATTATAGGCATCGACGTCGCGGAAAAAGCCAGTCACGCTGATCAGCAGATCACGGTACAGACGATTTACCTCGTCAGCATCATTACGCAGTAGTTCGAGGTACTCGGCCAGTCCATCGATGTATCTTAATCCCATACGGCGCTGGATACGGCGCAACAGCATGTTTTTGCGGTAGCAACGGAAATCGTATTTTATGCGAGCCCGAAGCAGGGCGAGAATACGACTGAGTTGATCCTGTTCTGATTCGGCCAGAGAATAGGGTTGCCAGGCACCTCTGATATAAGAGTGTCGTGCATACTGGATCAATACTTCTGGCATGTCCTGGGGTGGCAGAATGTAATCGATACAGTCTGTTTCGATCGCACTTTGCGGCATGCTGTCATATTCGGCAGTGTCGGGGTCCTGTACCATCGCCATGCCGCCGCTTGCCTTGATTGCCTGCAGGCCAGCGGTGCCATGTGAGCCGGTACCGGAAAGGATGATACCGATGGCGCGCTCTTCCTGGTCTTCCGCCAGGGATCGCAGAAAATCGTCGATGGCGATTTCTGTGCCGCGGATTTTTGGCGGTGCGCTCAGCTGCAGCTTTTGATTATGGATTCTCAGGTATCGAGCGGGTGGAATGATATAAACGTGGTTGGCTTCAACCAGCATATTATCTGTCACCTCGCAGACCGGCATGGCTGTATGTTCGGTGAGCAGTTCGACCATCAAACTCTGATGGCCAGGGTCCAGGTGCGGCACCAGTACAAAAGCCATATCACTGCTGTCCGGCATATGAGAGAAAAAAGTTTTGAACGCTTTCAGGCCACCGGCTGATGCGCCGATACCGACAATAGGAAATACCAGCTGCCGGTTATCATTATCGGGAGTTTCTGCTTTTGTGCTGCTGCCGGTTTGTTGCTGCTGCGGTTTCTTTTTATTATTTTTTGGCATTGAGCCACTCGTGTTGGCAGTCAGGGTGTTGTCATATTAACCCTAAATGCAGTGTCTTGACACAGTCGGAAAAATTAGTCTGGCTCTTTATTCTGATGATAAGGATGTTTGCCTGCGGTATTCACGAGATCGCCTGACTGAGTTTAACGTTTATATTTTTAGTTCGGCTCAAGTGACCACTGTATTGCTCGTCGTGTTAGCTCGCCAGCGGAAGCCAGGCCAAGTTTTCTTTTTATATTGGCACGATGTGACTCGATAGTTTTGATGCTGAGGTTGAGTTTGCTGGCAATCTCACCGGTGCCCAGGCCATGACCGATATATTCAAAAACTTCCAGTTCCCGATCGGATAGCTTTTGAATGGGATACTGGTCCTGGAGTTGATCGAGATCGGGATTTGTCTTTGAAAAGTGTTCCAGCACCTGCGGACTGAAATAGGTTTTTCCGTTGAGTATCTGTTTGATCGCATCGATGAGATCATCACCGCTAGCCTGCTTGTTGATGTAACCCTTAGCGCCTGCTTTCAGGGCGCGTTCGGCAAACATGCTTTCATCATGCATGGAAGAGATCAGAATTAAAAAATCGGGAAAACGGGCGATCAGCCGCTTGATCAGGTCGATACCGTTTCCATCGGGCAGCGACAGGTCGATGATGGCCAGATCAGGCGTCGTAGGTGGTGTGATTAACCTCAGTGTTTCATGTACGTTGGCCGCTTCACCGTAGACACTGAACTCGGGTTCACCTTCGATAAGCTGGCGCAGACCCCGACGCACCAGCGGGTGATCGTCAACGATAAAAATACTTGCTGACTGTATCATTATGCAGGTCCACTATATTTGATAACTGATAACATTTTACTCCTAAATTTTTATTTTCGCTGCTGGTAAAAAAAGGCCGGCCTAAAAGTGGCCGGCTAAAGTTTCCGGCTTATGTAAGAGAGTTTAGCCGGTGAGGGTACTAACCAGGCGACCTTGATAGTTTAGGCAACCTTGATAGTTCGACGTTTCGCGCGCTCAATTTTCGGTAGTGTCAGCTCGAGTACTCCGTCTTTAAAGCTGGCCCTGGTTTTATCTGCATTGACCTCGGCCGGTAGAGATAGCGTACGGGTGTAGGCGCCATGGGAGGTTTCGCAGCGATAATAGTCACCTTTCTCTTCCTTTTCTTCTTTATTAGTCTCACCCTTGATTGTAACGCTGTTATCCGTCATCGAAATATCAACGTCCTTCTTATCAATACCGGGCAGTTCTGCGCGAACAAAGATTTCATCATCGCGATCGATGACATCGACTTTTGGCATACGGCCTTCAAATGGTGTCGTTAACTCACTGGCTAACGGTAATCCATGCCGGTAATGGCGCAACAATGAGCGGGGAAAAAAGTCTTCGAATAACTTTTCCATGTTTTCGAATGGGCTTAATAAGTGATGCGGCTCAGCGCGTGTTACACCTGTTTCTTTTTTTACCGGAACAACGTCAGATTTTTTGCTTTTATCATCCACGGGATTAATACCTCATTGAAATATTAATACTTGCATCTATGAGTAAATATGATGCTCCCATGGTATAAAACGTGCTATCGGGGTTTTCCCCAAATCCTGATATTTGCTGTAGCTAAGCGACTAATTCCAGTGTCATCGATGGTGGATTTTGCAGATCTAACGGTTAACACGGCATTACTGAAGGAGGGCGTAGAATGATGTATCTGCATTTGCAGATTTATTGCAGAGAAGTAGTCTTAGGCAGCGCCAGATCGGCCCGATTTAGCGCTGCCAGTTAATGATGCTGAATTATTTCCGGTGAGTTCAGGTGGCTATTCGTGCAGCGAAGACGAACCGATGACTGATGTTTAGTCAGTGCAGTTCTTTGATTTTTCTGTGTTAATCAAGGCAGGGCTGCTACTGACTGTCTGCACTGATCAAATATCCGACCACATCCTTAACAGATTGACGTAACCGTTGCTAAGTTGTTCGAGCTCCTGCGAACCCGCTGAAGTCTGTATCAGGGTTTCTCTCGCCTGGCTCAGGTTATAAAGTATTTCTCGTTTTGCAGGATCGCGTATCGTGCTCTGTAACCAGGTGACGGCGACGAGACGCTCACCCCGTGTTACTTCCGAGACCCGATGTGTACTGGAAGACGGATAGAGGACAGCATCACCGGCTTTCAGTTTGACTTTCTGTTCGCCAAATGCGGTGGATATGATCAGCTCGCCACCATCATAAGCATCCGGCTCATTGAGAAAGATGGTGATAGAGATATCTGAGCGATAACGCTGGTTTGCCGGTCCCATCACCGGGTCGTCGACGTGATTGCCATAGCTCATGCCGACACTGTATTTTGCGTAATAGGGGGCGGCAATCTTGGCGGCAAAAGCCGTGCTGATATAGGTCGGGTTCTGCACCAGTTTACCCATCACCAGGTTGTTCAGGCGCTGTGTTTCGACCTCAGAGATAAACATTTCGTGATTGTTTTTCACGCGTTTAGCTTCACTACCGGCAGATGAGCTGCCTTGGTGAAAATTGGCGGTAGTCATCAGGTCCTGTATAACACTGATGTCTTCTTTGTTTAGTACTTCGGGGATAGTAACAAGCATAATCTCACGCGCTAAGTTCAAGTATAATTAAGCAATCTATTTGTCATTGCGAGCGAAGCGTGGCAATCTTTTTGAGACGGTGGTTAGCAGTGAAAGAGATTACCGCGCTTCGCTCGCAATGTTCCTGTCGCATCGTGCGACCGGAGCAATTTTAACAGAGATTAATGTTATGAAACTAAATATCATGGTCGAAGGCCGGGTAAATGCATTTGACGTACCTGACGATCTGGTCGTCGGCGCTAAAGATTTTTTCGATAAGCTGGATGAGGATATGAGCAAAGGCTGGCAGATGAGTCGTGACTGGGTGGAGAACCCCACCGCAGAACAACGTTGCCAGATCGCGGGTGATAAAATTTTAACGGCCATTGAACATGATAACGAAAAGTTATTAATGCTGTTGGCGGCCTATATCCTGCATACATTGCCTGGTGTGAAAACGATCAATATCGACGTCAGCGGCGATATGAATGAAACCGACCTGATCATGGAGCAGGAATCATCGCAGCCGCTTGGACCGATATTCAATTAACGGTTACTGGTTGCGATACCGGTCAAAAATTTTCATCACCCGGTCGAAAGTTCCAGAGGGCATAAAAAAAGAGCTCTGCGTTGGCAGAGCTCTTTTTTTGTCAGCTTTTTGTCTAACTTAAAAGACCAGGTTCATCACCGTCATTGAGACCACGAGGAACAATATGGTCATGATGCTACCGGCTTTCATGAAGTCGGGTACCCGGTAACCACCGGGACCCATGATCAGCGCATTCACCTGATGCGTTGGTATCAGGAACGAGTTCGAGGTCGCAATCGCTACGGTTAGAGCAAAAATAGCCGGGTCCGCACCTTCGACACCCAGCGCAATGTTGACTGCCAGAGGTACCAGCAATACGGTGGCACCGACGTTGGACATGACCAGGGTAAAGAATGTTGCCAGTACAGCAACAGCAGCCTGAATAACCCATACCGGCATATGACCAACGACATGCAGGGTCTGCTCAGCAATCCAGAAAGCAGTACCGGAGGTTTCCACAGCGAGGCCTAGCGGGATCAAGCTGGCTAACAGGAATACCGTTTTCCAGGAGACGGCTTCATAGGCTTCATCGATGTTGAGTACGCCTGAAAGTACCATACCGATCGCACCGGTAAGTAGTGCTACGGATAAACGCAGGTCGGTAAACAGTACCATCGATAATGCGATGGTGAAGAACAGGCCTGCCCAGGCTACTTTGTGAGGGCGGGTCTCTTCATGTGGGAATTCGGTGGTGACTACGACAAAGTTTTTGTCTGACTGCAAGCGCACCAGCGCATCCCAGCTGGTGTGAACAACCAGTGTGTCACCGGATTCGAGAGGCAGGTTGCGGATGTCATCGCCTTCACGCAGGGTGTCACCGTCACGGTGCAGGGCGACCATGGCGATACCATAGGTTTTACGCATCCACAGGTCGCGCGCCGATTTGCCGATCAGGTGTGAACCGGGCGGAATAACGACATCAGCAATACCTGACTTTGAACTAGACAGTGAATCGACAAACGTCTGCAGTTCGCTGCGTAGCTCGATATTGTATTTTTCCACAAAGTTCAGCAGGTTTTGAGGTGCAGCCAGAATGCCCAGAACGGTGTTAGCCTGAATACCCAGGTCACGGTCGAGACCGCCAGGGCCGACACGCGTATCGTCACTGTCAGTGTGGGCAGCAATGATACGGATGCGTTCGCTATGTTCGATATCATCGATCGATGTTCCCAACCAGCTTGCTGTCAGCAGGTATTTCGACTTCAAATAATTCGTAATTTAAACCATAGATGTCTTTAAAATAATCAATCGTATCACCAGCAGAAGCACCTTCACCGGCAGACTTTGGCAGCACGAAACGACCCAATAAAACGAAATACAGGATACCGGTTATCACCAGCGAGACACCGATGGGGGTAACAGAAAACAGTGACCACTGCGCCATCTGTTTATCGACTGGCAGGGTGACATTGGAAGTGATGATCAGGTCATTCAGCAGGATCAGCGGTGATGAACCGACCATGGTCACGGTACCGCCGAGGATCGCACAGAAACCCATCGGCATCAGCAGGCGTGACATCGGCAGGCCTGAACGGGCGGAGATACGACTGACGACAGGCAGGAACAAGGCAGTCGCGCCAACGTTTTGCATGAATGACGAAATGAAGGCAACGGTACCTGAAATAATCGGGATGATGCGGGTTTCAGTGGTGCCGCCTATCTGTAGGATAAATGCCGCCACTTTGCTCATAAGGCCGGTTTTATCCAGGCCTGCACCGATGATCATGACGGCGATAATGGACATCACCGCATTACTGGCAAAGCCGTCAAAAATATGTTGTGTATCAACAAGACCCCCTGTTAGTCCCATAAAAGGAGCAAACAGAGTGGTCAAACCGAGGATAACCATGATGCAGATGGCGGCAACGTCGACGTCAACCACTTCGAAAGCGAACAGGTAAATGGTAAGCACCAGAACACCGGTTACCCAGGCAACCTCGATGGTTGGTGTGACTGTAGATAAAGCAAAGGCAATAATAGCGAAAATTATTCCCGCAACGATTTTTTTTACGGGAGATGATTTTTTAGCGTCAGTCATATTTGGCCGCCTTGCGTGGTCGTGGTTATTTAATGTCGCGGTTATTTAATAAATGGTGTATTTGATTCGATCCGGTTTTTGCGCCAATCTCAATCCGGTTTTTGCGCCAATGCTAGTAGCTGACGTAAAGCAACATTAGAAATTTAAAAGCTGCTGATTTTCTAACCTATGGAGAATTCAAGGGTGCAAATACTACACTAATAAAGAGGGTTTTGTCGACCTGTTTGATCTAAATAACTAATGCATATGATATTTCTTAGTGGATAGGACCTCTTTATAATATCTGACATCTATGTGATATCTCTGCCGCCTGGCAATTTGCTTGAATTATTTTATATGGTCGTGTCTGATGCAGTTTTTACGTCTGTAACCGGATTATATGCTGAGCTGTAAATTGATATATGTCAGATAGTTACAATTATTTCGAGTAATCGTTCGCAAATTTTTCTGGCCTCATTTAAGATGGGCGCTGATTTGAGATAAGAAAAAATAAAAATATGTCAATTAGATTTCCCGAGGGAGTTAAGCTAAACAAGTTTTTTCCATTCTTAAACTGGATTAACGAGTTAAAAGATCCAAAGATACTTCGTGCCGATCTGATCGCCGGTTTGACTGTAGCGCTGGTGTTGATTCCGCAGTCGATGGCGTACGCTACCCTGGCAGGTCTGCCGGAAGTCTACGGCCTCTATATTTCGTTTGTCCCGGTGTTTGTGGCAGCGCTCTGGGGTTCGTCACGACAATTGGGTACAGGCCCCGTTGCGGTAGTATCTACGATGACCGCGACTGTGTTGACACCGATCGTCATTCCGATGCTTGGCTCGGACTATACACAGGAAGAATATCTGGCACTGTATATCCCTACGGCAATGTTTCTTACCTTGCTCGTGGGTCTTGTCCAACTGGCGCTAGGCCTATTCCGTCTCGGCGCAATCGTTAATTTTCTTTCACATCCTGTCATCGTTGGGTTTACGAATGCAGCTGCTTTATTTATAGGTCTGACCCAGATATCTAAAATCTTTGGCGTGGAGATGCCAGGTGGAGCCAGCGATCACTTTCTTACGGTACGCGTGCTGGGTGTTATCGAAAATTTACAATATACACATATTCCAACATTGCTGATGGGTGTCTCAGCCTTTGCCATCATGCTTGTATTCAAACGGTTTGCTCCTAAGGTACCGGGAGTTCTGGTTGCTGTGGTCGCGACTACCGTCGTTAGTTATCAGATCGGCTTCGAAGAGATGGGTGGCAGTGTAGTCGGTTCGATACCAGAAGGATTGCCTGGATTTGTAGTACCTGCGATCAATCTTGAAGCGTTATCTCACCTTTTTATCAGCGCCATCATCATCGCGATGGTCGGTTTTATGGAAGCGATATCAATCGCGAAAGCGATGGCTGCTAAATCGAAAGATCGTATCGACCCTAATCAGGAGTTGATCGGTCAGGGTATGTCTAATATCGCTGGCAGTTTCTTTCAGTCGTATCCAGCATCCGGTTCATTCTCTCGATCGGCTGTTAACTTTAATGCAGGAGCAAAGACCGGTTTTTCTTCGGTGGTTACGGCTATCATCGTCGTTATAACCTTATTATTCCTGACGCCTCTGTTATATCATCTGCCGAAAGCATCATTGGCCGCAGTTGTGATAATGGCTGTATTCGGCCTGATCAATTTCAGTTCTATCAAACACATCTGGGTGGCAAACAAACATGATGGTATAGCCGCCATGGTAACCTTTATTGCCACAATCGGTTCTGCACCAAAACTCGATCACGGTATCGTTTTCGGTGCAGTGTTGGCAATTGTCTTGTATCTCTATCGTTCGATGCGACCTCGTGTCTCTGTTCTGGGGCGATATAAAGATGGCGCATTACGTGATGTGAAGATCAATAAGGATATTCCAACGGACGATAATATCGTCGCAGTGAGATTTGATGGCTCGCTATACTTTGCAAACGTATCTTATTTCGAAGACACCATGCTGAAAGCGATTTCCACATACCCGGATGCAAAATTTTTACTGGTGGTCGGTGATGCGATCAACCAGATCGATGCATCGGGGGAAGAGGTTTTGCACCACCTGGTAGAACGCCTGAATGATAGTGATGTCACTGTCGTTTTCAGTGGTCTTAAACGACAGATCCTCGAGGTCTTGTATGCAACGCATCTGTATGATCTTATCGGTGAGCAGAATATTTTCAAAGACGAAGATGTTGCGTTGGATGAGATTTATAAACGGCTCAAGCTCGATGCGGTCGGTAGCGTTTGTCCGCTTAAACGCCAACCTGTGCAGTCACACTAAATGTTTACATCAGCTGACTAGACTATCTGTTGTATATAACCTGTCTGAGTTTTTAATCTATATCCAGGTTATAACGTACCGAGCTTGAGTGTGCCTGCTCTATATCTGCCAGTTGATCTTTGTGATTCAGTAATCGATTAGTATTTATCATTGCTGTAACCATGTTGTGGCTAATATGTTAAACTTGTCTGTTTTACTCACTGTAATCTATTTGAGGTCCAATGTTTCAGCTTGGCTGTCAAAATCGTGTTTGTTTTCAAAATGAGATCCTATCTGGTTTAACCGTTGCCCTGGCACTGGTGCCTGAAGCGGTGGCGTTTGCTTTTGTTGCCGGTGTAGAGCCGCTGGTGGGATTGTATGCGGCCTTTATGGTCGGTCTGCTGGCTTCTATCTTTGGCGGTCGTCCCGGCATGATCTCTGGTGCCACCGGTGCTATGGCGGTAGTGATGGTTGCGCTGGTCGCTGAACATGGTGTCGAGTTTCTGTTTGCGGCAGTCGTACTCACCGGGCTGATACAGATTTTGGCCGGCATACTTACGGTTGGGTAAATATATCCGTATCGTGCCGCATCCTGTCATGCTGGGTTTCGTCAATGGCCTGGCGATCGTCATCTTCCTGGCGCAGATACCGCATTTCCAGGTTCCTGGTAGCGGTGGTGAATGGCTGGCAGGGCAGGAAATGATGATTTTCGGTGGCCTTATCTTATTAACCATGTCGATAATCTATTTTCTGCCTAAGCTGACGACGGCATTTCCATCATCATTGGCGGCTATCATCGTGGTTTCACTGGTGGTTATCGGACTGGATGTGAGCACTAATACGGTAGGTGACCTGGCATCCATCAAAGGCGGTTTTCCTGTTTTCCATATCCCTGAGGTGGCTTTTAATCTGGAAACGCTGAAAATAATTTTACCGTATTCGATTATCCTGGCGGCAGTGGGACTGATCGAATCTTTATTGACCTTGAGTTTGATCGATGACATTACCGGTACCCGTGGCCGCGGTAACCGTGAATGTATCGGCCAGGGCATCGCCAATACGGCTACCGGCATGTTTGGTGGTATGGGTGGCTGTGCCATGATCGGGCAGAGTATGATCAATGTGAACTCCGGCGGCCATCAACGTCTGTCCGGTATCGCAGCAGCGCTGTTTTTACTGATATTCATCATGTTTGCTTCTGGCCTGATCGAGATGATCCCGATGGCAGCGCTGGTCGGCGTCATGTTTATCGTCGTGATTGGTACCTTCGAATGGTCAAGCCTGCGACTCATAGGTAAGATTCCTAAAAAAGATACTTTCGTGCTGGTGCTGGTGTCTGCTGTTACCGTGTTCACTGATCTGGCGATCGCGGTCGTCGTCGGCGTTATCGTCTCAGCGCTATTCTTTGCCTGGGAGCACGCCAGCCACATCCATGTGAAACGTTATGATCGCGAAGAGGGTTCCAGGGTGTATGAACTGCATGGACCGTTGTTCTTTGGTTCGGTGAAAAACTTTCTGGATCTGTTTACCCCGGGAGATGATCCTGATGATGTCATTATCGAGTTCCAGAATTCACGCGTAGCGGATCATTCGGCAATCGAAGCCATTGATAACCTCGCCGAAAAATATATTAAAGCCGGTAAAAAACTCCACCTGCGTCACCTCAGCCCGGAGTGTACAGAGTTATTGACCAAAGCGGGCGACCTGGTTGAGGTCAATGTAATGGAAGATCCAACCTATCACGTCGCAGATGATAAGTTAGCCTGATCATCCTTTGGCGTGGACAGGTTTCCGCTGTCCACGCTTTCATTCGACAAGTTCATCTGGACATGAAAACAGGTCCGGCCTACAATATTTTTAACGTAGGTTGATGGCAATTGATATGCACAATGTCTGGCAAGTTTTCTTCCGGGTCGTTCTTTGCCTCTCTGTTCTTGTACCCGTTGTCCGAGCTCAGCCGGATAACAGTGCAGTAATCCTGATGTATCACAATGTCTCAGCCGAGACGCCTGCCAGCACCAGTGTCACACCAGAAAAATTCTTACAACATATGCAGTACCTGGCCGACAATCAATATACTGTCTGGCCGTTATTTAAGACATTACAGCATCTGGCAACGGCTAAAACGATCCCGGCTAAAACGGTGGTACTGACCTTTGATGATGCTTATAAATCAGTTTATGAGCAAGCGTTTCCTGTATTAAAAGAAAAAGGCTGGCCATTTACCGTATTTGTTACCACGCAATATATCGGCGAGGGTTATACGAATTTTATGAGCTGGCAGCAGTTGCGTGAGATACGGCAATCTGGTGGTGAAATAGGTAACCATAGTCTTAGCCATCCCCACTTTGTTCGCAGGCGCAGCGCCGAGACTGATGAGCAGTGGCGTCAGCGTATTATCGATGAGGTACAGCAGGCGCAAAATATCTTGCAGCAGAATGCGGCTTCCCCCATCCTCGCGGTAGCCTATCCATATGGCGAGTATTCAAAAGAAGTAAAACAGCTATTACGTGAGCGCGGTTATTTCGGCATCGGCCAGCATTCCGGTGCGGTGAGTCGGCAGACAGATTTTCAGGCGGTGCCGCGTTTCCCGATGACCACCGGCTTTGATGATATGGAAAACTTTGCACTAAAAGTTGCCAGCAAAAATTTACCGGTGACTGTTTTATCGCCTGATGATGGTGTTATCAGCAACGATGTTGCTATGCCGATATTAAGCATGCGATTAGAAGCCGGCGATTACGATAAATCAGGCTTACGCTGTTATGCCACTGGGCAGGGCAGCATTCAGCATGAATGGATTACGGATGATAACTCGGTGGTTAAAATCAGCGCGAATAGAGACCATCGAACCGGGCAGAACAAAATATAACTGCACTGCGCCTTCGGCCAGTGAAGCCGATGTTTATTACTGGTTTAGTTTTTTGTGGATGAAACCGGAAGAGGCTGGCTGGTATAAAGAATAACAGGGACAGGATAATTTATTGATCTTTTCATTCGTTCTACAGACAGGCAAAAACAGTCCCGGTCCCTGCAGAGCAGGGTCGGGATCTATATTCGGCAGGAATCAACCGAAAAATTTAACAGCTACTGCCGCCACTTGTTCTGTTGGCTTGCATTGTGCCGCTTCCCGTACATGAAAAGCCTGGTTCTGTGTATGTCCAGGTGGTATTAAGGTTCATGCTAGAGCAATTTGCGGCTACGGTTCCCGATATAGAGCTATAGGTTATTGTGCCAACATCAAAAGGCCTGCTGCCACTTAATTTAAGCGCGTCGTCACTTATTGTTCCGGTTACAAGACCGCCCGCTGTACCCGTTGCAGATATGCTATTAACTGTTTGTGTGATAGTAATGTCATAGGCGTCAGTATCATTACATTCAGTTGTTGCTGAAGTAACGACTTCAACAACGCTCCAGCCGCCACTGATATCGCCAATAGGTGTTTCAAGCGGCACCGCAGGTGCAGAATCGCTGCTGCAGGCAACCATAAAGTAACATGTAGCTGGAATGACCAATAAACCAAGTGTTTGTATTTTCATAAATTTTCTCCTTTTTTGAACATATAAAAATAATGACTGATGCATTGCATTTCCCATACATAAAATCAGGTTTAGATTGCAATGTCAACATGAAAAAATGTATATAGGCTGGGTCGAAATATATTACATATTTTCGCAGCGAGTTAATATGGGGAGGTATCTGGAGTGAGTGTTAGAAACTCTTTATCCTGGCAAAGAAAGCATCAAGTCTTGGCAGTATAAAAATATAACCGCACCAAGTACTCAGTATCTGATAATGATATTATTTATATGAACGATATGTTATGTGTTTATTTAATGATCATTCTTCTACGTTAAAGTCTTTTGATTGCTTCATCATGCCGATGACTTCATCCAGGTCAATCTGATCCGGGTTTTCGGTGGATTGTTGTTTCAAGATTTCGACCACCCGGTGTTGTTCGATGGTCTCATGCTCGCCATCCGGTGTTTGCACGTACATGGCCCAGGGTACAAACATGGTGGTAGGAAAAATCTGGTCGGCATCAGGAGAGATGTCAATATTCAGGCCGGCAAGATAGACCAGGCGCTTACCATGATAGGCTTTCTCTTTAACAATCGTTCTGAATATGCGATCAAACTCTACCTGTACATTCACTTTGGCAGCAGTCAGTAATGGCGAGCGTGAAGATACGATCCAGGGCATGTAAGGCAGCAGATTGTGTTCCACCATATTGATGCCTTCGATAATGGGATCAAGTTCCCTTTTAAAGCAGAACAATTCGGGTAATAGATCATCGCCAATCGGACGCTTGCCTTCTGGCATATCAAATAAATGAGAAATTTCAGCTGAAGCTTTAAAACATTTCGACGTGCTGTAAGAGTGATGCGGAATATAATCACCGTTGTTGTTATCAGCTATACGGTCCATGCGCAGTATCAGACCTTTTTCAATGCTCTTATCAATTAGCTGATTATCGATAACGATATAATTTTCTCCTTCCTTCTTCTGTAGGAATACGGTGGTCTTTGCAAAGTCATATTCATGCTGGTACCAGTCGACCACGCTGGCTATCCTGCCGCAGCTAAGGCTGTTGTCTTTATGTTCGGTACGGATACGTCGATATTGTCCGAAGCTCTGCTCTTCGGGAATATAACCGACATGGCTGGCTTGAATGATAAACATATCCTTGCCATGAGAAGCGTAAGGTGCATGGCGCACTGCCGCCATAACGCCACCTACGCGGCCATGATTAAACGGAAAGATGCCGAAGTGTTTGGCCATCAGAATAATAGGATAACCCTGATTTTCATCAGAGCAGAATGCCTGAGATGGCATGATTTTATTCATCTCAAAGCCAAGGGATTTGCAATAGTTATATATTCTCGGAAAAAGTTCGTTATAGCTGAGTTTGTGACTTTCAAGGTCATAATCGCCAAGAGCGTGATTGATGTCGGTGTTATTCTGAAGGCTGCAACGATTCATGTAAAAACTCTGTGGCAAAACACTTTGCGGATAGATTTAGAATATATCAGATATTAAGTCAACTTCGATAAAAGGTCGACTAATATCAGGATAAAACAAGATCATTGTTGGAAAACCCGGGTTCTCGGTGCATACGGAAATTGTAAAAAATAACCTTTGAGTTAACGGACGAGAGGTGCCTTAGCGATGAGCGTCCGGGTTGAGCGATATGTTTGGCTGGTTTATGTGTAATCAATAGGGGTAGATGTCTACGATTATCTGCAGCCATTTATTTATCTAAAGCGTTCTTGATGTAATGAAATGCGTCCGTATAAACCTGGTTCCAGTTATCGTTTAGTGGGCTATTCAACGGTTGCCAGAAAAAACTGAATATGTGGCCGTCATCATCTTCTGTCTCAAACTCCCATGTATCTGGCAGTATATCTTCGTAGTGCATCAGGCAGATTCCCCAGATCTGGTTTTTGAAATTAGGCTCCCAGATTCCCAGTTGCCTCACAACCTGTGCATCAATACCCGACTCTTCTTTCAGTTCCCGAATACAAGCGCTCTCAATAGGCTCCCCCTTTTTTATACCGCCTTTTACCAGTTGATTGCCTTCTGTGGGGTGTTCGAATGCAAGCAGTTCAAGTGTATTATTTTTGTGTCTTAAAACGACAGGGCAGGCTTTATTCATGGTTTTTCACTAAATGTGTGACAGATATTAGGTGTGTTATATGCTTCGCTATAGCTGTATTTGTTTTATTGGTAATCTTTTGTATTTCCATATACCTTGTATGTTACTTCATTATTTAACCTAACGCTCGCAATGAGGGGCCTGCCTCAAACCAACGCAGTGCCAGGCAAGTCCCTCTCAATTACCATTGTTATGCTTTTTCTTGCACAATATATCTAGTCTTCTGGGAGTTCTATTCATTGCCTATATCTTGAAAGAATAGTAGAATTTGTTTGAAACCTGTAATGGTTTTCCTGTTCAATATATGCAACTAGCACATTAGGAATTTCAAATATGGCTTTAGATCAACTCGAGGCATTTTTAAAGAAAATGCAGTCTGAACCAGCACTTAAAGATGAGGTGCTGGCAACATCAACTGCAGATGATGTTGCGCGAATAGCACTAAAGCTTGGTTTTGAATTTTCAGGTGATGAATTATTAAGAATATCTGGTAAGAAAGTCGGCAGGGTTACTGTTATAAAAAACGATCTTCCTGGAGAGTATAATTAATTACTTTTGAATATCTGATTGCAGGTTATAAATTACTGGGCCGCGACCTGCTAAAGCTCTTTATGCATACGAAAGTGTTGTATCTCTCCAAATAACAGGTAGCTTTTTTCAATCAATCTATAACCAAGTTTCTGATAAAAAGCGACGGCTGGTTCTCTTGCGTCTAGTACGATATGTTTGCACATGGTGGAACAGGCATGTGACTCCATGGCATTCATTAATTCACGGCCGACACCTTTTCTTTCCTGTTCTTCTGCCACAGCCATGTAACGTACCTGTGCTTCGCTATCTGTATTAAATTGCAGGCGGGCGACGCCGATGACTTTATCTTCTTTGTCTTCGTTCACCGAGACCGCCATGATATGAAAGCACTGGTCTTCGATGTCATCGACTTCAGAACCCTCTGGCTGTTTCCAGGGGGCACGGAGCAACTGCCAGCGCAGCTGATAATAGCGCTTGAACTCATCCTCGGTTTTTGGCTGTTTTATTTCGAAGGACACCGGGTCACAAACTTATGCTGTTTCGATTAACTGTTTTTTCCCTGCGCCATGGCTCAGGCAAATACGACCCAGGTCGTGGCGATGTATTTCACGCCTTTTTCCAGCGTTACGCCACGGTGTTCGTGGGTCCAGAAAGGGGGGAACAGGCATAGTTTGCCAGCCTGCGGTTTGACTTTGACCTGTTGGTAAGAGAACTCCGTTTCACCACCAGGGCCTGCGACATCGTTCAGGTACCAGACAGCCACTAACTGACGGTCGGCAAATTCGTGACTGCCGCCGTCGATGTGCCAGTGATAAAACTCACCGGGATTGGTTCGCTGTATCGCGTAACCGTTATCTTTAAACGCGCCGGCGAAGAACGGGTAGGTTTCTCGAAACTCTTTTATCGCATGACCCAATGAACGGAACAGTTCGGTATCCAGGTCTTTCCAGTTTTCTTTACCGCTGGTGACCAGGTCGGTCGAACGTTTCATGCTTTGATCGGCAGTAAACGTCTGGCCGATGCGTCCCTGGTACTGGTTTTCGGTGTCCTCTTCAAAGCGCCTGATCATCTCCTGGCAGATATCCAGTGGCAGTGCGTTTTGTTTCTCGAAGATAAACGTGTTGGGTTTTACTTCTATGATGGTTTTAGGGTTAGCTTTCATTTGTCGAGTAATCGTTGGATTATAAAGGTTCGCAATGACATATTATTTAAATATGATTGTTTGTTACAAGGCTTTCAATTGTATCACTGCAATGCTCGGCATCCTGTTGATGTAAGACAAGCATCTGTGCTGCGATATTTTTCCAGTGATCCAGTGACGAGCTAACCATTCTATCGATAGCCGCTATGTCGTGGTTTCCGCACCAATGGTTATAGGCTTGCATCAGCGAAGGAAAGATATGTTTTCGCATGTTGGTTAAATTTGCAAAATAAAAATGGATCGATGCCTGGTTGTTATTCTGGATTAATGTCGGCAGTGTGTGCAAGGTATCCGCATAATGGTCACGCACCGCACGGGCCATGATCTCTGCCTGGGTGAAGCTGATGTCAGTCATCATCTGATGCCAGCCTTCGAGGTTTTCGCCGGCCTGAATTTCACCGATCTCATGTAATACGGCGGCATCCAGTTCGTTATCGGTCATCCTGGTTAATGCACTCTCCAGGTCATTATCAAAGTCGTAACAGCGGATCGCTCTTGCCATGGCATTTTCCGGTTTGTTCCAGCGCCATTCATCGGTACGCTCCCAGATCAGACGTTTAAACGATTCACGCCGAATATAGATGGTTCGGTTCTGGCTCATCGCCGGTGGTGATGTCAGGTCACGAGCGTATTCCTTGCCGCTGATGTATATCGTGTAGTCGTTGATGGTTTCTTTATTTTCCAGCTCGGCTAAGAAGAAGTGCGGTTTTTCCTTGATGCCATAACCACCACTGTAGATCAGGCCGTCGGATAAAAGTGACTGGTTAATACCCGGCGAATCAAATGGATCATAGCTGTTGTTAGCGATGGATATCGCATTGTAATCGTCATTTTCTATATCTTGCCAAAGTGTTTCGCGTGCCGTTAACCAGTCACCGATGTCTTCTGTGGAAAGCTTTTCGCTAAAGCTGTGCTGATGCTCCCAGCGGTAGAATTCACGCATTTTTAATAAATACACGCAAAGGGTATAGTTACCCGCATGCTGGGCATCTGAGATATGGCAGTTTAACTGCACATTTTTGATAAGGGCTTGTATATCCATTCTGGGAACGTAGTTAATAGATAGTTGTATCAGTATACTATTCATCCAGTTACACTGCATATGTGTTGATCGAGGTAAGCATGCAAATTCGAGTTAAAAACAAGTGGAATGACAAAAGTAAAGAACGCACACCGGAAGAGACGGGCAGTGTTCTGAGCTTTAATTTCTGGAAAATTGCCAGCGCAAACGTCATGCACATGGAAAACGAGGGATTTCAGACAGATACACACTTTCAGCGTCTGGATGTGATCGCTGAGTTTACTGCCTTCCTGGTCCATGTCGTTGATCGCGTTATCTCATCGAAAGATTATTCAGCTGAAGATCGCCAGGCGCTGATTACCGGGCTGGCGTTAAACCTGGCGAAAACCATGCATGATAACCGTCGAGACGTTTCAGATGATAAGGAAACGGATTTTCGTTCTGAGTATATTTCGTTGATGAATGAACGTATGGCTGAATACAGCAATTTCACTTTTGAAGAAGATAACCAGCCGGGATTTCAGCTACGCCGCTGTATCGGCGGGCACGTGCGTGATGTGATGGGAGAAAAGGACAACAAGTGGGTGCCGGATCAGGTGATCGATATCGAGATACCGGATGCCATGAAAGCCTTTAAGCGTGTCACCCGCGGTATGCTTTAGGCGATGGAAAAATAGAGCTTTAACCACAGAGGCACAGAGTGCACTGAGAAGAAATTACATAATTGTTATTAAAACAAATAAGCTTTTCTCCGTGCACTCTGTGCCTCTGTGGTTAAAGTTTGTAATATTTAAAGAACATAAAAAAACCGGTGAAGCTTGCGCTTACACCGGTTTTTTTATGGATAAATTTTAGTCTAAGACTTATTTAGTCCAGTTGCTGAAGTTATCAGCATTTTTTTCTTTACCGTCTTCGTAACCAGCTTCATAAGCTTCAGTAACGCGTTGCTCTTCACGTGGTGGGTTCAAAACGTAACCGCCTTGCCAGCCAACGATGTATTCTGGATCCACACCGGCTTCTTCCATTTTTGTTACTGCATTGTAATAATCTTGATTCATCTTAGTATCCTCTCGGGTTTCTAGACATATTTTATGTATCGTTGAAACCTCAGTGGCAACAACTTCAATTCTCATTCGACTTTGCTTTATCTAACATAGACGATTATTGGGCGCAGATTATACCTAGTGTGGACTGATTTTGGAATGCGCAGTTACTATCTCTTTAGAGGGAGTTATCCGTCTTGCGCAGGGGATAGTAAACGCATTGGCCGAATTTTAATAGGTTTTACGTCAAAGCTTGTCTTTTTAAAGTACTTTTCATTTTAGCCTGCTTTAGAGGCTGATAACAAACTATCCTATTGATTTCAATGGTTATTATTTCGCTTTGTTGCTGGCTATGCCAATACATAATTCAGTTTGAATCGTATGGTTTTATAGGTATTTGTTGGTATATGTCTCAAATCCAGTCATGATAAACTTACTCTTTTGTTGACGAGAAGAATAATGACAGAAGATACATCGAATGAAGACATCACTATGAGTGATGTCGATGCCAGTTTTTCTAGCGGTATCGCTGCTTTTGAAGCAAAAAACTTTAAACAGTCGCTACAGTTTTTGGCACCACTGGCAGAGGCAGGTGATGCTGAATCACAGCACCGCTGTGCCATCATGTATCAAAACGGCCTGGGAATCGTCGCCAATGAAGCCAAAGCAGCAGAATATATGCGAGCTGCTGCCGAACAGGGCCACGCGATCGCGCAACATGGCCTGGGCTTCATGTACATGGAAGGTGAGTGTGTCGAGCCAAATGCCCAGGAAGCAGTGAAGTGGTTTAGCAAAGCCGGTGAACAGGGTCTGGTCGGCTCATTGACTACACTGGCGATGATGTACCAGGAAGGCAAAGGTGTGGAGAAGGATATCGAAGAAGCGAAAAGACTTTATAAGCTCGCCGGTTTTGACGATATGCAGTTGTAACAACACATCAATTAGAATTTAATAATAGAAAATAATATAAAGATACAAAAACTATGCGTCCAGCTCATTTATTAACCGTTGTAGAAAAAGAATATATTAGTACCCAGAGTGGTCATCATACCCCTGTCATGTTGTGGGGTGCACCCGGTGTCGGTAAGTCACAGATGGTGGCGCAGGTTGCCGACAAACAGGATACTCCATTGATCGATATTCGTCTGTCTCAGATGGAACCCAGTGATCTACGTGGTATCCCGTTCAAAGTAGGCAGCACTGTAGAGTGGGCGGTTCCCGCCATGCTGCCGGACGCCAAACGTCATGGTGAGAACGGGATCTTATTTCTCGATGAGATCACTTCGGCGCCACCGAGTGTATCGGCTGCAGCGTATCAGTTAATCCTCGATAGAAAACTGGGTGAATACGAAGTACCTGATGGCTGGGCGATCATCGCCGCCGGTAACCGGCAGGGTGACCGTGGCGTGACCTACAGCATGCCGGCACCGCTGGCGAATCGTTTTTCGCATTATGAAGTCGATATCAATCTCGATGACTGGGTTGCCTGGGCCTATGCCAACGGTATCGATGAACGTGTTATCGCGTTTCTGCGATTCCGCCAGGATCTTTTATTCGAGTTCGACGCCTCGCAAAATCCGATTGCGTTTCCATCGCCACGCTCATGGGAATTTGCACACCGCGCCTTGCATAAATTTGAAGATCATCCTGAGTTATTCTCAGGTGCGCTGCAGGCCTGTGTCGGAAAAGCCGCAGGTATTGAGTTAGCTGCCTTTATTGCCAGTCTCGATCAGATGCCTGATCTCGATGCCATCATCAATGGTGAAGAGGTTGAGGCACCCAAAGAGATCGATCTGCAGTATGCTGTGGCAACGGCGTTAGTCGGCCGCGCAATCCGCGCCAAAGACACCGATGAAGCGATGAAAGTGCATGGCAGCATCCTGAATTATGCCAACCGCTTCCCACAGCGTGAGATGGGCGTGATGATGGTATCAGACATGCATCGCGCCATCGGTCAGGACATCTTTTCTGTGCCTGAATTTGCCAGCTGGGCCGACAAGATCGCTGACTTGATGTTGTATTAAAAAAATTTACCACAGACGCCTACATGGATGTAGGTGATAGAGCAACGCATGGAGCAGTTGCCGAGGCGCGGAGACACGGAGTGTTTTTTATGGAAGTGAATGTTGATTACGGAAAATATTCATTGGTGCGTCAATTGATGTGCATAAGGCTCTTGGTCCAGGGTTGCTTGAGTCGACATATGAAGAATGTTTGTGTTACGAGCTTGAGCAAAGAAAAATACAATCTGTACGGCAATACAATCTCCCAATTAAATATAAGGACGTACATATTGATTGCGGATATAGAATTGATTTATTAATTGAGGAGAAAGTGGTGGTTGAACTAAAAGCGGTAGAAAGGTTATTGCCACTACATGATGCGCAGCTTACTTTCGTATCTGAAATCAGGCAATTGGAAAGTTGGTCTACTAATAAATTTTAATGTCCCGTTTAATACAGGGTATTAGCCGCAAGATAATTGTATTAACACAATGAGATAAAGTTTTCTCTGTGCCTCTGCGTCTCTGTGGTTCAATCTTTTTATATATTAAAGTTATTTAGATATGAACGATTATCCAGACGTTGAAAAAAAACTCGCTACGGCCAGAACACGTCTTATTCTGGATAAGCCGTTTCTTGGCGCGCTGGTTTTACGTCTACCGATGGTTGCGGGTGATCCCAAGTGGTGTGAGTCCACCTTTAGTGACGGCAAGACGTTTTATTACAACAGTGATTACATCGATGCCCTGGATCAGGAGCAGACGCAGTTTGCACTGTCACATGAAGCATTACATTGTGCACTCTCTCATTTTCACCGTCGCGGCCACCGCGTCAAACTTCGCTGGGACCTGGCCTGTGATTACGCAGTTAATCCGCTGCTGATCAATGACGGTCTAAAACCGACACCGGATGCCATGCACCTTCGTGAATACGAGGGCATGACCGCCGAAGAGATCTATCCCTGTCTCGAAGACAATGAAAATGACGGCGAGCGCGATCTCGAAAATGAAAAAAAATCCGATGACGCGGATAACGATGACCAGCAGTCACGCCAGGACAACAGCGGCGGCGGTAATAAAAAAGAAAAAGAAAACGATGAACAGAGTGAAGGTGACGGCGAGCAGGACAAAGACCAGGATGATGCCGGTCAGGGTGGGTTAGCGCCTAAACCCACAGGTATGTCACCGCAGGAAGAAGACGAATTAAGCCTGCAGTGGGAAGCGCGTTTAGCGGGTGCTGCGCAGCAGGCGTTGCAGTCGGGCAAGTTAGAAGGCGAGATGGCAAGGATGGTCGACCATCTGCTGCAGCCAAAATTGCCCTGGCGCATGCTGCTGGCGCGATACATGTCGGCGACGGCTCGTGAAGATTACAGTTATTCACGACCATCTTCGCGCCGCGGTGACCCGGCGGTTTATCCCAGCATGCGCAGCAATGAAACCAGTATCGTCGTCGCCGTCGATACCAGCGGTTCGATCGATCAGGAAGAGATACAGGAATTTATCTCTGAGATCGACGCGATAAAAAGCCAGGTACGCGCCAGTGTTACCCTGCTTACCTGTGACTCAAAATTAAATTACGGCTGCCCGTGGAAATTCGAAGCCTGGGATGCATTCCAGTTCGATGTCGAGATACGCGGTGGTGGCGGTACCAATTTCAAACCGGTTTTCGAATGGATAGAAGAACAGGATAAAGCGCCGGACTTGCTGGTCTACTTCACCGATGCCGAAGGCGTGTTTCCAGACGTCGAACCTTACTTCCCGGTGACCTGGTTAGTTAAAGGCAAGGCCAAAGTACCGTTCGGTGTCAGGGTCCAGTTAAATTAGATACTATTAAAAAAGACTTTAACCACAGAGACACAGAGTTCACAGAGTTTTTTGCTAGGTAACGATTTATTTTCTGAAATATTGTAAATCAATGTTAAAATTTTTTGATGTATAATCTACTTAATAATATTTTTACCTCTGTGCTCTCTGTGTCTCTGTGGTTAATAAGTTTTTAAATGCAACTTTCAGCAGAAGATAACCTACGGCTCAATGTCCTGCTCTCGCAGGAACTGCATGCTGTGCGCATCGATGAATCGAAGATGACGGTGTTTGCCCTGACCGCTAAAGGCGAAGCTAAGGTGCCGTTAAATGCTATCGGTAAAGATGAAGCTTATATAAAAGAGATAAAAGCTTTATTCAGTACGCACGTCATGGGTTCACCCGGCGGTTACCCGGTTTATCTGAAACGCTGGACACGTATGGGGCAGGCACGTGATGAGAGTCTTGCGCAACTATTGTTACTGGGTGAGCCGGAAGCGGTTGTTGCTGCAGTACATGCGGCAGGACTGACCGATGAACTCGCTGCCCGTGCCTGGTGGGCGATGCCGACCTCTGAGAATGCACGACGCATGTTAGAGAAGCAGGCAGTGGTCGAAGGCGAAACAGGAAAAATTCTGGCCGAGTTCTTACTGGAGTTTTTGCCGTTCGAAGAAGAACAGCGCGACATGATCGAATCTGTTCGCCTGGTATTACAACCGGGGCTGATCAGCCAGCAGGAAAAAGAAAAGCTCTGGTCGAAAACAAAAACCAAAAAAAGTTTTTATGTCGGGTTTTTTACATGCCGCCGCAGATGACCTGCCTATCGAAGTCGATGCACACCCTGAATATGAAACCATTAATCAGCAGTTACTGCCCCTGATCGAACAGGGTAATGCTTATGCGATAATGCTGGATAAAGTGTTGAGCTCGAAAGGGCAGGCCTTCATCAAAACCATCGAAGACGCACTGAATAAACCGGGCAACCAGGATGTCGTTGTGTCCTTGCTATCTGCAGTTTCAAAATACTTTGAAACTATTGTTCCAGAACAGTTTACCGAGCATGATATCGAGTCTATCTGTAGCGAAGCAGAAGCTTTGTGTTGTGGTGAAAATGCTCAACTGAATGAAGTTGTAGTAGCGCTAGAAGGTACAACAGACAACGCGCAGAAATATCTCTGTGCGATGACAGTGCTGGCCTGCCTGAGTGTGAAGCTGGTCAACCCGATCTTTTCCCGCAGCGATGCCATCGGTACGGTCATGCGTAAAAAAATTAAACCGGTTACTGACCCTGTTCTCGAACAGTTGCATATATTACGCAAGTAAGCACATTCAACTGGTCCTGGAAATATTATGCGTTTTGATAAAGTATTGCTGATCCTCAATGTGCAATTAAAACCCGAGAGCCTGCAGCAATATCTGCCATGTTCTGCCAATATCATCGGTCAAACACTGGCGGGTATTGCTGATGAATATGAAAAACAGAACAAAACCGGTTATTACCCGGCGATGGATTTTTTTAAGACACTAGAGACGGTAGACCCGGATTTAATTGCCTCAGCCGAGCAGGTTTCCTGGCTGGTTTCAAAGCTGGCGCGCGAAACCATCCAGTCGAAACTCAGGCCTATCTTTTCATCGGTCCAGTTCCAGTCGATTCAAACCCTGGCTTTCTCCTTACCTAAGGTGCGCCCTAATAAAGCAGACGCTATCGAACAACTGGCAAAACATTACACGCCTGATACGGTGAAGATAGAACTGGTTGTCACCATGATGCGCCGTGATTCTGAGGCAGAGGACAATCGCGCGGAACCGTATGCGAGGAAGATGATGTTCCGCTGGTTGGATGCAGAATTTGAATCTGTTGAAGTAACAAATTCAAAAGCTTTATAAGGCACTGCTCATCCTGCTGGATTCGCAGGTAATATCGCGGAACAAGATTCCGCTCCTACGAGTGTATCTCTCCATGTAGGAGCGGAATCATGTTCCGCGATTTTTCTGATATATTATTTGTAAATCTATTGTATTGGCAACAGAAAGAGGGATCTAAAGAAGCGTTTTATACTCGTCCTCTTTAAAGCCGATTAGAAGTGTCTTACCACTCTCTAGAACAGGACGTTTAATCGCGCTCGGGTTGTCCAGCATAACCTGGATAGATGATGCTGCATCGATGTTGCTTTTTATGTGCATCATCAAGCTTTCGCCAGGTGGTGCCGCGTTTGTTTAATACGGTTTCCCAGCCGGATTTTTTGACCCATTGTTTTAAATTTTTTTCAGGGACGCCAAGTTTTTTATAATCGTGGAATTCGTATTCCAGATTATTACTATCCAGCCACTTACGGGCTTTTTTCATGGTGTCGCAGTTAGGGATGCCGTATATTTTTATCATGTTGAAAAACCTTAAAAGCGAAAACTTTAAACCACAGAGACACAGAGTTCACAGAGAAAAAACTTACGTCTTTAGTTGCACGCTTCGCGTGCAACTAAAAATGACGTTTTTCTCTGTGTACTCTGTGCCTCTGTGGTTAAGTCTTGGTGTTTTTAATCAATATCACGAAGCAGTTCGTTCAAACCAACTTTACCGCGTGTTTTCTCGTCGACCTGTTTGACGATCACTGCACAGTAAAGGCTGTAAGTACCGTCTTTTGATGGCAGGTTACCGGAAACAACAACCGAACCGGCAGGGATGCGGCCATAGGAGATTTCGCCAGTCATGCGGTTAAATATCTTGGTGCTCTGGCCGATGTAAACGCCCATCGAGATTACCGAACCTTCTTCGACGATCACGCCTTCGACTACCTCAGAACGGGCACCGATAAAACAGTTGTCTTCGATGATGGTAGGTGCTGCCTGCAGTGGTTCTAAAACACCACCGATACCAACACCGCCGGAGAGGTGAACGTTTTTACCGATCTGTGCACATGAGCCTACGGTCGCCCAGGTATCAACCATGGTGCCAGTATCGACGTAGGCACCGATGTTAACGTAAGACGGCATCAGTACGACGCTAGGTGCAATGTAAGAACCAAAACGTGCAGTTGCCGGTGGCACGACACGGACACCTGAATCACGGAATTCACGGGTATTCAGGTCAGCAAATTTTGAATTCACTTTGTCATAATAATTGGTGAAGCCACCTTTGATAAATTCGTTGTCGTTGATGCGGAAAGAAAGCAGTACGGCTTTTTTTAACCATTCGTTAACGACCCAGTCGCCATCAACTTTTTCGGCAACACGTGCTTCGCCGGAATCAAGCAGGTTAACGGCTTCTGTTACAGCATCAGAAATATGTGTTTCCACGTTACGTGGTGTGATGTCGGCGCGGCGCTCGAAGGCTTCTTCGATGATATTTTTTAGTTCAGACATATGTCTCTCCCGAAATAATCTTTTTCTTCGATAGCTGCGTTATTAATTAATTTTTAGTGCTCATGTACTAATTGTACACTCCGCGCTAAAAATTAATTAATGCCTTGCTCTCAAATAAAAATATTCATTTCTATGATTAGTGATTTAGTTTAATGTTTGTATGTAATTTTTTATTCGTCTGGCGGCAGTTACACATTCATCGAATGATGCAACGAGCGCCAGGCGAACATGATTTTTTCCAGGATTGATGCCATCGCTTTCACGCGACAGGTAACTGCCAGGCAGTACCGTAACGTTTTGCTGCGCGAACAGATCTTTAGCGAAGGTTTCATCATCGATCGGTGTGTTCAACCACAGGTAAAAACCGGCATCGGGTAAATTGACATCGATGACGGGCTTTAATATTTCGATGACAGCATCAAATTTTTTAACGTATCGTTCCCTGTTCTGTTTGACGTGATCTTCATCGCTCCATGCTTCGATGCTTGCGATCTGATGTACCGGCGGCATAGCGCAGCCATGATAGGTGCGATACAGCAGATAAGATTTGATCAGTCCGGCATCACCGGCAACAAAACCAGAGCGCATGCCGGGCAGGTTAGAACGTTTCGACAGGCTGTGAAATACGATACAGTTTTTAAGATCTGTGTTGCCGCATTCCTCAGCGGCTTCTAATAATCCAGTTGGCGGTTTGCTCTCATCGAAGTATATCTCTGAATAACATTCATCTGAGGCGATAATAAAATCATACTTCTGTGATAACTCGATCAGCTTGATGAGCTGCTGTTTCGATATGACACTGCCGGTCGGGTTGCCGGGTGTGCAGATATAAATGATCTGGCAGCGCTGCCATGTTGATTCATCGATAGCGTCAAAATCAGGCAGATAATTATTTTCTTTTACCGTGTTGTAGAAATAGGGCGTAGCACCTGAGAGCAGGGCTGCACCTTCGTAGATCTGATAAAATGGATTAGGCATCAGTATCAATGCACCATCGACACTCCTGTCTACAAAACATTGAGCAAAAGAAAACAGGGCTTCACGAGTGCCCGTTACCGGCAGGATATGCTGCTCAGGGTCCAGGCGGTCGCTGGATAATTTAAAGCGACGGGTCAACCAGTTTGCTATAGTGCTGCGTAGTTTCAGGCTGCCTCTGGTTAACGGATAGCGATTGATCTCATTCAGATTCTTCGAGATCAAAGCCAGTACAAAACCGGGTGCTTCATGTTTGGGTTCACCGATCGACAGAGCAATATGGCCTTCGACAGCTGGCTGACATTGCGCTTTTAAGGCATTGAGCTTTTCAAAAGGGTAGGGTTGCAGTTTTTGCAGATCGGGATTCATATTACAGGGTGAAATTTGTTTGTATGGCTTAACTACTGGAAAATATACGTTGCTGATAAAAACAGGGTCGCTATTATAAGCGATTTGAAGCTTTGATTCAGGAGTAATGCATGACAAAAGATAAACCCCTGGTGAAAGCCATCGACCACTGCAGCCTGATCGTGGCAGAAACCGCTAAAGCACTTGAATTTTATATGGATATTTTAGGCCTCGAGCTGGATGATTCCCGCCCGGACCTTGGTTATCCGGGTGCCTGGTTACAGTTAGCCAACGGGCAGATTCACTTACTCGAAGTAGCGAATCCTGATCCGGTAGAAAACAGGCCTGAACACGGCGGACGTGACCGTCACCTGGCATTACAGGTTTCAGATTTGACTGAGATTATTCAACGCCTGGAAAATGTGGGTATAACTTATAGTAAGAGTAAATCTGGACGGGCCGCTTTATTCTGTCGGGACTTCGATGGCAATGCGATCGAGCTCGTCGAAAAGTAATTCACTTTGGCCATCTGGACTTTAACTTTTTGATTAATAATCGATGAGATATAAAAGATATGTATAAAATACCCGGCACACTCGGTGATATCAGCCCCGAAACCTTTATGCAAGAGTACTGGCAAAAAAAGCCGCTGCTGATCCGTCAGGCTTTTGCCGATTTTAAATCACCGATAACGGCTGATGAACTTGCCGGTCTTGCCTGTGAAGAAGAGGTAGATTCACGCATCGTTATGGAAAAAGATGGTGAGCACCCCTGGTTTCCAGTGTTCGGCCCGATGGATGAAACGATATTTAACAGTATGCCGGAAACGCACTGGACGCTGGTCGTCAATGACATGGAAAAATACCTGCCAGAACTAGCCTGGATCGTGGATCGTTTCCGTTTCATCCCCGAGTGGCGGCTCGATGACCTGATGGTCAGCTACGCAGCTGATGCAAGGTTCTGTCGGCCCGCATGTCGATCTGTATGACGTGTTTTTATTGCAGGGCGAGGGAAAGCGACGCTGGCAGATCAGTACCCGGGAAGTAACAGAAGATAACCAGGTAGAAGGAACCCCGCTAAGAATTCAAAAAGAGTTCACCGCTGAGGAAGAGTGGATCGTCGAGCCGGGTGATATGATCTATCTGCCTCCCGGCGTCTCTCATCATGGTGTCTCATTAGGAGAAAGCATCAGTTACTCCATCGGTTTTCGCGCTACCAGTCATGCAGATCTGGTCAATGATTTCATCGCACATATCACGCAGAATTTATCGCCGAAGTTAACTTATCGGGATCCAGATCAATCTGTCCAGGAATATCCTAATGAGATAAAACAGGATGCACTGCAACGTGTCACTGAGATATTCAAAAATTATCTGCAACCTGATCACCCGGAATTACAACGCTGGTTTGGCCGTTTCGTCAGTGACACCAAGTCTGATGTAATGACCGAGCCTGAGCAGGAAGTAGACTCCATCGAAGAGCTGCAGGTATTGGCAAATACCGGTGTATTAAACAGGCACACAGCCAGCCGCTTTGCTTTTGTACAAAATCCGGAAAATACCCTGTTATTCGTTGATGGCGAAGATTATGAAGTGACCGCTGAATTCGCCAAAGCGTTATGTAGACAGAGACAGATCAACCTCGATGAGTTACTTCAAGTTGCTAATAAAGATGAAAAGTTATTCATCGTGGCGATGTATAACCAGGGTAAGATTTATTTGGAGTGAACGTCACACTATTCATCACTTAGATGTAAGGTCCGCGGTGATTACTTTAGTATTCAATCGTGTAGATTTTCATCTTTCAAAACGGACTAGTGCCTCTTCTTTAAGATAAAAAAGCGACAGCCCCGAAGGGCTGACGCGGTAGCCTGACTCCATTAGTCGGTCGTCACCTGACATTCCGGTCGGCATGTTGCATTTTAAAATACACAGATCTAATTGATTTGACAGTTAGCGCCAATCGCATGACAGGCTTTCGCTACAGAAGTAACCAGTGGCAGCGGTCAATGATTTATCCTTCAGTCCTGCTAGGCAGTTACCGGCATACTTATTAGCTGTTCATCTATTTCATCGGTAGATGCCCCGATTTTCTGTAAGAATTTTTCTGCATGATCCAGTGCAGCTAAGCCGTTTGCAGTCAGCTGGCTGGGATTGAGGTGATCATCATTAAAAGCGAGATACAGCAGAATGGAGGCGGCCTGATTTATATCACAGTGCTCACCATCGTTATTTAATTGTATTACCGTTTTGAAGACACATCGATAGTAATCATAAGGTATATCGTCTTGTGCATCGTTGCATATATAACCGGTGAGCGCTTCAGTCAATTCGCCAAACTTAATCATGGTTGTATCCATCCGTTGATCGTATGCCTGTGTTAATAACCACAGTAAGAAAGATTTATAGCTAGCGTAATGCGAGAGTGCTTTTCTATCTTGACATCTTGCGCCAATCGTTTGTTTCAGCAGCCGCTTAAAAAACCAAATAGCATATCGACTATATAAAGATGAATTTGAGAGAACTGAGCTCTGTAGTGAAATCTACTCAGTAATAGGGGAGAGGTAATAGGGGACAGACCACGTTTTTTTCACCGCTCTGCATAATTAATCGTGGTCTGTCCCCGAATACTAAAACACCCGCTGAAAGATTTAATGCATGTGTTGCATTGACCGATTGAACCCGCCACCAAAAGCGGACATAACTTATATCCTGAAAAGGTCAGAGACCGAATGACTCAACCGACCAACTAACGCCACCGACGGCTGCTTCTGGGTAATTGTGATGTACGAATTTTTCAATATAAGCGACACGGTTTGATGGAACATCAATCATCAATAGTATTTCGCCATGTGATAATGCATCGGTAAACTCTGTCAGATGGACATTAGGCACATGAACTGCAAATTGTTCGCCAGCGATAAAAGTGACAGCCATTATCGCAAGGCAGATCATCGACCAAATAAACTCACCAGCCACTAACGCAACAACTAATACTATCAATGCGAGCAAAAACACGACTAAATTTGAACTCCACAAAAACCGCTCAATACGAAAGGCAGTATCATTTTTCTGACGTTGTGTTGCCTGTGGCAGGGTTTTGAGTTCGACATTTCGCGCGATAGCATGAATACGTCGTTTAGGTATATCTAGACTAACTAATTGATTTACTGCACGCTGTGCATGCGGTTCATCAGGAAATAAAAAGAACAATCGTCTTAACATGGTGCACCTCCTATAATAGGTGCTGACCCTCTAGCCTGCCTCCCTGCGAATAGATGAGTCAGATTTAATGTTGATACATTTCACTTTAACCTTCGGCAATATAGTCATCTGTGTCATTGCCCACTAGCACTTTCTTATCTTCTAGCTCCATTTCCATGTAGATTTTTTTATTCTCTTCATTCTCGAAATAAATCTCCAGGCCATTTTCGCCATCACCTTCGTAAAGGCAGGGGTGGTTATCAGGGTCTGGGACATCGTGTAATGAGATAGGGTCTGTTGTAGTACGAATATGCATGATGTGCCCTCCTGTTGAGTACACTATCTATTGTAAATAACCAAGTAAATTAGTCAAGTATTACCGTATGGTCTTGTTGAAATTACTGAACGTCAGTTTTGGGTGGCGACCTTTGAGCAATCGATTCACACTGATTTATTCCAGTGGTCGCTTACCGGTCAGAAGCGATCATTCATGATCGGAAATCATGAAAAACCTATACCCAATCAGTGTTCGATGGAGTAAGTTACACATAATATAACTGCACAGATGACTTGTGCTCGATTTTTGTTCCGGCAGCAATTCAAATTCAATTTAAAGGAGTTTGTAAAGTGTTAACTTTTCGATATGCATTACTGGTTCCGCTGTTTATGGCTGTTGCAACCAATACGTTTGCGGCGCCTCCAAATCTAAAGGCGGCAGAAGCCAAGGGTTTGCAACGTATGAATTTTCAAGATCTAAAGAAATTCATCCCTGGGGTCATATTTATTAAGGGGCATAAGGGAGGGAAATTTACGCTAACTTTTAAAGCCGATGGCTCAGTTGATAGAACGGGAGGGGTCGGTCTTGATGCACAAACGGGTGAATGGCATTTTGATGAAAAGAATAATGCCTACTGTACTGCTTTTGACGAAGCGAGGGGTTATCAGGAAGTTTGTTACGCAGTATTTCGGACACCTAATGGAAAGAAATTTCTCGATTATGATATTGAAGACAGCTTTTACGCACGCCTATGGTGGCCCGAAAAATAATATTTTAAATGCCCATTTCCATAGGTACGATATATGGCGTTTAGAATAATCTGTACACCCGCTTTGGGGTCAGAAACAGACGGAGGATTCTGCAGGTAATAGGGGACAGACCACGTTTTTTTCACCGCTCTGCATAATTAATCGTGGTCTGTACCCGAATAATAATAAGCAGATTGTAGCGATTGAAACTAGATTAGAAGAGCAAGGATTTATGCCGTACTAAATAAAAAGCGCCCCTTCAATCCATAGCGGGGCGCCATTAGCCAGACGTCCTTGGTCAATGACATCCGTGCATCGGCTGTATTATATATAGCTGTATGTTCTGTTTTAGTCTGTAGGAATTTTTCCCTAATAACAATATAGATGCTGTCAGGCTAAATGACTGCTATCGGTTGCGAGATCAACCGGTCGATGCAAGACATAAAAAATGGCAGCCATAGAGGCTGCCACTATCATGTTATGAATTAGTATTTCGACTTTTCATGCTGCATGAATATAACTCTTCTTTTCTCTTTCTTCTTTGACGCTCACGTATTTTGGCTAACCATTCGTCTTTAGCACTCAGTTTCGATTTCATCATCATCAAGCTATAAAACGTTTTTAAATTGTCAGTGTCACTCATAAATACCCTCCTTATACGCACAGTCCCCGGCTATGATGTACTCGGTATTGTTTGACAATATCGATGGAGATGTAGCATTAAAAATAGGTGTGTGGCCCAATGAATCAGTATGAAGCAAACGATTTGCTTTAATCTTCTCGAACAATCGTAGCGAAAACAGATCGAAGTTATTTAAATTACTGGTTTCATTTTCATTGTAGTCACATAATTCACTTGCCGTGCCTGTCATAATGCTCACCTGTCTGTGTTGATTAACTACTTCAATTATGAAATTAATATATTGAAGAATAATGACAAGTATATGAATTGTTTATGACACGTTTGAGCGTTATCATAAACTTCCCAGCACTCACTATTGCAGTTATAAAAACAAACCGGGTCAGTTGATAAATGACCTAAATGGGTGGCGGACATAAAAAGCACCCCGTCAATCCGTAGTGGGGTGCTAACAGCCTTACATTTTGGGAGTGCTGGTAGCCGAACTTCCTTGATCAATGACATCCATGTATCGGCTGTATAAATATAGCTGTATGGCCCGTTTTAATCTGTAGGAATTTTTCCTGTATTTACTGTCTGAAATTAGAAAAACTGGGGTCAGATCACAGTTTTCGCTAATATTAGAAACAACTGTGATCTGACCCCAGTTTTTTGGAGCTTATATCTGAATGATTAGATAGTAATATCATACTTATCTACCACATCCTGAAATTGTAAGCGTTTCTGACCAGCTGCAACAGCCATTACCTTTGCTAAGGTTTCGGATATTTCACCTTTTGACACATTGGCTTCTTTTGCTTTTTTTAGGTAATAAGAAGTGCAAGGTTCACAGTTCATTGCTATAGCTGCTGATAGCCCAATAAGTATTTCGGTTTTTGAATCTAGATGTTCATTCTGATGTGTTGACTCATAGAATGAATCATAAAGTTCTCTCTGCTTTTTTGTGAGCAAGTCCATTTTTCCTTTTATGGCTCTAACGTTTAGGGTAGGTTCAGTCGTTCTTGACCCACTTGTTAAGCGCCAAGCACAAGTTTTGCACCATAACTTAATGTTTCTTTTACAAAGGATAGCGCAGCATCTTTGCCAATTTCTTTTACACCCTTACCAAGCTCTTCACCTAAGGTTGTTTGTATTTGTAATTCTTTAGGGATTGCATTTAGAACCTCTAAACCTTTTGGTGACAATGTAACTGCATTGAACGATATGTGTGTAGCGTTTCGATGCCATAAATACCCAGACTCAATTAGCCAGTTAATGGACGCCCTAGCTATGTCATACTCTGAGTTACGCATATCAATATCATGTCCGCAACCCGGGTCTAATGCCTCTTGGATAGCTTCCCCCACATCTATCACAGACACATCAATGCGTATAGGAAAGGCTTGATAACATTTACCAAAAACTTCAGCGACTGCAATATTGAATGATTCTATGTTTTTCATATGCGCTTAACAATTGGATAGGGCGCCTACCCAGGCGTCATATTTTTCTATAATATGCACCCTTACAGGCGCCATATCTAGATATTTAAGGGAAAAAGGCGCCTTATATAAGGAAATAATAATATGAGTAATTCTATAAGGAGATATGTTCCAAAATACGCTCGTTTGATGGATCAGGCGCGTGAGGTTCTTCGATTTCATCATTATGCCTTTCATGCTGAAAAATCCTATGTCAGCTGGAGTTTACAGTATATCTGTTTAAACAATAAAGCTCACTCAAAGGACATGGGGAAGTCTGAAGTTGAGACATTCTTAAGTCATCTCGCACTGAACCATGGTAATAAGGGTGAATTACAGGGAAGTAATTCATAATCTAACCGGGTACCGGTTCGGGCACATGGGATTACAGAATATTGGATTGGATCAGAAGTCGATGCATAAATATGGTACCGAGGGCCGGAAAATAATTGTCAGGAACAATTATTAGCGTCGTCGATAGACGATGACCCGATAAATGCTACTGGATAGCATTTGAACGTGTGCTGTATACACGGCCTGAAAGGCGGAACCCATGGAGGGGTGGAGTAACGGTGAATTACAGGGATGTAATTCATAATCTAACCGGGTACCGGTTCGGGCACATGGGATTACAGAATATTGGATTGGATCAGAAGTCGATGCATAAATATGGTACCGAGGGCCGGAATCGAACCGGCACTCCCGTGAAGGAACCGGATTTTGAATCCGGCGCGTCTACCAGTTCCGCCACCCCGGCACGTTATGCAGGGCGCATTCTATAGGAATTAGTTGAAAGTTAACAGTTGTTAGTTAGCCGTTTCTGCTAAATAATTCAGCGCCGTCTAGTTTGGAAATACTTTTTTGAATGGTTTGATGGTGACGTTGGCGTAAACACCCGCTGCGACATAAGGGTCGGCATCGGCCCAGGCTTTTGCTTCTTCGAGGCTTTCAAATTCGGCCACGACCAGGCTACCGCTAAAACCGGCTTCACCGGGATCTTCGCTGTCTACCGCCGGGTGAGGGCCGGCCAGTATTAGACGCCCCTGGTCCTGTAGGGTAGTCAGGCGTTCCAGGTGTTTTGGTCTGGCTGCAAGGCGATCCTGCAGACTGTTTTCGACATCTTCTGCGATGATGGCGTATAACATTAAGGATTCTCTCCGTTATTTTCTGTGCTTTTCTCAAGGTCATCTTCCGTGATGTGGCGTGACAGGTAGATGGCCTGCAGGATAACAAAACCGATAGTTAATCCCATTAGACCAAACAGCTTGAAGTTAACCCAGGTATCCATCCGGGCTTCAGCGGATGCGCTTAGGTTGTAGTAGAAGGCAACATACAGATTCGCTGTACCACTGATGAAAAAGAAAACGACCCATGACAGGTTAAGCGTTTTCCAGACGTTTTCAGGCAATTCGATGTGTTCGCCCATCATGCGCTGGATGATGGGTTTTTCGCCGACGAACATGCTGCCAAGAAAAACACCGGCGAACAGCCAGTTTAATACAGTCGGTTTCCATTGAATGAATGCCGGGTTGCCGAGAAAGATGGTGATGCTGCCGAGCACGGTAATCAATACCAGCGAAAAGATATGCATGCGTTCGAACTTGTGTGTTTTAAACCAGTGTATGGCGACCTGAATAAAACTGGCGATGATGGCGGCGCCTGTCGCCACGATGGTGGCAGAAATAAAGTCGGGTTTTGTGGGGTCGATCAGCTGCCCGATGAAGGTGTTTTCAATCAGGAAGCTGGCCTGATAGTAACTGACGAAAAAAAGAATAATTGGAAAAAAATCAAATAGTAACTTCATTGTTTTAATGTAATCTACATCACCTGGATAGTGATTTCCTGTTGATCGAAGACAGGCATTATACCGAACTTCGTGAGCGAAAAATAAAAATTAAATCAGGGAACAGTGAAAACAGCTATGACTCTATAGAAACTATCTATTTTAGTTTTATGATTGTGTCTCCAGACAGTGTAATATTCACCTTTTTTAAATTTGCCTTCAACTAGTATATTGATATTTTGTATCGATTTTTATGAGCCAGTATTTCGAAATACATCCAGAAAATCCGCAGCTGCGATTAATCAAGCAGGCGGTTGATATCATTCATCAGGGTGGTGTCATCGTCTACCCGACTGATTCCAGTTATGCACTGGGTTGTCATATTGGCGATAAAGACGCGGTCACGCGTCTGCGTCGTATTCGCCAGATAGATGACAAGCATAATTTGACACTGGTGTGCCGGGATCTGTCTGAAATTGCGACTTATGCAAAAATTAATAATACGGACTATCGATTGCTTAAATCATTAACGCCGGGGCCTTATACGTTTATTCTGCCGGGTACCACAGAGGTGCCGCGACGTTTGATGCACCCTAAACGGCGACATATCGGTTTACGGGTAATGGATCATCCGGTGGTTAATTTATTGTTAGAAGAGCTGGGGCAGCCTTTGATCAGCTGTACCCTGGTGATGCCCGGAGAAGAATTGCCGGTGACGGAAGCAGAAGATGTTCGTTCTCGACTGGAAAAACAGGTGGATCTGATCATCGATGGCGGGCATTGCGGCATTGAGCCAACAACGGTAATCCGTCTCACCGATGGCACGCCTGATATTCGACGCCATGGTAAAGGTCAGGATCATGGTCTTGACTGATGTTTCGTGTAAACTGCGCTTTTAAAATCGTACTAAATAACCAATAAACTTCGATGTCTTCCATTCCCGATATTGCCTATACCATTGCCGTTTGGGCGGTGCCTATCTTATTTGCCATTACCTTGCATGAGGCGGCGCATGGCTGGGTGGCGTATAAATTAGGCGATCCCACGGCGAAAAGTCTTGGCAGGATTACGCTCAACCCGATAAAGCATATCGATCCCATGGGTACGGTGGTGGTACCGCTGTTTCTGGCCATGGTTAGCCCGTTTGTTATGGGCTGGGCAAAACCGGTGCCGGTAGAGCCGCGCTATTTTAAATCGCCGCTGCTGGACATGGCATTGGTGGCGGTTGCCGGACCGGCGTCTAATTTCATCATGGCCTGTTTATGGGCGATGTTTATCGTCATATCGAATAGTGTCATGAGTGCTTCGCCGACACTCAGTTTTTTGGCTGAGATGGGTGAGAAAGGCATTATTATTAATGTCGTTTTGATGGTGCTCAATCTGTTACCGATCCTGCCGTTAGATGGTGGTCGAGTACTTGCCGGTGTACTGCCAACATCGTTAGCAATACCATTCATGCGCATGGAAAGATTCGGTATGCTGATTGTTTTACTGTTACTTTTCAGCGGTATACTCGGTAAAATCTTGTGGCCTCTGGTGGTACATTTCGTCAATATGATCAGTATTATTTTTGGTCTTTAATCTTTAGTACAGCAACAGGGTAAGAAAAACTTGAATACAGTAGCGACACAACATCAGCGTGTTTTATCAGGGATGCGGCCGACAGGCCGTTTACATCTAGGGCATTACCACGGTGTATTAAAAAACTGGGTGCAGTTACAGCATGAATATGAATGTTTTTTCTTTGTCGCCGACTGGCATGCGTTAACCACGCATTACGAAGACCCTTCTACTATCGAACAGAGCACCTGGGAGATGGTGGTCGACTGGCTGGCAGCAGGCATCAGTCCGGGTTCGGCTAAATTGTTCATCCAGTCGAAAGTGCCTGAGCATGCCGAGTTGCACACCTTGCTGTCGATGATTACCCCGTTGAGCTGGCTGGAAAGGGTGCCGACCTATAAAGATCAGCAGGAGCAGTTGAAAGAAAAAGACCTGGCAACCTACGGTTTTCTGGGTTATCCCCTGCTGCAAAGTGCAGATATCCTGGTCTATAAAGCTGGCCTGGTGCCGGTGGGTGAAGATCAGGTTGCCCATGTTGAGTTAACCCGTGAAGTGGCGCGTCGTTTCAATCATCTCTATGGGCGCGAGCCTGGTTTTGAAGAAAAAGCAGAGCAGGCAGCGGCCAAGATGGGCAAGAAAAATGCCCGTATGTTTTTTCAGTACCGTAAAGAGTACCTGGAAAAAGGCACTGTCGAAGCACTGAACGTGGCACAGGCGTTACTTGATTCTCAGCAAAATATTTCGATCGGTGATAAAGAGCGACTGTTCGGCTACCTTGAAGGCTCTGGCAAGATTATTTTGCCTGAGCCAAAGGCATTATTGACACCGGCATCAAAAATGCCCGGACTGGATGGACAGAAAATGTCCAAATCCTATAAAAATACGATTGCACTGCGTGACGATACGGATACCGTGGCTAAAAAATTACGCACTATGCCGACAGATCCTGCCCGCGTACGTCGTGATGACCCGGGCGATCCGGCTAAATGCCCGGTATGGCAATTTCACGAAGTTTATTCAGATGATAGTACTCGCGAGTGGGTGCAAAATGGCTGTAGAAATGCGTCGATTGGTTGTGTAGAGTGTAAACAGCCCATTATCGAGGCGGTGATCGCTGAGCTAGAACCGATGCAGGAAAGGGCGAAGGAATACGAAGAAGATGTCATGGCGGTCAAAGCGATCATTGACGAAGGAAACGAGGCCGCAAGAGAGGTCGCTCGTGATACACTGGAAGACGTTAGAAAAGCGATGGGTATCGCTTATCTGTAATATTTTAAGGTCATAAATCACCGTGGGTGAGATATAACGAAGACTATGGTAAATCCAGATATTGAAGAAACGCAGGCACATGAAGAGCAGCTAAAGCAGGATGCTGAGCTCAATACTGAAGCTGTCGATCAGGCAAAAGTGAATGCTGAAGAAGGTTCCAAAGCTATCGCTCAGGGTGAAATGCCGTTTGCGCTGGTACGGGGTGAACCGCTTACCGTGGTGCCACAGGACCTGTACATACCGCCCGATGCACTGGAAGTAATCCTTGAAGCCTTTGAGGGTCCTCTGGACCTGCTGCTCTATCTGATCAAACGCCAGAATATTGATATTCTGGATATTCCACTGGAAGAGACCACCCGCCAGTACATGCATTACATCGATCTGATGCAAAATCTAAAAATTGAGCTGGCATCAGAATATTTATTGATGGCCGCTATGCTGGCTGAAATAAAATCACGCATGTTGCTACCGCGACAGGCGGAGAGTGAGGATGAAGATGATCCGCGTGCTGAACTGATCCGCCGTCTGCAGGAATATGAACAATTTAAAGTCGCCGCACAGAATATCGATGAATTGCCCCGGGTTAGTCGTGATTTCTATCTGACCGATATAGAGCCACCTGAGTTACATCAGGAACGGCCCGTGCCCGAGGTCGACCTGCGTGATGTCTTATTTGCTTTCAAAGATGCCATGGCACGAGCAGATATGTATACCCATCATCATATCCAGCGTGAGGCATTATCAGTCCGTGAACGCATGACTAGTGTTCTGAGTGCGATCAGTGCCGATGGATTTACTAATTACACCAGTTTATTTACCATTGAAGAAGGCCGACGTGGCGTTGTTGTTACACTGCTGGCGATCCTGGAGCTGGTGAAAGAACAGCTGATTGACCTGGTACAGTCTGATACCTTTTCGCCTATCCATCTAAAAGCGGTTGGTCCCGGCAGCAGTGTACGGATTGATGATGAGCGTGACAACGGGCCCTTATAAGAAGAGATTGATTTATGGAAATGAGTAGACTTAAAAATATACTTGAAGCGATTTTACTGGCGGCTGACCGAACTTTAACCGTGATTCATCTTGAAAGTTTATTCGAGCTTGATGAGGAACGTCCCACGCGTGATGAAATTCGCCAGGCGCTGCATGAGATGGCAGACGATTATGAAACCCGTGGTTATGAATTAAAACAGGTTGCCAGTGGTTTTCGTTTACAGGTAAGACAGGAATATTCCACCTGGGTAGGGCGTCTATGGGAAGAGAGGCCGGCACGTTATACTCGTGCGCTGTTGGAAACAATGGCGCTTATCGCATACCGACAACCGATTACCCGTGGTGAAATCGAAGAGGTACGTGGTGTCAGCGTCAGTTCTAATATCATTAAAACCTTACTTGAACGTGACTGGATTAAAGTCCTGGGACATAAAGATGTACCGGGTAAACCGACGCTTTATGGTACCACTAAAGAATTCCTCGACTATTTCAATCTAAAAACACTGGATCAATTACCGACCCTGGCAGAGATAAAAGACCTGGACAGTATTCACCCGGAACTTGGTCTGGATGAGGACCTGGCTGACGAGTCTGCTGATGAAAATCCTGACGCCGAAAACGTTTTGCCAGCAGATGTTTCGTCAGAAGATGACGTTAATGAAAATAACGGTGAGTCTCTAGTCGAAGATGTGGCATTAGATCAGGATGATTCAGCTGCAGACAGTGCTGTCGACGATGTGACTGAAGTAGATGAAACTGAAGAAGTACTATCAGAAGATACAAGCTCTGATGACCAGGATGGCATATCTGAAGAACCAGTAGCCGCAGATAAAAAGGTTTTTAATGTTTAAGTCGTTTAGTTTTGTTTGTTGCCTGACGAAATTTCCCCCATATTGTCCTGAGCTTTAATCATCATGTCGCAAGAACGTGTACAGAAGGCACTTGCCAGGATGGGTTTTGGTTCACGTCGAGAGATAGAACGGCTGATCAACGAAGGACAAATTCGTATCAATGGACAGCTGGCAAAATTGGGCGACCATGTTACAGAAGGCGACAAAGTTAACATCGGTAATCGTCGCACTGTCATCAAATCTGATGTCAATCGTATCCGTGTTCTTCTCTATCACAAGCCTGAAGGTGAAATCTGTACCCAGAAGGATGAGAAGGGTCGTAAGACGGTGTTCGATAGTATCGGTAAACTGAGAGATGGGCGCTGGATTAGTGTCGGGCGTCTGGATATCAATTCAAGCGGATTATTATTGTTTACTAATTACGGTGATTTAGCTAATCATCTGATGCATCCGTCGAGTGAGATCGAACGAGAGTATGCGGTTCGGGTCCATGGTGAAGTTACGCGTGACACAATCAAACAGCTGTTGAAGGGCGTTGAGCTTGAAGATGGTTTCATGAAGTTTGATCAGATAGTTGATGCAGGCGGTCAGGGGTCCAATCACTGGTATCACGTGATTTTAAAGGAAGGCAAAAACCGTGAGGTCAGACGACTCTGGCAATCACAGGACGTTAGAGTCAGTCGCTTAACTCGCGTTCGTTACGGTAACCTGGTATTGCCGCGTGATCTAAAAGCAGGTGGTAAAGTTGAGCTGTCGCTCGATGAAATAAAAAAACTATTTGAAGACGTGAATCTCGAATGGCCTGAATCACGTGATGAAATGGCCAGGCAGAGAAGCAACAAAGCCAAAAATTTATCGATAAAAAATCAGTTGTATGGAAGCAGATCACAATCTACTGGTTCAAAAACTTCTCACTCACCTGCTGGTCAAAAGAATCGACCTGCTTCGAGAAAGAAAGCAAAATCAGTACAATCAAAAGTAAAGAACAAGCACTGATCATTAACGGGCGGCGAGACCTGCCCGGTTTACAAAAATTATCTTCTGAGATGGGAGTAATGAGAATCATGTATCCTGCAAAAATATTCTTTATCATAATGTTCGTTATATCGTCTAACTTTTCATCGGTATATGCAAAGACCGAAGGAGAGCTGGCCGCAGGAATGGTTAACCCTGGACACACGGAACAGCCAGACTGGTTTAAAGTTTCTTTTCTAGACCTGTTTGAAGATATCGAGGAAGCGACAGATAATAACAAACGCTTGATGGTTTATTATTATCAGGACGGTTGCCCTTACTGTAAAAAATTGCTTGAAGATAATTTTGGTCAACGAGATATCGCCAGTAAAGCACAACAATATTTTGATGTGGTTCCGATAAATCTATGGGGCGATAAAGAAGTTGTCGTCGGCGATAAGACCTACACCGAAAAACAGTTTGCGGAAGCACTGAAGGTTCAGTACACGCCGACTTTATTGTTCTTTGATGAGAACAACAAGATCGTGTTCCGTGCCAATGGTTATTACCCGCCTGAAAAGTTTAGCGCTTTACTGGATTATATCGGCAAAAAACAGGAGTCAGATATAAGTTACCAGGATTATATGGTGAAAGTAAATCCGCAACCAACGACGGGCCAGCTGCACGACGAAATTAACAGCGTAGCATCTATAAACGATTTGTCAACCACGATAAACCACTGCTGGTCATGTTTGAACAAAAAAAATGTAAGACCTGCGATGAGTTACATGCAGAGATATTAAAACGTAAGGAAAGTGTTGAGCTATTGTCACGTTTTAATGTAATAGTGCTGGACATGTGGTCTACGAAAAAGATTACTGCACCGGATGGTAACGAAGTAAAAATCCGTGACTGGGTTAAAAAGCTGGATGTGAAATACGCGCCGAGTTTATTATTTTTTAATGATCAAGGTGAGGAAGTGTTCAGGGTAGATGCCTACCTGAAAGCATTTCATGTACAGTCGGTAATGGATTACGTCGCCTCTGGCGCTTATAAAAGTCAGAGCAATTTCCAGCGTTACATCGATGAGCGTGCTGACCATCTACGCGAGCAGGGAATCGAAGTGAATTTGATGGATTAATCAGTCCAAATAATTACGAGAAAGAGATTTAACCACAGAGACACAGAGAGCTCAGAGAAAGCTTATTTATATAAATAAAAACTCTGCGTGCTCTGTGTCTCGGCAACTGCTCCATGCGTTGCTCTACCACCTACATCCATGTAGGTGTCTGTGGTTATAAGCTCTTTATCTTACCGAAACATAACACATGAACCATTCGCTGCAAACAATACCGTTACTCAATCTGTCATTGGCCTTTATTCCAGCATTGGTGACGATCTTTATCCTTTTTAAGTGGTCGCTTAAATCCACTAATGCACTCTATGCCGTTTCGAGGATGCTGGTTCAGCTGTTACTCATAGGGTATATCCTTACTTATATTTTTGAGTCAGATAGCTCCTGGATCGTTCTTGTTATATTAGTCGTAATGGTGGTGGCGTCTAGCTGGATCGCTTTGGGTACTGTCGCTGAGAAACGCCTGGAATTATATCGATTCGCTTTTATATCGATCGCATCAGGTGGTGGCGTAACCCTGTTGTTAATTACACAAGCGGTATTAATGCTGGATCCCTGGTATTCGCCTACTTCGATGATCCCCATTGCCGGCATGATCTTTGCCAATTCCATGAATAGTGTCAGCCTGGCTGCTGAACGCCTGAACGCAGAAATCGGAAGGAATGTTTCATATGATGAAGCACGGAAAGAAGCGCTACAGTCTGCTCTTATCCCGGTGATTAATTCCCTGTTTGCCGTCGGGCTGGTGTCGTTGCCAGGCATGATGACGGGACAGATATTATCTGGGGTATCACCACTTATTGCAGCCAGGTATCAGATCATGGTGATGTGCATGATCCTGGGTTCGACGGGTATGTCGACCGCTTATTTTCTGTACCTGGTAAAACCGGCATTCGAGAAAAAGCTGCTGGAAATGAAAGCCGATTTAGCCGATACCAAAAAATAGCTAAAGATCGGAGGACAGCAGCTCTTCAAGTCGAAATATCTTACCGTGTGCTGGCTCACCCTTGATGGTTTTACTTTTATCACCTAACAGGAACGCCGCAGCTGTTGCAACCTCTTCAGGTCTGGTTAATGTCGTCGGGTCTTCAGCGGGAAATGCACGTGTCCTGAAGGCCGTTCTAACCGTTCCCGGTATCAAACCGTTGACCTTGATCGATGTCGACTCGAGTTCGTCAGCGAGAATCTTCATAAAAGCAGCTAAGGCAGCTTTTGAGACACCGTATGCGCCCCAGTAAGCACTGCTCTTATCATCCAGGGTAAATAAGATCGAGCTGTCAGTTTCGTGGTTTAACAGCGGGATGCATGCCTGCGTCAGCATGAATGTGGCGTTTAGATTAATCTGCATGACCCGATGCCAGAGGGTCTGGTCATATTGCTGAATTGGGCTGGATGCACCTAACCAGCCGGCATTATTGAACAGACCATCGAGTTTTCCGAACTGTTTGTGGATGACTTCATTCAGGGCCTGACAATCCTCCGGTGTCATTTTTTCAAGATCGAGTGGGTAGATGACGGGTTCGGTGTATCCAGCAGTGGTTATTTCGTCATACAGCAATTCAAGTTTGGGCGTGGTTTTACCATGAATGATGACGGTTGCACCGTGTTTTGCACAATCTATAGCGGTTGCTTTGCCTATACCGTCACTGGCGCCGGTGATAAGTATGACTTTATTAGTGAAATCGTTGATTGATTGCATATTCTGCTGGCGTATTTGAAAATGGAGGCCTATTTTACCTTTACTCAAGCTTTCAAGGCTATGCAATATACAAATTTAATCTGGCGCGACGGGCAACCGTATAGTGAAAAGTTTGATGATATATATTATTCATCAAGTGAAGGTGAGAATATTTCTGGTGAAAGCGAATTTAATCACGTATTTTTTAAAAACAATGGTTTGCCAGAGCGCTGGCAGGGTAAGGGTGATTTTGTCATCGCAGAGCTTGGTTTTGGCAGTGGACTCAATTGTATCCTGACGATACGCGAATGGTTAAAAAATATAAAAGACAGTAACCGGTCCGGGTGTTTGCATTACATTGCATTAGAAAAATATCCGCTCTCACCAGAGGCAATTGTCGAACTTATTTCGCAATATCCAGAATTAAATGATTATTGTGAAGAGTTGATAAATAACTATCCGCCAGCGGTGGAGGGGACACATAGTCGTCACTTGTTCGGTGATCGCGTCATTATTCATTATAAGTTTATGGATGCTTATAAGGCGTTAGAAGATGAACATTTCATGGTTGATTGCTGGTACCTGGATGGTTTTTCTCCTGCAAAAAATACCGATATGTGGTCACAAAAATTATTTGAAAAGCTCGCACAGAATAGTCATCAGGGTACGACATGCAGTACTTATACTGCTGCAGGTTTTGTAAAACGTCATTTAGATAATGCTGGTTTTACGGTAACTAAAGTAAAAGGTTATGGTAAGAAGCGTGAGATGTTGACGGCTAGTTTTAACGCCAGACATAAACATGCTTACAAATATGCTGACAAGCCCTGGTTCGTCTCACCGTCAGCAGTAAATATTTCAAGTAAAAAGGCAACCGTAATCGGTGCAGGTATCGCCGGTCTGAGTGTGGCTTATTCACTGGTCAGACGAGGCTGGAGTGTTACTGTTATTGATCGTCATGGTGATGTGGCGAAAGAAACATCTGGTAATCCCGCGGTAATCACATATCCGCGTTTGTCTGTTAATAATGATGTCGATACCGAGTTTTATAGCGATGCTTATTGTTATAACCTGTATGTGCTTGAAACGCTGCAAAAAAAATATCGGCAACAATTCTGGTTTGACTGCGGGCTGTTACAGCGGACAGATAGAAAACGGATTTCAGAAATAATCAGAAAGTTTAGATTCAATGAAGACTACGTATCAATCTATAACGATATCGTCGAACATGGCAATGATCTCAGTGATCAGCAGGTTTATGCTGAATATAAATCGGCAGGCGTGGTTCTGCCACGAGTTTTATGTGATGTACTTAAACAGGAGTGTGGTGACAGCTTAACACTGGTTAAGGCTGAAATTACCGAGATCAAGCGGTCTGCTGGTCAGTGGTTATGCCTGTCTGGAGATGAGAAGATAGATGTGAATGAAACATTAATTCTTGCAGATGCGACAGCGGCGAATAATCTGGGTCTGGCGTCAAACTTTCCCATTGAGAGTGTGCGTGGACAGATTGCGGTATTCAAAGAAAATATAAATTCAAAAAATATTCGAAAAGTGATGAGTACGGATAAGCATGTAACACCTTCGATCAATAATAAACATTATCTAGGTGCGACTTATTCACGAAATAATACTAGTCTAGAAATTGATGCTGATGAAACCAGGCAGCTGCTTGACTCTATCAATGAAAATTTTTCAGACCTGCTCAGAGAGAACGATTATTGTGATGCCTGGGCTGGTTTTCGAGCCATAGCAAAAGACAGGGTGCCGATTGTAGGAGCTATGCCGGATGAGAAATACTTCAACGAAGAATACGCTGATATAGGTCATGGTAGCACTAAAAAAATTTATCAGCCGGCATCGTATCTGAGCGGAGTGTATGTTTCCGCTGCACATGGCTCACGTGGTTTTACCAGTAGTTTTATCAGTGCTGAAATTATTGCTGCGCAATTGCATACAGTGACAGCACCTGTCAGTAAAAGAGTGATGGATTATCTTAGTCCATCACGGTTTATTGTGAATGATCTTAAGGGCAGGTGATTTTTCGTAAATATCTATCGAGAATATCTCTTCTATCGGTTTAGGCTGTTCGATGCCATAACCCTGGCCAAAATCAACTTTTATATCCTGCAGTTTTCTAATGATCTGATCATTCTCAACGTATTCAGCAATCGTTTGTATTCCCATGGTATGGCCAATCTCATTGATCGCAGCTACCATAGCGCGGTCGATATTATTGTTCACCATGTCAGCGACAAAGCTGCCATCAATTTTTAGAAAGTCTACGGGCAGATTCTTCAGGTACTGGAAGGAGGAGAGTCCGCAACCGAAGTCGTCAAGCGCAAATTTAAATCCGATAGATTTTAGATCTTTTATAAGTTTTTGAGCGTAATTTAAATTTTTCACAGCGATCGTCTCTGTGATCTCAAAACATATGAGCTTTGTATCGATCTCAAACCTATCAACCATTTCCTGTATGTATTTAACGATACCTTTATCGCTTAATGTGTTACCTGATAAATTGATCGAATAATGTGTATTGTTCTCGTCCTGTTCGGAATATTTTTTGATGAAAGAGAATGTTTCATAAATAACTTTTCTATCGATCAGGTTCATCAGGTTGTAGCGTTCCGCTGCCGGAATAAAAGCATTGGGCGCGATCAACTGATTATTCTCATCGAGTAGTCGAACGAGTATTTCGACATGACTGTAATGCGGATATGTGTTTTTTAAGGCGACAATAGGTTGTGCGTATAAACACAGACGGTTGTTATCGATGGCATCTGATATCCGTGAGGCCCAATATGTTTCTTCCTGACGTTTGATGAGTTCGCTGTCCTGCTCTTCATATACGTAAATCTGGTTTTTTCCCTGGTCTTTAGCTGTGTAACAGGCGAGGTCGGCTTTTCTGATTGCGTCATTAGCATCCTGCGTATTTTTATCGAGTGGATTGATGCCTATGCTTACACCGATTTTATAATCGCAGTCATCCCAGTTAAATTCCATCATAGATATGGCGTTGGAAATATTGCTGGATATCTTTAATACGCTTTTCTGGTTGCAGTTTTTCAGTATCAGGCCAAACTCATCTCCACCCAGTCGACTTAAGATATCGTCACTACGTATGCATGACTGTATTAGAGAAGTTACCTGTATCAGGCATTGGTCACCGGCGTTGTGACCAGCAGTGTCATTTATGAGTTTAAACCGGTCTAGATCCAGGTAACATAAAACATGGTTCTTGTTGTTGTTTTTTGCATCATAAACGTGATCTGAAAGTTCGATATCAAAAGCATCTCTGTTTAACAAGTCGGTTAGCGGGTCATGAGCCGCCTGATGTTTGATCGTGCTCTCAAGTTCTCGACGCTGTGTCTCGTCATGAAATACAATAACCACGCCTTCGGCTTTGCCCGATGTTTTAAGGATTGGAGATATTGAACTTTCGATATCCTTTTTGTGACCGTCTTTACTGGCCAGTCTTAATGTGCTTTTATTGATCGTTATGCCATCGTCAAGGCAGGACTTGACGACATCATGTATCGGTTCCCCGGTATCCAGATCTTCGATTCTGAATACATCCTGTACCGGCTTGTTCCTGGCATCTTCAAGTGACCACGCGGTCAATGATGATGCTACATGATTCATATATTCAATCTCACCATTAATATTCGTAGTGATTACCGCGTCACCGATAGAATGCAGTGTTACCTCGGCACGCTCTCGTTCAGACTTCATGTCACATACTAACTGCATGTTTATGATTGCCATCTGCACACTCTGGCTAAATTGTGTCATTAATTGTTCATCGATCTCGTCGAAGTCATCGTAGGTCCTGAATACGGCGATGGCGCCGTAAGGTTTGTCTTTTAAGGTGACGGGGGTAAGTAATGCTGATTTGATATTGAATTGTTTCGACAGATCTTTCTGCGCGCGCGGGTCTGAGCAAACGTCGTTGATCAGCAAGTTCCTGTTGTTCAATATTGTCCATGAGCACAAGCCGCCATCGTTGACTTCTAAGGTGATATCTTCAAGTTTTTCTTCCTGTGTGCCACTGGCAGATAGGAAATGATATGTTTTCTGTGTATGGTCAAGTACCGGGAATGCTGCTAGTTGTGATTTGGTGATCTCCTGTGCTGCACAGCAGATATTTTTGAAAAATGCATTCTCATCATAACCTTCAGTGATCAGACGTTCGATCCAGTTGTCTATCAGCGCAAGACCTTGTTGATAGCGTTTACTTTTGTTGATTTCTATCTGGTGTTCAAGTTCAATAATTGCGCGTGATGTTGAGATGGTTAATATGTTTTCTGCCAGGCTGGTATCCTCAATAGGTGAGTCACTGGCGATGGCTATCATGCCGATCACGTTTTCATTCTTATCTGTTAAGCGGATGCCGATAAAACTGACAGCGTTTTTAAACAACATATCTTTGCTGTCAGGGAAGTAGTTTGAAAAATCACGGTTGTGTACCAGGCGACCATTTTTAATGACTTCCTCACAGGGTGTATTTTCTAGTGGGTAATGAATGTTGCTGCTGAACATACCATGGTCAAGCAAGCCAAGGATTTCGGCATTTAAACCCGAAGGATTGATCCTGCTGATATAGGCATATTCAACGTCCAGGGCTTCGCATAAGGCATTTAACAGAAACAATATCCTGTCATCATTGTTATCGGTATTGTTTTTGTCGATGTTAACTAACTGAAATAGAGCTTTTTCAGTTTTTGTTCTCAGGCTTACTTCTTCATTTAATTTAGCGTTACTGTTTGATAATGCTTCTTCATTTTTTCTTAATGTGATGAAGATGTATAAGATATAAAATATGAGGTAGATCGTGCTTAAAAACAGTAATATATTGAAAGTCTGTGCGTAGTGGTTTTGTTCATTCCTTAGTTCAGTTACTGCGTTCTTCAGTAAGATGATCTGATTTTCAACATTCAAGGAATTAAATCGTGACAGGATCTCATCGATCTCGGGTAAACGTTCAATGATCATCAAACTGTGATTGATCAGAGCGGTAGTATTAGCATCAGGCTTGTGATTTAAAAAGTCGATCAGCGGGTAAATCTTGTTGGCGATATTATGCTCTGGATTTTCGTTATACTCTAACAGCAGGGTAAGAAGTTCTGCTGTGGTGCGCAGCTGTTCTTTCGACTGTTGTTTTGGTCTTACCGAATAGAGGTCTGTGCTGGCACGAAATATATACGATAATGAGTTCTGTAATATCGAATGATGTGTTTTAAAGTCTTCGACCAGAGACGATTCATGTTTGATCATACTTTCCAGGTGATTGATAGAATCGATGCCTAATTCATCTTCTGCAACGGCACTATTGCTTAAGCTGGAAATATTGTTATCAAGGGCGTAGAGCGTTCTGTTAAGGATGTCGTACTGTTGAATCTGATTGCTTCTGTAACGTAACAGATCACGATGAAGCTGAACCTGCAGGTCCTGTATTTCTTCGATCGTAGCAAGTGTTTCATTTAGCGGTACATCGCTAAAAATACTCTTATAAAAAAAGAAACTTATGATCGATATCAGTAGAGCAAAACCGATCCACTGATTTAAACTTCCCTGTCTCATGATTCTGCATCCAGTAGTGTATTCTTGTATTCACCGGTTAAGGTATTTAGAAAGGCTTTGATCGACAGTATTTCATCTACTGTCAAAGCTCTTCCAATCTGTGTTTTCCCCATGATACTTATCGCTTCATCGATGGTCTTAGCACTGCCATCATGCAGATAAGGCGCAGTAACAGCAACATTTCTCAGTGATGGTACTTTGAATACAAATTGATCTATCAGACGATTTGTCGTATTGAATCGTCCATAGTCATTTTTGCTGAGGTCACCTCGTTCTGCCATGTAATCATAAAAAACGCCAAATTTTTGAAACAGGTTACCACCTATATTTATTCCCTGGTGACAGGAGATACAACCTAACTCCTTGAATACCAGGTAACCTTCAATTTCCTCACTGCTGAGGCTATTTTCTTCGTTTCTGAGGTAACGGTCAAAACGTGAATTAGGTGTGATCAGTGTTTTTTCAAATTCTACCAGGGCGTCTATGATATTAGTTTGATTTATACCATCAATATAAGCCTTATTAAAATAACTTTTTAGCTTTTTATCCTCGGACAGTCTTGAAACGATTTCACTCCATTGATTATCGAAGCCAGTATGACTGATAACCACAGCATCAATTTGTTCATGCGGTGTATTAATTGAGCCGTCCCAGTTTTGTCTGAAATTATATAAGGTATTAAAGATGCTTGGGGTATTAAAGACGTTATTTTCGTCGGATATTGATATGCCAGTTGCTACATTATCATCACCACCAGCTTCAAGTTGATGGCATGTTGCACAGGCTATGCTGTTATCTTTAGACAAGCGAGTGTCAAAAAAGAGTCGTTCGCCTATCTCGGCTTTGCTGGCATCAAACTCAATAGTCTGTGGGATAGGGAATATAGGCTCATACCTGAGGTCTGTCGCTGTTTCAGCGTGTGCGCAGGTAATATTCAATGTGCAAGCCAGCAAAAGCTGTGGCAAGCTGTTAAATAACTGAGCCGGGGTAAGCATATGTTTATTAGATGACATCTCAGGTTAAATTCGCTGTAAAATCCTTAGTTTAGTAAAATTAAGCAACACAACAAATTCTAGTCAATTTATAGGAAAAAACATGTCAAAAATGTTGTTAAAAGGTCTCTTTTTGATATTTTTTATATTTATTAGAATAGTTCCAGCTTATTCTGCATGTGAAGATGAAGCAAAACCTGCAGTGAACTGGGCAAATTGTGATTTCACTGGAATTAATCTAAAAAACAAGGACTTATCAAATGCTGTCTTTACCGGGGCAACGTTAGATAATGCTGACTTTTCCGGCGCAATATTAGAGAATGCTGATTTTAATTTTGCACACCTTGAAAATACACGTTTTGACAGCGCCAGGATGACTAATACCCGCCTGGTTGCAGTCAAAGCGGCAGGGGCGAGTTTTAAGCATGCCGTACTTGAGAATAGTCGCCTGAGTCGATCAAAGTTTGCAAAAGCCGATTTCACCGGTATTAAAGCGGATAATGCTAATTTTTATGATGCAGAGCTGGTTTCCGCCATTTTTGTCGATGCCAGGTTAAATAAAACAACTTTTGAGCGAAGCAATATGAGCCGTGCCAATATGAGCCAGTCCAGTTTGAGACAATCAGTGTTACGTGAAGCGCGGTTACATCAAACCAGCTTTAATAGAGCGGATTTGAGTAAAGCAATACTAGATGAGTCAGATTGTCTGGATGCTGATTTTACCGCCGCAGATTTAACCAAGGCCTCTTTCAGAGAAGCTAAAATTGAAGATGCTATTTTTAGTGACGCTATATTGGCTGATACCACCTGGTCGGACTTTAAAAGATGCCGTGCCAGTTCAATCGGGGTGTGCAAATGAGCGCCTATATTTTAGATGTGACACATGATGATTTCAGCGAAGCAGTGTTAAGTAATTCACATAAGGGACCAGTGATGGTTAATTACTGGGCAGATAATGCAGGTCCTTGTCTGCGTCTGTGGCCGGTACTTGAAAAACTGGCCAATGATTACAACGGACAGTTTCTACTGGTTAACGTGGATACCAATAAAGAGAAACAACTGGCGCATGATTATGGCGTTAACAGTGTGCCGACGGTGAAGCTGTTCATCAATGGTGCTGTGGTCGATCAGATTCATGGTTATGATTCACCCGGCAGTTTCAAGAAGATGCTGGATAAATATCTTGCTCGCGAGTCAGACAAGGATTTAGCGGCAGCGGTTGCCGAATATCAGAGTGGAAACAAACAAGTCGCATTCGATCAGTTAAACAAACTGATATTTGTTGATCCTGAAAATTCGCGCATTCAGCTGACTTATGCCAAATTGTTAATGAAAGAAGAGGCGTACGAGCAGGCATATGCCTTACTCGAAAAAACGCCACTGAAGTCTGAAAGTGAAGAAGCCGTGGTGCTGATGACCAACTCGCTTTTCTTATCAACGGCACAGCAGGCAAAACCGTTGGAAGATATTCAGCAGAAGTTAAAAGATAAGCCGGATGACCTTACACTATTGTTTCAGCTGTGCAGTCATAAGATGATGCAGAGCGAATTCAGGGACGCGATGGCGATACTTTTACAAATCATAAAACTCGACTATACCTGGCGAGATGGAATCGCAAGTCTATGTTTACGTGGTTTATTCATCATGCTGGGCAAGGATAATCCAGACGTTATCGAGTACCGTCAGAAATTAATCGATCAACAAGCACACTAAAGAAAAATAATTATGAGTCCACTGGAATTTTTAGCAGTAATGGCAGAGACGGCTAACAAGCTAGACCTCGAAAAACATATGAACCTTATATCTAAAGAGGTGAGTGTCTATGGTGTGCCTGACTTTGAAGTTATTACTTATGAAGACTGGTACAAGCAGTGTAAGTATGAATTCGACAATAAATTATTAAAAAAAGTAAGTTATGAAGGTCTGAATGTGCTCGCAGAAACAGATGATCGTGTGATGTTTAAATCACTGGAGACAATCGAAGGCAGTGACGGCAGCATCAATACCAGCGGTATCGAATTTATTATACAAAAAGAAGACGATGGACAGTGGCGCGTAGGCCAGGAACGTATATTGCCCGATGACGAGTTAGAGAATGATAAGCGTCGTGGCGCGCTATAGATAATCAATAATGTGGTGGTGGTGTTTCTTCACTCTCATGTGCAATAGGCGATGATTGTGATGCTTTTATCTTTTTCTCCAGCACTGAAAGCTGTAATTGCAGTAGATCAATTTCACCATGTTGTTTGATGACGGTTTCATTTAACACTTCGATAGTATCTTCCAGGTGGGTTAAACGAATTTCTAATTCTGTGACTCGATCTATCCATTATTTACACCGCCCGCAGAATTGTTACTGACTTTAGTGGTTAATTTTGTCGCACCGGCAACGGCTACCGGCATAGCAAAAAAATTAATTAACGGGATGCTGGTCAAAACAAACACGCCGGTGCCCAGGCCGAGTGAGCGCATTCGGTGTTGTCTGTTATACGATTTAATGTCTTCGAAAAAATTGTCCGCGATTTGCCAGTGGGTAATCATTGTATTCCAGCGCGAAAAACCAGACTGCAAATAATGATCCAGAGAAAGGGTGCAATGATATTGATCGCTGGAATAATGGTGATGATGATCAGTGGTATAAACCATTTGATGGCATAGAGGATTTTTTGCAATCTCTGATTTTATTGTTCGTATCGTGAGTTTGATAAGACCATCAGAGTTGATGTCTTTCGGTTTTTGACCGGTGAGCATGGCTTCGATTCTTGCTGACAGCAAACTGTTAAAGGGGGCGGCAATCAGGTTGGCCAGTATGGTGAAAGTGTAAAATACGATAAGAAACATGGCTATCGCAAACAATGGCCAGATTAACCATTCCAGCCAGCTTAACCAGCCTGGTAATAGTTGTTCTAACCAGCCGTCCAGTTGATCACTTAGTAGTTTCGTTGCCAGTGAAAACAGGCCAAGATTGATAATGAAGGGGATAATGACATAACGTCTTATGCCTGGTTTCAGTATTAACCCGAAACCGCTGAAACAATCGAGAAAGCCTTTGATAAATGAAAACATGATATTTGATCTTGCTGTGTGGAGTTTAAAGTTTATTGCTTGTTGTGACCTTGCATAGCAAGTATGGCGCTACCATAACAGGCGTCACTGTGCGCTGCAGATAGTACCTCTATGCCTGTGATACGATTACGTATCTGTTTCCATGCCACGTTTTCACTGCCGCCACCGGTGGTATAGATTCTTTTTGGTGTGGCCGCACCGAGCGCTATTAGTTTTTTATAAGCTTCAGCTTCGATATTGGCGATGCCCTCTAGCAGACCTTGAAAAAATTCACTATCGGAATCTGGCCGCGGTTCTATTTTACTTTGTTTATTGCAGTCATTGATAGGGAAGCGCTCACCTGTGCCAGGCAGTGGATAATAATTCAAGCCGGTATCTCGCTGTGGTTTGAGTCGAGTGCTCATTTCATCAAGTTGCGTCCGGGTAAAATGCTGTAACAGCACGGCGCCACCAGAGTTTGATGCACCGCCGACTAACCAGTGATCATTCAGTCGATGACTATAAATACCGTATTCAGGTTTGAAAACAGGTTTATCAGAAAAAAGCTTAATCACCAGTGTGCTGCCTAACGAAGTAACGGCATCGCCGATCTGGTTGGCACCTGTTGCCAGTACAGCAGCGTTACTGTCAGTCGTACCTGCAATCACAACACAGTCTTTTGCTAACTGATATTTTTCGATCAAGCCGGTTTTAACCCTGCCGATGCAAGTGCCTGGTTTGACGACTTGTGGTAATAGCTTTTCGGGTAATACGATATTTTCTGTATTATTTTGCAACCAGTCGGGCCATGTTTGATGGATACTGTCGTAACCCAGCTTGAGACAATTGTTTTCATCGCTGATGCCGTAATGCCCGGTGAGTGATGCTGCCAGCCAGTCGGCCTGGTGGCAGAAAATTTCTGTTTGCGGGTATTTTTCTAATAGTAAAAGCGCTTTGGCCAGTGAAGAGCTGGCTCCGTGTACCGCGCTTTCTGCCGGAGCAAAACGACTGACAGCTTCAGCCTGTTGCTGGCTTTGCTGATCGTTATACATCAACGCAGGCGATAGTGCGGTACCGTCTTTTCTGCAGGCGATCAGTGTGCTGGAGGTGCCGTCGATGGCGATAGCCTGGATACGGTACGCTGTTTCCTGCTGCTGCAATTGCCGGCTTATTTCAAGGATTAAAGCATCAAGCTGTGGTAACCAGGTATTCGGGTCCTGTTCGGTTTGCCCGTAACCTGGCTGCTCACGACTAAAAGCGAGCTGATAACTGACGATCTCTTCTGCTTTTGCATCAATGCAGCTGGCACGGATACCGGAGGTGCCGATATCGATGCCAAGGTATGCTTCTGAGCTCACTAAAAACTGGCTTTAAGGTAGCGAAATAACCGCTGGAGCGACCCATGCCGGGTTTTTATGCTCAGCCACTACACTGGTATAAACACCGCCACGAACATTAAATTCGGCAGTTAGACGCATGAAACGCGGGTCGCATGCCCTGGCCAGGTCAGACAGGATCTCATTGGTCACAGCTTCATGAAAAGCGCCTTCATCACGAAAGGACCAGATATACATCTTTAGTGATTTAAGTTCTATGCAGCTCTTTTCGGGCACGTACTCAAGGTCCAGCGTGGCGAAGTCCGGTTGCCCGGTTTTTGGACATAAGCAGGTGAATTCCGGCAATCGGATACGGATCGTGTAGTCACGTTCAGGGGTTGGATTGTCAAAAATTTCCAGTTCTTTAGAAGGTTTGGTTGCCATGATATATCCTGGAGCAAATAAGCCCGCATTATACAGAAAAAAAGCATGAAAATTATATTATCGAATAGTAATATTAATGAAATGTAATATTTCTGTTGTAATAAATTCAGCAGCTTACAATCGCTAGTTAAAGCAGTGTTAAGTGTTGTGAAAGTTTATTGTAAAAGATGTTCAATTCGTCCTTAAAAAGCCCTGACACTCATGTAAACTACGCCACATCCGATGAAATATTCACTAACTGAATTATAAAAAATAATGCGTTTAAGCAAGATTAAGCTCGCTGGTTTTAAATCCTTTGTTGATCCAACCACAATCAATTTCCCCAGTAATCTAACCGGTATCGTTGGCCCAAATGGCTGCGGAAAATCCAATACCATCGACGCGGTGCGCTGGGTGATGGGCGAATCATCCGCTAAACATCTGCGTGGCGCGTCGATGGATGATGTCATTTTTAACGGATCTTCAGCAAGAAAACCCATCGATATAGCCTCGGTTGAACTGATATTTGATAATAACGAAGGTAAATTAGGCGGCCAGTACGCTAATTATGCTGAAATCTCGGTGAAAAGGCAGGTGGCGCGTGACGGCCAGTCAAAATACAGTTTAAACGGTACCCGCTGCCGCAAACGCGATGTGGCTGATCTGTTTCTGGGAACAGGGCTGGGGCCACGAAGTTATGCCATCATCGAGCAGGGCATGATCTCGCGTCTGATCGAAGCCAAACCGGAAGAACTACGTAGCTTCCTTGAGGAAGCAGCGGGTATTTCAAAATATAAAGAACGTCGCCGTGAGACTGAAACCAGGATTCGCCATACACGCGAAAATCTTGAACGACTGTCTGATCTGCGTGAAGAGATCGATAAACAACTCTCACGACTGCAACGCCAGAGTCAAAGTGCCGAACGATATAAACAGTTAAAGCAGGACGAGCGAGAGCTTAAAGCGGAACATCTGACCTTACACTGGCGTGAGCTGAAAACCGAGCTTGATACTCGTGACAAGGAAATTAAAAGTATCGAAACCTCACTCGAACAGGTCATTGCGGAACAGCGTTCTACCGAATCAAAGATCGAATCTCATCGTCAGCAAAGTACAGAATCAAACGAGATTTTAAATGATGTACAGGCTGAGTATTATCGCTTAGGCGCTGAAATCTCGGCTAAAGAACAGAACATTAAGCATCAGCAGGATCTGCAGCAGCGACAGCAGACGGATCTTGAACAGATCGATATTGCACTGGCCGATACCAGCCAGGCGATACAATCTGATAAACAGGCGATCGAAGAATTTCAGCAAAACCTGGTCGAAGAAGAACCCAGGCTAGAAACGCTAAAAGCGCAGGAACAGGAAAGTAGCGAAAAGTTTCAGCAGGCCGAACAGGAAATGCAGAACTGGCAACAGGTATGGGATGAAATCAATCAGCGTTATTCTGCCGAAAGTCAGAAAGCTCAGGTTGAACGTTCGAAGATGGAGCAGCTGGAGCGTAATGTCGTTCAGCAGAACCAGCGCCTGCAAAAAATCGATGTCGAGAAACAGGCCTTACGTGGTGAAAATCTTGAAGAGCAGATTTCAGATTTAAAAACACTGCTAGCAAAATCGACGACAGAAAAAGAAGAACATGAACAACAGTTAAGTGAAGCTATTGCAAGCATAAGAAGTACGCGTGAAACCATTGTCAACGTGGAGCAGCAATCGGCTGATGTTCGTCGCAGTATCCACCAGTGTCAGGGTAGTCTGTCTTCGATGGAAGCCTTACAGGAAGCGGCATTAGGTAAAACAGATAAAGTAGCACAACAGTGGCTGGAAAAAAGTGGCATAAATAACAATGCACGTTTTGCCGAACGTCTGGATGTGAAAAGTGGCTGGGAGCTGGCAGTTGAGACAGTGCTTGGCGATACCCTGGAAGCGATCTGCGTCGATGATATCGATCAGTATTCTTCTGCGCTGAGTTCTCTGCAGGACAGTAACGTCTCATTAATAGAAACGGCAAAATCGACATCATCAGTCGATGCTTCAGCGCAGATGTTAATCAATAATGTTTCATCTACGGTAGAGCTAAGTCAGTTTTTGCATGGCATCCGGTGTACAGAAACGTTAGATGAAGCGTTGCCCATGCGTCATTCATTGTCACATGATGAAAGCATCATTACCAAAGATGGCATCTGGTTAGGTCCGAACTGGTTACGTATCAGTCGTGAAACGGATACCAATAAGGGTGTGCTGGCACGTGAAAACAGTATTCGTGAATTACAGCAGGCGTTATCTGAACATGAAGCGAAAGCTGAAAAAGCCAGCGATGAACTGGCTGAGTTACGCCAGAAGCTGCAAAGCAACGAACAGCAGCGTGAAGAAATTCAGGTTTTATTAAATACTATTCATTCCCGCCTGAATGAAATAAAAGCACAGATTACAGCACGTGAGTCGCGACATGAACATGTTACCAACCGGGGTAAAGACCTTGATAGCGAGCTGGAAGAAACACAAAAGTTGATCAGTAGTTATGAAGCTGATATTGAAGCAGCGACGAAAAATCGTAATTCAGCATTAGAAAATGCTGAAAAAATGGAAGCGGATAGAAAAGAGTTGCAGGGACAGCGTGATAATCTGCAGCAACAGCTTCAGCAGCATCGAACTAATTTACAGCAACATCGCGAACAGGCGCATCAACTGGCGATTCGAGTCGAGGGTCTTCAAACGCGTTTGAGTGGTCTGCAGCATAACATCCAGCGTATGCATCAGGCGCAGACGGTCCAGTTACAACGCAAACAGGAACTTGAGACCTTACTGTCTCAGTCGACTCAGCCCACAGAACAATTAGAGCTTGATCTTAAAGCCTTATTGGAACAACGCCTGATCTCAGAAGAATCATTATCTGAAGCACGTCGTAAAGTCGAAGACATTACACAGACCCTGCGTACATTAGAACAGCAACGTGGCGAGTCTGAGCAGCGCTCACAAAACATCCGTGGACAACTGGAAAAACTACGTCTCGACAGTCAGGAAACACGTGTCCGTAGCAAAACCATACTGGAGCAGTTGGCAGAAACAAGTTTTCAGTTAGACGCTGTTCTCGAGACGCTAAGTGAGCGAGAAACAGACGAGCAACTGGCGACCAGCAAACAATGGGAGAGCAAGCTGGCAGAAGTTGCAGTAAAAATCTCCCGTCTTGGTCCGATCAACCTTGCCGCCATTGATGAGTATAAAGAACAGTTACAGCGTAAAGAATATCTGGACGGCCAGGATAAAGATGTAACTGCAGCGCTTGAAATATTAGAGCAGGCGATCGCTAAAATTGATAAAGAGACACGTACCCGTTTTAAAGAGACCTTCGATCATGTTAATTCGCGTATTAAAGATATGTTCCCGCGCTTATTCGGTGGTGGTACAGCATACCTTGAGATGACCGGTGATGACTTATTGAGTACCGGCGTGGCTATCATGGCAAGGCCTCCAGGTAAGCGTATCTCAAACATCCATCTGATGTCGGGTGGTGAAAAAGCCTTAACAGCAGTGGCGCTGGTGTTCGCTATTTTCGAACTGAACCCGGCACCATTCTGTATGCTTGATGAGGTTGACGCGCCATTAGACGAAGCCAATGTCGGGCGTTTCTGTCAGTTGGTTAAAGAGATGTCTTCACGAGTACAGTTCATCTTCATCACACATAATAAAACCACGATGGAGATCTCTGAACACCTGAGTGGTGTCACCATGCGTGAGTCAGGTGTCTCTCGCCTGGTCTCTGTTGATGTTGCCGAAGCGGCAACCATGGCGGGCGTGGGAGCATAGATCGTGGAATCATTGCGATGGATATTGCTTGCGGCAGGTATAGTATTTGTATTAGTGATATATATCCTTGGCCGCAGTCGACGACGACGTAATCATTCGATGGTCGAAGAGCTGGAAGATGATCTGCCGGCATTTTCTGCAGCAAGCCTTGACGATGTAGATGAAGGTGTTGGCGCGGTCCGAATTATCAGCGGTGAAGATCCAGATGAGGATGTAGTTACATCGGTTGATGCCTCAACATATGAGGCTGAAGAAGATCTGTATGATAAGCCTCAGGATAAAGAAGTAGCTGACAGCAGCGCAGCAGGGCCGAGTAAAGCGCCTTCCGATATCATCGTTTTATATATCCTGTCGAAAGTTGGTGAAGAATTAATCGGCTCGCAGATAAACAGCGCTGCGCAGGCGATGGGCTTAAGCTTCGGTGAAATGAATATATTTCATTATAAACCCAGGGGGCGAAGTGTATTCAGTCTTGCCAATATGCTCGAACCGGGTTCTTTTGATGCCGATACGATTCACGATCTGAAAACTTCAGGGCTAACTGTTTTCATGCAGATAAGAGCGGGCGATCCACTCGATGACCTAACCGAGATGTTACAAAGAAGTTACCAGCTAGCCGGTTTGTTAGGTGCACGATTATGTAACCACGAACGTAAAGTATTAACAGAGCAGGATGCAGAAAATTATCGTACACAGGTGAGTCAGTTCATCGAGAATAGTACAGCTGAATCCTCAGCTGATATCTGACTATGTTTGTTGCGCAGCAGAGACGCTGAGACACCGGAGAAAGTGGCTTTTTCTGCGAGATAGTAAGGATGCCTTTTTTATTATTTTGGATCATAAGATACTATTCTCTGTGCCTCCGCGCTATAAAAAATAAAATAACCAATGCCAACGTCAGTAAAAAAACAAATAGAAAGTCTTCGTGAGCAACTTCGCTATCATGCTTATCAATATTATGTGCTCGATGATCCGGATATACCGGATGCAGAATATGATCGCCTGCATAAACAACTTGTAGCTCTGGAAGAAGAAAACCCTGAATTAGTTACCTCGGATTCACCCACTCAACGAGTCGGTTCAACACCGTTAACTTCGTTCGATCAAATACAACATCAGATGCCGATGTTATCACTGGATAATGTTTTCAGCAGTGACGAACTGCAAACCTTTTACCAGCGTATACAGGATCGCTTAAAGAGTGAAAGTGATATCGAATTTACCGCCGAACCTAAACTGGATGGTCTGGCGATCAGTATACGTTATGAAAAAGGCGAGCTGATCTATGCGGCAACACGCGGTGATGGTTCTACCGGCGAAAATGTAACGCAAAATGTTCGTACTATACATAGCGTGCCATTACGTCTGTTGGGTAAAGATTTCCCACAGGTGCTGGAAGTCCGTGGTGAAGTCTTTATGCCTAAAGCAGGTTTCGAAAAATTAAACCAGCAGGCAAGGGAGAAGGGCGAAAAAGAATTTGCTAATCCACGTAATGCTGCAGCCGGAAGTCTGCGTCAGTTAGATCCGGCAGTAACTGCAAAACGTCCTTTGAGCTTATATTGTTACGCTGTTGGTGTTGTTGAAGGTGGTGTTATGGCCGGCACGCATTATGACATTCTTCAGCAGTTGAAAGTGTTTGGTCTACCCGTTTGTAATGAGATAAAACGGGTCAGAGGAATCAATGCCTGTGTCGCTTATTATGAAGATATCTTAAGCAGACGTGATGCCTTGCCTTATGATATCGATGGCATTGTCTATAAGGTTGATGCGCTTGAATTACAACAGCGCTTAGGTTTCGTCGCGCGCGCGCCACGTTGGTCTATCGCACATAAATTTCCTGCTCAGGAAGAGATCAGCAGGATCATAGACGTCGATTTTCAGGTAGGCAGGACAGGGGCTATTACCCCGGTGGCACGTCTCGAACCCGTGTTTGTCGGTGGCGTCACGGTGAGTAACGCTACCTTGCATAACATGAGTGAGATACGCCGCAAGGATGTGCGTGTCGGTGATCAGGTTATCGTGCGCCGTGCTGGTGATGTGATTCCAGAAGTGGCCAGGGTAGTACCGGGGTCGCGGAAAAAAACATTAGCTAAAATACACATGCCAGAAAAATGCCCGGTGTGTGACTCGGACGTCGAGCAGATCGAAGGCGAGGCGGTTGCGCGCTGTACAGGAGGTTTATATTGTCGCGCGCAACGAGCAGAGGCGATCAAACATTTTGCTTCACGCAAGGCGATGGATATCGATGGGCTTGGCGATAAGCTCGTTGAGCTACTGGTGGCAGAAAATTTAATCCATACGCCTGCAGATCTTTACCAGTTATCTCTCGATACATTGGTCTCTCTGGATCGTATGGCAGAAAAGTCAGCGACGAATCTGCTGAATGCTTTAACAGCGAGCAAACATCCTACGTTGTCACGTTTTGTTTATGCTTTGGGTATTCGTGAGGTTGGTGAGACTACAGCGATGAACCTTGCCAATGAATTCAGGACCCTGTCTGCCATAGAAAAAGCCGGTTATGAAGATTTGCTCGAAGTTCAGGATATCGGTCCAGTCGTGGCACAACATATAGTGCACTTTTTTAAACAACAACATAATTTAGATGTCATCGAGCAGTTACTGTCAGCGGGTATCGAGGTGCAAGATGTTGCGCAGAAAAAATTTGATGAAGACTCTAACTCGGCGTTTTTTGCTAAGACTATAGTGATAACTGGAACACTGCCAGGTATGTCACGTGATGAGGCAAAAGATAAATTGCTTGCCGCAGGCGCTAAGGTGACGACGAGCGTGTCAGCTAAAACAGATTATTTACTTGCTGGTGATAAGGCAGGTTCTAAGTTAACAAAGGCAGAAAAGCTGGGTGTGCAGGTAATTGATGAAGAAACGATGCTCGCCATGCTACAAAAGTAAAAGCTAGCGGTGTTCTGTTTTTATCAAAGGGTGTTGGTTCAGATAGGTTTCCAGACCGGGAAATGTTTTAGTGCCATGATTCTCCGGTGGTTTTCTGCGTAACATGCTGAAGTCATCAGCTTTTAATATTTTTTTCAGCCTTGCCTGATTTTTACCCAGGCCTTTTACATAGTGCACTTCACCATCAAAGTGCGCGACCTCAAAATTATAGACTTTGTTAAATTGATTATTTAGACGGTCTTCGACTTCATTGGCATAAAAGGCGGGTGTCTTACGAAGCAGGTCTTCACCTGATTCATATAATGTTGTTTCGTGACCGTGTTCATCGACTGAAACAGTAAGGCCGCCTAATACAAATTCTGTATACAAACGATCCCTGCATTTTTCCAGGTAACAACGATCAGACATCTGTGCGATTAAATCAGCAGTACCTAGCATATGGCCTAACAGGTGCCATTTCTCATCGGGCAGGCGTATGTTTTTTGCTGCCATTTCATAGCCTGTGTAATGCACCATGTTTGCCGCGATTTGGGCATATTCACCCATGCTTATCTTATGCAGGTAGCGCTTTAGAAAGTCAGCACTGCGAGTGACATGGATCTGCGTATATCCAGCACCGTTGAAATGATTGTGATCGTGTTCGTGTCTTATGTAACCGGAGTCATTATAAAGCGCGGTGATTATAGCCACGACGGCTCGCTCAGCACCTATGCGCTCGTCTTTTGCAACACTACGTTCATGACCATTGATAAGACGAGCCAGAGCGAGCGTCATATCCATAGAATGCTGTTTATCGTGGTACAGCATGTCACAGGCCAGGTAGGTAGAATAATCACCTTCAAAAAGACGTTCACAATCATCAAATGCCTGCTTTAGGGCGTTTTCATTGAACTGATTAAAAGCACTGCGAAAGACTGTGGATACAGCGTCGTAAACACTACCAGCACTTGTCAGCTTAACGTCATTGGTAATGTCGTAGTCTGATCTTCTATCTTTCATACTGGACGGCCTGAAGATTGGTTATGTAGAAGGCTGCCTCCCGCCGTTGCCGAGTGCCTGATTCCGTGCAGACATATCATGTTTATAGTCTAAATCGTGTGATTTGCACATAGCGCAGGGCTATTTTTGTGAACTGGTTCATGTTTTGCTCGAGGATGCCAACATGCTCAGTATTACCAAATCCTTATAGGGCTTTTATCGGGAATACTTTTTACATGTTTTACAATGACTTAGCTACTTTGAGGTGTGAGTGAAACAGCCGTCCCAGTTTTCTCCGGGTGGCTCCTGACGAAAGTGCATGATGCGATCAAGATAAATCTTATATATTTTACGATCTGGATCTTGCTGGCTTAAAGAAAATATTTCGCTTTCAGCTGCATCCCAGTTTTGAGCGCGGTATTGTTTTATTCCAATATGAAATTGTCTGAGTAATTTTCTCTCGGCTTTGTCGACGTTTTCCAGCAGACCGAGCGGTTCGTAGATGGTTACCGGTTTATCTTTACCTTTAACGCGAACACGGTCTAGCTCGCGGTACTCGAACTCAGGGACTTCATGTCTGGTTGATTCACTGGTAATAATATCAACGCCGTAGAGTTTGGTTAAACCTTCCAGACGTGACCCCAGATTTACTGCATCACCTAATATAGTGTAATCTACGCGAAACTCAGAACCTTTATTACCTACGTTCATGATACCGGTATTAACACCTATACCAACATGAATTTCAGGCCATTGTTTCTCAGCGAACTCTTCTCGTAATAAATGCATCCTTTCAACAATATTGATAGCCGCGTTCAGCGCATGTAATGCATGTTGTTTGTCTTCCAGGGGTGCGCCCCAGAACGCCATCACGGCATCACCCATGTATTTGTCGATGGTGCCACGATTATCGTGAATCACCTTTGTTATAGGGGTTAAAAATGCATTGATGTAATCGGTTAATTCTTTTGGTTCCAGGCTCTCTGAAATGGTAGTGAAGCCACGTACGTCGGAAAACAGGACAGACATCTCGCGCATTTCACCATCGAGGTTGATCTCATCCATTTTTTTACTCATCTCTTCGACCAGTTCGGGCGGCACGTATTGTCCGAAGAGGTGGGCTAACTGACGTTTGCCGCGTGATTCAACAAAAAAGCCATAGGTCATCTGTAATGCAAATAGCAATACCACGAGTAAAACAGGTGCTGCGATCGGTAATACCAGCTGTGCAGTGGTCCAGGCGTAAAAGTTGCTGGCGATCAAAAGAGTCAGGCTGAAAACAATGATCAATGTGGAAAAAAGTGCTGACAGTTTCGGTAAGGTAAAGGTAAGTATTAGACCTAAGGCAAAGATGAGTATGAACTCAAATCCCTGTGTGTATCCGGGTTGATGCAATATGCGGCCATCAAGTATGCCCTGGATAATGTTTGCGTGTACTTCCACTCCAGGGTAAGCAGGCTCTAGCGGTATGGTTCGTAAATCAAGTAAACCGGGCGCCGAGGTACCGAACAGGGCGATCTTCCCAGCGAGTTTTTCTTTGCTGACGGTTTTATTCAATACATCTGTTGCCGGTATGTATTCGAAACTTCTTTGTTCACCGATATAGGGTACAAGTACACCAGACTGGTGATCAACCGGTATGGCAAGTTCACCAATCCTGACCCATTCGAGAAACAGGTCCTGACCATCGCTGTTAGGTGAAACCACCATTTCGATGTCTGGTGAGCTGGTGGCTACCCTCGTTAATGCAAGAGCGAGTGATTCGTGCAGTTCATCTTTATATGTCTGTAATAAAGGTACCCGGCGAAACACACCGTCATCATCCAGTAATGGATTATTGAAAAAACCACCACTAAAAGCACTGTTCTGTAATACGCTCAGATTAGCGGTGTAACCTACGGTTTTATTTATCGCTAATTTGTCGAGTGTGTTTTCATCTAGTTTTGTTATGGGTTCTGGTAAACGACCTTTTGTTGAATCCGTGTCCATGACGAATCCCATGACAGTATTTCTGTTTTTTAACGATTCCGCAAAACGTTGATCATGCTGTAGTGAAGACATGACACGACGATATTCCCCGATAAAGGCATCATTATCTCGTAACGAACCCTTCGCCATCTTAGCGAGTAGTTTTGCACCTTCATCGATATCTTCTTCAGCGAATACGATATCGTAACCAATCACTTTGATCTGGTAGTAGTCAAACAGGGCGTCATTGATTTCTGCCAGTACGTTTCGGTTCCACGGCCATTGTCCAATTTCATCGAGACTCTTTTCGTCGATATCGATAATCACAACCTGTCTATCGACTTGCTCGGGTAGTGTGATCTTAAGTCGAGAATCATAAGCCTGATTTTCCAGGCTGGTTAAGAAGGGGATATGGATAACACCACCTACGTGAAGTAGGAATACAGCTGTAAGTGCCAGGCTTAATGTGTATCGAACGATGCGTTGAATTTCCACGTAGTATCCTGAGTGTTATTATTCTAGTCGATGAGTGTCTGGTACAAACCAGGCGCTACATAAAAAATAGCAAAAATAAGGCATAACGCCATGAATACGTCTTTATGTTAAGTGTTTTATCTGTAAGATTTATGTAAAACTGACAGCATCAGAATACATTAATAAAGAAAGTGATAAAAGGAGCAATAATCAGGTGAAAGCAAGTGACATACTTTTAGGCGTCAATATCGATCATGTTGCAACTCTGAGGCAGGCGAGAGGAACCAGGTATCCCGATCCAGTATATGCAGCTTTACTCGTCGAGCAGGCAGGCGCAGATAGTATCACCTTGCATTTACGTGAGGACCGACGCCATATCCAGGATAGAGATGTCTATTTGCTGAAAGAGCGGATGCTGACAAGGATGAATCTTGAAATGGCCGTTACTGATGAGATGGTAACGATTGCCTGTGATGTGAAACCGGAAGATTGTTGCCTGGTTCCAGAAAAACGAGAAGAGTTAACGACTGAAGGCGGTCTGGATGTAATTCGATATGAATCGATGATCACCGAAGCGTGTCTGCAGCTGGCGGATGCGGGTATAAAGGTTTCATTATTTATCGATGCAGATTTGAAACAGATCGATGCAGCTAAACGTACCGGCGCAGCTGTTATCGAGATCCATACTGGACACTATGCAGATGCAGAAAATAGTCGGCATCAACAGCAATTACTCAATGAGATAAGTGTTGCCTGTGAGCATGCCAGTAACATCGGTTTGCAGGTTAATGCGGGTCATGGTTTGAATAAACAAAACATCCGTGATATAGCCAGTCTGGAAGTTATCAGGGAGCTTAATATCGGTCATGCGATTATTGCTGATAGTGTCTTTTTTGGCCTGGATGATACGGTACGTGAATATAAGAGACTAATGCGAGAAGCGCGAGAGTAGCAACAGTATCTCCTCATCAGCTCCTGGCTTGAGTCGGCGAAGGATAATGAAGATCCGGGAAAGTACTTGATTCAGGAAAAGATTAAGTCTTTGTATCTATTTTATAATTAGCAACATCTCTTATCGCTATCGAGAGATGTGAAATTTCTTTATCAAGGTCAAAGTCAATATTATTATTGATCAAGTTTTCAATGTGGCCACTTATCTCCTTTAACTTTGTAGTCCCGCAGCAACGACTTGCACCATGTAGTTTGTGAACTTGCTCACGAAGTGAGAATAAGTCATTATCTTTAACTGCGGTTGAAATGGTCTGATTATAGCTATCTAATTCCGCACGCAGCATGTTGAATAACTCGTAAGCAAGATCTTCATTATTGCCGGTAAACTCTTTTGCTAACTCGATTGAGAAGACGTCATTGTTAGTGTCGTTATTGCTTTTTTTTGTGATGTTTTCTTCTGTATCAAACGCATCAAGCTCTGGTTCCTTTATCGATTGCTTAAATACCCACTGATTGACGACTTTTTGCAACATGGCTGCGCTAACCGGTTTAATCAGGATGCCATTCATGCCTGATTGAGCAGCCTTTTCTTTTTCCTGCGGGAGTGCATTTGCAGTAAGTGCGATAATGACAGATTGTTTTCCAGGCGTAATTTCACGAATTCTTTTTGTTGTTTCATAGCCATCTATGCCGGGCATGTGTAGATCCATGAATATGATGTCAAATGAATTCATGCTGGCATGATCGATTGCCTGTGCGCCTGATCTGGCTGTCGTTACGCGTGCTTTGTGTTTATGTAATATGATTTCAGCCAGGCGCAGATTTATATCGTTATCATCAACGACCATGACGTTAATATTTGACCAGTCGAGTGTGCTTGCAACTTTGCTGTCTTCATCATCTATTAGTGAGTCACGAGAATCCTTGTTGATTGCATTAATTGTTTTTTGTTTTATACGTTCTGATTTTTCTGAGGTGAAGCATGCGTTGTAAAATACATGTTGTTGTATGTCTCTCAATTCAGTGTGAGAGCGTGTGCTCGCGATCAGTAATGACGGTTTAAGGAATTTTAGTTTCTTTATGTTTTTTAGAATGGAGCTGTCGTCTATGTCTTTACGGCTGAGAAAGACAATGGATATATCATGGTCTTTTTCTATAGCTGGAATTCTTTCCAGGTCATCAAGAGAGTAGTCGCTCACCAGGCTTTGCTGACTTTCATATATGTTTTTAAATGATCGCCTGGCAATAGGATGATTGCTGAAGAAGGCAATATTTTTATTGGTTAACTCGATATTTTGTTCAATATCTGGATTGGGGACTGCTATTACTGGAATGCAAAACCAGAAAGTTGAGCCTTCGCCCTCTACACTGTCGAAGCCAATTTCACCATTCATCAGCAGGGTTAGTTTTCTGGATATTACCAGTCCTAATCCGGTGCCGCCAAATCGACGTGTAATGCTGGTATCAGCTTGCGTGAATGCGCTGAATAACTTTTTCTTGTCCTTATCATTTAAACCGATACCTGTGTCAGAGACGCTGAACTTAATACTGGATTCTGTGTTTGCTAATTCTCCAGCTGTTACTTCGAGGAATACATGACCATCATCGGTGAATTTTATCGCATTGCTGATCAAGTTTATCAGTATCTGGTGTATACGAAAATGATCTGAATGTACTATCACTGGAATGTTATTTTCAACAGAATAAAAGATTTCGACGTTTTTATCCAGTGCTGCAGGACTTAGTAAATTGACAATATCTTCTATCAGGTCGATAAGATTGAATTCGCTCGTTGCTATCTCTGTTTTTCCTGATTCTATTTTAGACAAATCCAGTATGTCGTTAATGATTTCTAGCAGGGTTTTTGCTGATTTTTGGATCGTCTGTGCATAGTCCTGTTGCTGATTGGATAATTGAGTGTCGCGAAGCAGTTCGGTGAAGCCGATAATGCCGCTCAATGGAGTTCTTATTTCATGGCTCATATTGGCCAGGAATTCAGATTTAGCATTATTAGCATAGATTGCTTTTGATCTGGTGATATCAAGTTCGGCGTTTCTAATCTCAAGTTCTTCCAGTGTCTGCTGTAACTCGTCGGTGAAAACATTAAGTTGTATTTCGAGATCGGTTTGTGATTCTTTTAGTTCGTGCCTCATCTGGTTAATGCATGATTCCAGGATGCCTATTTCACCTGCTGATGAGGTATTTACATGAGTATCCAGGTCGCCGGAAGAAATGTTTCTTACTGTTCGTGTCAGAGATTTTATCGGTTGCGTAATAGCAGTATTCATCCGAATAATAATAAATGTGCTCAGAAGAAGGATCAGTGATGTGATTAAAATACCATGCGCTACCTGTTCGGCTTTTTCTTTGATGGCGTACTGGTTTGTGATGGTTACTATAATCTTACCAATCTGACTGTTTCTGCTTATTGATGGTTGTGCTGTCATCGTCATCGATAGATATCTTTTCGGAGAGTATGGGTTCGCTGAATATGAATTGTTTTTTATCTTCAAATAATACGTTCAAATATTGAACTTCCTTCTTCAGACGTTTTTTCAGGGCTTGTAATATCTAGAACGCTATCGTCGTACTTATCAAGTATCTGTATGCGTAAAACCGGGTTGCTCTTAACGACGGTTTCCATCAATGGTTTTATGAGTTCGATATTGCCGGAATATACGGCGTACTCAGCTGCAGGTGCTAGTTGTCTTACGATCAGTTCCCCGTTCTTCTGAAGTGATTTAGAAATGTAATCAAACTGGTCCATGATGTAATGAGTCGTCAGGATGGTCGAAACTACAAGTGCTGGAAATATAGCTATGATGAGAATCTGTTTGCTTATGCCGAGCCGTTTCATTCTGGCACCTCTGTCTTCGCCTGCTTCTGTCTGTTCAAGCATCTGTCGTAACTTGTCTGTATCAGGAGAAGTTAGATTCAGTGCTCTGAAGACCTGCCTGTTAATGCTTATGTCAAAAGTCTGAGGATAATTGACAGTGATTTTTAAATTGTTGACCTGTTTCGAAATATTGCTGGATGAGGCTGCTTGCACTCTGAGCTACCTGTTCTATATTGCTGTGGATAGATGCGAGTGCACCAGCACTTACAAAATTATGTGAGAATGCGATAACTGGTTTTCTGTGTCGGTAACTGGTGAGCAGGATATTTTTTACGGTGTTGCTGTTATATATACTTTTGTCAGGGAGGGCGAGTAATACATCCGAATGATTCAGTGCGTTTTTGATATTGTCTGTCATGTTTTCTTTTGCAGTGGTATTAACCGTATATATGTCTAAACCGTATTTGCTGGCACATTGTTCTATGTTGATAGAATTGGCAGGTTTTTCTTCACTGCTTAGCAGGCTGACGACTTTCCAGTCATCTCTGATCAGTTTTATGAATTGCATCTGTCTGCAATATGACTGTGTCATATACAGGATGGCATCATTTTTATTGGCGTCACTATCTAGCCTGAATTTTTCAGGATCAGTAGAGATAAATAGCTTGTTTGTTGTCGGGTAGTATTTATTAGCACTCCGCATACCCTCAGCACCGATACCAATAATGATGTCGGCATTATTGTCTATTTTGTTTATTGTTTCTTCTGGGGTTACTTTCGAGATAATGATGTCAGAATTTTTAAGGGTTAAATTATCTGATAGTCTTTGGATGATGTTTGAGTGTAGCTTGTTGTCTGCAGAGTAGATAATAAACACATGATGTTTCTCTGAGATTTTTTCATGCGGCAGTGTTTCTGCATAAGCAGCGTTTGTTAAGAAGAAAGTTGATAACAATAGTATATGAATGAACAAGCTTGTCAGCTTGCCTTGTTGTAGAACTCCTTGTTCAAAATTATTCATATCGATGATCAGTTGATTAGAAGTTTAACCTGAGATCCACATATGCCACAGTATTCTGAATTATCTGTGGGGCAGCGCTGGTGTGAGGCGCTTTCTGATAGTCGCTGTAATCATCCAGCAGGTTCTTCAAAACAAGTGACAGACTGCCGTTAGTCTGACTTAATTTAAAGTTTCTTGACAGGCGTAAATCAAGTGCATGGTAATCATCGGTTGAGTAAAAATCAATTGTCGGACCACCTGTTGGATTATCTGGTGCACGTGCATCTGTCCATTTGAATTCATCGACAAAATAATAACCAAGACTGGCATTGTATTTTTCATTAAATCTTTTTGTTAGTAACATTGAATAACTATGCTGTGGTGCAGAGAGTGATATAGCGTCTGAATTGCTGCTTATATTGATTATGGCGCCGCTTGCAATAAGTCTTAATGATGGATCGATATGGTAGTCCAGTTCCAGTTCCATACCATTGGTTTCACTGTCGATAGGATTTCTGAAAACAAGTGCTGTCCCATTGAAATTATCTAATGTGGGATCGACTGGTTCGTTTAATGTATCTATATAACTTGTAACGTTATCGTGAAAAAGTCTCGCATTAAACAGCAGTGATGAATTTAGGAATTCACCAAAATACGCGATTTCCCGGCTGATGATTTTTTCATTTTTCAGGTCCGAGTTGCCTAGTATGACCAGTTCACGAATGGTTTGGGGAATAGGTGATGGTGGCGGGTTTCCTCCGTTTACTGTTAGATCCTGAGAATAGAATGAATTGGCCATCTCTTCGTATATAAACGGGCTGCGGATGGCCTGACTGATGCCAACCCTGATTTTATGCTGGTTAGTAAATGCGTGGGTAAAAGATGCCTGTGGAGATAGTTCTGTTTCGCTAAAGTCATTCTTTTCGATCAGGCCACCAAGGTTGATCACATTACTCTGGTTGAGGTGCCACTCAATATTTGCAAAACCGCGATACTGCTGATGTTTAACTTTTTCATCTTTTCCAAGAGCCTGTGGTGCGCGAACAAAATCAGTCTGTGCGCTTAAGCCCCAGACCAGTTTGAGATCTCTGTCAGGATAAATGGAGTGTGTGAATTCAAGATTGTGTCGTTCAGCTTTTACATCATCAGCTACGTCGAGTTCGAACGTGTCAATTGTAATACCAGGAATTGGTTCTCCCAGATCAATCGTGTCTGAGCTATATGAATCATTTTTGTCGGAGAGGTTGTAATAGTATTGCAGCTTTATGGTGTTTTCTGCATTGATTGCGCTTTCCAGTTTTAAAAACTGAAAGAAACGGGTGTTCTCTACGGTTCGTGCTGTAGGCAGTGGACTCTCAGCGCCATAGTTTCTATCTGCTTGCTGACGATTCTCGCCATAACCGCCCTGGTAACTCAGACTGTTGTGGTTATTGATCTGGTAATCAAGCCGGTAGTCAATGTTATTGCTATTGGTGTCGTCCGGGTTTTCATTGTTGTTAGCACTATCGAGTCCGTCATCGTTAAGCGTTGAACCGGTAATACGATAATCAAGTTTACCGTTACTGCCACCATAACGGTATGTCAGGTCAGCAATGTCATGGTTGCCGACGTTGGTTCTAACGTATGAACCCTGATCTTCAGCTGCCGTGCGTGTAATTATGTTGATTGCTGACATAAAACTATTAGAACCATAGGTCGCCAGGTTGGGGCCGCGAGAAACTTCGATGCGTTCGATATCATCGATATTTATCGGGATGGTTTTCCATAATATACCGCCGAGTAATGGTTCATAGATGGAGCGGCCATCGATGAGTACCTGCATCTGTTTGGAATACTGGTCGCTGTGGCCATGGTAGGTAACGACATATTTAGGTTCATCGCCAAATTCATTGCCACTGTAACCAATCTGCATGCCAGGAATAAGGCGCAGTACTTCGGGAATGGTTCTTGCGCCTGATGCTTCGATAGTTTTACGGTCGATAACAGATATACTTACGGCGGCATCAGAGATTGATTGCTCAAGCCGGTTGGCTGACAGTACGATCGGCATTTCGAAAAAAAGCTCATCCTCGGCGGCAAATACTGATGTTGGTCCAAATGAGAACAGGCTGCCGATTAATCAGGCCGCAACAGTTACCGCTGGATAATGTTTTAAATTTTGCAATACTCATATTTATATCGGGTGGTGAACAACATTTAATGTAAAATATTGACAATTTTTTACATTAATACAGTCAGATTTTAGATTGACGAAAAGTATATCAAAATAATGAATACAGCGAAGTTTTTAACCCTGGCAGATACGATTGGCAATACGCCGCTTGTTCGTCTGCAACGAATGATACCTAACAGTTCAAATACTATCTTGCTCAAACTCGAAGGTAATAACCCTGCGGGTTCAGTAAAAGATCGTCCTGCCTTAAATATGATCACCCAGGCGCAAAAACGCGGTGAAATCAAACCCGGTGATACCCTGATAGAAGCCACCAGTGGCAATACCGGCATTGCCCTGGCTATGGCGGCGGCTGTTATGGGTTATCACATGATATTGATCATGCCAGATAACATGAGTGAAGAACGCCGTGCGGCGATGAAAGCTTATGGTGCAGAACTGATCTCTGTCACCCAGGAGCAGAGTATGGAGGGTGCGCGTGACCTGGCGCTGCAGATGCAGGCTGAGGGCAAAGGTATCGTGCTGGACCAGTTTAATAATCCGGATAATCCGGAAGCCCACTATATCGGTACCGGGCCTGAGATCTGGCAACAGACACAGGGTACGATTACGCACTTTGTGAGTGCCATGGGTACCACGGGTACCATCATGGGAACCTCCCGTTTCCTGAAAGAAAAAAATCCGGATATTCAGATTGTCGGTGTGCAACCGGAAGAAGGCTCACGTATTCCTGGTATACGCCGATGGCCAGAGGCATATCTGCCAGGAATTTTTGATGCGGCAAGTGTTGATCTAACGCTCGATGTCAGTCAGCAGGATGCGGAAGAGACCACACGTTTGCTGGCATCGAAAGAAGGTTTGTTCTGTGGTGTCTCATCTGGCGGCGCAGTGGCTGCCGCGTTAAAACTGAGTGAACAGGTCGAAAATGCGATTATCGTCTCCATAGTCTGTGATCGTGGTGATCGTTACCTGTCTACGGGCGTGTTCCCCAGTTAAAGAATATTTCTCATCAGTTATGATCAATCGTAGTATTTAAATATGTCACAGAAAAGAACGCGACGACGTAGATCTCGTCTGCCAGAAGAAAAGGTTGAAGTCGAAATCACCGCAATGTCCAATGAAGGCAGGGGTATAGCCCACGTTGATGAGCGTACGGTTTTTATCGATCAGGCGCTCGTTGGCGAACGTGTCCTGTTCAAATATAGCCGCTTGACGAAAAATATCGCTGAAGGCCGGGCTGTGGAAATCTTACAGTCATCGGATTTACGCGTTGAGCCAAAATGCAGCGCCTTTGAGCTATGTGGCGGCTGTAGTTTGCAGCACATGTCTTCTGAGGCTCAGATCGATCTTAAACAGGCGATGTTGCTCGACCAGTTAAAACATAATCAGGTAACGCCTGACGAGGTCCTGGCACCGCTACTAGGTCCTGAATATGGTTATCGTCATAAGGCGCGGCTCGGTGTGCGTTATGTTCATAAAAAAGAGAAAGTACTGGTTGGCTTTCGTGAACGTAATTCTTCCTTTATAACTGAAACCTCACGATGTGAAGTTTTACATCCTTCAGTGGGTGAGATCATTGATGACCTTGCCCAGTGTATTAACCAGTTAGAAGAAAAAAGGACAATTCCGCAGATAGAGGTTGCTGTCGGTGATAACCAGACCGTGCTGGTGTTTCGTCATCTGCAAGCCCTGTCTGATTCCGACAGGCAGATGCTGTCGGACTTTTGCCAACAAAAATCTTTAGTCTGTTATTTGCAGGCAGGTAAACCAGATGATCTTGAACTGCTGTATCCGCAGCAGGCTGAACCACTTTATTACCAGTTGCCTGTTCATACCTCAGAGATAAAAATTGAATTTCAGCCATCTGATTTTACCCAGGTAAACCCGGAGATAAACAAACGTATGGTTGCAAATGCAATCGCTTATCTTGATCTTGAAAAAACCGATGTAGTGCTGGACCTGTTCAGTGGCCTGGGTAATTTTTCTCTAGCGATGGCAGGGCAATGCAAACAGGTTACCGGCGTTGAGGGGGCGTTAGCGATGGTCAAAAAGGCCAGAGATAATGCCTTGCTTAATGATATAGAAAACGTCGAGTTTATCTATGCGGATCTGTACAGTGATGAAGTCCTCAGTGCGCCCTGGTTAAAACAAAAGTACGATAAAATTTTGCTGGATCCGCCTCGTTCTGGCGCTGCCGCGATATTACCGGCGCTGAAAAAGATGCAGGCAAAGGTTATTGTTTATGTATCATGTCATCCGGCAACGTTGGCGAGAGATGCCGCTGTATTAGTGCACGATTTGGGTTATTCCTTGACCAGGGCAGGAATAATGAATATGTTTCCGCATACCGGTCATGTCGAGTCGATAGCCGTTTTTGAAAAATAACGACCGTTTCGAGTCAGTTTTATAGCAGGTTGAAGCTCATCTTTACGCCGGCGACTTCGATGACATCTGCATCAGCAAGCGGGTGTTGTTTACCAATTTCAGTATCATTGACCAATGGCATTTTTTTGTCTTTACCGGCATCAACAACGATGAGGAAGTAACCGGTAGGGCGGCGTGTAATCGCAGCGACCTGCACACCTGGTTTGCCCACGGTGGTCAATATTTTTGTAAGCTGTAACTCTTTGCCAGCATTTGTGCCTGATACCAGTTTAAGTTTAGCTGGCCCCGGCCCACTGGTTTCTGTACCTGCAGAAGCAAGGTCGGAGGCAATCTTACCGATAGACTTCTCGATGTCTTTATCTGCTTCATGTGCTTCCGGCATACCTTCGGTATCCGGACGTATGATCATGGTTTTTTCGAATTCACTTTCACCGCTCTCGGCACTGGCATTTATATATTTGAGTTCATGTTTGCCAATAACAATGCTTTCACCGTTTTGAAGTGCATGTTTGGTGATTCTATTACCATTAATAAAGGTACCGTTGGTGCTGCCGAGGTCTTCAATAAAGGAATCATTGAGAATAGTGAGTATTTTTGCGTGCGCACCACTGACTGCAAGGTTATCGATATGTATGTCGTTACCAGGTTTTCGCCCGATAGTTAAAGTTTCCTTATCGACATCATATTCTTTTACAAAGTTGCCGTCTAAGCTGAGTACTAGTTTAGCCATGGTGATCCCTTACAATACATTTAGTATGCATTTTTAATTATTATATGTATCTACATTAAGAGAATATGTCAAAAAATA